>CAVAPS010000026.1:0-35500 GCA_963590775.1 Desulfovibrio piger
AAACTACATATTGTGGCAAATGTCCATTCATTGAAAGTATCTCCGTTAAGTAATTGGAAAAAGTTGATGGTTCATCTCTCATTCCCTGTATCAGAGTTGTTTTCATCATATTTTCTTCTGCCCTAGCTGAATTAATTGCATCCTTTGTACCCATTATAACCATATCCATCGCATTCACCGGTATGTCACCGTCTAATGAATATCCAAGTCTGATATAATAAAGAAATCCATTGCGTTTAATAAATGCCGACGACTTGGTCAGATTTGCATTTTCGTTTTTCTTAATTATCCAATAGATAAGCAGACCAAATATCACAATCCATATCAGCCAAAATAACCACATGGGAAGCCAGTCTGCTACTATTAGTGATGCGACAAATAATACCGAAAATATTCCTATTATCATTCCAAATATCATATTGGGATGCTTTTCATATATTTTATCTTTCCTTATATTCTTCTTTAAATAAACCTGATCCATTGTATTGTCACCTTCTTGTTTTTTATCCTTAATGGAATATGCATACCCCTTTGTCCCATATTATCTGATAAACGCCGATAATTTCTTTCCGCAAAATACTCCCAACATGCAGCCCAGACAGCTTAACACTACATATAGTCCGCCTGCCGCATACTGCTTATTGTCCAACAGATTATATGCTTCCAATGAAAACGTCGAAAAAGTGGTAAAGCCACCGCAAATCCCAGTTTTCCAAAACAATACCATATTTTCAGACATGCCATCTTTGCTATTGGCAATACCCACAACAAATCCTATCAGGATTGCTCCAATAATATTCGTAAACAATGTCAGAAATGGAAATCCACCTTTTACCGGTATAAGGCTTATCGCATATCTTGCCATCGCTCCTATTGCTCCACCCAGAGCCACAAATAAGAATCCCATATGCTCCACATCCTTTATATCTACTGTTTAACTGTTTTTATCTAATACATCTGCTCTCTCCATCTACCACAAGTCATATGGCTTCATTGTTTCCATGTTACGGTACTCATGTTTCTCGTAATAGCCTATCAGTTTTCCATTATCTCTGAGTGCTACCATATAAACATCCTTGTTCTGCTTCTCATTATGAAATGTATATACAAGGTTATGGCTCTCATCAGCTGCAAACCACTCAACTACCTTTGTCTTGAATTTAACAACTTTCTCATTCTCCAGCCTCTTTTGAAGCTGTGGCTTCTTTCTATGGTAATAACCATAGATTTCGTCTGCCGGAATCCATATCTGAGCATCATTTATCTTCTCAAGTACTACGCCTACTATTTCTTCATCTGCATCAGAATTAGGAATCCTATCGTTTTCTGTCACATACCTTTTATATTCATCATAAACCCAGCCAGTAATCTTGTCCTTCTGCTTCATCTTAAGATTGCTAAATGTCTTGTTCATCTGCAATAATTGCCCATCTATCATCTTGTGAACTTTTGTCTTTTTGCTCTTTGCCATAATTTCAGTATCCTCTTACCTGTTCAAATATTCATTCCATCTGGCATTGCTCTCTTCCAGCTCATGCTTTTGTATAATACGATTGCGGTCGCTAAGTATCGCAAGCATCTCATCCACGATTTCCTCCAACGGCAGCTTCTTATAATGTGACAGATAACCAATCATCCGCTGGGCTGTCCAGTCTGTGTTAAGATTCTTTGTTATCTGGTTGCAGTTGCATGTTGAGCAATAAATACCGGGTGTCCTCGCATCGGTGTCTGCTTACCATCGTTAGCAATATATGCCGGAGCTTCCCGCTTTGCTATGAAATCCTTTGCATGTTGTCTAATGACCTCAAAGCCTTTTTCATTTATGTAATCAATGTCCTTTTGCCTCAAATGAAAACTGCTTCGAAATTTAGAATTGCCCAACCTTTCAAATAGCTGGGCATACCACTCTTCTTTTGTCATTAGAATTTCACAACTTCCGGTTCATGTATAAATGAGGAAAATGTTGCTGTAGCATTCTTGAAATAGAATACCTCTGTGTTTCCATCATCTGCCGAATACATCTTCTGTAATGATGGATAGGCATCAAGCATAGACTGTCTGGCTTCTCTTCTGTCATCTTCAATAAGCTCTCCTGCTACACGAAGCCATTCACAATTCTTGAAAGCACATATCTCCGCCTTTGGATTCGCATGAAGCTGCTTTGATACATCCTTTACCTTGCCGGTCTGAATGTACAATTTTCCTTCAAAAATATGAGCTGTTCCAAAAGGTCTGACTCTTGGCTGTTCACCTTCTACAGTTGCTAAATAATATGTTTCTGCTTCCTTTAAAAATTTTAATACTCGTTCCATGATATAAGCCTCCTGTATTCTACTTAATCAAATCACCAATAATCACATCTGTTCAATAACTTGATTATACCACTGTTTAGCACTCTTCAACAAACACAATCCCATATATTTTCCATAAATTCTATCTTCATATGATGTGAATATTTGTAGCCCTCAAATCTTCTTCTCCAGCTCTTATCCCTGTCTTGATAACTTTCATATTCCAGTGTTGAAAAGTAAAAAAATTCGCACTAAATTCGCAAAACTCAAGGCTATTTTCTCTGCGATAAGGTAAAATTAAAGAAAAACCTTATCGCAGAGGAAGAAAAATGAACAGAGAGCAAGAACGTGCAAGAAAAAAGTTGGAACAAATCCCAGTTGTTGAATGCAACAGAATTCAATGATGAACAGATTGGGGGAAATCAATATACTTTTGGAGGAGATACAAAGAAAGATTACCTGCCGCATGAAGTTACCATCAATGAATTTTTGGAAAGAGTGCACCCAGAAGAACTGGACGAGGGATATCGAAAAAAGAATGACTATTATCTGAGTCGCTGTTACAACCGTGGAAAGAGCAATGAATTAACAAAATATCATAGAAGTATGCTGGAAGCAAAACTCTATTTGGGGAATAATCTGGTATGCAGCATGGCATCAGAGACAATACAAAACTCCGGAGAATATATCAATCAGGGTGAAGAAAAAGTAAAACAGGATTGTGAAAGCAAAGCTTTTGTAAGACTTGCTGAAAGGATAAAGAAGAGATTTCCAAGATTTCCAATCATCATAATGGCAGATGGATTGTATGTCAGCCAGCGGGTTTTACAGATATGCATGGACTACGGATGGGAATATATCATTCGATATAAAGAAGGATGTGCATCATCCATAGCAAGCGAATATCGTGCACTTCCGGAAAAAGAGAAAGTTGAAGGAAATATAGAGCACGCCTGCAGTTGGAACGAACAGGCACAAAAGAATCATTATTTAATGGAACAGATAGCCGACTTTATAAAGCAACTCTACGAGTATTTCTACCTGAAAAAGAATGAAATCAGAAAATTGCAAAAAATATATCTTCTGAATTGTTAGCCAGCTTTGGTCGGCAACTAACAAAGACAGAAGATATAGAAGCTGAGCTGCATGAAGCAGTTCCAATCTGATTTAATTTTAGCAAAGGAGGTGATGCCTGCCAAGAGGAAAATAAAAATCAATTCTCTTCTTCACATAAGAATTCATCTTGTCTCTGACTTTTGCCATCTTTCTGTTGGTTTCCTGATTATCAGAATGAAAATCCATCAGCTTTGCAAGATAGCCCTGTTCCACGGTAATACGCACACTTTCGTCATACACAAGCTCATAAGCAAGTGATACATGACCTATAACAGTATCCACCGGCGTACACCTGATTGCCTTGAGTATGCAGTGTTCCTCGTCAAATGCTTCTAACACCTCATCTGTAATATCACTCTTCATGAGTTCCTCAGTTGTAGTGTTGTATATTTCTTCAAGTGGGGTATCAATATTAACCTTAAATATATCAACCTTATCAGCGTCACGAAGCACATTGCAGAACATCTGCTCACGGTGATTAAGTCCTTGCGGAATCCTATACATATTATGACATCTTATTGCAAGTTCAAGCATTTCCATGTCTGATTTATTCAATCTGTCATATAGAAATACTCCATCAGAACCATATCTGTCCTCTAATGCTCCCGGATTGTAACCTGTACATTTGACCATACCTTTAAGAAAAGTACTGATAAGCCCATCTTTGAATAACAGGTCTGCACCAAATTTTGCATGGTTGACAGAATCCGCATCTGAAAATGTGTTATAACGCTTTATCTGTTCAAATCTTCCAACATCATGAAGCATTCCCGAAAGCCATGCAAGTTCAACATCATATGCACACATCCCCGCTGCTTTGGCAATTCTTTCACACAAAGCTGCAACTCTGTAAGTGTGGTCGATTTTCAATTTAATCTTAGGATCATCTACATTATAAGCTGCTGTGTATTCTGCAAATGCTTTCTTAACATGCACTCTGTCAACATACACACGGTTTATCTTAGCATTTTCATAATAGTCTTCAACATCAACAACCTTTCCCTCATTCCATGTGTCTATAATATCAGGCACATCAGATAAAGAATGGCACACAACTGAAGTCAGGCTTCGGATATCATCGTTAATCTCAATAGTATCCGGGATATGAATTACCTTCATGCCTGCTGCATGTCCTGCCTTAATGCCATTAATGCTGTCCTCAATAACTACACATTCTGGCGGTTCACAGCCAATAAAACCTGCTGCCCGAAGAAATATGTCAGGTTCAGGCTTTCCATGCTCAACCTCATCACCATATACAACACCAGAAAGATAATCCCATGCTCCTATTCTGTGAAGACTCTTTTCAGCACTCGATTTCTGAGTTGAAGTTGCAACAGCACATTTGAGTCCGTTATCCTTAATATAATCAAGCAGCATATGAAGCCCCTGCTTAACGGGAACCTCCTCTGTCTCCCTGATTTTGTAGACATGGTCTGTACGCATTGTACGCATTTCCCAGTAATCCTGCTCTCCATGATAATAATCATCAAAAAAACTCTGGCTAAGCTTTGCCGGTGCACCTTTAAAACTGTCGATAAGCCATAACGGCATTTCAACATTTTTCTGGGAAGCTGCCCACAGCCAGCCAAGATTAGACTGATTTTCCGTATCAATCATAACACCGTCCATATCAAAGATAATCCCTTTTATCATAACTGCCTCCATTCAACTCCCCGAAATATCAAACTGACATCCCTTGCATACACTCCTCAGATACCCGTTCCTTCACTTTTCTGATACCTCAGCTTCATACACTTCCCGGCGATACCCGTTCTTTTGATACCCATTCTTTCATTTCCGTATCTTACTTCTCTTCCAAATACTTCTTAACATACTGTCCGGTATAAGACTTCTTAACCTTAATAATCTCCTCAGGCGTTCCCTTGGCGATAACAGTTCCGCCGCGGTCGCCGCCCTCTGGTCCCATATCAATAATATAATCTGCTGTCTTAATAACATCAAGATTATGTTCAATAACAACTACAGTATTGCCACCCTCTGCAAGCTTGTGAAGAATATTGACAAGCTTGTGGACATCAGCAAAATGCAGACCAGTTGTAGGCTCATCAAGAATATATATAGTCTTTCCTGTACTTCTTCGTGAAAGCTCTGTTGCAAGCTTGATTCGCTGCGCTTCACCACCTGAAAGCTCTGTTGATGGCTGTCCGAGCTTGACATAAGATAAGCCAACCTCGTTGAGCGTCTCAATCTTTCTTCTGATACTTGGCACATTTTCGAAGAAATCAACTGCATCCTCAATAGTCATATCAAGTACATCATATATACTCTTATCCTTATACTTAACCTCAAGAGTTTCTCTGTTGTAACGCTTGCCCTCACAGACCTCACAAGGCACATAAACATCCGGGAGGAAATGCATTTCTATCTTGATAATACCATCACCGGAGCAGGCTTCACACCTTCCACCTTTGACATTAAAGCTGAATCTGCCCTTGCTATATCCACGCTCCTTGGCATCCTTCGTCGTTGCAAAAAGGTCTCTTATCATATCAAATACACCTGTATAGGTTGCCGGATTAGACCTTGGTGTTCGTCCAATTGGTGACTGATCTATATTAATAACCTTATCAAGCTGCTCTATTCCGTCGATTCCATCATGGTCGCCCGCAATACATCTAGCCCTGTTAAGAGACTTTGCAAGATGCTTGTAAAGAATCTCATTAACAAGCGAACTCTTGCCTGAACCTGATACACCTGTTACACATGTGACAACTCCAAGCGGAATATCAACATCAATATTCTTAAGATTGTTCTCTCTTGCACCTCTTACCTTAATCCATCCCATAGGCTTTCTGCGCTCTGCCGGTACAGGTATCTTGATTCTTCCTGACAGATATGCACCTGTAAGAGAATCCTTACAAGCCATAATATCCGCAGCATTTCCTGTTGCGACAACTTCTCCACCATTTCTTCCAGCACCCGGTCCGATATCAACAATATAATCGGCTGCAAACATAGTATCCTTGTCATGTTCCACAACAATAACCGAATTACCGAGGTCGCGCAAATGTGTCAGAGTACCAAGCAGCTTGTCATTGTCCCTCTGATGAAGTCCGATGCTTGGCTCATCAAGAATATAAGCAACTCCAACAAGTCCTGAACCAATCTGTGTTGCAAGCCTGATTCTCTGTGCTTCACCGCCAGACAGAGTTCCTGTTGCACGCGAAAGTGCCAGATAATCAAGTCCTACATCTACAAGAAACTTAATTCGCGCCTTGATTTCCTTAAGAATCTCCGCACCGATAAACAACTGCCTCTCTGAAAGCTCCATATTTTCAAGAAAATCCTGTAGCTTTATAATAGACATATTTGTAATCTCATATATATTCTTGTCTGCAATAGTAACTGCAAGTGAAGATTGCTTAAGTCTCTGTCCATGGCAGGCTGAACAAGGTCTTATTCTCATAAACTCTTCATATTGCTGCTTTGCGGTATCAGAATATGTCTCTCTGTACCGCTTCTCCATGTTCCTGATAAGCCCTTCAAATGCAATGTCATACACGCCTTCTCCTCGCTGTCCTTTATACTTAACCTTTACTGAATGTCCCTTAGTACCATTGATAATAATATCCTTAATATCATCAGGGTAATCCTTGAATGGTGTCTTTAATGAAAATCCATATTCCCCAGCAAGTGCATCAAGAACTGCCCTGGTGAAGCTTCCTTCATCCTTTGATGACTGCCATCCTGTTCCAACAATAGCACCTTCATCAATGCTAAGACTCTCATCAGGTATAAGCAGCTCTGCGTCAAACTTCATAGTATAACCAAGTCCGAAGCAGTCTGGGCATGCGCCAAATGGATTGTTGAACGAAAAGCTTCTCGGCTCAACCTCATCAATACTTATACCGCAGTCAGGGCACGAAAAACTCTGGCTGAAATTAAGTGTCTCTCCATCAATAACATCTACAGTCATAAGACCTTCAGCAAGCTTAAGTGCTGTCTCGATAGAATCTGTAAGTCGTTTCTGAATTCCGTCTCTTACAGAAAGTCTGTCTACAACAATCTCAATATTATGCTTCTTATTCTTATCAAGCTTAATCTCGTCTGTAAGCTCGTACATGCTTCCATCAGCAATAACACGCACAAATCCGCTCTTCTTTGCCTGTTCAAAAAGCTTTACATGCTCGCCCTTTCGTCCACGGACAACAGGCGCAAGAATCTGAATCTTTGTTCTTTCAGGAAGCGCCATAATAACATCAACCATCTGGTCAACCGTCTGTTTGTTGATTTCACGTCCACATTTTGGACAATGCGGAATACCGATTCTTGCATAGAGAAGTCGGAAATAATCATAGATCTCTGTAACAGTTCCTACTGTAGAACGCGGATTCCTGTTAGTTGACTTCTGGTCTATAGATATAGCCGGCGAAAGTCCTTCGATACTGTCAACATCAGGTTTTTCCATCTGTCCTAAGAATTGCCTTGCATATGAAGACAGCGATTCCATATATCTTCTCTGACCTTCCGCATATATTGTATCAAATGCAAGGCTCGACTTTCCTGAACCTGAAAGTCCTGTAAGCACAACAAGCTTGTCTCTTGGAATATCAACATCTATTCCCTTAAGATTATGCTCTCTTGCGTCCTTTATCCTTATGCAGTTCTTGTAACTGCCTCTTTCAATCTCTTTCTTTAACTTACTATCAGCCATGTTTTTTTCCTTCATAAATATATTTATTAATTTCAATCATCTTATCACGAAGCTGTGCAGCCTCCTCAAAGTTAAGCTCTGCTGCTGCCTTACGCATGTTCTTCTCAATCTGCGTCTTAACCTTCTCAAGCTCCTTAATGCTCATAGATTCATAATCAACCTTAAGCTTTCCGGAAGCGTCACCCGGCTCTGCTGCCTTGCTTATGCTTATCAGATCTCTTACAGCCTTCTTGATTGTCTGCGGAGTAATTCCATGTGCGTCGTTGTACTCCTGCTGAATCTTTCTTCTTCGTTCAGTCTCTGAAATAGCCTTTTCCATAGATTCAGTAATCTTGTCTGCATACATGATAACATGTCCTTCTGCATTTCTCGCAGCTCGACCAATCGTCTGTATAAGCGAAGTCTCTGTTCTTAAGAAGCCTTCCTTATCAGCGTCAAGTATCGCAACAAGGCTGATTTCAGGAATATCAAGACCTTCTCGCAGAAGATTGATTCCAACAAGAACATCAAATCCATCAAGACGCATATCTCTTATAATCTTCTGACGCTCAAGAGTATCAATATCTGCATGAAGATATTTAACCCTGATTCCTGCCTCTTTAAGATAATCAGTAAGGTCCTCCGCCATTCGCTTGGTAAGCGTAGTAACAAGCACCTTGTTCTTCTTGGCAGTTTCCTTATTAATCTCAGATATAAGGTCATCAATCTGGCCTTCAATCGGCTTAACAGTTATCTCTGGGTCAAGAAGTCCAGTAGGTCTGATAACCTGCTCGGTTCTCATAAGCTCATGCTCTGCCTCGTATGTACTTGGTGTTGCTGATACGAAAAGCATCTGTGAAATCTTGCTCTGAAATTCACTGAAATTAAGCGGTCTGTTGTCCTTCGCAGATGGCAATCTGAAGCCATAGTCTACAAGCGTTGTCTTTCTTGACTGGTCGCCTGCATACATGCCTCGTATCTGAGGAATAGTGATATGTGACTCGTCCACAATAATAAGGAAATCGTCTGGAAAATAATCCATCAGCGTATACGGTGGACACCCTGCCGGAAGCCCTGCCAGATGTCTTGAATAATTCTCTATTCCTGAACAGAAGCCTGTCTCCTGCATCATCTCTATATCAAAATTCGTTCTCTCTTCGATTCTCTGTGCCTCTAAAAGCTTGTCCTCACTCTTGAAATATTTAACTCTCTCGGCAAGCTCTGCCTTGATATTCTCAATCGCAACGTCCATCTTCTCCTTCTCAACAACATAATGAGAATTAGGGAATATCGCAATATGCTCAAGAACACCTTTAACCTCACCGGTAAGTGAATCTATCTCACTTATTCTGTCCACTTCATCACCAAAGAATTCAACTCTTATTGCGTCACCTGATGAAGAAGACGGATATACTTCAACAACATCGCCTCTTACCCTGAAAGTTCCTCGCTTAAAATCCTGGTCGTTCCTTACATACTGGATATCAATAAGCTTCCTTATCATGTCATCCCTGTCCTTCTCCATTCCCGGACGAAGCGAAATAACCATGTTCTTATAATCAACCGGCGCACCGAGTCCATATATGCATGAAACCGAAGCGACAATAATAACATCATTTCTTTCGGAAAGCGCCGCTGTTGCTGAGTGTCTCAATTTATCAATCTCGTCATTAATAGACGAATCCTTTGCAATATAAGTGTCACTCTGAGGTACATAAGCCTCAGGCTGGTAATAATCATAATAGGATACAAAATACTCAACTGCATTCTCCGGAAAGAACTCCTTCATCTCCCCATATAACTGCGCTGCCAGTGTCTTATTATGACTTATAATAAGTGTAGGTTTCTGAACATTCTGTATAATGTTCGCCATTGTAAATGTTTTACCAGAACCGGTTACACCGACAAGAGTCTCAAACTGATTGCCTTCCTCAAAGCCCTTTGTAAGTGCTTCTATCGCCTGCGGCTGGTCGCCCATCGGCTTAAAAACCGAATGTAATACAAATCTGTCCATAATCCCTCCCTGTTTTCTGAAAGAAAATGCGAACCCTCTGGTGAGCAGAGGGATTTACCTCCTAGTTTTCTGAAAGAAAATGCATTTTCCTCATTATACAATATAACAATCAAAAAGTACAGAACAAATATTCGATTTGTCCTGTACCTTATTCTATACCTGTCTATTAGTTACTCTGTTGCACTGACACTCATTTTGCCATTGAGATAGTCAATTGCTGCTTTTAACTGTACATCCTCAGTTGCATCATCCGAAAGCTCCACAACGCTGTCAGGTGTCACTCCCTTGCCGTGAATATCCTGTCCATTAGGAGTGAAATATTTGGCAATTGTGTACTTAACTGCACTTCCATCTGTAAGCGGACGGATTGTCTGGACAATTCCCTTACCAAATGTCTGTGTTCCGATTATCTGTGCCTTATTATAATCCTGCATTGCACCTGCAAATATCTCTGATGCACTTGCACTGTTGCCATTTACCAAAACTGCCATTGGAAGATTTAACTCGTGGTTATCAGAACCTGAATATTCCTGTCTTGTTCCATCCTTAGTCTCTGTATACACAATGAGCCCGTTTGGAAGGATATAATCAAGCATATCAACAACCGTCTTAAGAACTCCACCCGGATTATTCCTTATATCGATTACAAGACCTGTAACTCCCTGATTCTGAAGATCATCAACGGCAGTCTTAAACTGCTCTGTTGTAACATCATCAAACTGCGAAATGTAGATATAACCTATATTATTCTCAAGTACTTCTGATGAAACCGTCTTAATACTAATCTTGTCTCTTGTCACTGTAAAATTCAGTTTCTCTCCATTTCTCATAATAGTGAGATTGACATCAGTTCCTTTTTCACCCTTAATAAGTGCAACTGCTACAGACAGGTCCATTCCTGTAATGTCCTCGCCATTAACCTCTATGACTTTATCTCCATTTCTGATACCTGCCTTATATGCAGGCGCATCCTCATATGCCTCTGAGATGAGAATCGAACCATCGTCAGCCTTCTGACATACAGCACCGATGCCATAGAAAGAACCCGATGTTGACTCCATAAGTGACTGATATTCCTCAGGAGTGTAGTAAACAGTATATTTATCACCATATGCAGCCAGATAAGCTTTAAAAATGTTGTCTGCAGCCTTTTCATCATCTACATCATCAAAGTAGAATCCGTCCCCAAGCAAAGAATCTAACGCATTAAGCTTGCTTTCAACCTTAGTTCCGATTCCCTCAGAATCACTTGTGCCCACATCCTGTACATATATGCGTCCATCTGTTCCAATGTGAAGATTACCACTTCTTATAAGTCCCATGAATACGCATGACAACGCTAATACTACAACCAGCAATGTTGCCACAACTCCAATAACAACACCTTTGCCTAAAGCATGTTTTCTCTTTCGTTCCTGTGCGGCCCCTTCCGAAGAAAAAGGTCTGTTATTATCATATTCCATTGAGTCCTCCTGTTAAGTTGAATTATTTGTTAAAATATGTCATAGGATTAACATATGAGCCATTAAGCATTACATCAAAATGCAGATGTGCTCCGAATGAATTACCTGTATTACCCATAACTCCTATCTTCTGCCCCTTAGTTACCTGAGCACCTGCAGATACATTCAGACTGTCAAGATGCAGATATCTTGTATATAATCCGTTACCATGATAAATCATTACATAATTGCCCGCTGTTGAATAATAATCACTCTGTTTATGTGCTATGACAACTTCGCCATCATAAGCAGCATATACAGGATCACCTGAAACTCCAACATTGACTGCACCAATGTCGACACCCTTGTGAGGTGATGTTCTGTCGGCGGTATCTCCATATGGAGATGTAATTCTTGTGCTTGTTGTAGGCCATTTGAAAGCTCCGCCATCATATCTGTTAGATGGAGTAGCTCCACTTGCTTCCTCAGCCTTAATCTTAGCTGTAATAGAAGCAATCTCTGCTTCCAGCTTCTTCTCATCAGCTTCAAGCTGCTTCTTATACGCCTCCTGATCAGCAGTGTTCTTATTCAGTGCACTAAGCTGTGAAGCCTTTTCATTCTGGACAACTTCAAGTGCATCAATCTGTGCCTGAAGTGCTTCCTGACTTGCAGTAAGCGACTCTCTGTCTTCCTCAAGCTTTACCTTTGAAGATGCTATAAGATTAATAGTTGACTGATACTCTTCCAGCATCTGTCTGTCATACTCTGATATTTTATTAATATACTCAAATTTGTTGAGCATATCCGCCATACTCTGTGATGACAGAAGTACTTCAACATAAGTATAATCATTATGCTCGTACATAAACTGGATTCTCAGCTTCATCGCCTCATACTGGCTTTCCTTATCAATCTCAGCCTGCTCAAGCTGTGCCTGCGTCTCCTCAATCTCAGCTTCTAGTGTTGCAATCTGGGTATTAATATCGTCTAATGACACCGACAATTCTCCCATCTGTGCATCAAGTCCCTGAATAAGAGAAGTTAAATCCGAACTCTGTGCCTTAAGCTGTGCAATCTTATCTTCAGTCTCTTTCTTCTTATTCTGTATATCACTCTGCTGGCTCTGTGCATCCTTCAGATCTGACTTATTATCTCCGAATGTAACCTGTGCAAAACAATACGGTATAAGCAGCATTACAATCATGAGTGCCGCTGTTATTTTCTTTATTAAATTCTTACGAAACAGTGCTTTCTCCATACAGCCACTCCTTTACCATAATTAAAATGTTTTCTAAAAACAAACAGGGACTTCTGCATCAAATTGCAAAAGCCCCCAAAACTATCCGAAACTATACATCGGCATGCTTTCTTACAGCGAAGAAACTTCCTATAAGACCAATACCAATTCCAAGAACAATAGCTACTGGAATAAGTACATTAAATACTTCTGATGCTGGCATAAATGCTAAAATATTCTGTAAAACAGAGAATTTTCCAAGAACAAATTTAACAACTCCACTATAAATATATCTTAATATTACTACCGGAATAATAGCACCTATAAGTCCGATAACAATACCTTCTACGAAGAACGGTGCATTAACAAACGCGTCCGTCGCTCCTATATATTTCATGATAGAAATTTCATCTTTTCGTACTGTAATACCAATAACGATTGTATTAGTAATAAGGAATATAGATACCGCAAGAAGAACTACAATTACTGCTACTGCCACATAACTTACAAGTCTTGCAGCACTGGCAAGTCCACTTGCTGTAACCTCTGAACGGTTAACCTGTCTGATTCCATCCTTATTCTCAAGATACTTAACAAGAGTTCCCTGATTGCTTGCATCTTTAAGATATACTTCATAAGAAGAAGAATTAGCTAAAGGATTATCATCCTTGAATCCTTCTGCAAGTTCAGGATAAGCTGCAAAATACTCACCTTTGAAGCTTTCCCATGCATCCTCAGCAGATACATACTCAACCCTTGAAACTTCCTCTCGTTTGCTTATATCGTCTCCGATTTTCTTAATATCTGTCTCACTAAGACCCTCATCAAAGAAAACTGTTACACAGACTTCTGTCTCAGCCTTCTTAATCATATATTGGAAATTAACTACTATAGAATAGAATACTCCAAAAAGAAATATACATGCTGTAATTGTTGCTATAGATGCCAGTGAGAACATCTTATTACGATGGATATTCTTAAATCCATCTTTAATATGATATGCTAATGACCTAATCTTCATAGAAATAACCACCCTTTTCCTGATCGCTGATAATCTTTCCTTCACTCATAGTAATAGTTCTCTTCTTCATCTGCTGAACTATCTCCATATTATGAGTAACTACAAGCACTGTTGTTCCCTGCTTATTAACCTGGTTAAGAATCTTCATGATTTCATTAGAGTTAGCAGGATCAAGGTTACCAGTAGGCTCATCACACAACAATATAGCCGGCTTATTGACCAACGCCCTTGCTATTGCGATTCTCTGCTGCTCACCACCTGATAACTCATTAGGAAAAGCCTTATATTTGTCAAGAAGTCCTACCATAGAAAGCATTGCAAGTACTCTTGACTTAATCTTTCTGTTAGGAGCTTCTACTACCTTCTGTGCAAATGCGATATTCTCATATACATTTCTGTCTGGTAACAGACGGAAATCCTGGAATACAACACCAATATCTCTTCTAAGATAAGGAAGCTTCTTTCTTGTTATCTTATTGAGATATTTCTTATTAACATATATCTTACCTGATGTAGGATCTAATTCCTTAAGTAACAGTTTGATAAGAGTTGACTTACCTGAACCACTCTTGCCTACTATGAATACGAATTCACCTTTCTGGATGTGAAGATTAATTCCATTAAGTGCAGCAACGCCAGTGGAATATGTCTTCGTAACATCTTCCATGATTATCATGTATCATTTCCTCCAAAAATCACTAAAATGTATCTTTACTTTCCATATACTTCATGTACTTAACTACCATAAGAGCTATTTTAAATGTTATCGCATCATCAAACACTCTGAGGTCAAGTCCAGTAATCTTCTGTAGTTTATCAAGTCTGTAAACAAGCGTATTTCTGTGAATGTAAAGCTGTCTTGATGTTTCTGAAACATTAAGACTATTCTCAAAGAACTTATTAATTGTTGACAGAGTCTCATCGTCAAAATCATCAGGAGCCTTTCCTTCGAATATCTCCTTAATGAACATCTGGCATAATGGAATAGGAAGCTGATATATAAGACGTCCGATTCCTAATCTGTTGTATGCAACAACATTCTTATTACTGTAGAAAATCTTTCCTACATCAAGTGCCATCTTAGCTTCCTTGTAAGATCTTGAAACCTCTCTTATGTCATTGACAATAGTACCATAAGCAACATGAGCAGCACTCATGGCTTCTGTACTTAACATATCGATTATAACATCGGCTGTCTTATCCAATTCGTCATATGACTCATTGCCTTTAACTTCCTTGACAAGAATTATACTCTTCTCGTCAACCGCTGTAATAAAATCTCTTGTCTTATTGGCAAAAAGAGTTCTTACTGTCTCTAAAGCATTCGTATCTTTCTCATGCTTAGTCTCGATAATATATACAACTCTTTTAACATCAGTTTCAATATGAAGCTTCTCTGCTCTCGTATACATATCCACACGAAGAAGATTATCAAGAAGAAGGTTCTTAATAAAATTATCCTTATCAAATCTCTCCTTATATGCTACAAGTAAATTCTGTATCTGGAATGCAGCAAGCTTTCCTACCATATATACATCATCACTTGTTCCTCTTGCCATGATTATATATTCAAGGTTACCTTCATCTTCAACCTTAAAAAACTGAAAACCATTAACTGCCTGACTTTCTGCTGGCGAATCAATAAAACTAATCGCATCTGCAAGGCATTCTGAAACATTATCAAAAGTCTTGGCTGCAACATTCTTATCTGCATCCACAATGCACAAATCCACTCGTGAAATAGCCTTAAGTCCATCTACAGTTGTCTGTAAAATTCTATTAGATATCATTATTATCCCTTTCTGTCTACCACTTAACCTTTATTCGTACATATTCTATCTTATTGTAAAGCAAAACGACAAAAAAAAAAAGAGGAAATGCAAATTTATTGCATTTCCCCTTCATAATTAAGATTCATTTAATAATTAGTGTGTGATAACGATTTCTGTTTCCTTATCGAATACATGAAGTCTGTCAACATCCATAGCGAATGTTACTTCATCACCTGGTCTAGCTGTTGTACGAGGATTTACCTTAGCTGTGCATGTTACATCACCGATTTCATAGTGAAGGTTAACCTCTGCACCAAGTAACTCGTAAACCTTGATTGTAGCTGTGAACTTAGAATCTGCATTCTTAGCGATGAATTCTGCATCATCCTTAACATCCTCTGGACGGATACCAACTACAACTGTCTTACCAACATAGTTGCCATCGATAAGTTTCTTGCTCTTCTCAACTGGAAGAGTAATTGTAACTGTATCAGAAAGTACAAGATCAACCTGTGAACCGTTAGCCTTAACTTCAGCGTCGATAAGGTTCATCTGAGGTGATCCGATGAATCCAGCAACGAAGATGTTGTTAGGTGTATTGTAAAGATTCTGAGGTGTATCTACCTGCTGAACAATACCATCCTTAAGAACTACGATTCTTGTACCAAGTGTCATAGCCTCTGTCTGGTCATGTGTTACGTAGATGATAGTTGTCTGTAATCTCTGGTGAAGCTTAGAAATCTCAACACGCATCTGTACTCTTAACTTAGCATCAAGGTTTGAAAGAGGCTCATCCATAAGGAATACCTTAGGGCTACGAACTATAGCACGTCCCATAGCAACTCTCTGTCTCTGACCACCTGAAAGAGCCTTTGGCTTACGATCAAGAAGGTGCTCGATATCAAGAATCTTAGCAGCTTCATGTACAGCCTTATCGATTTCAGCCTTAGGAACTTTTCTTAACTTAAGACCGAAAGCCATGTTATCATATACTGACATATGTGGATAAAGAGCGTAGTTCTGGAATACCATAGCGATATCTCTGTCCTTAGGCTCTACATCGTTAACCATCTTATCACCGATCCATAACTCACCAGAGCTGATTTCCTCAAGGCCTGCGATCATACGAAGTGTAGTAGACTTACCACATCCTGAAGGTCCTACGAAGATGATGAACTCCTGATCAGCAATTTCAAGATTAAAATCCTTAACAGCTACGAAACCGTTAGGATATACTTTACAAACATTCTTAAGCGATAAACTTGCCATTATTAAATATCCTCCTAATATAAATGTGCCTTTGCACTTTGATGTGATTATAATACACTAAATAGGACTTTTTTACCACATGACATTTTTACAAATCTTTTCCGCGTTTTTTTTGCAAATTTACCATATGAAAGCCTCATATGTATAAATTGTACAAATTTGCGGACTGTTTATCTTCAAACATCACTAATGCAATATGCCTATTTAATCACACCACATTTATAAGACACCAGATAATTCTAGGGTTATCATATACATCACGCATATTACAATTCCCACGACAACCGGAGCCGTAAAATAATTCTTTATATGAGAAATCCTGATTACGCTAAATCGAATCTTCTCAAGATTGCCATGTCTTTTCGCCATAGTCTTAATGCACACGATTGCGAGCATCATGAATGCGGCAGCCACAACAACAAGTATAATCATCTGGATTACTGTTGTATATGTACTTGTGGATGCAGCAAGTTCAGCTTCGCCCTGAGCCACTTCTGATACCTGTCCGTCTGCGGTATACATTCCTGCCATCTTCAGAAGCTGTACTATTCCTATTGAATATGTATTAACAGCAAAATGTGCTATAACAGATGACCATATAGAACCTGTAGCCTCAACCATGTAAGCAAATACTATGCCAATAACAAATGCATACAATGCCTGATTAATATTAAGATGATTGCATCCGAATAATAATCCACTCATAAGAGCTGCGCCTGTCATTCCGGCTTTCCTGTATGAACCAAAGAATATTCCACGGAATATCAGTTCCTCTACAAGTGGTGGAATAACCGCCAGCAATATAACCTGCATTGCAAATGGATATGTAAGCAGTGTTGATGTTCCCTCTTCAAGATAATTAGTTGAAAACAACATACTAAGATTACTTATTAATAATACTGCCGGAATAAGACAGTATCCTGCAACAAGTGAAAGAACAACATCAACAATGCCTATTCTTTTGTAAGGAATCTCTGTAATAGGGTCTATCTTCTGGACAATCATATATATAATTGCAATAAACAGGATTATGCCATCTGACATAACATACTGAATCCAGTCCGGAACAGCCACTCCTGCATTCTGTGCGTATCCTAATATAGATGAACACACAACAGATAACCCTATATAACCTATTACAAATAGAACAAAGAAGCCATTAACTTTTTTTACTTCCATGCAATTGCTTCCACTTCAAGAAGAACGTCCTTAGGAAGTCTTGCAACTTCTACGCATGAACGTGCTGGAAATGGCTCCTTAAAATATTTCTTGTAGATTTCATTAATCTTACCGAAATCATTCATTTCTTTAATAAATACTGTTGTCTTAACAATATTCTCTACCCTAGAGCCTGAAGCTTCAACAAGATTGCAAAGATTCTGGAATGCCTGCTCAGCCTGAGCCTCAACTCCGCCTTCTGCTATCTCGCCTGTAGCTGGTATTACAGGGATAACTCCTGATGTATATACCATATTGTTAATCTCGATTGCCTGTGAATATGGTCCGATTGCACTTGGTGCCTTGTCTGTACTGATTACTTTCTGCATAATAATCTCCTTAAATCAACATATTTTACGTTACAAACGCATTGAATATATTGTACCGCAATCGTCATATTCATTCAAGATATTCATTAAAGAAGCTGTTTCTTAATAACTATCGAATCCTGTGTTATCTCAATCTTGCCTTCCTTGAGAAGTCTTCCTGCAGCTCTCTTGAAAGCATTTTTACTCATATTAAAATGCTTCTTGATAATCTCAGGGTCTGCCTTGTCTGTAAATCCAAGACTGCCGCCCTTCTTTACAATAGCATCATATATCTGGACTGAATCCTCGTCCATCTGGATATAAGCCTTCTGCTTAAGGCTTATAACAAGTTTTCCATCTTCTCTTACTCTTGAAACACGTCCGTGAATAACCTCACCGACACTAAGTGGCTCAAATACTTCTGACATAGGAATAAATGCATCGTACTTATCTTCAACAGCAACATACGCTCTGTAATCAGGAGTTATTCCTATTATAGTACCTGTAACCGCACTGTCCTTTACAAGTGTCTCTGACTTTTCAAGATATTTGTTAATTCTCATAGTAGCTGCAAGTCTGCCACTCTTATCTATATAGAGGGCAACAAGGTACTCTGAGCCTTCTGATACATGTGTTGTCTGTTCCTTGTATGGCATTAAGAGGTCTTTCTCAAGTCCCCAGTCAAGAAATGCGCCAATACCTGTAACCTGTGATACTTTAAGTCTCTTAAGTTCTCCAAGCTGAATTTTTGGCTTATTAGTAGTTGCAATAAGTCTGTCGCTTGAATCCCTGTAAACAAATACTGTGAGAGCATCCCCTACTTCAACATCCTCTGGAACCTGCTTCTTAGGAAGAAGAACTTTATCCTCTTCTGTTCCAAGATATACTCCGAAATCTGTTACCTTTACAATGTTAAGACACTGTGTTTTTCCTAACTCTATCATAACAACACCTTTGCTGGCGGCTTCACCAGCCCTTTCATAATAATATATGTGCAAATGTGCTGCTCCCACAAAAATGACAGCTACTCGCACAAAAAAACCTCTCGTATGACTACGAGAGGTTTCTAGCTGGGCTTGAGGGATTCGAACCCCCGAAGTGCTGGAATCAGAATCCAGTGCCTTACCACTTGGCGAAAGCCCAATGTCGTGACGACATGCTGTATTATACATGAACATTTTTTATAATGCAAGCACTTTTTTAAAAAATATCAAAAATTTCAAAAATTTTCAAAATGTCGGAATGACGTATAAAAATTTTATAAACCCCGGCTTTTTCGTTGACCTTGCCGCAATATTAAATTAATATATAAGTACATTTTTACAAGGAGTATATTATAATATGAATAAAAAGAACTCATTATTAGTTATTATGGGAATCTTCCTAATCTGTACAAGGTTCTGGGTTTCCTTTGGCACTGTTAACATTGATGTAAGTAATGATATTGTTGGATACATTCTTATATTTCTTGGCATGAAAGACCTTAAGGGACTTAACTCCCGCTTTAAGAAAGGCATGATTCTTTCACTTGCCGGACTTGCTGGTGCAGTACTTTCACAGTACCTTATCGCAAGAGCATGGCCTATACCAGAGACAATGTACTCCATAGCAATCGGTATAAGCGTAGTATTTGCAATATATTTTACTTATTATTATACAGAAGCTCTTGTTATGGAAGCTCGTATTCAGGAGAAGTCAGCAGTCACAAGAAACTATCAGGTAACATGGCTTCTTATGTCTGTCGGAATATTTGTACACTACTTCGCATTCAAATCAACTATAACAATGTGGTCTATTCTTGTTGAGGCCCTCATTGCTGTAATTACAATCTATTATTGTTTTTTAGTTTTTTCAACAAGCAAGCAGCTTTACGAAGACTGACAACTTAACATTGTTCAATGAATGTCAAGCTGACATTTACATTATTCGTTTGTACCGCAAGGTGGTTGACTTTTGCCAGACGCAGTGTTTTAATGATGTCGTCAGCACGAAAGGATATTAATTATGAAAAAGTTAGAGATTATTATCAGACCTGAAAGACTTGATGATCTTAAGACCATCCTTAACAGTAATGGTGCGCATGGACTTATGATTTCCAATATAATGGGATACGGTAGCCAGCGTGGACATAAGCAGGTTTACAATGGTGTTGATTTCGGTGGCAATCTTCTTCCGAAGGTAAAGGTCGAATCCATTGTATCAGATGAGACTTACGAAGAGATTATTGACCAGATAATCGAGCAGATTAACACTGGTGAGTACGGCGATGGCAAGATATTTGTTTATGATGTATATGACGCTATCAGAATCCGTACAGGCGAGCGCGGAACAGACGCTTTATAATTCATATTAATTATTGGTTATCAACGGGGATAACAGTCGGGATTAATTACTACCTGACCGTTATCTCTTTTTTTGTATATAACTTTCGCTATCTGTATCCCATAACCGTACAGATATATAAAATGGGGTCACAGGAAACTACCCAGCCTGTGACCCCACCCCCTTTTTCAGGAGTTATTCTTCTTTATTATCTGTTGTATCTTCAATTACATTTTCTGTTGTATTCTCTGTAATATCTTTCGATTCCTCATCCTCTATAACATCTGGTTCATCCTTCTTAACCATATCTTTCTCGAGCTTCTTGAATATGCTTGAGAAAATATATGAATCAACATACAGTATCAATGGTATTGTTACTATAAATGCAGTGAAATATATGCATGAGAAATATATCAGTCCGACGGTTGCTATAAGCATGATTATTGTCTGTGGAAGATGATGCATACATATAATAAGTGCATTCTTAAGTGTTCCAAAAAGCTTATTATCATATCTTGAAAGCATTGCAAATGAATACAGCATTATTCCTACCCATATTGCCATAACACCGATTACAACGAATATAAACAGGCTTCCAACCTGTGAGCCCTGAACAAGTCCCCACTGTACGCTTGCTCTTAAATCAATAAAGAGAAGGAAACCTATAACTGCATGTACAATCTCTAACAGAAGTCCCTGTACGAAGTTCATCTTGAATGACTTCCAGAAGTCCTTGAAAACATAGCTTTCTTCATCGCGCACCAGTTTTATTCCTGAATAAAATGCTGCCGTAAGCGATGCACCTATTGTTACAACCGGCAGGCAGAATACAACAGTAATAACTGCCAGTATTATGAAGTCACCTGCCTTGGTGAGTCCTCTAAAAAGTTTTCCATCTAATCCAAATCCATTCATAATTATATTCCCCTTTGCTTAAACACTATGATTATACAAGACCTGTCATAAAAATCAAAGAATTTTTCATATATATTTCTTAAATGTTTATAAAAGCGGTTTTTTTGCCTCAATATTTGTGATAAACTGTTAAGCAGAAACAATAATTAAGGAGTGTTTATGGCTAAAGGAAATAACATTCATGACGAAATCAAAGAGCAGCACAAGAAGCTTAAAGATTTGTCTTTTTCAGATAAAATCAAATACATATGGAGTTACTACTGGATTCCGATTGTAGGAGTTGTTCTTGCAGTTGTATTCGCAGTTTCTCTTATAACTTCTATTATAAAGAATAATTATGATACTGTATGTTTCGTTGCCGTACTTGATGGCAAGATGACCGGTTACGAGGATGACACTGATCTCCTTACAACAGGACTTACAGACTATCTTGGAATTGACGGCAAGAAAGAACAGGTTGATTTCTCGTATACATTTTCACTGAAAGAAGTGGCAATGGACCAGGAAGCATATGTTTCAGCCAATAAGTTATATACTTACGCATCAACAGGCTCACTTGACGGATATCTGTCTGAACGCGAGTATATTGATTACTTCTGCACCGACAGAGACATATTCTTCTGCGATTTGCGTGATATATTCTCTGATGATGAATTAGA
The DNA here is from genome assembly GCA_963590775.1 of Desulfovibrio piger. Lineage (GTDB taxonomy): Bacteria > Bacillota > Clostridia > Lachnospirales > Lachnospiraceae > Lachnospira. The sequence continues at coordinate 22,242 of CAVAPS010000026.1, forward strand.
GCAGTTGGATGATTACATCGTGTACTTCACTAATACTGCCGGAGAAACATATCCTATTGCTGTAGATATCTCAGAAGCACCTGTAATCAAAAACAGCGATCTGAACATGACTAACCCTTGCTATGGAATCGTGTCATCATCCAAATATCAGACCAATGCTGCTGATTTTATAAGATATGTATTTAATATGAAGAAAGCCTGATATAATCACAGTTTTTTCCTATATATATTCATCCCGTCTGTATCGCCTGCATACAATGTGAAACCAAGTTTCAATGCAAGCTGTATGGACGGGATATTTGTTTTCATGGTGCAGATATTCAGTTCTTCCAATCCGAACCTGTCTTTGGCAAGCTCTACTATCTGGCTCATAACTTCCCATGCCACATGCTTTCCCTGCCAGCTCTTCTTAACAAGATAGCCCAGTTCCTGACAATTCTGACCATCTATGCTGCGGTTCTCGATGCCCGCCCTTGCCACAAGCTCACCTGTCGTCTTATCGAACACAAGCCATAGCCCGTACCCGAAGAAGCCGTACATATTCTCAATGTATTTTATTGTAAATGCTTTCTCATCCTCATATTCATGCAACTGCTCCACGTATTGGCAGTCTGAAAGTGTCTGATATAATTCGTATAAATGTGGTAAATCCCCAACCGTCATCTCCCTTATAACAAATCTCTCTGTTCTGGCAATTACAAGCGGTTCATTGTATTTTCTGGCACATACAAGTTCTAACATATCATCATCAATATCTTCCTCATCATATATAACATATGAGGCTTTTCCATTATACCCTTCGCCAAGTCCTATATCCGGAGCTTCCAGCGTTCCATCTGGCTGTAATATATCTTTATCATTAATTATTATCGTTCTGCCTTCACCCATATCAATACATTTTCTCATATCTGCCTCTTAATAATTCTTCTACTAATAACCGTTTCATTAATAATTGTTTCTAAAGTTTTAATTTGACTTTTTATACCGTTGTATTTAGAATTAATTACATCACATTTTGCTCATGCAGACAAGCAGGCAATTTAATGAATTTCAGGAGGAATAATATGGCTAATCCAATAGTTACATTTACAATGGAAAATGGCGATGTGATGAAAGCTGAGCTTTATCCAGAAATCGCACCTACATCAGTTAATAATTTCGTTAATCTTGTTCAGAAGGGATTCTATGACGAACTTATATTCCACAGAGTAATCGCAGGCTTCATGATTCAGGGTGGTGACCCGGAAGGAACAGGTATGGGTGGTCCTGGCTACTCTATCAAGGGTGAATTCGCATCTAACGGATTCAAGAACGACTTAAAGCACACAAGAGGTGTTCTTTCAATGGCACGTTCTATGAGACCTGATTCTGCAGGTTCACAGTTCTTCATTATGCACCAGAACGCTCCACATCTTGATGGAGATTACGCTGCATTTGGTAAGCTTATTGAGGGCGAAGATGTTCTTGACAAGATTGCTGGTGTAGACACAGATTACAGCGACAGACCTAGAAAGCCACAGGTTATGAAGACTGTTACTGTTGAGACATTTGGCGAGGAATATCCAGAACCAGAGAAGTTATAATATCTTCAATATGATTAAAAGGCGGATGCAGTTAATAGCTGTACCCGCCTTTATTGTTATCCGGTTATTATCTAGAAATGTCCACCTGAGCTGCGGCTTCCACCGCCTCCGCCACCGCTGTGACTGCTGCTGTTATTATGCTCAATATGTCTTGTAACAACTGTTGTATTAATGAATATATCTCTTCTGTCATTAACCTTAAAGTTATGGTCTTTCGTATATTCAGTGCTACTTACAGTCATTCTTGCCTTGGCATTATGCATCATTGTAAGAACTGCTGCCACTGCAACGCCTAATGCAATAAGAAGCTTAATCCACATCTTGTATGTAAGCTTCTTAAGCAAGCTTGTAGTCATGCACATATTCATATTCTTAACATACTTGGAAAATGCTTTGTAATAGTTATCATCTGAAAGATGCTTCTCACTTGCCTCTCTTATACTGTCAAGCTTGCTTGCTGACATAGAATCATATGCCTTTCCTCTTTCAAAGATTCTGTCGGCTCTTGATTTCATATCAACACCATATATTACTGCATCCTTTGAATATCCGTTATCATCAAGGAACTGCTCAAGATAGCTGTCCATTGCACTATAATCATGACCGATATTAGTTGTGATAATAACGATATCGCACTCTGAATCCTCAGATGCCTTCTTACACTGGCTCTTTAATTTGCTCACTTCATCAGAAGTAAGAATTCCAGCATTATCATATACATATTCCTTGGAAGAATCTGCATAGACATCAGTTTTCATGCTGAATAACACACCCACGCACATAAAGCACGCCATAATTACGCTCATGAGAGCTTTAATTCTATTATTAATCTTCATCATATGAACAACAGCCCTCCAAACATAGTAATAATAAGTGTAACAAGGAATATTCCCAATCCGAAGCCAAATGCTTTCTTTCCGCTTATAGGTCTGTCAGCAACAATCTTTCCTGTCTGTCCATTAAGCATGAACTGGAAATTCTTCTTGCCGAATCTGTAATTAAGCACCCACACAGGGAACAATGCATACTGGCTTCCTGTCGGACGCATAGTTATGTCATTATGGATTACATTCACTGATGAATAGCCTGTAATTGTTGACCTTACAATATCTGTTATGTACTTATCAGCTCTTCTGGTAGCTCTCTCCTGTATCTGGTCAGCAGTATAATTATATCTTTCAGAAAGATATCCTGACAGATAAGGCATTGAAAATGCTGTTAAATCATTATAATTAAATGGCTCCAACTTATCCATTGCATCATCAGGCATCTTCTCAGATGCATCTGCAGGAATCTTCTCAAACTGAGCAGAAATATTTCTGAATACCTGAAAATGGTCTGTGTATGTATACTCTGTATCACCTCTTCTTATTGTCCTGACCTTTTCTGCATTGGCATGCATATCAGTCTGCGCTGAATAATCATACAGCCAGTAAGGTACATACAGACCGCTTATTTTCTCAATTGTTGAGCTTCTTGACAAAGCAGATGGAGTAAGTGGTCCTTTCTTGCACCAGCCCTTGTATATCTCTACTGCTTTATTCTTGTCAATCTTAAAAGGTATAATTGACGATGGCTTGAATCCTCCCTTAAGTCTGTCCTCCATAAGTGTAGGATTACCACAGAATAAACAGAATGTTGCTGATGTACACTCATCTGCAACAAGCTCAGCACCGCATGTATTACAGCGGTACATCTTCATCTCCTTGTCATATTCCCCTTCTGTGCTATTCTGTGAATATTTCTGTTCATATTCACGCACATCAATCTGCATTCCGCATGACGGACACCCTAATTTCTGTGTTGAGCTGTCAAACTCCATAGCTGCACCACACCCTGGGCATTTGTAAATTGTTGGCATATTCCCCTCCTTAATCTACCCCTTGTTCATAAATTGTTCATATCTAATTCAATAAGATTTAACACTATGCACATTGTTTCTTCACTTTTGTTAAATATAATTCAATCATAAGAACAAGACAATATCTACTATATGTTTTTCATAAATCGAGTTGTTAATGAACAGCTCTCCTCCCTCTTTCACCGTCTGCTACTCCGGCAGACGGTGTTTTCATGTATAGATTCCCAATACATTTATAATACAGCAAAGGAAGCAATAGCCAATACAACACCGACTATGATTATTATCTTTCCTCTTTTCTTATCTTTAGCGAGTTTCTCATTGTTAAGTCTTGCTTTCTCATCATCAGGCATAATCTGCTCATCATATGTGATTCTGACATCTCTTGTATCAAAGAATATATTAAAATTATGCTTTGCCGTAAGATATGTTGCAAGACCGACAATAATTACAACAAGACCCACAAGAAAAAGCATGAAACCAATAAATGGCACATAACTTGTACCAGCGTGGTCTTCACTATTATAGAAATCCATTGCTGTCTGAGTTTCGAGTGCTACCCTGTTGATAAAAAATGTTAAATAACCCATGCATATCTCCTTTCTCCTGATATTTTCAATGCATATGACTAATTATACATCATATTTCTCTGCATTTACACATAAATATCATTTAAATATTCCTTTTCATTTTTAATGAGATGAGATATAATGTTAGCATGCAAAATCGTGCAATGGAGGTAAAGAAATATGTTAGTTTCAGCTAAAGAAATGTTAGACAAGGCTCTTGCCGGCAAATATGCTGTCGGCCAGTTCAACATCAATAACCTTGAATGGACTAAGTCTATTCTTCTTACTGCACAGGAGATGAACGCCCCTGTAATCCTTGGTGTATCTGAGGGTGCCGGTAAGTATATGACAGGTTTCGAGACAGTTGCTGCTATGGTTAAGGCTATGGACAAGTCACTTGGAATCACTGTTCCTGTTGCTCTTCATCTTGATCACGGAACATACGAAGGATGCTACAAATGCATAAAAGCAGGATTCACATCTATTATGTTCGATGGTTCTCATTACCCAATTGATGAGAATATCAAGAAGACAACAGAACTCGTTAATGTAGCTCACAATCTTGGTCTTTCTATTGAAGCAGAAGTTGGTTCAATCGGTGGCGAAGAAGATGGCGTTATCGGAATGGGTGAATGTGCAGACCCTAACGAGTGTAAAGCAATTGCTGATCTTGGTGTGGACATGCTTGCAGCAGGTATCGGTAATATTCACGGAAAGTATCCAGCTAACTGGCCAGGATTAAGCTTTGAGACACTTGCAGCTGTTAAGGAAAAGATTGGTGATATGCCATTAGTTCTTCACGGTGGTACAGGAATCCCTGCTGATATGATTCAGAAGGCTATTTCTCTTGGTGTTTCTAAGATTAATGTTAATACAGAGTGCCAGCTTTCATTTGCTGATGCAACAAGAAAGTATGTTGAAGCAGGCAAAGACCTTGAAGGAAAGGGATTTGATCCTAGAAAGCTTCTGGCTCCTGGCTGTGAAGCAATTAAAGAAACTGTTCGCGAGAAGATTAACCTCTTTGGTTCATCAGGAAAAGCTTGATAAGGATTGGAGATATTTATGGGTAACTTAAAGACAGATGAAGATGATGATTTTATAACATCCACTTCACCTGAGACAAAACCAGACGAAGCGGATGCTATATTCGATGCAAAAGAGAAAAAGAAAAAGCGATCTAACATCATCAGCCGTATTATTCTAATTATATGTGCTTGCGTATTTGTATTTGCAGCAGTAAAACTTGTATCTATCCTTCTTGAATATAAGAAGGGCAACGACATTTATGATAATATAGAAGGAGATGTCCTTGAAGATACACCTGTTAATATTACGATTGATGAAGAAGAGCCTGCTGAGGTAACCATTCCTTTTGTTTATAACCATCAGGCATTGCTTGACATCAATTCGGATGGTCTTGGTTTTCTTTATGTGCCATCGGTTGACATAAGGCTTCCAATTGCCCAGACAACCGATAATGACTTTTATCTTACTCATACATTTGACAAGACATACAATCGTAACGGATGCCTGTTCGTTGATTACAGAATAAAGGATGGTCTTAATGCCAGCCATGTTCTTATCTATGGACACAACATGGGCTCTGGTGCTATGTTTGGTACTCTTGCCAGATATAAGAACTCTGGTTTCTACCAGACAGAAGGTAATGATGTTTTCTACATTTACACAGAGGATGTAATCCGTAAATACAAGATTTTCACAGTATATGTTACTGACCCAGTAAGTAATACATTTACTTTTAATTTCAGTAATTTGGCAGGGCTTCGCGAATACGCACAGACCGTTAAAGCGGAATCTTTATATGACACTGGTGTTGATGTTTCCAACACAACACAGGTTGTTACATTTTCAACCTGTACAGATGATTCTAAGCAACGAGTTATTGTATCCGGTACATATGTTGGAGAATCTAAGTTAGATAATGGAACCTCTTCTGAAGCAGCATTATCAGTTTCAGAGTAAGCATTTTAGTACTCAGATTTCAGGTTAGCTTAATTTTTTAAATTTTTTTAAAAAAGCACTTGCAAAATAATACAATCTGAGTTATTTTATTTAAAGACAGTTTGCTGTCACTAATTAAATAAGGTAGAACAAAGGCGTTCCATTTATATATTTGTATAAGTATATACTTGGACGCCATTTTTAGTTTTACTAATAAAAAGATAAGAATAAGAAAAGGAAGGATGAGAAAGTTATGAGTGAAAGATTCAATGTAGCTGACATCTTCGGCGAGAATGTGTTTAATGACACAGTTATGAAAGAGCGTTTACCAAAGAACGTTTACAAAAACCTTAAATTAGCAATGGAAGGTGTGCAGGAGTTATCCTTAGCAGATGCTGATGTAATCGCTAATGCTATGAAAGACTGGGCTATCGAGAAAGGTGCAACTCATTACACACATTGGTTCCAGCCTTTAACAGGAACTACTGCTGAGAAGCATGATTCATTTATTTCAGCACCTAAGGAAAATGGAAAGGTGCTTATGGAATTCTCAGGCAAGGAACTTATTAAGGGTGAGCCTGATGCTTCATCATTCCCTTCAGGTGGTCTTCGTGCAACATTCGAGGCCAGAGGATATACAGCATGGGATTGCACATCTCCTGCATTTGTACGCGAAGGTGCACAGGGTGCTACACTTTGTATCCCTACAGCATTCTGCTCTTACACAGGTGAGGCTCTCGACCAGAAGACTCCATTACTTCGTTCAATGGATGCAATCAACGAGCAAGCTCTCCGTATTTTAAGACTTTTAGGAAATACAACTTCTAAGAAGGTTGCTCCTTCAGTTGGTGCTGAGCAGGAATACTTCATCGTAGACAGAGAAAAATATTTACAGAGAAAGGATCTTATCTTCTCTGGTCGCACTTTATTCGGAGCTATGCCTCCTAAGGGTCAGGAGCTTGATGATCATTACTTCGGTTCTATCCGCGAAAGAATTGCTGCTTTCATGAAGGATGTCAACGAAGAATTATGGAAGCTTGGTGTATCTGCAAAGACACAGCATAACGAGGTTGCACCTGCACAGCACGAGTTAGCTCCAATCTATGCACAGGTTAATATTGCAACTGATAACAACCAGCTTATGATGGAGGTTATGAAGAAGGTTGCTTACAGACATGGTCTTGTATGCCTTCTCCATGAGAAGCCATTTGCAGGTGTTAATGGTTCTGGTAAGCACAACAACTGGTCTATCACAACTGATGATGGCATCAACATGCTTGATCCAGGTAAGACACCACATGAGAACTTCCAGTTCCTCCTTGTACTTGGTGCAATTATGAAGGCTGTTGATACACACGCTGACCTTCTCCGTGAGTCTGCATCTGATGTCGGTAACGACCACAGACTCGGTGCTAACGAGGCACCTCCAGCTATCATCTCAATGTTCCTCGGTGAACAGCTTGAAGATGTAGTTATGCAGTTAATCGACAAGGGAGATGCTACAAGCTCTATCCAGAAGGGTAAGTTAAAGACTGGTGCTTCTGCTCTTCCAGACCTTAATAAGGACGCTACCGACAGAAATAGAACATCTCCATTCGCATTCACAGGTAATAAGTTTGAATTCCGTATGGTTGGTTCTTCAGATTCAATTGCTCCTGCAAATGTTGTTCTTAATACAATTGTTGCAGAAAGCTTCAAGGAGATCGCTGATGAATTAGAGGGCACTGAAGACATGCAGATGGCTGTCCATGACATGATTAAGAAGCTCTTCACAGAACATCACAGAGTTGTATTCAACGGCAACGGCTACTCAGATGAATGGGTTGCAGAGGCAGAGAGAAGAGGACTTCCTAACATCAAATCTATGGTTGAGGCTGTTGGTTCTCTTGTTAAGCCTGAAACAGTTAAGATGTTCGAGGAATTCGGTGTATTCACAGAAGCAGAATTAAAGTCAAGAGCCGAAATCAAGTATGAAGCATACTCAAAGGCAATCAACATCGAAGCAAAGACAATGATAGATATGGCTGGCAAAGAAATCATTCCTGCAGTTATCTCATATACAACAGAGCTTGCCAACTCAGTACTTTCAGTTAAGGAAGCCGGCGCAGATGCTTCAGTACAGTCAGACCTTCTTGCAGAAGTTTCTGGCTACTTAAAAGACATGAAAGCAGCTTCAGCAAAGCTTGCTGAAACAGTTGCCACAGCAGCTACACTCGAAGGCAAAGAACAGGCAGAATACTTCAGAGATACAGTAAAAGCCGCAATGGACGATTTAAGAGCTCCAGCAGATAAGGCAGAAATGGTAGTAGATAAAGAATTCTGGCCATTCCCAAGCTACAGCGAATTATTATTCGAGGTATAAAATAAAACATTATTACATATGTGATAATTACTCACTCTCATAAATGAAATAGCCGCAAACAGACAAGCGAAGCTGAATCTGTTTGCGGCTATATTTATGTTCTGACCAGACAGGCATAGCCAATTCTGGCTAGATACAACTTCTTACTAATCACACAGACAAACCGAATCTGATTAGTGGGATTTTCACCCCTGCCAGTTCTCAACTGTGTAGGTTTGTGACCAGTCTGGGGGTATCGGGCTGGTCACAAACCTACACAGGATAACTCAACCTCTCAGCAACCAGATTATCCAAAACCTCCTCCTTAAACTTTCTCATATATATCTTCGCAAGCTTAAGATTATTATCAAGATAATTACCACAGTCTCTTGGTGAATATCCAGGAATTGGTGTATTATCGTCATAATTAAGGACATAATCGGCAGCTTCTCTTAATAACCCGATAATATCCTCTGACTTTAAATCTCCTGCAAATATAACATAAAAACCTGTTCTGCAGCCCATAGGTCCGAAATATATAGTTTTCTCAGCCCATTCTGCATGATTTCTTAAAAATGTAGCAACAAGATGTTCAATTGAGTGAATTCCCGGAGTATCCATAGGTGGCTCTTCGTTAGGTCTTGTAAATCTTAAATCAAATGTTGTAAGACATACATCTCCGATATAATCCTTTCTTGATACATAAACACCTGTCAGTAAATCAAGATGATTAACTGTAAAACTTGCTATCTTGTTCATTAATAATCTCCTTCCGTAATCTAATCCTAAATCTTAACCTGTCTGCAGCTTCTACATCTGATGACGTACTGTCTTATATTCATCATTGCTCTGATAATATGGACACTGCTTATATGAAGAACTTAAAAGTCTTGCGTAATCGTCCTCGTCCATATCAACATCACATACATATCCTTCAATCTCCTCGTCATATACAAGGTTGTTGCAATAATCGCAATTATATTGTGATGACATATTTATTCCATCTCCTTATTATCTGCTGTCTGGCTGCCTGACGCACCATTGTGTCTGCCCATTTCCTCATATCTTTCAAGGAAATTATGCTTAACACCGTACTGCTTATACGCAATAACTGTATCAAGATTAACATTTCCAATGCTTCTGAAAATATTCTTCTCAATATATGGGCTTACCTTAGTCAAGTCTTTGATAAGCTGCTTAATCTCGCCTCTCTTAGAACCCTTTTCTGTTCCACCACATGAAGCACAGCTTTCTGTAAGCCTGCATGCACACTGTATAAATGCAAGATTATTATAATCTCTCCAATGTATTATATCAGCTTCTCTTATAAGGTAAAGTGGCCTTATAAGTTCCATGCCCTCAAAATTAGTGCTGTGAAGCTTTGGCATCATAGTCTGAATCTGTGCGCCATACAACATTCCCATAAGAATAGTCTCGATAACATCATCATAATGGTGTCCTAAGGCAATCTTATTGCAACCCAGCTCTTTAGCCTTGCTGTACAGATATCCTCTTCTCATGCGGGCACACAGATAACATGGTGATTCCTCTATATCTGCAACAGTATCAAATATCTCTGACTTAAATACAGTTATCGGAATATCAAGTATCTTTGCGTTATTAAGAATAACCTGATAATTAATATCATTGTAGCCCGGATTCATAACTAAGAATACAAGTTCAAAATTATTCCTTCCATGCTTCTTAAGCTCCTGAAAAAGCTTCGCCATAAGCATAGAATCCTTACCACCTGATATACATACAGCAATCTTATCGCCGTCCTGTATAAGGTCATATTCGTTAAGCGCCTGTGTGAACTTTCTCCATATAGGCTTTCTGAACTTCTTGACTATGCTGCGTTCAATTTCCTTAACTCTTTCTTCTCCTGTAAGCTCATTCCCAGCCTGTGCTTCCTTAACATAATTCTCAAACTTCCACTTCATATAAGCGCCCCAGCCACCATACAGACTGTAGACCTCATATCCCATTTCTTCAAGAATATCTGCCAGATCATCACTGTGCAGACCAGTATAACACAGAATATATATAGGAATATTCTTATCAAACTGCCCTGTGAACTCCGAAGGTGTCTCTTCAAGCACCTTAACCAGCTCCTCCCAGTACCAGTTCTTAGCTCCCGGATAAGTTTCCTTCTCAAATTCCTGCTTATCCCTTACATCAAGAAGAACCTTTTTTCTTTCATCATTCTGGTAATCTATTATCGTCTTCATTATCGTTCCCTTCATCCTGCGAATCCTCAAGAATACGCAGTCCTGCAGTGCTTGTGACAGGAAGTGAGAATACAATAGTTCCCGCCTTGCTGTCAACGCCTGCTTTGTCCATTATAGCACGCATAATTGCATTTTTCTGTGCGGACTTCGCAACAATAATAATAATCTCCTTCTCAGAGACAAGTGAAACACCAAGAAACTTCTCTGCACGCTTGATTCCAACACCTTTTCCATGGAGTACGGTTCCACCTGTCGCACCACCTTCTTCCGCTGCCTTCATCACCTGCGTGTTATATCCATAATTAGCTATCGCAATAATAAGCTCATGTTTTGTGTCCTTCAATGTACTCTCATCTCCTTTCTTATACTCCTGCCCGTCAATTAAGAATCCCAGCTCACGCTTACCGCCGATACTGCTTAACGGTATTGTAAATGCTATTCCAGTTCCCGGAACATCGATTCTTAGCTTACTCTGCAGCCCCTTCTTTACATTCTTCCATGTATCCTCTGTAACAAGCGCCATATGGATACCCTTCTCATCATCCTCAAGCCCTAATAAATCCAGCACATTGCCTGAGGCTGTTCCTCGGCCAAACGATATATTAGCTGCTTCCACATTATATTCCTTATAACACGCAACAAAACGCTGCATATTCTTTCTACTGCATATCGTTACCATTACATATACTTCGCTCATATACATCTACCTCTATAATTCAATAATCGCATCATCTGAAAGCTCTTCAAACATATCAACAACAGTCGTAACTGTCTGTGGCATATTTTCTTTCCTGCTGTCTTTAATCTTATATATAACACCCAGAATCTGTAATGTTATAAGAGGTGTCATGGCAACCATCGCAACAACTCCGAATGCATCCGTTACGATATTGCCGCCCACTGCAAGACACGCTCCCTGTGCCAGCGGCAGTAAAAATGTAGCTGTCATCGGACCTGAAGCAACTCCACCCGAGTCAAATGCTATGGCAGTAAATATCTTTGGAACGAAAAGTGTAAGTAACAGTGCAATTCCATAACCAGGAACGATAAAATATAATATTGATATTCCAGTCAGTACCCTTATCATAGAAAGACCTACTGATACTGCAACACCGATAGAAAGACATCTCTGCATTGATTTTCCTGAGATACTTCCTGATGTCAGCTCCTCTACCTGGTGCATAAGCACATAAACAGCCGGTTCTGCCTTAACGATAAAATAACCTATTATCATGCCTATAGGAACGATAATCCATTTGTAAGATAATGTAGCAAGTACTGAACCAAGATAATTACCTGCCGGAATAAATCCTACGTTAGCACCTGTCAGGAAAAGTACAAGTCCGACATATGTATACACAAGTCCTACGCATATCTTCATAAGTGACTGCTTATTCATCTTAGGTGCAAATATCTGAAATATCCCGAAGAACACAACTATTGGAAGCAGTGATGCCGCTATCTCTTTCAGATATTCAGGTATCTCATATAAGAACAGCTTGCCAAGCTCTACAGAATCACTCACTTCAGTAATCGCTGTTGTTGTAAAATTGCCCTCTGTACTGTAGACCATTCCAAGAATAAGTACTGCAAGTATCGGTCCGATTGAACATAATGATACAAGACCGAAACTATCGTTGCCGGCATGTTTATCGTTACGGATAGCAGATATACCAACACCAAGCGCCATTATAAATGGTACAGTCATCGGTCCTGTTGTTACTCCGCCTGAGTCAAATGCAACTGCAAGAAAATCTTTAGGAACGAACATCGCAAGTACAAAAACAATCGCATAAAACACGAGCAGAAGCGGTGCAAGCGGTATTCCAAAAAGTATTCTTAAAAGTGCAACAACAAGAAATACACCTACTCCGACTGCTACAGATAATATAAGCACCATGTTAGGAACTGCCGCAACCTGACCCGCAAGCACCTGCAGATCCGGCTCTGAAACCGTAATTATAACTCCAAGGATAAATCCTATCGCTATAATCATCCATAATTTCTTAGTCCTTAACATACTTCCGCCAACTCTTTCACCCATTGGCGTCATGGACAATTCTGCCCCTAAAGAAAAAAACACCATGCCAATAATAACCAGCACGGCTCCAATAATGAATTCAACAAGTATACTTGGTGAAAGAGGCGCTACCGTAAAACTAAGAAACAGCACAATAAGCATTATCGGTACAACCGCACTTACTGACTCCTTTGTCTTCTCCTTCATCTTCTCTTTAATAACTGTGTTCCTGTAACTAAATTGTGTCTTTAATATTCCAGCCTTCAATAAAATCTCCCTTCGCTCTTAAATATCAGTTTCGGGTTACATATATATATTAACATCTAATTGGTACACAGGCTACTTAAAAATTTATAAAAAGTGTTCATATTAGAACACTCTTTATAAATTAAATGCAATATTATAAATTGCCTTTTTCTTTCTCCTTAAGCAGTTCCTCATACTTTAACTGATAAGCAATCAGCCGTGGTATATATTCTGGCGGAGTTCTTCTTGCTGCTTCCCAGTCCTCTAATGTACGCACAGGAATACCCGTATGCTGTGAAAATTCCTTACGGTTCATTCCTACGCTTTCTCTAAGCTGCCTTATTGTCTCTGCTATAGTCATAATATATCACCTCTCTATGTATTATAGTATTAGGCGTTTGCAAAACGCCACAAGCCGCACAAATACGGCATTTTTTGTTGCCAAA
>CAVAPS010000027.1:0-32631 GCA_963590775.1 Desulfovibrio piger
TTTCTTTACAGTTATCCATAAACGCCTCCATAAAAGGATTATAATACAATACTAAAATAATATTCGAATTTTATTATGTGTGCAAGTATTCTTTACTTGATTTTTAAGTTTTATTATGATAAAATATCAAAGTCATGCAGGTGTGGCGGAATGGCAGACGCAGCAGACTCAAAATCTGCCGGTGGCAACATTGTGCGGGTTCAAGTCCCGCCACCTGCATTAAAAAAGGAAGTTGCATTCGCAGCTTCCTTTTTTCTTTTCTTAAATCACATTTAACTCGAAGTTTAATTAAAGTGAGTTGTAAAGCTCTTCATACTTTCTTGCTGAATTGTTCCATGAGAAGTCTGTTTTCATACCTCTGTCAACAATCTTATTCCATTCTCTCTTATGATTGTAATATACATCTTTAGCATAATTAACAATACTAAGCATCTCGTGTGCATTGTAATTAGCAAATGAGAATCCTGTTCCCTTGCCTTCATATTCATTATACGGCTCTACAGTATCCTTAAGACCACCTGTCTCTCTTACAATAGGAACTGTTCCATATCTAAGACTCATAAGCTGTGAAAGTCCGCATGGTTCGAATAATGATGGCATAAGGAATGCATCGCATGAAGCATATACTTTGTGTGACATATCTTCTGAGTAATATATGTTGGCAGATACTCTGTCGTTATATTTCCAGTCATAATGTCTGAACATATTCTCGTATCTTTCTTCTCCAGTACCAAGAATAACAAACTGTACATCTTCAGTGCAGAGCTGATCCATAACATATGCTACAAGATCAAGTCCCTTCTGGTCTGTAAGTCTTGAGACAAGACCAATCATGAACTTTCCTTTATCCTGTGTAAGACCAAGTTCCTTCTGAAGGGCAACTTTATTCTTCCATTTTTCTTTTCTGAATGTTATCTGATTATAATTATGGGCAATTCTCTTATCTGTCTCAGGATTATATTCATCATAATCAATACCATTAACGATACCAGACAGAACGTTGGCTCTTGCTCTCATAAGGCCATCAAGATTCTCTCCATAGAATGGTGTCTTAATCTCTTCAGCATATGTTTCACTGACTGTTGTAACTCGGTCTGCATATACGATACCACCTTTAAGATAGTTCGCATCATCGTATGCTTCAAGCTTGTCAGATGTAAAATATTCATCCGGAAGACCTGTAATATCTTTAACTTTCTTAAGATCCCATATGCCCTGGAACTTAAGATTGTGAATTGTCATAATAGACTTAATTCCCTGATAGAATTCACCCTGTGAAAATCTTTCTTTAAGATATACAGGAATAAGACCTGTCTGCCAGTCATTGCAATGAATTATATCTGGTCTGAAGCCAAGAACAGGAAGTGCTGAAAGTGCGGCTTTGCTAAAGAAAGCAAACTTCTCAATATCTTCGTGAATCCAGCTGTATGGCTTGTTGCCTCCAAAATAGAATTCGTTATCAATGAAATAGAATATAACGCCATTCCATTCTAATTCAAAAACACCTACATACTGTGTTCTCCATGCAAGATCTATGTAAAAATGTGTCTTATAAACCATCTTTTCACGATACTCCCAAGGTATACATGTGTACTTAGGTATCATTACCCTTACATCAAACTTTGTCTTATCAAAATACTTAGGAAGTGAACCGGCAACATCGGCAAGTCCGCCTGTCTTAATAAATGGTACAGCTTCTGATGCAATCAACAATACATTCTTCATACATTAGTCCTCATTTCTTAATATTATTGTTAAAATCCCATACTCTTCATGCATTATTATAAAAAAATAAGTGCAGTCCCTGTAAAACTGCACTTATTATATCACACATATTAGAATATTACCAGTAACGTCTTATAGCAATTACGCTCATACCTATTGAATTAACTCCAACAAGTCTTACAGAACCACCTGGAACATTAGCGTGTATCATCTGTCCACCACCAACATATAAGCCTACATGTCCTGGGAAACATATAACATCACCAGGCTGTGCATTAGCAAGACCGTTAACTGCTGTACCACCATAAGCCTGTGCACTTGAAGATCTTGAAATTGTTATTCCATACTGTCTGAACAGATAAGATGTAAACCCTGAACAGTCAAATCCTGATGGTGAACTTCCACCACTTACATATGGTACTCCAAGAAGTGAATATGCAAGTGAAACAACACCGCTTGCTACAGAAGAATCTCCCTTGGCAGGTGTAGTAGTTGTTGTAGTGCTACCCTGCTGTGTCTGATTAGCCTTGGCAGAGGCTGCAGCCTGTTCTGCTGCTTTCTTGGCAGCTACTTCAGCAGCCTTCTGTACAGCAGCTTCAAGCTGGCTGCTTACATCATCAGCCTTGGCCTGTGTATCCTGAATTGTACTGTAGAGTAATGCCTGCTTTTCAGTTAACTGTGTCTGGGCTTCATCAAGCTCTTTCTTATCATTCTCAAGTCTTTCTTTAAGTTCCTTGATTTCATTAGCTGTCTGAGCCATCTCATCAAGCTTTGTTCTGTCATAATTGTATACTTCCTGCATATACACTGCTTTATTAAGCATTGTACTCATATCAGATGAAGTAAGGAAAACTTCAGCTAAAGAAACTGACTGGTCTTCATACATGTATTTGATACGAAGCTTCATATCTTCATACTGTTCTGCCTGAACTTTTTCTGCTTCTTCAAGCTTAACATTAGCTGCATCTATTTCGTCAGACTTATTAGCCATCTTAAGTTCAAGATCATCCATCTGCTGTAACAGATAAGCCCACTGATTCTGAAGATCGCCTAATTCCTGCTCTGTCTGCTGCTTCTGCTGCTTTAACTTATCAACATCATCTGCGAATACCGCAAATACTGTAGATACAGTTAATGTAGATGATAATAACACGGCTGCAAAACCTTTAAATATTCTCTTACGCATATATAACCTCAACTTAATTTTTTATTACAAAATTGTTAAAAATCGTTTACGATTTTGTAATTATAATATATAAAGCGTGATTTATCAAGGCTTTACAACTAAATATACATGAAAAATATGTGAACAGTAATTATCTTATATTGTACTGAAGACGGATTTTATCCGAAATCAATGCAATAAATTCAGAGTTAGTCGGCTTACCTTTTCCGCAGTTAATAGTATATCCGAATAAATCATTCAGAGTATCAGTATTACCACGGTTCCATGCAACTTCAATTGCATGTCTTATTGCTCTTTCAACTCTGCTAGGTGTAGTTTCGTATTTCCTTGCTATCGCAGGATAAAGCACTTTAGTCACGCTGTTTATAATTTCTGCATCTTTGACAGATAAAGTTATTGAATCTCTGAGATACTGATATCCCTTAATATGTGCTGGTATTCCAATATCATGAATAATATTAGTGATATCATTCTCAAGATTTCTGTCTGTAATTGAGACCGGTTCTTTAGGAAGAACGTTTACGTTAATCTTGGTGTGCTGGTTACGGATAAAACGTATTCTGTTAATCAGCACATCGTTGTCAAATGGTTTCATTATGTAATATGCTGCTCCGACATTAAAAGCGTCTTCTGTAACACTGTCTCTGCCAACAGCACTTATTACAATAAAATCCGGCTTTGAATTTAATGATTTATCCTCCCGCACTTTTTCCATAACAGTGATTCCGTCAATACCCGGCATAATCAGATCCAGTAAAACTACATCTGGATGACTTTTCTGAATCATCTTAACTGTATCTGATCCATTATCAGCTGTTCCAACGATTGTCATATCATCCTCTTCATCAATTACGTTTCTTAGTGCTTCAAGAATACTCTGATTATCATCCGCAATTGCTATTTTAGTCCTTTCCATACATTCAAGCCCTTTCATAATGTGAAAATTAAATAACCCGACATTGTATTAATTTCACAATAATTAGTATAATTTTAACAACAGCAGTCTGCAAGCACTTTTTATCGCAAGATATTACAGTATCCGACACAATTCGACAAAAATCCTATATTCTTTTAAATTAAACCATCGATAATAATAAATAAGATAACAATCGGAAGGATGTATTTAAGATAGAACTTAAATATCTTAGGCATGCCAATACCCTTTCCTGTGTTAACTTCATTTACATAATTATTATATCCCCAGCCTAGTTTTGTTGTACAGAAAAGAACTATAACAAGACTTCCAATTGGAAGAATAAGGCTACTTACAAGGAAATCTTCAAGATCAAGCACATTCGTTCCAGCTCCAAGAGGAGTGAATCCGCTAAGCACATTGAATCCCAGAACACATGGAATGCTCATGATAATTATTATAAACAGGTTAATTACACCTGCTTTTTTACGACTCCATCTGAATGCTTCCATATTGCAAGCAATAATATTCTCGAGTACAGCAATAACAGTAGATAATGCCGCAAATGTCATAAAAAGGAAGAACATTGCACCCCAGAATCTTCCACCTGACATATGTTCGAATACCTTAGGAAGTGTCACAAATATAAGGCTTGGACCACTGTCTGTCGGTATATTATATGACATGCATGCAGGAAATATGATAACTCCTGACATAATTGCTACAAATGTGTCAAGCAATGTAATCTGTAAGCCTTCTCCAACAAGAGCACGTTCCTTTCCGATATAGCTTCCGAATATCATCATAGAACCCATTCCTACACTCAAAGTAAAGAAAGCCTGTCTCATGGCTTCAATAATAATATTTCCAAATCCAACCTCTTCAATCTTGTTCATATCAGGTATAAGGAAATATTTCATTCCCTTTCCTGCACCGTCAAGAGTAAGACTATGAATAGCAAGAACAATAATAAGTCCAAGAAGAATAAGCATCATATACTTAGTAATTTTTTCTACACCGTTCTGAAGTCCCATGCTACATACAATAACCGCGATAAGTACAATAACCGCCATCCAGACAAACATTATCCATGGATTAGCTGTGACATCTGCAAACATTTGCTTGCTGTCAGTATTATTAGTAATATTTCCTGTTACATATTTAATAAAATATCCGAGCATCCAGCCAGAAACAGTTGTATAGAAGAATAGAAGTATATAATTACCAACCATTCCAAGATATCCATGAATATGCCACTTCTGTCCCGGACGTTCAAGTTCGTGATAAGCCCTTATAATACTGCTCTTAGAAGCTCTTCCCATTGCAAGTTCCATAGACAATACAGGAATTCCGAACATAAGAAGGAATATCATATATAATACAACGAATATTCCACCGCCATTATTACCTGCAATATAAGGAAAACGCCATACATTTCCAATTCCAATCGCACAGCCTGCACTTATAAGTATAAAGCCTAGTCTGCTGCCAAATTTTTCTCTTTCCATTGTTCTCTAATCCTTTTCTTTGTTAGTTTCTTTTTAGTCTTTATCAAGCATTCTATCAATAAATATACCATATCCGCAAGTAGAATCATCAACAAACACATGAGTGACCGCACCTATTATCTTTCCATTCTGAATAATCGGACTTCCACTCATCCCCTGAACAATGCCGTTCGTAAGCTTAAGAAGTTCACTTGATGTTACTTTAAATGTTATATTCTTGGAATTACCATACTTAAGATCTGTTATATCAATTTCATAATCATGAAAGATGCCATTATTATAAAATCTGACATATGCAGCTTCTTTTGTAACCTCATATGAACCTGCAGCCTGCATAAGTTCAGGTGAATATTCACTGTATAATGATGATGCATTTTCACCATATATACCTTTATCTGTATTGCTGCTTATGCTTCCAACATAGTCTTCTCTGTAATCAATTGTTCCGAGAAGTTCTCCCGGTTCACCGTTCTTTCCTGGAACAATTGAAAGAATCCTTGTCCGGTATATCCTGCCGTCACTGATATCAAGCACATTACCTGTTTCATTGTCTGATATGCCATGTCCTAAAGCTGCAAATGTGCCATCTTCACACACATAAGTAACCGTTCCAACCCCCTGTGTATCATCTTTAACCCATATACCAAGTTTATAATCGCCGGCAACATTTTTTACAGGCTCAACCTGTTCTTCAATCTCCTGTCCGTCACGCCTGACAGTTATATCCATACTGTTTCCAGCAGATTCTGACACAGCCTGTGATAGCTGTTCTTTCGTATCAATCGAAGAACCATTAACTTTAATTATATAATCACCTTTATTAATCTTCCCTTTGGCAGGAACAACATTCTGACCATCATATGTGTATATTGTTTCTGTATTAACAACATATACACCATTGCATTTTAGATATATCCCGACCTGAAAGCCTCCAGAATATACATACTTTTCGTTGACAACCTCCATATGCGTCCTTGCAACAGGAAGCAGTCCGAAAAGCTTATAATCTACATAATACTGCCCTGTATCTCCTGACTGGAAAGTAACATTCCTGCTGAAATCAATATTATCAGCACACATATTATTACTGCTGTCATATACTGTTCCTACAACTGGAATATCCATTGAGAAAACAGCCTTGTCCTGTGTGTATATATATAATTTGTCTGGAATCTTTTTCTTAATTGAATTGCAGTATATATATGCTGTAAAGCCAAGGCACAAAACCAGAAAACCTGCATAAATTAACCCTTTTTTAAATTTACTCATCTTACTCCACCATCCTTCTAAGATTAGTATTAACAGATGAAATACTTTTAAAAAAGGGTATTAATGTAAATTAATATTGATATTGTATTCAGCTCTTTTTGGCGAGTTGTGCCATATTTTTCAATTCTTTTGCGTTAGATATAACCGCATCTGTAATAACTGAACCGCCAAGCATTCTTGAGATTTCATTAACACTTTCATCATATGATAACCGTGTAATATTACTTATTGTCCTGTTATCTTTAGTAGACTTCTCTATAACATAGTGATTATCTGCCATTGCAGCAATCTGCGGAAGATGCGTAATACATATTATCTGATGCGTCTTTGCCAGTGTATTAAGCTTTTCTGCAACAAGCTGTGCTGTCTTTCCGCTTATTCCGGCATCTATCTCATCAAATATAAGTGTCTTTGATGCATCTGTCTCTGCCATTACACTTTTGATTGCAAGCATAATTCGAGATAATTCACCACCTGATGCAATTTTTGCAAAAGGCTTCATATCTTCACCCGGATTAGTTGATATCATGAATCTGACATTGTCAGTTCCGGTTGAATCAGGACTTTTAGTTTCAAACTCAGCTTCAAATCGTACATCAAGGAAGTTAAGCTGTTTTAAAGCATTTATTATATCCTGTGAAAATTCAAGTACTGTTTTCTTTCTCTGTCTACTTAAAAGAGAAGCCGTATTCATAAGCTTTTTATAAGCTTTATCATATTCAGCTTTTCTTGCAGCAACAACCTCATCGTAATTCTCATATTCTGACAACTTCTGTTTCTTCTCATCAAGAGCAGTTAAAATATCTTCAATTGAATTGCCATATTTCATCTTAAGAGAATTAACTAAATCCAGTCTTTCCTCGAGTGCATTGAATTCAGACTGGTCAAATGTAAAATCATCCATATATGCCGAAAGATTATGAGCCACATCTGATATAAGATTCTCAATATCAGAAAGAATGTCACAGTTATCTGACAGAGATTCATCATATTCGCTGGCAGCAATCATATTCTTTAATGCTGCACCTGCCATATCACTGAGATTATTGTCTCCTTCTGATAAAAGCATTGCAACCTCAGAAAGATTTTCAGCAATCTTCTGGTAATTGCTCATCCTTCGGTAATCAGCTTCAACCTGTTCATCTTCTCCCGGCTTTAAAGCAGCAAATTCAAGCTCGTTGATTTCATACTGAAGAAAAGCCATCTCCTTAACTCTTGATTCATCATCACCAGAAAGACTTTCATATGCTTTTCTGCATATAGTATATTCTTTATAGCAGTCTTTATACGAATCAAGAAGCGGACTTATGCTGTTATCATAATCATCAATTACTGACAGATGATTACTCTCATCCATAAGAAGCTGGTTATCATGCTGTCCGTGTATATCAATCAGCTCATGTGCAAGAAGCCTTGTCTGTGCTGATGTGAATGACTGGCCGTTAACTTTAATCTGTGAACGGTTTGCCATTATTTTCCTTGAAATAACAAGTTCTCCATCTTCACAAGATATAACGCCAAGTTCTTTAATTCGCTCAACCTTATCTTCTGGTATTGCAAATGTTATCTCTGAAAGTCCATACTCACATCCTGATCTTATGAAATCAGGTGATGTCTTGCTTCCTAATGCCGCATTAATAGAACCGAGAATGATTGATTTACCTGCACCGGTTTCACCGGAAAGTATATTAAGCCCCTCATCAAAATCAATATTCTCTTCTTCTATAAGTGCAAGATTCTTAACATGTAAATTAACTAACATACCTTATCCTTCAATCCTGTCTAGTCAGTTTTCTTAATAATCTTCTTAATCTTGTTCATAACAATCAGTGTATCATTAACAGTGCGTACTGCACACATAATTGTGTCATCACCTGCGATAGAACCGACAATTTCATTCCATTGAAGTGCATCTATTGCTGCACACACAGCCATTGCCATTCCGGGTGCAGTCTTAATAACAAGAATATTCTGTGCCATATCCATTGATACAAAGCCTTCTTTTAGAACTCTTAAGAGTTTATCGCTTGCTACAGGTTTGTCCTTTGTAAGTGTTGCATACCTTGTTCTCTTGCCATCTACAGAAACCTTAGACAGATTAAGTTCTCTTATATCTCTTGAAACAGTAGCCTGTGTAACATTATACCCCTCATCATTAAGAATCATCGCAAGCTCTTCCTGTGTTCCCACTTCATATCTGTCAATTACTTCTAATATTTTTTTATGTCTGTCTGTTTTCATATTAATCCCCAATTACATCTTATTCCTGATTCTTTCTAAGAAAGAAATCCTGCTTGTCTTGATGAGCTTTGATATACGCTTGGACTGGGTAATAATAATTCTGTCTTCAGTAATAAGTTCACAAAAGCTCTCTCCATCAAAAGTTGCAACTCTTGCACTGTCATTCTTAAGTGAACCAGCCTTTCGTCCTGAAGAACTTTTATTATCCTTCATAACAATCATAATCTCATCTTCGGCAGCAAATATAATACTTCTCTGATTAAGAGAATGTGGACATATCGGAGTCACCATAATAAGTCTTGCAGTAGGCTGTATTATAGGACCTCCGGCTGACAGGCTGTATGCTGTCGAACCGGTTGCTGTTGAGACAATAACTCCATCTGCCGAATATGTATTAAGATATTCTCCATTGACATATATATCAAAATCAATAATTCTTAATGCACCATTTCTGTTAATTACGACATCATTAAGTGCCATATCAGAAAAAATCTGTTCATCACCACGATAGATGCATCCATCAAGCATCATACGGCTGTCAATATCATAATCATCATTAAGAAGACACTCCAGTGTCTCCTCAAATCTTGACATATCTGTATCTGTAAGATATCCGAGAGTTCCTATATTAACACCAATGAATGGAATATTCTTCTCTGACAATTCCCTTGATGCCTGAATAAGTGTTCCGTCACCTCCAAGAACAATAACACATTCAGTATTATCAGGAACCATTCTCACATCACTGTATGTTCCGGTTGTACTAAAAGCAGTATCCTGTTCAATCTGGCATACACATTCTGCTCCTTTAGAGCATAGAAAATGTGCAATCTTTCTTGTATTAACACCATCAGGATCTTTAAACCTGTTAGTAACAATATAAAAATATTTCATGCTGAACCTCATCTAGTATACGAAAAGAATTGGATATATATTACAATACCTCATGAGCTTTTTCAACTACATTTTCTACAACAAAAGGTAATTCTTTAACCTGTGGCTCTGCAATCTTCTGTAAATGCAGTAAATATTCAATATTACCCTCTGGTCCTTTTACAGGGCTGAACTCAAGATTAAGAATATCAAAGCCGATTGACATTGCGTAATCAATAACTTTGTTAATGACCTCAATATGAACGTCTTTATCTCTTACAACGCCGTGTTTTCCTACCTTCTCACGTCCAGCCTCAAACTGTGGCTTGATAAGGCATACTATCTGACCATCATCAGTAAGAAGATTTCTTACAGGAGTAAGTACCTTTGTAAGTGAGATAAATGATACATCTATACTTGAAAACTGAATTCTGTCTGCAACATCATCAGGAGTTACATAACGGATATTAGTTTTCTCCATACACACAACTCTCTCATCATTGCGTAACTTCCAGTCAAGCTGGCCATGTCCTACATCGACAGCATACACCTTAACTGCACCATTCTGAAGCATACAGTCAGTGAATCCACCTGTTGATGAACCTACATCCATACATATCTTGCCTTCAAGTGTCACATCAAAATTCTGCATAGCTTTCTCAAGCTTAAGACCACCACGGCTTACATACTTAAGAGTTGTTCCACGGACTTCTATCACTGCAGTATCAGGAAATGACTGACCTGCCTTGTCCTCCTTCTGTCCATCAACATATACATTACCGGACATAATAATAGCTTTAGCCTTCTCTCTTGAAGTTGCAAGCCCTTTATTGACTAATAAAACATCTAATCTTTCTTTACTCATTACTCTTATCCTTATTCAATACATTTGCCCATCTGTTAAGTATCTTCGTAACTACACTGTCTTTATCAACACCTGATTCACGGCGTAATATATCTACATTACCATGCTCGACATAATCATCAGGAAGCGCAATATTAAGCACATCAATATCATTGCATGTATCATCATAATATTGACAGACAGCTTCTCCAAATCCTCCTGATAATACATTCTCTTCCATAGTGACTATAAGTCTGTGCGACTCTGAAAGTCTGTCGAGCATATCTGTATCAATCGGCTTAATAAAACGTTCATTGACAATAGTTATATTGTAGTCCTTTTCTTTTAATTTATCTCTTACATCCTGTGCTGTAATAAGCATATTACCTGCTGCAACAAGTGCAATATCAGACTCTTCTGCAATCATCTCTGCCTTGCCGTATCTGATTGGTGCATTATAATCTTCCAGTCCGTCATATGCCTGACCTCTTGGATATCTTATTGCAATCGGAGAATTAAAGTTAAGTAGCGCAAATTCAAGCATCGCGGAAAGTTCCCTGCCATTCTTAGGTGCCATAACAGTCATATTCGGAATTGAAGTCAGGAATGAAAGGTCGAATATTCCCTGATGGGTTTCACCATCACTTCCGACTAGTCCTGCTCTGTCAATTGCAAATACCACATGAAGATGCTGTATACATACATCGTGAAGTATCTGGTCATAAGCTCTCTGTAAAAATGAGGAATAGACCGCAAACACAGGCTTCAGCCCACCTGCCGCCATTCCAGCCGAAAATGTAACTGCATGTTCTTCAGCAATTCCAACATCAAAGAATCTTTCCGGAAACCATTTTGAGAATTTGGCAAGTCCTGTGCCATCAGGCATGGCTGCCGTTACAGCTACTATCTGCTTGTCTTTCTTGGCAAGCTGACATATTGTTTCTGAAAATACATCAGAATAAGTTGGTTTGTCAGACACCTTTAACTCTTTGCCTGTAGCTATATCAAAAGGTCCTATTCCGTGAAATTTAGCCGGATTACGCTCTGCCGGCTTATATCCATGACCTTTGTGTGTTACGACATGAATAATAACAGCTCCATTAATTCGTTTGGCAACATGAAACACCTTAATCAGTTTTTCAATATCATGTCCATTAACAGGACCAAGATAAGATATCCCCATACTTTCAAACATCTGCCCTGGAAATATCATCTGTTTAAGATTGCTCTTGGTTTTCTTGATTCTGTCTACAATATGTTCTCCGCCTGGCAGCTTATAGAGGGTATTAACAACATTTTCCTTAAGGTCATAATAAGAATCAGATGACCTTATATCACTGAGCATATGTGGAACACCACCAACATTCTTAGCTATAGACATAGTATTATCATTTAACACAATAATAAAATTAGTCTTAAGTGAAGAAGTGTTATTAAGTGCTTCATAAGCCATTCCACCTGTAAGTGCACCATCACCTATAACAGATACGACACTATAATGCTCATTCTTTAAATCTCTTGCTTTAACAAGTCCCAGACCTGCTGATATAGATGTCGAGCTGTGTCCTGTATCAAATGAATCGTAATGGCTTTCATTTCTCTTAGGAAAGCCACTCATTCCACCAAATTTCCTTAACTGGTCAAACTGGTTCTTTCTTCCAGTAAGAATCTTATGGGTATATGACTGATGTCCTACATCCCATATAAGCTTGTCCTGTGGAAGATTAAATGCAAGGTGAAGTGCCATTGTAAGCTCTACAACACCAAGATTGGAAGCCAGATGACCACCTGTTTTACTAATCTTCTCTACAAGAAATCTGCGTATTTCATCTGCAAGCTGATTATATTCAATTGGAGATAATTGTTTAATATCATTTGGTTTATTTATCTTTTCAAGAATCATAATACACCTGCTTTATTTGTTTCTGTGTATAAGGTTAAGAACAAGTTCTTCAAGAAATTCGTTCTTTCCAATACTCTTAATTATATCTAAAGCCTCGTCAGACATAGCTTCTACATCTGATTCTGACTTTTCCATTCCATATAAAGTAACATATGTTGTTTTGTTATTCTTCTCATCAGAGAATACAGGCTTTCCAAGTTCTTCCAAAGAACTTGTCACATCAAGGATATCATCTCTTATCTGAAATGCGAATCCTATAAGTGACGCTGCCCTGCATAATTTATCGGCAGTTTCGTCATCACAGCCTGCAAGATATGCTCCTGCAAGAAATGCTGCTTCAATCAATGCGCCTGTCTTTAATCTGAATATAAAATCAAGCAGCTCTTCTGATAATGTCTTTCCAGTAAGTTCAACATCTACAGCCTGTCCGCCAACCATACCTTTAATTCCGGCTTTTCTTGCAATAACCTCCATTGCTTTAGCTTTAGCTTCAATATCTCCTTCGCCTGATATAAGGGCTTCTGACATAATTTCATAAGCAAGATTAAGAAGACCGTCACCTGCAAGTATTCCGAAGTCCTCTCCATATACCTTATGAGTTGTAAGTCTTCCTCTTCTGTAATCATCATTATCCATTGCCGGAAGATCATCATGTACAAGTGAATATGAATGAATACATTCCAGAGCTGCCATAAACGGATAGACAACCTGACAGTCATCTCCTCCACACAGCTTATATACTTCAAGCATAAGCATAGGTCTTATTCTTTTGCCACCTGCATTGACACTATAATTCATGGATTCCCTGATTTTCTTGTCAAGGCCTGTCTCTTCCGGAAGATATCTTGATATTATATCGTTAATAAATCCAACTTCCTGTTCTAATTCATTCTTAAAATCACTCATCTTCCTGTTCTCCATCATCATTCAAAACTATGATCTGTTTCTCAATCTTGTCAAGCTGGTTATTGCAGCTTTCAACAAGCTTCATCCCCTCCTGATACATTTTAAATGATGCATCAAGAGTAGTGTCTGATTTTTCCATCTGTGCAATTATCTCTTCAAGTCTTTCAAATGACTGTTCTAATGTTTTTGCCATGCTTTTCCTACCTCAATAACCTTAGTTCTGATACTTCCGTCTTTAAGATAAACTGTGATTTCATCCTCAGCTGATACCTGTCTTACAGAAACAATCCTGTTATTGTCAGAATTCTCAATGTATCCATAACCCATATCAAGCTTTTTTAGAGGACCTAATCCATCAAGTCTTGAAGCATACAGACGTAATCTGTTTCTATTGTCAGCTAAACATCTCTTTACAGACATGGTAAGCTTTTCTTCAATATTCATAAGACGCTGGCGTTTGTCATATATCTGGTTGACAGGATTAAGGTAATCAATCTGTAACCTTAATCTTTCCAGATAATCTCTCCTTGCAGACAATGAGTACATCATCTGCTGCTTTAAGCGTCGTTCATATTCGTATATCTTATTCTCAACAGCCGCCACCTCTGTAACTGCCAGTTCTGCTGCGGCAGATGGTGTCGGAGCTCTCATATCAGCCACGAAATCCGTAAGTGTAAAATCAGTTTCATGACCTACTGCTGATATTATTGGTGTTGAAGCATTAAACACTGCCTCAACAACCTCCGGTTCATTAAAAGCCCATAGATCTTCTATAGAACCGCCACCTCGTCCAACTATTATGCAGTCAAGTCCCATCCTGTCAAGTCTGGTAATTCCGCTTACAATCGACTGCTTGGCGTGTTCTCCCTGAACATATGCAGGATACAGAACAATGTGGATATAAGGATTACGTCTTCTGGAAATATTCATAATATCCTGAACTGCTGCACCTGTCTTAGATGTTACAACACCTAATTTCCTTGTAAATGCTGGCAGTGGTCTTTTATATTCCTTTGCGAAGTATCCCATATCTTCATAATATTGTTTCAGCTGTTCGAACTTCTGGTACAGTTCTCCAACACCTTCCTGTTGCACAGTATTGGCATATAACTGGTATTTACCGGCTGTATCGAACACATCAACTCTTCCCGATACAACAACTGACATTCCATCATTTAACTTAAAGCTAAGCTTTGCAGCCTGACTTGCGAACATTATGACAGAAAGTGCCGCATCAGCATCTTTTAATGTAAAATAAATATGACCGGAGGTATGATACTTGCAATTAGATATCTCCCCCTTAACAGAAACCGAGTTAAGCAGAAAATCCTGCTTAAACATATTCTTAATATAGGAATTAACCTGTTTTACAGTATATACTCCAGCCATATATCCTCACTTCACATGTATATAAAATATGCATTATTCTTTAATTAACTTACCTAATACACCATTAACAAAGGCTGCTGTGCTGTCTGCTGAGCCATACTTCTTGGCAAGTTCAACAGCTTCATTGAGTGCTACATTAGTAGGAATATCCTCATCATAAAGCATCTCATACACTGCTAGTCTCATAATGGAAAGTTCTGTCTTTCCAAGACGGCTTGTTGGCCATCCCTCAGATACAGAATCAATTTTCTCATCAAGTTCAGGTATAAGTTCTGCTATTGCTAGTGTCTTATTCTTGATATACTGGTATTCTTCTTCCTTAAGATGTGACGCATCTACCATATCTGCATCTGCAAAATACAGATCAATCTGCTCATCATACTCATCTTTGTTATCGATATAAGGAGCTCTGAATAATAACTTAAAAATATGCTCCCTCATTGTAGATCTTGTCATCTTTTAACTCCTGAATTTAATTTTCTACGTTTACACTGGCAACCTTAATGTTAACTTCTGTAACAGAAAGTCCTGTCATTGTCTCAATTGCAGACTTAACCTTTTCCTGAACCTTAGCTGAAACTTCTGGTATCTGTGTTCCATACTTAAGATTAAGTGTTATATCTACAAGGACACTTGACTCTTCAACTGTTACTTTAACACCCTTAGAAAGATTCTTCATTCCAAGCTTGCTTACGATTTCATTAGTGATATTACCACCAAGGCTTTCAACACCTTCAACCTCTGTAGCAGCAAGACCAGCTATAATAGCTACAACTTCATCAGCCACCTTAACTTCGCCAATATTAACATTCTCATGTATAGAATAAGTTGTACCTCTATCTTCAAACTCTTTTGTCATAACTGTCCTCCATATATTCATATTTAACTCAAAGTTAAACAAATTATACCATAAACACTAATTATTGCAAATGTTTATTGTTATCTTATCAGCCGTAAAGCCAGTTTTTCTTTTAATAATATCTTCAATCTGAGCCTTATCTGTATCTGAAAGCTCTGATACATTAATAACAGCGTCAACATTGGTATCAGAAACAGTAACTACAGAAGAATCAAAACCTTTAGCTGATAGCAGTAATTCTATGGCTGTCTCTTTATCAGCACTGTCTTCAAGCTTTGCAAGCTCGTCAACGGCTGATTTCTTGGCGTCCTCCGTTATATTGGTGTCATTGATGATACTCTGAAGATTCTCAAGGCTTGAAGCCCTGACCTGTTCCCTGTTTAATCTGGCAGCGGCTACTGCCTCCGACTTTACTCCTGCTGATGTTAGTATAACAGTTCCTGGCTCATCTGTAAAATCTGTATCCTCATCAGTCAGATTATTATCAGTGGTTATATTATCAGAAGAAACAGCGGAACTCTCTTTGTCCTTGATTTTTATTATATTATTAAGATCACCCGCATAATTAATATACCCGGCAGCAGCTATCATTATAGCGAGTGCCGTAATTATAATATGATTCTTTTTAATTCTTTTCAAAACTGCCTCCAAAATAATTATTCCGACATTTTCATCACTTTAATTTTATGTACAGGAACACCTAAAAGGCCATTTATCGCATCCGTGATATATGCTACAAGATTCTTGTCATCACCTCCCTCACATACAACTAACACTCCCGTAACCTCTTTATCTTCTGTGGTCTTAAGAAGAACTTTAACTTTTCCAACACCATCAGTATTTTCCAGCATCTGCTGCAGTTCTTCTCCAAGATTTTTTTCATAATCATCTGAGCTGGAAGATATTATCGGACCTGATGTATAACTTTTTGCAGATGAACTTTTTGTTGGCATTGCAATCACCATCATAAGTATCCCTGCCAGTATTACTATAAATATTTTATCTTTCTTTGTTTTATTCAGTAATCCTGTAAAAAATGATTCATTTTTACCACCATTATCCACTTCCGCCTGCCTCCCTGATATCTACCTGCTCCACAGATATTCCATACCTGTCAGTTATATCTGTTCTTAGTCTGTCAATGTTGTCATTGCCCGCAGTACTTCCCTCTTTAACATATACATTTATCATACTGACTGACTTCATATCTGATGTGAAGCTGCATTTTACAGACACAGTTTCAATACCATAAGAACCGGCAATATTACCAACATCAGCAGCAATAATTTTTTCTGCAGTTTTCTTGTCCACAGTATTATATAAAGTCTGCGTAACATTATCGTTCTCCTTAGAATATGTTTTAAATCCATTCCTTATACCATCCGTAATTCCACTTATATTAGCGTTCCTGATATTAAGCAGCGGAATTACTATTGCTGTCACAAGTATCAGTTTCATTACAAATACTATGAATTCCTTATACTTTGGTGGCACAAGCTTTAGTGCAATCTCTCCTGTAATCTCAAGAATAAATATAGTTTTAAACCAGTTTATAAGACCTGTCATTGCACATTACCACATTTATACATATAGATTTATATTAGTTGCAAAGCATATAATTGCCATTGTAAGACACATAAGAACAACTGTGACAGCAATCATATATATCATATTTTCAAGACTTCCTGACAGGACAAGAACCGCTTTAACTATGCGGCTGTCTGCCACAGGTTCTAATACTGCGCCAAGAATCTGATATAAGAATGCCATGACAACAAGCTTAAGAATCGGAATTCCTATTATTACAACCATAACAATAACTGCTGCCACACCTATTGAATTCTTGACAAGCACAGCAGACCCGACAATTGTCTTGGATACAGTCTGTGCACTGTTTCCAATACCCGGAATCATAGAAGCAGCTTTGAATAAAACGGACATTTTAAGAGAATCACTCAATGGAAGTATCAGGCTTTTTATTCCGTTAAGTCCAAGGAAAAACATAAGCATTCCCTTCACTGACAGCTTTATAATCTTTGTTATGAGCTGGCACATTTTATTGAATTTGTCTTTTTCGCTGAATGTATCAAACATGCCTAATATCATATATACATAATTGCCTCTCATAAGAACATTTTTTACAAGAACATTGACTATGTACATAAGAAAAAGAATTATCTCATAATATGCAGCCGCACTTGCCGTCCCGCACGAATAGGCAACCGCCGGAAAGAATACCGGACAGAGTGCCTTGTATATATCAACCGACATCTGAACACACTCATAGCCTGTCCTTGCTGCATTAATGAACACTGATACTATCAGTGTCATAAGAGTGAATGATATGAAAAGCATTGCCGAATCAGATGCATTTTTATCAAGGACGGTAAGAAACATTGCACATATAGACAGCAGTAATATCTGCACCAGAACAGTTCTGTTGGCAATTATTGCCTCCGTCACTGTACCGGTAAAGTTAAAACCTATATCTGTATCCGCATTGGCAACCGACTTTACCAGATCCTTAAAAGATGTACCCTGCCATCCATAATCATCAAGTGCACTGTCTATACTACTGTAATCTGCTTCATCTATCAGTGAATCATAATTAACTGTATTCTCCTCCTGTGCATGTGTATAAGTTTTCTGCATGATAAGCACCGCCAGAAAAGCCACCATTAAAACAATCAGCTTCTTAATCAGACAATTCCCTCTGAAACCATCTCAAAAAGTGTGACTATAACCGGTATACAAAGACCTGCTACAGAAATTCTGGCGTATATCTCCATAGCTGATGCAAGTGCCGCGAAACCATTTTCTTTACATATATTGGATGATATTTCAGTTACATAGGATATTCCTATAACTTTAATTATCAGCTTTATATATTCCTGATTAATTCCGGCAGTAAACATATTTATTCTTGTATACACTGATATAAGGCCGTTAAATACAAGCATTGCTGTTCCTACACACAGAACAACTGACACGAAAGTTCCCATCTGTGAGCCTGTACTTTTTAATACCAGCACAAGAATCACACCTGTAACTGCACATACTGAAAGCGACAAGACATTAATATGGTCCACCTCCTATCACAATTCAAAAAGCCTCTTCATAGTAGTAAACAATTCAAGGATATAAGGTAATATCCAGTATATAACAATAAGCAGACCAGCCAGTGCTGTAAGTGCTGCCTGGTCATCTCTTCCATTGTGCTTTAATATCTGGTTAAGTATCGAAACAACTATGCCAACCGCAGCAATTTTGAATATTATGCTTACTTCCATACTTCACCTCCGATTCATATAAGTACAATAACAAGTATAAGTCCTGCCGATATTCCAGTTACAATATAAGCCTTCATCTTTCCTGCCGCGTTAGTCTTAACTATATCAAGTTCCTCATTAAGTTCACACAAAACAGACTGTATAAGCTTTAATTGACTGTCTTTGTCAATAAATGTGCTTATATTGCCAGCCTCTTTTATAATCTCAATCTGCCTTTTACCAAGTGTTCCCATAAATGCTTTATCAGCCGCGTCGTTCCATATCACTCCAAATGTATCGATGTCCGATTTATTCAATTCCTTGTATATATATCCAGTAAAATTTCTGGCATATGAACACATATCAAAGTCACCAAGACGTTCAAATATCTGTGTCATATCTATAAGTGAATATCCTATATGATTATTCAGGACGGAAAGTATTCTTATCATGTCTTTTAATATTATTATCCTGTTCTTTAATCTCTGGCTGTATGAAAGCCCATACATAAAACAGCCCGCCAGTATTAATATTCCGCCTATATATCCAGACATTTTCCTGCCTCCCCACATTTTTCAAGTATAACAGCCCTTCTAAACCCACCATATCCGAAAAGACACGCAAGTCTTTCATCTGTATCATCTATACTGCTTCCATGTGCAGTTCCTATTACAGCACATCCACTTTTAATGCAGTATCTTACAGCTTTAATATCATTCTCACCGCCAATCTCATCCATTGCTATAACCTGAGGACTAAGCGAGCGAACAGCCATATATACTCCTGCAAGCTTGTTACAACCATCTAAAACATCTGTCCTGCAACCGATATCATTACATGGAACTCCGTTGACACATGCTGCTATTTCACATCGTTCATCAATTAAAGCTACATTTTTTCTGTATTTATCTGATAACTGTCTTACAATATCTCTTAACAGTGTTGTTTTTCCTAAGCCTGGAGGTGATATTATAATCGTATGCTTTAACCCGTCTTTTAAAAGCTCTTTCATTATATTATCAGAGCAACCCTTCATCTGTTTAGCAATTCTTATACACATGAATGTCACATGTGAGAAATTCTTTACTTTTCCATTCTCCCATATAACCTGCCCGCCTAGTCCGATTCTGTGTCCGCCTTTGATTGTCAGAAATCCGTTTGCCATACATGATTCATATGCATAAGACGAGTAATTAGTTGCTATTGACAGTATTCTTGTTATTATATGTTCATCTACAGGACGAGTTCCCATATGTTCACCGTTATCGCATATGGCAGCAGGCAGTCTGCCTGTACGTAGACGTACTTCTCTAACATGCTCAAATCCTGAGTATATTCCAATGTCTTTAATTAATTCATCCGGAAGAATTTTATAAAGCAATTCGTCATACAAAAACAGCCCCTTCAATATTGTTTTTCACAATATATGAAAGGGCTGTCCGTTTTATTCTACTGACTTTAATGATTCGACCATAGGAAGTTTCTTTAACTTGCCATACATGGCCAGATTGACTACAACTGAGAAAATCAGTGTAATAAAATATGAATATATATATGCTGTCGGTTTAATAGCATATCCAAACATTACTGCATCCATCTCGACAGTAAGCATTATGTATATGTGAAGCAGTCTTCCTAAGAACAGTCCGAACACGCCACCTATAAGTGTAAGGAGTATATTCTCACGGTACACATACATACCAACTTCCGGATCAAAGAAGCCAAGAACTTTGATAGTTGCAATCTCTCTTCCTCTCTCCGAGATATTAACATTAGTAAGGTTATATAACACAACAAATGCAAGAAGACCTGCTGATATTATAAGAACCCATGTTACCAGATCAAGTGACTGTATCATATTCTCGAATCGTGTAACATTGGCATTAAGGAAGCTCTCACCTTTAATATAATCTCTTGAAAGATATTCATCGCCCATGTAGCTTTCTGTCTCATTAGCATCACCGTTAATCTTAATAAGGACTCTGTTATTATCAGGAACATTTCCAAAAAGTTCGTTGTAATATTCAGTGCTGATATATACATAATGATTAACATACATTTCTGTAATACCTGATACAACAGCCTCTGTCTGCTTTCCAGCATATGATGTTACTGTAATCTTATCACCTTTCTTTACTCCTAAATCTTTAGAGAGCTTTTCTGTGATAACAACACCAGAATCTCCAAGAGCCACATCATTATGCTTTCTTCTTGTTCTTAATGTCACATAATCTTTAAATGTGTCTTTATCCTCAACTATGACATATTCTGCTGTCTCTGTATCTTCACTGCTCTTAACATCATCAGAATAACCACAATTTAATAAATAATCTGCAATATGTTCATCCGCTGACATGTCACTTTCAAGAGTATCCATATCATCCTGTGTAATTCCATCTGTAAATGTGGCAACACTGTCATAATGTATAAGCTCACCGTACTGGTTATGGATAAGACTTTCAATACTGTTCTTGATACCAAAGCCTGCTGTCATAAGTGCCGTACAGCCTGCAATTCCAACAACCGTCATAAGAAATCTCTTCTTATACAGGAACAGATTACGCATTGTAACCTTCATTGTGAATGACATATGTTTCCATATAAATGTAATATGCTCAAACAGGATTTTCTTACCACTCTTAGGTGCTTTCGGACGCATAAGCTCCGATGGAACTTCTTCCAGTTCGCCAAGACACGAGAAAAGTGCTGCAATAACTGTAACTAAAACCATGCTTGCAATAGCAATAATTGAAAGAAGAATATGTCTGTCATACACAATTGGTGGAAGCTGGTATATTATGTTCCATGAATTATATATTACAAGTGGAAACAGCTTAAGACCTATGATACAACCCACTATGCCTCCTGTAACAGAAGCAATAAATGCATATGCGATATATTTGAATGCAATTACCCTCTTACTGTATCCAAGTGCCTTATATGTTCCTATAAGACCTCTTTCCTCTGCAACCATTCTTGTCATGGTTGTAAGACACACAAGTGCTGATACAACTATAAAGAAGATTGGGAATACTGTAGCAATTGCATTCATTCTGTCTGCACTTGACTCATAATCTTTAAAAGAATACTGTTCCTGTCTTGTAAGCTCATACCATTGCCAGTCATCACTGTCACCATATCTGGATTCAAAATCGTCCTTAGCCTGTGCCTCTATACTGCTGAAATCATAATCAGCAAGTGCTTTCTCATAGGCTGGCTGGATATATGGTTCAATAATAGATGACACATCCATTCCAATAAAATAATTACTGTACTGTTCTGTAATTGAATCTACAGCATGCTGGTATATTGCAGCTTTGGCAGCTTCTTTTGCCTCATTAAGTGCATCATCATACATTGAAAGAATTGCATCTTTTCTGTCATCAATCCTGCTCTGTGAAACAGCATCTATTCTGTCTGCTGTCTCTTTAACAAGGTCATCGTACTCTGTTCCATATGTATCGAGCTCTTTCGCACCATCAACAGTGGCAAATACCTCATTGAAATAATCGGACATGAATTCATCTTCTGTAATATACATAAGATAATTAATCTTACCGCTTCCAACATTAGTAGTTCCAAGATCATAAGAAACATAATATGGTGTGAATACAATTCCAACAACTGTATACTCTGCATCATTAAGACTGTCAGCTATATCATCCTGTGTTCCTGATGAAAGTTTAATGGTATCTCCTATAGAAAAGTTGTCTTTGGTATCTTCATACCTCACAACGCATTCACCTTTCTTCTCAGGTAACCGTCCTTCTTTAATTCGCAGCTGATTAATATAATCTTCATTAGTTCTGTCTGTGTTATCCGGCACTGACATTATATGTACCGCAGTCTCTATGCTGTCCTTCTTAATAACTGCATCCTGTGAATACGCAGGATACACGCCTTTAACTCCTTCAACTTCTCTTATTGCTTTAATATCATTATCATTAAAACCGATTGATGACAAAAGCCTTAAGTCACTCATATTATAATCATCATAATAGTGGTCTGTTGAATTCTTCATATCATTAGAAGATGCTGTTATGCCTGCAAAGAATGCTACTCCGATAGCAACAATTGCAAATATAGCTATGAATCTTCCAAATGTTTTCTTAATCTCACGAAAGAGATCTTTCCATACTGATTTTCCCATATTGTGCAAGCCTCCAAAGTATTACCAGTCTATATCATCTACTGATACAGGATTGCCATTAATAACAACGCTGTCAACAACACCATTCTTAACTTTGATTACCTTATCACCCATTGCTGAAATTGCCTGATTATGTGTAATAACAACTACAGTAATTCCATTCTTCTTACACATATCACTTAACAGCTTGAGGATATTCTTTCCTGTATTAATATCAAGTGCGCCAGTCGGTTCATCACACAGAAGCATCTTAGGATTCTTAGCAAGTGCTCTTGCAATGGCAACTCTCTGCTGTTCACCACCTGATAGCTGTGATGGAAAGTTACCTATTCTGTCAGACAATCCTACCGCTTCAATTGTCTTGGCAATATCAAGAGGGTCTTTACATATCTGGGTTGCCAGCTCAACATTTTCCTTTACAGTAAGATTCTGTACAAGATTATAGAACTGGAATACGAAACCAATATCATATCTTCTGTATGCTGTAAGCTGTCTGGCACTATACTTGTCAATTCTTTTTCCATCAACAGTAATCTCACCGGTAGTACATGTATCCATGCCTCCAAGAATATTAAGAATAGTACTCTTTCCGGCACCGCTAGGACCTAATACAACTGCAAATTCTCCTTCATTAATCTGAAAACTTGCACCATTAAGTGCCCTGATTTTAACATCACCCATTTTATATATTTTCTTTACATCATTAAATTCAATATATGCCATAATTCCTCCTTGTAAAGCTTAAGCGGCGATTAATCCACGTATAAATATCTATCTAAATAATACCTTAAATCACTCATAATATCAAAGCATTTTAATATAATCATAGAAAGATATATTATTAAATTTCTATGAAGTTATCAAAATATTTTTCCATATTAATATCAATAATATTGTTTTCAATTTGCTGTATATTAACACCGATTAATGTTGATGCAGCAGGTCTTTACGCAAAATATGCTGTCCTTATTGACGCTGATTCAGGAAGGATTCTTCTGGGTAATAACGAAAATACTGCTGTCAGCATGGCAAGCACAACGAAAATCATGACTCTTATCATTGCTCTGGAAAATTGTGATGAATCTTTTGTAGCAACAACTTCATCTTATGCTGCTTCAATGCCTGATGTGCAGCTTAATGCAGTCACCGGTGAACAGTTCGTTCTTGGCGACCTTTACTTCTCACTTATGCTCGAATCACATAATGATTCAGCCGTAATTATTGCTGAAAATGTGGCATATTACGTGTTATGTGCCAATCCATCCTTACGTGCCGAAACACCATTTATCAATAACTATAATTATGATTCAACATTTTTATCTGAAATTGACCGTGAACAGAGTGAAAAGCTTGTGTATATATTCACTGACCTTATGAATGAAAAGGCAGATGATATTCAGCTTTCCGATACATATTACATAACCCCTAACGGACTTGATGCCGACGATGACTATAGCTTTCACCACACAACAGCATATGATCTTGCAAAGACTATGTCATACTGTATTGGCAATGATGAATTCTTACGCATAACACAGACTGTTTCCATGACATTTTCTGACACAACAGTAAAGCATACTTACCAGCTTAATAATAAAAACAGGCTGCTAAACCCTGATAATGGAGTTATCTCAGGCAAAACAGGTTTCACTAACAAAGCAGGTTACTGCTATGTGTGCGCATATAAAGACAATGACCGTACTCTGTGTATTGCACTACTTGCATGTGGATGGCCACCTAATAAGAATTACAAATGGAATGATGCCAATTATCTTATAGCACTTGGTAAAAAATATTATAAAGAGCGGTATTTTAAGTACCAATTCGTATTCTATGTACCTGTTACCAATGGGAAGCATAATTATTGCTGCCTTATTCCTGACAAATATATTGAATTTCTTACCTGTGATGATGATTCTGTCACTTATGAAATCAATCTGCCCGAAACACTTCCTGCTCCTGTTAATTCAGAACAGATATATGGAAGCATTAATCTGTATGTTAATAATGTGTTATATGAAAGTATACCTTTAAAAGCTGAACACAGTGTTATTAAACAGTCATATTTTCAAAAAATAATTAATAAAATATTTAATTAGTTCCATAATTTTCCATATTTATGTCCAAAAACACATGACACATATATAATTGTGTTATATAATAAAAAAGTTGATTCTTATCAACCAATAAACTATGGAGACATTAATTATGAATAAAATATATAAAATATTTCCAGGTGGCAAATTCAAAGTTCTTACATTCAGCTATGATGATGGAAAGATTGAAGACAGACGTCTTGTAAAGCTTTTTAACAAATATAATCTTAAGGCAACTTTTAACCTTAATACAGGTATTATTGACCCGGCAATAAGAATCCCTCAGGAAGAATGGCCTGAGCTTTATGCCGGTCATGATATTGCTGTTCATACATTTACACATCCTACTATGATAAGACTTAACGATTATGCTGTTATTAAAGAAATTCTTGAAGATAAGAATAATCTTGAAAAGATATTTAAACGTCCGATAACTGGTTTTGCTTATCCTAACGGTTCTTTTGACAGCCGTATTGTTGATATTGCAAGGTCAGTTGGAATCAAGTATGCACGTGTGACTAACGACAGATATGTTGCTACTAAGGTTGCTGAGAATTACGCTTCCAGTGCAGAAGGTCCTATCCTTATAGGTGATGAGAATGGTTTCTTTATGCCGGATGATTATATGAGATGGGTTCCAACCTGCCATCACAATCATAATCTTGTTGACTTTGGTAAGAAGTTCATGGCACTTACCAAGAAACAGTATCTGTATATGATGTATGTATGGGGACACAGCTTTGAATTTGAACGCAATAACAATTGGGAAGTTATCGAAGAATTCTGTGAAATGATTGCCAACTGTGATGATATATGGTTTGCAACTAATTCAGAGATTGTTGAATACAATGAATTGTTTGACAGACTTGAGTTCTTTGCTGACAACGAATATGTACATAATCCATCTGTAAAATCAGTATGGCTTACCGTTAATAATGACACTATTATTGAAGTTAAAGGCGGCGAAACAATTAAATTATAAAGCTAAATCTTAATAGCGAATTAATAAAGGTGGCTCACCATTACTGGTTTGCCACCTTATTTTTATTCATGCTTAAGATTCTTAAAAGCATTTCTTAATGAAATCGGATTACCATATCTTAATGTTCCCATTCTGTATATCTTAGAGCCTAATATTCCTACTGCTATTATGCTTGTAATAAGAATAACATATGATACAACTATCTCTACAAAACTTACACTGCCAAGTGCCACTCTTGCAAACATTGCACTGTATGAGCTTATAGGCAGGAACGAAAGCAGCTTCATAAGAACTCCATCTATATTATTAAGCTGGAATATTCCTATGAAATATACAATCATAATAACGAACTGTACACTTCCGGCACTTTTATTGATATCCTCTGTCTTGGATACGAGTGCTCCCATTGCTCCATATATGAATTCATAGAATAATAATCCACCAAGTCCGAAAAATGCAAATGTCACAATAACATCTGCTGGAATATTAAGTATCTTATCAAATATACCACCCCATGAATCCCTGTTAATCTTATAGCTTCCAAGTACTACTGCAAATATGATTCCAACCTGTACAAGGGCTGCAGACGTTCCTGCAAGTACCTTTCCAAAGAAAAGACTGTTAGTATCTGCACTTGTTACCAGAAGTTCTATTGTTCTGTTAGATTTCTCCTGCGTAACAGATGTTGCAACCATTACTCCGTAAAGAATAATAACCATGAATACAATAATGATAAGTGCATAACAATACCAGTAATTGCTCATCATATCTTTTCCAAGTACAGTTGTCTCTGAACTGATAACCGGATTAAATGCGTTCTCAATCTCTGCCATATCAAGGTTATGTTCTTTGCAGTAAGTATACTGACTAAGTAACTGCATTGCAGATGTAAATCTTGCTGTCATACTGTCGTACATATCACTATTATTAACAATATACTCAAACTCACTCTCATTCTTTACAATGAAGCCTGCAATAACATTCTCATCATCTTCAATTTTATTTACAAGTGCATACCTTGATGAAACATTTGTAATATTAGCATCTGTGAATACACCTTCAATAATTCCGGTTCCAGCAAATATATCTTTCTCATCATAGATCGCAATAACATCTGTAATCTCTGTATTATCAGCTGATGTGTCAGCTGTATCATCTTTGTTAATTCCAAGAATTCCTGACATGTCAAATATACTTGGAAGAAACAATATCACTGCAGCAAGAACAGATATGACAATTGTTGAAATCACAAAACTTTTATTCTTGAGATAATTCATAATCTCATACTGGAATATTACAAAGAAATTCTTCATTATCTGTCACCTCCCACAGCTTTAACAAATATATCATTAAGTGACGGCCTGTAGCTGTCAAATGCCGATATCTCAACTCCTATTCCCATAACAGATTGAAGAAGCTCATTTCTTGAAAGCTCATGTATATTCTTTACGATTACACAATCTTTATATGTTCCAGTTACAGCTAATATGTCTGCACATTCTCCCGAAAGTTTCTCAGCCAGTTCCTCAGATTCCATTCCAACTGCTGATATTACAAGCTGATTCTTACCATATTCAGCTTTGATATCTGCAAGGTTACCTGAAAGGGTAATCTCTCCATTATTAATTATTGCAATATCCTCACAGAATTCCTCAACATAGCTCATCTGATGGCTTGAGAATATTACTATCCTGCCCTCTTCTATAAGTTCAGTTACGACATTCTGTAACATTTGGGAATTAACCGGGTCAAGTCCGCTGAATGGTTCATCCAATATTACAATCTCCGGTTCACATACAAGTGTTGATGCAAGCTGAACCTTCTGCTGATTGCCTTTACTAAGTGTCTCAAGCTTTGCGTCTGTATACTGTGATACCTGAAGCCTTGCAAGCCATTTGTCAGTATTCTTCTTAGCTTCTGTCTTAGACAATTCTCTTAATCTTCCAAGATATATAAGTTGCTCTGATACCTTTTTCTTAGGATATAAGCCTCTTTCTTCCGGCAGATATCCTATAAGATGCTCCTTAGGATTAAACTTCACACCATCAAGAATAACTTCACCTGAATTAGCACGAAATACATCCATGATAATTCTTATAGTTGTTGTCTTACCTGCACCATTACGTCCGAGAAGTCCCAAAGCCTTACCGCCCTCAACATTAAATGAAATGCCATGAAGGACTTCTTTCCCACCAAATGACTTGGTAAGATTCTTTACTTCAAGTTTCATATTTAATTATTCCCCTCTCATTATATTAATGATGACATTATAGCATATATATTTTGATATTAAAAGTTTATGATAAAAATGTACAAAAAATAAGAGCAGATTATCCTAAGATAAATCTGCCCTTACAAAAAGAAACTAATTAGCTCTTTTTCTCTTTCCAACACAAACTAATACAGCAAGTGCTGCACCAGCTAATATAGCTGTGTAAACAGCAACATGACTTGCATCGCCTGTCTGAACTGAGCCATTATTGTCTGTAGATCCGCTTCCTGCATTATTGTCATTAACATAAACAATAGCTACTGGAGAAAGATCTGAAAAGAATGCTGTAATACTTCCTGCTGAAGGATCAACAGCTTCTGGCTTAATAAGTTCCCACTGATTAGATACACAACTATAGTGAAGAACTCTTACATTATCAACAGTCATACCAGATGTAAGAGGAGCCTTCCATGTAACAGTTACATTCTTAACATCCTTTACTATCTCACCTGAATTAGTCTTGAAAGACAAATCCTGAATATTAGTAAGAAGTGATAATGCCTTAGTGTCTATCTTTGCAGCAGCAGTCTTAGCAACAGCCTTGTCAAGAACTGATGTAAGCTTATCTGAAGCTCCACCATTAATAGCTAAAATATCTTTAATAGTGTCACTCTGTACACCTACCTTATTGAGTTCCGCCTCTGTTGCACTAGAGAACACAAACTTGAAATCTCCTGATGCTACAGCATCATTAACTGTAACAGTCATGCCATTAAAAGTAACCTCTGATGTACTATCACTTAATATAACTTCCTGTGTATCACTAACACTAGGTGCTGCAAATACAGTAGCTGTCATTAATGTTATAGCAGCAACTGCAGTGATAGCAGCTGATAATAATTTCTTTGTCATTTTATATTTCCTCCTTTTCTCATTTATAGTTTATGCGTATGACAATCCGCATAAAATTTATGATAATGAAGAATCTGTATAGAACATCTTCAGAATCAACTCTTGAAAAGCTTTCTCGTTAATGTAAAATTCATCATGAGCCTGTCCTGTCTTATTCTCACCGGAAGGCTTATAATAATCTGAATTCATATCAAAACTAGATTCAGAATATAAAGAAATAAAATCATTCAACTCGCCAATTGAAATATTGGTAACAAATGTACTAAGCATCTTGGTTGTCTTAACAATAGTCGATTCATCTTTAGCAAGCTGCTTGAACTTATTCATATAAGCTTCAAGAAATACTTTCTGTCTCTCCATTCTTCCTTCATTGGAAAAATCTTTTTCAGTATCTCTGAACCTGACAAATCTCTCAATATTAGATTCATCAATAACAAGAGTCTGTCCTTTTTCATATTCAGGTCCAAATTGTTTCAAGTCATCATTAGGAATCTGAACTTCAACGCTCCCCACTATATTAATAAGTGTTCCAAGTGAATTAATATTAGCTGCACAATAATATACAATAGGAATGTTGTTAACAATATTAGATACTGCATCCGACATAAGGCGGCAGCTTTTATCTTTGCCATCACCGTATGAATATGCAAATGCCAGATGATCTTTTCCCCATCCTACTACCTGTCCGGATACATCAGTGACTTCTATATCAGTCATAGTATCTCTTGATAATGCAAGTATCTGCATCTTCTTGTTTCGTCTGTCTAATGAAAGAACATATATGCTGTCCGCTCTGCCATTCTCTCCCGTATTACTGTTCTTTCCTTCTAGCGATTCTATGTCAGCAGATGAATCAAAACCAATAAACAAAATATTAATCAATCCTGTATTATAATTATAGTTTTTCCATCAACTTCAATTGATGAATACTCTTTATTATCTGCAGAATTATCAGCTGTATCATGCTTCTTATCTTTCATATTATTATATATAGGAAACCACATACATATAATTATTATGAAAGCTGCACATAATACTGCTATCTTTATATATTTACTTGTCTTTTGGCTTCTTTTCTGACTGTTCTTCATTGTAGTATTCTCCATAATAAGAATTATCATTCTTATAATAGTATGAGCCCTTATGAGTTCCTACTCCGTTAAGTGCTACACCCAAAATTCTACCCTTACTCTTCTCAAGCTGTTTCTTAGCCTGAATTGCATGACTTCTTCCAACTGCATCAGATCTGACTACCATAACAGTACCATCAACCTTAGGTGCAATTACACATGCATCAACAACACTTCCAACTGGTGGTGAATCAATTATTACATAATCAAATCTTTCTCTTAACACAGAAAGTAAGTTATCAAATTTCTTAGACTCCATGAGTTCTATTGGGTTAG
The DNA here is from genome assembly GCA_963590775.1 of Desulfovibrio piger. Classification (GTDB taxonomy): domain Bacteria; phylum Bacillota; class Clostridia; order Lachnospirales; family Lachnospiraceae; genus Lachnospira. The sequence continues at coordinate 30,644 of CAVAPS010000027.1, forward strand.
GTACAACATGACCGCTTAATATAACAGCTAAATTAGGAATGTTAGTCTCGTATATAAGCTGTGACTTCTGACCTGTTATGTACTCTGTAAGACCAGCCCTCTTACCTCTGATCTTATATCTTGAAAGAGTTACCAACTTTCTTAAATCACAGTCAATATATATGACTTTCTTATTAATATCAGCAAAACTCTTAGCAAGCTGCATTGCAACAAAACTCTTTCCTTCAGCAGGATTAGTACTTGTAACCATAATGGTCTTAATATTTTCTCCTGAAAACATTATATTAGTACGAAGTGTATTGAACGCTTCTGTTACTGAGAATCCAGGATCTTTCATATGTAATTCAACTATACTATCTTTAGTTTTCTTTTCAGTTGCGTTATTATTCAACATTACTATCTCCGTTTCTTCTTAGAAGTTCTTGTTTCAAGTTCATATACACAGTTCTTATTCTCTGGTATAGAACATAATACAGGAAGCTCAAGATATTTCTCAATATCAGCTGTTGACTGTAACGAATCATTAAGCATATATCTTACAGCTATAAATATTGCACTTAAAAGTGCTCCAGCTAATGCTCCGATAGCCACATTCTTAGTAAGATTAGGACTAACCGGACTATTCTGTACAATAGCTCTGTCAATCACATATGGCTCTTTAGAATCAATCTCTTCTGCAGCCTGCATACCGTTAGTAACAATGCTGTTAGTAAGTGAGCATGCAAGATCAGGATCATCACATGTAACTGTAACCTGTAAAATACGTGTGTCTGATGGATTACTGATTGAAATCATTGACTTCAACTGTCCATAACTCATATCAAGATTTAATTCTTTGATAGTCTTTGTAAGTAATGTTCTACTTGTGAAAATTATCTGATAATCATTGGTAAGCTCCGAACCAATCTGTAAATCCGCTAAAGATGCAATTGTATTGCCACTTCCCCTCATGTATATCATGGATGTTGCTGAATACTTAGGTGTAATCAAAAAAACTGTTGTTGCAAGAGCAATAGCGAATCCGGTAATTGCAGCGATAAGTACAATCCACCATCTGTAAAGAATGGCTTGCAGTAACCCCATTATATCAATTTCATCATCTACCGAGTTTTCCTTTACCTTACCCATCTTCTCTCCATTCATATTGTTTTAATTTAATTTTTTCTATAGTACTATATACTAAATATTTTTTAAATTCCACTATTTTATTAAATTCGACAAAAAAGTGGTATAATACTGTAGAATATCTTAATTTAATCACATGGAGGACTATATATGAAACGATTTTTTACCATTTTATGCGGATTAATCTTATGTATGGGAGTATTGCTTGCCGGCTGTGACAACAATAATCCTGACAATTCTGCCACAGACAATCAGGCTGAACTTATGTCAGGAAAACATCATATATGTATTGATATTAACAATTACGGGACTATTGAAGTAGAACTTGACGCAGATACTGCTCCAATTACTGTTACTAATTTTATTAATCTTGCCAATTCAGGATTCTACAACGGATTGACTTTTCATCGTGTAATTGATGGATTCATGATTCAGGGCGGCGACCCTAATGGCGACGGAACTGGTGGTTCATCTGAGAAAATCAAAGGTGAATTCAAATCAAATGGTGTTGAAAACAATATAAGCCATGTAAGAGGCACTATTTCTATGGCGCACTCTTCTGCCAATAATTCTGCAAGTTCCCAGTTTTTCATTATGCAGAAGGATACTCCAAGCCTTGACGGACAGTATGCGGCTTTCGGCACTGTTACAAGTGGCATGGACATTGTTGATAAGATATGTAAAGATTGCACTGACACTAACCAGAATGGTGTGATTACTGATAAAAGCAAACAGCCTGTAATTAGTGCTGTCAGAGTTGTGGATTAACGAACACCCGCACCGTCAGATGATGGTGCGGGTGTTATTTTTGTATCGGCAATAAAAATAAACCACCTGCTATGCAGGTGTGTTCCCAGAAAGCT
>CAVAPS010000028.1:0-30068 GCA_963590775.1 Desulfovibrio piger
GTATAAAATTTTCAATGTTCTTTCAATTTAGCCTTGACTTTTTATTTGCAGGCTTATTTCTCATCAAACAGGAAACATGCAACGAAATGTCCGGGAGTTTCTTCCCTGAGTGTAGGGCATGCGTCACTGCAGTATGACTTTGCATATTTACAACGGTTCTTAAAAGGACAGCCGGCAGGAGGATCAAGTGGGGAAGGCAGGTCACCTTCAAGCATTATCTGATGTTTAGTAGTGTGCGGGTCTGCCTCTGGAACTGCTGATAAAAGTGCCTGTGTATATGGGTGGAGAGCATTGGAAAATAACTCTTCTGTAGTCGCCAGTTCTACAAGATGACCAAGATACATAACTGCTATTCTGTCTGATATATATCTTACAACGCTCATATTGTGTGATATGAATATGTATGTAATATCCATTGACCTCTTAAGCTCTGACAACAGATTAAGAATCTGCGACTGTATTGACACATCAAGCGCTGATACAGGTTCATCGCATACAACTATCTTTGATTCAAGAATAAGTGCTCTTGCGATTCCTACTCTCTGCCTCTGTCCTCCTGAGAATTCATGTGGATATCTGTAGTACTGGTCTGCTCTTAAGCCGACTCTTTCAAGCATTTCCATAGCTCTTTTCATACGCTCTTCCCTGCTGTTACACATATGATGAATTACCATCGGCTCTTCTATTATGCTTCCTATGGTTTTTCTTGGGTTGAGTGATGTATAAGGGTCCTGGAATATCATCTGCATTTCCTTTGCAAGCTGCTTTTTCTCTCTGCCCTTTAACTTTGCAATATCCCGTCCTTTATATATAATCTGTCCATCGGTAGGATCTTCAAGTCTTATAAGACATCTTCCTGTGGTACTCTTTCCACAGCCTGATTCTCCGACTATTGCAAGTGTCTCATTCTTATAAAGCTTAAAAGAAATATCATCTACTGCCTTTACTGCTTTGGGATTCTTCTTTAATGAACTCTGAACCGGAAAATACTTCTTAAGACCTTTAACCTCTAAAACAACCTTCTTATCTTCCATTAATCGTCCACCTCTTCCCTTAGGTCACTTGCAAAATGGCATCTGACCTTCTGTGTTTTGTTAACTGTAACAAGCTCCGGATCTGAACTCTTACATATCTCTGTTGCATATGGACATCTTCCACAGAATCTGCAACCCTTTCCCACTTCATTAAGTGCCGGAACTGTTCCTTTTATGATGTACAATTCTTCACCCTTCTTGGTTTCAAGTGTAGGAATAGACTTTAACAGACCTTTGGTATATGGGTGAAGCGGTCTGTAAAATATATCATCAACCGAACCTTCCTCAACTATATGTCCAAGATACATAACAATAACTCTGTGGCATGTCTGTGCGACTACTCCGAGGTCATGTGTTATAAGCATGATTCCCATATTATGCTTCTTATTAAGGTCAACTATAAGATTCATAATCTGTGCCTGAATAGTAACATCAAGCGCCGTAGTAGGCTCATCTGCTATAAGAAGTCTCGGTGTACAGGCAAGTGCCATTGCAATCATTGCTCTCTGTCTCATACCGCCTGACATCTCATGCGGATAATTATCAACTCTTGTCTCAGGAGCAGGTATTCCGACCTGCTTTAAGAGTTCAACCGCTCTTGCCTTAGCCTCTCTTTTATTCATTCCCTGATGTTTCTTAAGAGCCTCTGTTATCTGCTGCCCTACAGTGAATAACGGATTGAGTGCGCTGAGCGAATCCTGAAAAATCATTGCAATCTTATTGCCTCGTATCTTTTCCATTTCTTTTTCTGACTTGGTTAAGATATCTTCTCCGTCAAACATTATGTGCCCTTCATAATGTGCCAGCTTCTTTTCATCATATAAACGCATTATCGACTGTGATGTAACAGATTTACCACAGCCTGACTCACCTACAATGCCAAGGATTTCTCCTTCATGTACCTGAAAGCTTACACCGTCTACAGCCGTGATATCTCCTCTCATAGTATGAAAGGTTGTCTTTAAATTCTGTAAATCTAATATTGTCTGTTGTTCTTTACTCATATCTGACACCTCTCTTCCTAATTAGCTGTAGGGTCTAACACATCCCTGATGCCATCACCGAACATATTCACGCCAAGCACAAGAAGCACCATGACTATACATGGAAGTATGGTAAGTGATGGTCTTATGAGCATGAACTGTTTAGCATCATTGATTATGTTACCAAGTGTAGGTACAACTGATGGAACACCAACGCCTAAGTAGCTTAAAGAGGCCTCTATAATTATTACTGATGCAAATGTATATGTTGTCTGTACTATTACCGGCGACAGTGAATTAGGCATTATATGCTTAAAAAGTATTCTTGCCCAGCCTGCACCCTGTGCCTTGATTGCATCTACATATGTCTGTCTCTTAACTGATATAACTGAACTTCTTGCTATTCTTGCAACCATTGGTGTGTATACAATCGCAAGTGCTATAACAACATTTTTCATTGATGTACCAAATGCTGCCATAAGAGCAAGTGCCATAAGCATTGATGGTATTGCCATCATGCTCTCACATATTCTCATTATTACGTTATCAAGAAACTTGAAGTATCCTGCCAGCAATCCGAGTATCATTCCTAACAGCATTGCTATTGCACTTGTAATAATTCCTATTACGAAAGACATTTTTATACCGTATGTACATCTTGCAAATACATCTCTTCCAAGTGTATCTGTACCAAACCAGTGGCTTGCACTTGGTGCCTGCAGCTTTCCTGCCGGATTCATCTCATATGGGTCAAGATGCATGACAAGCGGTAATACAATTGCTCCGATAAGAAGAATCAGAAGTATTCCGGCACCGACTACGGCAAGCTTGTTCTTCATGAATTTCCTAAACTGCAGTTTCCTGTATTCCCTAAGTCCGCTTTTATTAACCGCAAGCTTCTTTTCTTTAATCTCTGCCATATAAAAGCCTCCTTACTTTGATGTTCTGATTCTTGGGTCAACTGCACTGTATGCGAGGTCAAGAATTACATTTATAAGACAATACATAAGGCTTATTACAAGAACTACTCCCTGTATCTCAGGATAATCTCTCTTGCTTATGCTTGATATAAGAAGCTGTCCGACTCCCGGGATTGCAAATATTGTCTCGGTAACAGCCACATTTGCAATAATCTCACCAAATGACTGACCGACTACTGTAATTATTGTGTTAAGGGAATTCTTAAGAGCATGTTTAAATGTTATGACTCCTTTGCTTAATCCCTTCGCCTTAGCTGTCTTTACATAATCACTGCTCATCACTTCAACCATTGATGAACGTGTCATTCTTGCTATAAGAGCACCCTGGCGGCATGCCAGAGATATCGCTGGAAGTAGCAGATATTCTATGTGCATGCCAAAACCAAACTGCATTGAACGGTATCCTGATACCGGAAGGATCTTTAACATTCCGCCGAAAACTATTGATAAAACCAGCGCCAGAACGAATGCCGGTATTGCAAGAAAGATATGTGATACAACACTTACCACGATATCAGGAAATCTGTTTCTATACATTGCGGCAAGTATTCCAAGCGGAACTGCAAACACAAGTGCAAGCAGTTCGGCAAATACTGCCAGATTGATTGATACAGCAAAGCACGAAACTATTGACTGTACTACGCTTTCATTTCTGAAATATGAATCTCCAAGATCACCGTGGAGACAGTCAAGCAGCCATGAGCCATACTGCACTATTATCGGATCATTAAGCCCCATGCTCTCCCGTAACTCTGCCACCGCCTCCGGTGTGGCATTAGTACCGAGAATTACGGAAGCCGGATCACCACTCATTGAATGTGTTATTCCAAACAATACTATCGAAAGAATGAATAGTGTGATAATCACGGAGCCTAACTTTTTTAAGATATACTTTACCATTCTGTATCCTCCTGTTTTACCCTTATAAACCGAACAGAATAATAACTTTACTATTGTTAGTTCTTAGAGCATCCAAAGATTGAATATTCATTAGTTACCTGAAAACCTGTAAGTTTATCTGAATAGCCAAGGAATGTATTAACATCCCATAGCTTATATGCTAATGCGTTATCATCAACCCACTTTGCACATTCAGCCCATGCTGCCTTAGCTGCAGTATCATCACTTGCTGAGCTTATCTTCTTCATGTAGTCACTCATCTCTGTACCAAGTGCTCCTGTAATATGTATGTTACTTATTGGATTAAGTGTTAATGGTGTTGGTACATTAGGCCATATCATATAGTAAATATCCCAGTCTGCCTTAGCATCTCCTGACTGTACCATTGAAAGAAGTGATGCCCAGTCATATACATCAACCCTTGTCTTAAGTCCTATACTTTCAAGCTGCTTCTGAAGAACAAGTGTTATATCGTAATAAGCCGGATAAGCCTGTGTTGTTGCAAGCACTATTTCCTTACCATCGTATCCTGATTCTTCTACAAGCTTCTTGGCTGCTGCTGTATCAGCATAGTTATTCTTAGTTTCTGTATAGAATGATGTTACAGATGCCATAAGTGAGCCATCTATTGTATAGAAAGATGAATCTGAGCTGTTGGCAGCTCCCATATCTGATACATTTGCAACCATCTTGATTGCCTGTCTTACTTTAGTATTAAGTAATGGAGAATCACCTCCATCAAGTACATTAAAGTCGAGTGCTGCAATTGCTCTCTTAAAGCCCTTAACGCTTGTTCCACTGTATGAATCTACGACTGAACGATATTCCCCTGAAACATTTTCAATAATATCGTACTGACCAGACTGAAGTCCTGAAACTCTTGTTGTTATATCCGGAACCGTATAGAAGTAAACATCATCAAAATTAAACTCCTTATCGCCAGCCCACGATGACTGTGTGTATCCAGGTCCCTTATAATCTTCATTCTTTACAAGGTGATAATATGAATTAGGTACATATGACTCAAATTTACATGCACCAGTTCCAACATATTCTTGTAAATATGAATCTGGATATTTCTCACATAATTCCTTGGTTGTGATTATCGGGAACTGTGTTGGTGAAGCCAGCATCTGTGGAAGTGAACTGTTAGCTTCTGCAAGTTCAATCTTAAATGTATAATCACCGGTTTCCTCAAATGTCTCACCAGCCGTTGTGAGCTTCGCTGCAACAGCCTTATTGTTTTTTAACCATCTGTTAAGTGAAGCAACCGCATCTTCTGCTTTCAATTCCTTGCCATTATGGAACTTGACGTCTTCTCTTAATGTGAATTCCCACAATTTGTTATCTGAAGTGTTATATGCTGATAACAGCTGCATCTGAGGTGTAAATGTTTCATCACACTCAAATATTCCTTCAAACACACAGTTTGCAACATGTCTTGAGGCTGTTGCTGCATTGATATGTGTATCAAGTGATGGTGCTTCAACATCAACTGCTACATTTAATGTTTTACTGCTTCCTGCTGCCGAACCTCCTGTGCCACATCCTGTAAATACACTGCCTGTCACAAGAAGACATAAGGCACTGACTACTGCCAGTAATTTTTTTCTCTTCCTCATATGCGTTCCTCCCTTATTAACATTTTTAAAAGAAAATAAAAAATCACAGACAACAGTAATCCGAAATGGCACCATTGCCTGTGATAATTAGTTTATTTTCTTGTTCTCTTGACAGTTGTTATAATACACCCTATATTATCTAAAAATCTAATACCAAATCGATTATGAATTAATAACCAGCGGGTTATATATGTTAATTTACTACAAAAAGAGGAGCTGACAACATATGGAATTATTGCAAATGTATTATTTTATGGAAGTAGCAAAGATCGAGCATATGACAAAAGCCGCTAAAAATCTGCACATTTCCCAACCTGCAATCAGTAAAACTATACATGAAATCGAAGCTGAGCTCGGGGTTCCTCTTTTTGACCGTATCGGAAGAATGATTGTACTTAATGATTATGGAAAGATTATGCTTAAACATACAGAGGAAGTGTTTAATTCTATAGCAACAGCACATAACGAAATCTCCGCAGCTTCTAAAATTAATGATATGACCGTGACTGTTTCTGCCCGCGTGGCTTCTTCACACATAGGCGAGATTATCAGACAGTTTAAGATGATTTACCCTGATGTATCTATCAAGGTTGTTCAGATGGGATTAAAGAAAGATTTTACAGAAGATATTGGACTATGTTCATCATCTATCCGTGTTAATAAAAAGACTTCCCATACTCTTTTTAAGGAGAATATTGCTCTTGCAGTACCTGTCAGCCACCCCTTCGCAAGGCTTGACGCAATTAATCTTATTGATGTAAAAGGTGAGCCTATCATTGGTCTTGACAGCAGCCAGCTTAACCAGACCATGAAGAATGCCTGCAACAAAGCCGGCTTTGATCTTACTTATGCGATTGAAAGTGACGACCCGTCTACTGTAAGAAAGTTTATCAAGATGGGGCTTGGCCTTGCTTTCGTCCCTGTCATAACATGGCATAAAATAAACCAGCTTTCTGACATCAGGCTCATTAAGATTGATAATCCTGCCTGCTACAGGTATGTCAATCTCAAATGGAATCCTGATACAATCGGAAAGCCGGCTGTTTCAGCGTTCAAAGAATTTATTGAACTGTACAAATTTTATTAAACCGGCAGATTCTTCATACTCTCAAGACTTATAACAAGTGTTGATGTGTTATGAAGAAGTGCTGATGTTGTAGGCTGTATAACGCCTGTTACACCAAGTGCGATAAGTGCGGAATTAAATCCAACAATCACACGGTAATTTCTGTTAATCTTCTTAATCAGACTGTCACTTAATTTCTTAAGCATAAGTATCTGGTTAAGATCATCCGCACCGACAGTAATATCCGCAATCTCTCTTGCAATCTCAGCACCGTCACTTATGGCGATACCTACATCTGCTGCTGAAAGTGCTGGTGAATCATTAATTCCATCACCAATCATAATTACCTTTCGTCCTGCTGCACGCTCTTTTTCTACGAACTTGGCCTTGTCCTCAGGAAGAACCTCTGAATAATATTCAGTCACTCCAACCTTCTTAGCAATAGAAGCGGCTGTTCTTTCACTATCTCCGGTCATCATGACAACCTTAGACATTCCAGCCTTCTTAAGTCCTTCGATAACCGCTGGTGCTTCTTCTCTTAACGGATCAATTACACATATAACTGCCGCAAGCTCACCGTTAATTGCCATATAAAGATGTGAGCAGTCGTCTGGTAGACTGTCGAATAATTCCTGCTTTCCTGCTGGAATTACACACGCTTCATCCTCAAATACAAAGTGATGGCTTCCTATGATAATCTTACTTGTATTGATAAATGTTGATATTCCATGTGCAACAATATATTCAACCTTAGAGTGCATCTCTTCATGCATAAGTTTTCTTCTGCCTGCCTCATTAACAACAGCCTTAGCCATTGAATGTGGGAAATGTTCCTCAAGACACGCAGCTATTCTTAACAGCTCATCTTCCGGCATTCCGTTAAATGAATATACCTTGCTTACTGTTGGCTTAGCCTTTGTAAGTGTACCTGTCTTATCAAATACAATAGTATCTGCTTCAGCGATTGCCTCTAAGAACTTACCGCCTTTAACAGTTGCACTGGCCTGACTTGCCTGTCTTATGGCTGCAAGCACTGTAATAGGCATAGCAAGCTTCAATGCACATGAGAAGTCAACCATAAGTATTGACAATGCCTTGGTAGTATTGCGGGTAAGCAGATATGTAAGTGCTGTTCCACCAAGTGAATATGGCACAAGTTTATCAGCAAGATGCTCGGCTTTTGATTCAAGTCCTGACTTTAACTTCTCAGATTCTTCAATCATCTTAACAATCTTGTCATATTTGCTTGAGCCTCCGGCACGTTTAACCTTGAATACTATCTCGCCTTCTTCAACTACAGTTCCAGCAAATACAGTAGTTCCTTCTCCTCTTCTTACAGGCTCAGATTCACCTGTAAGTGAAGCCTGGTTAACCATTGCCTCACCACTGATAACAGTTCCATCAAATGGGATTACATTGCCCATTCTGATTATAACATTATCTCCGTCCTTAACATCCTTTACAGATACCTGTACTTCTGCATCAGAGGTCTTTAACCAGACCTTATTAACATTAAGTGACATGGTTCTTGCAAGGTCGTCAACTGACTTCTTGTGTGTCCAGTCCTCTATTATCTCACCGATTCCAAGAAGGAACATTACTGAACCAGCTGTATTAAAGTCTCCTCTTAATATAGAAACTCCGATTGCAGTTGCATCAAGAACAGGAACCTCAAGTTTTCTGTCAAGCAGTGTCCTGATTCCTTTATATATGTACTTCATGGAAGATACTGTTGTTAATACCGCACATACAGGTGCCGGAATAAACAGTTTCTTAGTCATTCTCCATAATACCTGATCCGCTAACTTCTCAGTATAATGGGAATTGATTGATCTTCCAGATGTTGCAAGTACATCTTCCGGAACTTCTACATTGCTGTATCTGAACTTGGCAAGAGCTTCAATCACGGTCTTTCTTGAACATCTGTACTCAACAACTGCATCAGCAGTTCTCTCATACACCTTGGCATTCGTAACGCCCTGCAGATTCTTAAGATAATATAAAAGGACATCTGCCTGTGTAAATGTCATGTCCGAAGCATCCATGTGAACACGGATTCTTCCGGGCACACCATGCTTTATTGTGAATTTCATACTCTATTACGCTTCCTCATCTTCATCTACTGAATCAAGTACAACTTCTTCTGTGTTATACTTTGTCTCATTAATTGTCTTAGCATCAGCATATATATCTTCGCAATTTTCCTGAACAGTTGTAGCTGTCTTCATTATGCATGATTTAGCTCTTAAAACTGCTGCTGTGCAGTTAGTATAAAGCTTCTTAGCATCCTTGCTTGTAAGAATCTTAATTCCTGCTGTTCCGAATAATACACCTGCTGCAAAAAGTCCTGGTTTCTTTAAGTTATTAATCTTCATAATTAGCTCCTCTCTGTCCATATTGGACAATAAATGTTTTCTTAGGTTTAGCGGTTATTATATTACATATTATACAACATTTCTACACAAAATTTCCAGTTGATAAATTTTCTCAACACACAAAAAGGAGAGATGAATTATTTCACCTCTCCCTTATTAGCAAATATTATTTAACTGTCACAGCCTTTTTCTTGCCAACCACACTTGTTATCTTCTGATCTTTAATGTAGCCGCAGGCTTCAAGACCGGATTCAATTATTTTACTCCATTTGCCTTCTGATAAATTAATTGACGAATCATCGTTTAATCTTACAGTATAACCGCCATTATCGTCCTCATCACAAGTTATCTTGTACATATTCTTACGGTTAATCGCACCTATTTCTTCAAGTGTATTAACCATACGATATACAGTCGCAGCTCCAATCTTAGGATCTTTCTTCACTGCCTTGTAATAAATCTCTTTACAGCTTGAGCAGTCCTCTTCAAGAATTACATCAAGAAGCATAAGCCTCTGTTTAGTTATTCTGCAACCCTGCTGCTTGAGACGAGAAATAATAATGTCTTTGTCTTTATCAGGATTCTTGACCACCCGTTACCTCCTTATTAATGGCAGTGACCTTTGCATTTGCCGCAGTCGCCACCACATGTGAACGATTTACCGTTTTTCTTATCGTGTACCATACTGCGTACAATAAGCACAACTATAACTATTAATATAACTCCTACTATAATTGTTCCCAGCATAATTACACCTCCAAACTATCATCACTTAATTAATTATTATTTTGCTGCATTCATAAGCTTCTTAGAATCAACCTTTAATGTCTTGCTTTCCTTATATGGTCTAAATAACAGATAGATGAAAGCAACAATGATAAGGATTGCGATTACTGTGAATACGTTAAATGCTGTGTCGCCAGTAATAAGACCAGCAATCTGGTTAATTACAAGACCTACAAGGTAAGCATATCCACACTGATATCCGATTGCAATCCAGAACCACTTAGTGTTGTTCATCTCTCTCTTAATAGCACCCATAGCTGCGAAGCAAGGAGCACAGAGAAGGTTGAATGCAAGGAATGCATATCCGCTTACTACTGTAAATGTAGCTGCCATGTTAGCATATACTGTTCCCTCACCTGCTGAGTAAAGGATACCCATTGTACCAACGATATTCTCCTTAGCAACAAGACCAGTAATAGAAGCAACAGTTGCCTGCCAGTTACCGAATCCTAAAGGAGCAAATATCCAAGCGATTGCCCTACCTACTCTGCCGAGGATAGAGAAGTCAATCTGATCATCTGTAAGCATCTGGAATGAACCATCAACAAATCCGAAGTATGTTGTGAACCAGATAATGATTGTTGAAAGTGTGATGATTGTTCCGGCCTTCTTGATGAATGACCATCCACGCTCCCACATACTTCTTAATACTGTACCAACTGTTGGAAGATGGTATGCTGGAAGCTCCATAACGAATGGTGCTGGATCTCCAACGAATAACTTTGTCTTCTTTAAGATGATACCTGAGCAGATAATTGAGAATATTCCAAGGAAGTATGCTGATGGAGCAACCCAAGGAGCCCCGTCGAAGATAGCACCGGCAACCATTGCGATGAATGGAAGCTTAGCTCCACAAGGAATAAATGTTGTTGTCATAATTGTCATCTTACGATCTCTGTCGTTTTCGATTGTACGTGAAGCCATGATACCAGGAACACCACAACCTGAACCGATAAGCATTGGAATGAATGACTTACCTGAAAGACCGAACTTACGGAAAATTCTATCCATAATGAATGCTATACGAGCCATATAACCGCAAGACTCAAGGAATGCAAGGAATATGAATAAAACGAGCATCTGTGGAACGAAACCAAGTACTGCACCAACACCAGCTACAATACCGTCGAGGATAAGTCCCTTTAACCAGTCTGCACAACCGATAGCATCAAGTCCTGACTCAAGTAATGATGGGATACTTGGAACCCATACGCCATAGTTAGCTGAGTCTGGTGCTGCGCCATCATTTTCAATACATTTTTCAATAGCTTCCTTAACACCAGCAGCATCAGTTGTCTCTGTCTCCTGACTGTATGTCTCTTCATCAGTTACTTCGTAATCTAATGAAAGCTTTGCTGGAACTGTCTTTTCGAGTTCCTTTAATGCTGCTACTGCTGCATCTGAATCATAGTCATCTGCTTCTGTATCAATAGCGTCTGCATATTCTTCTCCCTCGTCGCCAAGACTCTCGATATATGCTGAAATGATTGTATCTGAATCGCCATAATCCTCTGATGCTTCTTCATAAGCTGATGTGCCGATTCCGAAAAGATGCCAGCCATCACCAAATACGCCATCATTTACCCAGTTTGTAGCTAATGAACCGATTGTTGTAACTGATACATAATATACAACAAACATAACAGCAGCGAATATTGGAAGAGCTAAGAATCTGTTAGTAACTATTCTATCAATCTTATCTGATGTAGAAAGCTTCTTTTCAGACTTCTTTGCAAAACATCCACTGATAATTGAAGATATATATGTATATCTTTCATTAGTGATAATACTCTCTGTATCATCATCAAATTCCTTCTCAAGAGCTTCAATCTCTGATGAAACATCAGGAACATCCTTCATAAGAGCCTTAATCTTATCATCCTTTTCAAGGAGCTTAATAGCGAAGAATCTCTTCTGTTCTTCAACAATATCAAGACCAAGCTTATCTTCAACTGCTGATATAGCTGCCTCAACCTTGTCATCAAACTTGTGAGCGATTGTGTTAACCTTCTTGCTCTCTGCAAGCTTAACAGCCTTCTCTGCTGCTTCCTTAACACCAGTTCCCTTAAGAGCTGATATCTCAACAGCCTCACAACCAAGATTCTTTCCTATCTTGGCAAGATCAACCTTATCTCCGTTCTTTTCCATGATATCGACCATGTTAACTGCCATGATAACTGGAATACCTAACTCCATAATCTGAGTTGAAAGATAAAGGTTTCTTTCAATGTTAGTACCATCAACAATGTTGATGATTGCATCAGGTCTCTCGTTAATAAGATAATTTCTTGCTACTACCTCCTCAAGAGTATAAGGAGAAAGTGAATAAATACCTGGTAAATCCATGATAGTGACATCTTTATGTCCCTTTAATTTACCTTCCTTCTTCTCAACTGTAACGCCTGGCCAGTTACCAACAAACTGATTAGATCCGGTCAAAGCATTAAACAATGTTGTTTTACCGCAGTTTGGATTACCTGCTAATGCAATTTTAATTGACATTTGACTACCTCATTTCTTTTATATAAATGCTTATGCATTTACTAACAAACATTTGACATTTCTTACATTAATTAGATTCTGCTAACCCATATGTAAAAAACAATCAGCCTACCTCGATCATTTCGGCATCGGCTTTACGAAGCGATAATTCATAGCCTCTTACTGTAACCTCTATAGGATCTCCCAAAGGCGCTACCTTTCTTACATAGACTTCAACTCCCTTAGTAATTCCCATATCCATAATTCTTCTTTTTACCGGACCATCACCATTTAACTTGGTAACTTTAACAGTCTGGCCTACAGATACATCTCTTAAAGTCATAGTTTATCTCCTTCTAATTTTAGTTTTATATAAGAGCTGACTTACGCAGCTCTTTATACCATAATTTTATTAGCCATATCTTTTCCTATGGCAACTCTTGATTCCTTAATGTTAACAATAACATTACCGCCAACCTTAGAAACAACTGTCACGACTGCTCCCGGTACGAATCCAAGATTCTCAAGAAAACGTCTTATCTCTTCTTTTCCACCAATTCGCTGGATTGTGTATGGAGTTCCTTCATCAATCATAGTTAATGGCATAAGCTCATCTCCTCTTTTTTAGCATATTGATAATGTTTTTCATTATCACCGCAGGTTAGTTTACCCTAATAGCCATTAGATGTCAACAACTTTTGTTCCATTTTTCAAATATTTTTTAGCACATAAAACCCCTGATTGTTACAACCAACCAGGGGCAATGTGTGCAATCTTTTCAATATATTGTAGGCAAAAAATAATTATGCTAATGCTGCCCCAAGTTTTTTGCAGTTCTCAACAGCTTCATTATCTGGTGTTTCCTGACAGATTACGCTATCTGTTGCAAGAACAGCGCCTGCAGCCTTACTTCTCTCATCCCAGTCAGCCATCCATTCGCCGCTCCCCCATCCGTATGAACCGAAAAGTGCGATTTTCTTACCGCTAAGGCTTCCTTCTACCTCTGTGAACATTGGCTCGAATTCTGACTCTTCAAGATTCTCTGCTCCCATTGCTGGGCATCCGAATGCGATTCCATCATATTCAGCAACCTTTCCTGAATTAAAATCAGATGCTGCAAGTACATCAACCTCTGCTCCCGCTCCCTTAGCTCCCTCTGCAACTGCGTTAGCCATTGCCTCTGTATTACCTGTTCCGCTCCAATAAACTACTGCTACTTTACTCATTATCCAATCTCTCCTTTTTCACTTTTTTATATGCTTAAACCGTTAAAGCAGATATGCTTCTACCACGGTCAAAGACTCTTAAATAAACTTCTGTGCATTTTCTGTAACGTGCAAACATCTTCTGGCTGAATGCCTCATCACAATACACCTTCCATACTCCACAACATTTGTAATTGCAGCCCTTCTGTCTTATAAACTGGATTACATCTCCCACCGGGTAGCTTAAGAACAGCCCTATTTCATGTGGAAAGCATGTGTTTTCCTCCACTCTCTGCTTAAGATGCTTAATGCTTGCTCCAACTTTATAATCTGTATATCCAAATGCTTTCAGTACATTCTGCACTGCCGGCTGTGACAGATCCTTCTCTAATCTGTCTGGTCTGAATACATATAAAAGTGCACTCTTTTCATTTCTCTTTAAAAATGTTACATACACTCCTTTATCATTGAGCTTTCTGTTAACACTTGCAAGTTCCTTCTTAAAAGCAGATATATTATTATATTTGTAATTAAACAGATTACCTGTCTTTAATCCGGCAAGAGTCGGTGAACACTCCTTTATAACTTCCCGTTCAATTCTTCCCAACACATCTGTACAGACCATTTTTCTTTTCCTTCCATTACACTTTGTTACTTCTTATTAGCATGCCTTGCTTTCGCCTAAATATGCCTCTAAAACGCTTGTAAGCGATGCTGCACTGCTTGAATGTGTTCTTACTATATCAACATCATTCTTCTTGGCCTCTGTAACTGCTGATAAAACCATCTTATGAGAAACAGTATTGGTAAAAAGTATCATAAGGTCCGGACTTCCTATCTGTTTAGAAAATCCACTTTTCTCTTTAACAAATACTTTAGCCTTGCATCCGTGTTTCTTACATATCTGATGATACTGGCGTTCCATACATTCATTGCCACCAATAATAACTACACTCATGTTCTCACCCTTTCATATAACTTACTTTTGTTAGGTTTGTCTAACTTATATTTATAAAATAACGAGTACCCTAACTGGATACCCGTTACATCAGTTAGCCTTAACTAACTATTAAAATATCATCTTTGTATGTATCTGTCAATACATTTTTGAAAAATTATCTGTCAAATGGTGAATCATCATCGTCGTGGTCAAAGTCATCAAAATCTGCATGACCATCTGAGTGGTCATGGCCATCAATCATATTCTCTCTGTTGACAACTCTCTTGACATCTCTCTGCTTCTCCACAAGCTCTGATATCAGCTCCTTAGTAGCCTTAGGTCTCTTGATATTCTTAATCTCAAAGTCACCCATTGTCTTATCACCAGAGCACACCTTAATTGTTCCTACTCCGACAAGTCTCTGCAGGAATGAGCGTTCAAGTGAAATGTCCATAATACGATATAGTCTTACTTCATCATCCTTGATGCTGAAAAGCCCTTGCTTATAAAAAACCTGTCCTTAGACACACTGTATCTTGTGAATGACCATGGAAGTCCTAGGAAGAGAATTCTCTTCCTGTCCTTCCATAATATATCTGTACTGACTTTGTCTCTTGCCATAATCTGCCCCCTCTGATTCATTATACTCTATGCATTACTTGAAGTATTTAACACCTGATTCGAATATCTTGATATCCTGCTCTCCATAGATGTTAATAGCAACACTGTCTCCACGTCTCTCAGAATGTGCCATCTTACCGAAGCATCTTCCGTCCGGGCTTGTGATACCTTCAATAGCCATGTATGAACCATTGATATTCCACTCTTCATCCATAGATACATTACCATCAAGGTCACAGTACTGTGTAGCAACCTGTCCGTTAGCAAAGAGCTTATCAAGCCATTCCTTAGGAGCAACGAATCGTCCTTCACCGTGTGAAGCAGGGTTGCAGTATACTCCACCAAGCTCTGCATTAGCAAGCCATGGGCTTAAATTGCTGACAACCTTAGTGTATACCATCTTAGATATATGACGGTTAATTGTATTAAATGTAAGTGTAGGTGACTGCGCATCCTGTCCTGTAATCTTACCATTAGGCACAAGTCCAAGCTTGATAAGTGCCTGGAATCCGTTACAGATACCAAGTGCAAGACCATCTCTCTCATTAAGGAGCTTCTCAACTGCTTCCTTCATCTTGGCATTACGGAATGCTGTAGCGAAGAACTTTGCAGAACCATCTGGTTCATCACCTGCTGAGAATCCACCTGGGAACATAATAATCTGTGCCTGATTAATAGCGTTCTCAAATTCATCTACAGACTCTCTGATACTTTCAGCATCAAGATTCTTGAATACCTTAACGATTGTATCAGCTCCGGCTCTTTCAAATGCCTTGGCACTGTCGTACTCGCAGTTAGTTCCTGGGAATACCGGGATAAATACTGTTGGCTTGGCAACCTTATTCTTGCATACATGTACGCTTGGTGCTTCATATAACTTGCTCTCAACCGGAGCAGTTTCCTTAGAAGCCTTTGTTGGGAATACACCTTCAAGTGTATCTGACCATACGCTTAATGCCTCTTCTACGTTGATTGAAACTTCCTTGTATGTAAACTTACCGTTATCCTTAACAGTACCAACCTTAGTGTAAGCTGTTGTAATCTCACCAAGCTTGTCTGCTGGAACTTCTGCAACGATACAGCCATAAGCTGGTGCAAAAAGGTCATCTTCCTTAACATCTGAACTTATCTCGAATCCTAACTTGTTACCAAATGCCATCTTGCTGAGTGCCGGTACAAGTCCGTTGGCATCAAGAACATATGCAGATACGATTGCCTTCTTATGGATAAGTTCATGTATTGCACTGTAGAGTGCCTTAACCTGTTCGAAATCTGGAAGATCATACTGATCCTTCTTAATATCAAATCTAACTAATACATCACCATCGTTCTTAAGTTCAGGAGTGATAATATCTCCTTCCTTAGCTACATCAATAGCGAATGAGCAGAGTGTTGGTGGAACATCAATATGTTCAAATGTTCCTGACATACTGTCCTTGCCACCAATTGATGGAAGTCCGAACCCCATCTGTGCTTCATATGCACCAAGAAGTGCAGCAAATGGCTGGCTCCATCTTTCTGGATCTTCTGTCATTCTTCTGAAGTATTCCTGATATGTGAATCTAATCTTACTGAAATCACCACCGGCAGCAACAATCTTAGCTACAGAATCTGTTACAGCATAGATTGCTCCATGATATGGGCTCCATGATGAAAGATATGGATCAAATCCATAAGACATCATAGTTACTGTGTCACATTTGCCCTTAAGTACTGGAAGCTTTGCAACCATGCTCTGTGTCTCTGTAAGCTGATACTTACCACCATATGGCATATATACTGAACCGGCTCCGATAGAACCATCAAATCTCTCAACAAGTCCCTTCTGTGAGCATTCGTTAAGGTCTGCTAAGGTCTTTAACCACTTACCGCGTACATCTGTAACCTTAACCGGCTTAAGATAATCATCTTCCTGTGAAGGGATATCAACTACAACCTTAGTCTCCTGATGAGCACCGTTAGTATCAAGGAATGCTCTTGAGATATTAACGATATCCCTGCCTCTCCAGTTAAGAACAAGTCTTGGCTCTTCTGTTACAACAGCAACCTCAACTGCCTCTAAGTTCTCCTCTGCTGCATACTGAAGGAATTCATTAACATCCTTAGGATCAACTACAACAGCCATTCTCTCCTGAGACTCTGATATAGCAAGCTCTGTTCCGTCAAGACCCTCATACTTCTTAGGAACCTTATCAAGATCTACCTTAAGACCTGCTGCAAGCTCACCAATCGCAACTGATACGCCACCTGCACCAAAGTCATTACATTTCTTGATAAGCTTAGTAACTTCCGGTCTTCTGAAGAGTCTCTGCATCTTACGTTCTGTAGGAGCATTACCCTTCTGAACCTCAGCACCACAGTCCTCAATAGACTTCTCAGTATGAACCTTAGATGAACCTGTAGCTCCGCCACAGCCATCACGTCCTGTTCTTCCACCAAGAAGAATAATGATATCTCCCGGATCAGAATTCTCTCTCTTAACTGCACTTCTTGGAGCAGCAGCTATAACTGCTCCAATCTCCATTCTCTTGGCAACATAATCAGGATGGTAGATTTCCTTAACATATCCTGTTGCAAGTCCGATCTGGTTACCATATGAGCTGTATCCGTGAGCTGCACCTGTAACAAGCTTTCTCTGTGGAAGCTTTCCGTGAAGTGTCTCAGATACTGGAACTGTAGGATCTGCTGCACCTGTAATTCTCATTGCCTGATATACATATGTACGACCTGACAATGGATCTCTTATAGCACCACCAAGGCATGTTGCTGCGCCACCAAATGGCTCAATCTCTGTTGGATGGTTATGTGTCTCATTCTTGAAGTTAACAAGCCACTCCTCTGTCTTTCCATCAATCTCAACTGGAACAACAATTGAGCAGGCATTAATCTCATCAGATTCTTCCTGATCAGCTAACTTTCCCTCAGCCTTTAACTTCTTGGCACCCATAAGTGCAAGGTCCATAAGGCATACGAACTTGTCCTTACGGTCTTTATAAATCTCTGCTCTGTCTGAAAGATACTTGTTATATGTAGCTTCCATAGGAGTTCTGTAAAATCCGTCCTTAAACTTAACATCTGTAAGCTCTGTTGCAAATGTTGTGTGACGGCAATGGTCTGACCAGTATGTATCAAGTACTCTGATTTCAGTCATAGAAGGATCTCGCTTCTCAACAATGGCAAAATGTTCCTGAATGAACTTGAAATCCTTAAATGTCATGGCAAGTCCTAAAGAATCATATAATTCCTTTAACTTATCCTCTGGCATATCCTTGAATCCATCAAAATATATAACATCAGCCGGAGTTTTGAACTCAGTAACAAGAGTTTCTGGAATATCCTCTGCTGCCTGCCTTGAATCAACAGGGTTAATGCAGTGTTCCTTAATCTTGTTCTTCTCCTCTTCAGTAACAGTTCCTGTCAATACATAAGTTACAGCAGTCTTAATAACTGGTGTCTCATTCTCATTAAAGAACTTAACACACTGCTCTGCAGAATCAGCTCTCTGGTCGAACTGTCCTGGAAGATACTCTACAGAGAACACGAAATCGTCCTTTCCTGCTGGAAATGTTCCCTCATAAACATCATCTACTGGTGGCTCAGAAAAAACAGTAGTAAGTGCTTTCTTATATGTTTCTTCTGAAAGATTCTCGATATCATAACGGATAAGAACTCTTACATCAGTAATAGTCTTAATTCCAAGATATCCGCCTATCTCTTCAAGTAATTCTTTCGCATTAACTGCAAATGGTTTCTTTTTCTCGACAAAAACTCTCTTAACGCCGCTCATATCTTCCTCCTGAGATTAGTTATATTAATATTTAACTATTGTATCACAATAAAACATATTTTCAAATAATTATTCATGCATTCTTCTTATTATCTTGTAAACAACCTGATTACCCATTACTGTAGGTCCTGTATGTGCGAAGAAAACAATGCCGTCTGTCTGTGATATTATCTCACTCTTCACTGTTCCCTCACATGGATCAAGAATCTGTGCAATAAGCTCGCCATGATATACAGGGTCACCCGGTTCTTTAAGTCTCTTATAGAATCCTGCATCATACGTCTTGACTGCCATAAGGTCGAATTCATTGATAACACTTGCTATGTATCCGCTGTGATTATTGTACTTAAGAATACCCATTCTTGTTAAGAATCTGAGTACCGAAGACACTGCCTGTCTCGCAGACTTTTCATCAATCATATCTGTGCTGTTGGTATATATTGAAAATGCATTGGTACCATTCATCTGCCAGTTATAATTAAGTGTAACTGTATCCATTGGCTTAGGTTTTCTTATAACAACATACTGAAGTCCGAACAGATTGGCAAGACTCGCACTCTGGAAGCCTGTATCCATCATCTTTACATGTGGTATGAAATCACCCGGCATATAAAAGCTTGCAAAATGTATTCCGTAGCTGTAACCCTTAATCCTGTCAAAAAGCGTACCTGCTATCTGCTTGGTTGTATCTCCATTAATATCACCCGGAAAAGCTCTGTTAATATCAGAATTATCAGTAGGCCAGAATCTCTTTCCTACATTCATCGAAAACCTGTTGACAGATGGAATGACAAGAATCTCATGGTTATGGGATATCGCTCCGTGAGCTTCAAGCTCTTTAAGTGCTTTTACAAGCTGGGAACATATATACAGCTGCTGTACCTCATTGCCTCTTAAAGCACCTACGATACATGCTGACTTCTCACCGCCGCCAAATCTGTATCCCTCTATCTGATAATCTTCTCTATATATACCTTTTAACGAATAAATAATCTCTTTCTTCATTATCTGCCACCATAAACTCTCGCAATAAGAGCCCCCTTATGTACTACCGGATTCTCTCTTAATGTAAATATAATTCCGTCTGTAGGTGATTCAATTCTCTGGATTATTCTTCCCTCAATAGGTTCAATAATATCTCCTATGTGCGTTCCAATTCCAATCCTTCCCATAGAATCAACTGCTGATACGAATATTCCACTTTCCTTAGCAGTAAGAAATGTAACTTCACCCTCTGTAGAAATAATAGGATCATTCACATCCTTTGGCTCATCAGCCCATATTCCCTTATGGGACATAAGGTTAAATATACCGTCAACAATATCCCTGCAATACTTAGGTGTAATTCTGTTTCCAACTCCCATCTCTGTAACAAGAGTAGGCACACCAAGATGATTAAGGCTGTATGCAAGAGTTGCATCAAGCACAGTAATAGATGAATATATCCATACAAACTGTGCATTCATCATCTTCGCATATGGAAGAAGCTTTTCCTGCGTATCATCATTAATTCTTACCTGTGGCATCTCATTTACAAATATATTGCTTGAATGGATGTCAATGCACAGATCACTTCCAATAATATCTTCAATAATGCCTGCTGCCACATATTCAGCCATAGCGCCATTATTATCACCAGGGAAAACCCTGTTCATATCTAGATCAAACATAGGAATTCCTCTTGAACCTGTATCAATACCAAGAGGGTTAATATCAGGATAAATGTCAACAATTCCTTTAAGCTTATCCTTTTCTCTCTCAATTCTTCTTATAATCTCATAACATATAAACTGACCATCAAGCTCATCACCATGAGTACCTGTAACAATTGATATTCTTGGTGTGCTGTGGTTCTCATCTTTATTCATAAGTCTGTTCTTCCTGACTACCAGTCTTTCATGAACCGGAAGCTCAACAGAAACAACTTCTTCTATCATATCATTCTCCCATAATTCCCCGGATTATCAATGTCCGGAACTTATTAATATCTGCTTGGATTTTATCACACATGAAATGCGTCTACAAGTCCTGTTCATCCCAGAAATCGCGTATACATCTATCTGCATTGCCAAGTGTCACCGGATATATCCTGTTCCACTCCCTCGGATACATGCTCTCATACTCACCAGTCATGAATCTGTCATCAAGCAATGCAATCACGCCCTTATCAGTATCAGTCCTTATAACTCTTCCTGCTGCCTGCAGCACCTTGTTCATCCCCGGAATAACATAGGCATAAGAATACCCGTTTTTGCCAAACTCATCAAAATAATCCCTTAAAATGTTACGTTCCCTGCACACCATCGGAATCCCTGTTCCTACTATGACAGCTCCAATAAGGCTCTCATCTTTTAAGTCGATTCCTTCCGAGAATATTCCTCCAAGCACGCAGAAGCCCACAAGCGAAGCACCCTCCGGCAGCTCCTCGTAAAATGCTGATAAGAAGCTCTCCTTGTCAGCCTCTTTCATGAAACGTCCCTGTACAAGCACATTTATACACTGCTCTGGTAAAAATGTATCTTCTCCACCACATTCAGCTACATTAATGCCACTTTTCCACCTGAAGCACTCAAGGACATTCTCCATGTATGAATATGACGGAAAGAACACCATGTATCTTCCACTTCTGCCAGATACCATGTGCATAATATAATCATGTACCTTGGCAAACTCCTTTGCATTTCTTCTTGTATAGCGGCTTGTCACATCAGTAGCCACAACAATCCTCTTATTGTCAGGCTCAAAAGACGAATGTGCATACACCGCTCTTTCCGACACATCACCCGAAAGCATTTCCTTAAAATAATTCACTGGAAGAAGTGTTGCTGAGAAAAACACAGTACTTCTGCCCTGTGAAAGCCTTTCACTTATGTTGCCTGACGGGTCAACGCAGTACAGATGTGCAAGGAAATCCCCGTTGTCATCATGTTCATTATAGTAGACATATTTTTCATCAGCACAGTCATACATATTAAGAAAATGTCTCACTGCAAAGAAAAACTCCAACAGCTCGTTAGTCACCGGCTCACCCTTATGCCTCTCCATGAACTTCTGCATAAGTCCCATGACTCGCTCAAGACTGGCTGGGAATGTGCCAAGACCGCTCACAACCCGAAATGTATCGCACTGTCTTTTATACTCAAGTAATTGCTTGTTACATTTGTCAAGTGTGCTGGCAAGACGTTTGTCTATTTCTTTGACAAGCTTCTTCGCTGCAAGAAAATCCTCTTTTTTCAACACAGCACTGTACATTTCCCTTGCTCTGTCCACAAGGTTATGCGCTTCATCCACAAGAAACACATAATCACCCTTCGCACCGTTGCCAAAATACCTTTTAAGCGACGCGTCCGGGTCAAATACATAGTTATAATCACATATAATTCCATCACACCAGTACGAAACATCAAGCGACATCTCAAATGGGCAGACCTTATGCCTGTCCGCATATTCCATGACATTATCCCTTCCTATAACCATCTGGCTCGTTATTATGTCATACACAGCATCATTAATCCTGTCAAAATGCCCCTTGGCATACGGACACGCCACCGGATTGCAGTTACGCTCATCAAGCGGGCATATCTTGTCCTTGGCTGTAAGTGTAACCGTCCTCATGTGAAGCCCGTTATCCCTCAATATCGCATAAGTATCCTCCGCAACAGTTCTCGTTATCGTCTTGGAAGTCAGGTAAAATATCTTGTCCGCCATCTGCTGACCTAGCGCCTGCACAGCTGGAAACACAGTAGACAGAGTCTTTCCAACCCCAGTTGGTGCCTGAATATACAGATTCGCACTATCTTCAATAGCCCTGTATACACTCACGCACAGATTCTTCTGCCCCTCCCTGTATTCATATGGAAACTTAAGACCTTTAATTGATTCAGTTCTCTTATATCTTTCATCAAATGTATAATCAGTCCATCTCTTAAAACCTGTAATCAGTTTCGTAAACCACTCTTCAATATGTTCAAATGTGTACTCTTCCAGAAACTTATTGATTGTTTCAGGCTCTGGTGTAACGTAAGTCATCTGTATTCCAATATTAGAAAGCTTCTTCTGGCTTGCATATATATAACCGTACACCAGTGCCTGTGCCTTATGCACATACACCGGTTCTTTAAGCAGCGAAACATCTGTCTGCATGGTCTTTATCTCATCAATTATTACATCGCCCTTCGGCTCTTTATTGCCGTCTTCGTCCTGATTAATATCTGCAATAATACCATCAGCCCTGCCTTCAACCTGTAAGACATACTCGATTCCCAAGTCAGATACAAGCGGTATCTCTATCTTTAAAGGCACTTCGGCATGATACATAGTTCCCATGCTGTGCTGGATTTTCCTGTGAATCCTTGCACCCTCCTGCATGATTTTCACATCATTGCTGCCGGTATTCCTGTTGTCAATATCACCTTTTGCACACATGAATTCCACAAGATTCCTTACAGATATTCTAAAGCAGTTTCCATTTACAGAGTACATACTATCTCCATTCAATAATGTTCTTCAATATCATATATATAGGCATTGCCTGTCTTTCCAACTCTTTTCACCTGTTCCATGTAATTAAGCATTGCAAGTACACTGGCAGCAGTCTGCCTGTCAATATGCGCTGCATTTGCAAAATCCGCTGAAGTAAAGCCTTTCTCAAGCCCCTCTGGCACGAACTGCATATAATCCTGTGGGCAGTCCAGCTCAATAACCTTTCTTATTCCAACCGGAATCCTGTCATAGCGCACACTCCCGCGCTTCTTATCATAACTCCAGCCATTAAGAAGCTTATATTCTTCCATATCAATCAGCAGCAAAGTAACCTTAAGATTCGGATTCTTTAAAAATGCTTTAATCTTATACAGTTCAAACATCGCATCATACATTGAACACCGCTTCGGAGACTTCCTTCTTGAAGTAATATCCCCGTTCTCTGGCTCTATCCAGCTTAAATACTTCTCATAAGGCATAGGATACACAACCCTTACCTGATATTCATTTAAGAATACTGACAGCTTATCCCTTAACTTATTAAGCTGTCTCGTCTGAATCTCAATTATTCCCTGCTCATTATATATATCCGCAAAATATCCGTCTATTGCAACCTCGTGATTATCCTCATCGGGTTCAAAATACATTTTTAGTACTGCATGCAGCGTCTTTTCCGATAAAGTGCCTATCCCCTTGTCATTGTGGCTCTTGCCGATTATCTTCTCTTTCGCTTCATCGAAAGCCTGACTGTCTATATATTCTATTGGTTCATTGGAAGATTTCTTCTTCGGCATGGCTTATTCCTCATCACAACATATGTTCTATCATGTTATCAAGTATCTTACGATTGTCCGAAAAAATCAACCCTATATGACAAATGCCCTGATATATTATAGAAATCCATTCTATAACCATCAGGGCATTAAACATTTATTTACTTATCTTCGTCGTCAATGTCAAACAACTTTAATTCTTCAACATCATTCCTTCCGGATTTGTCATCTCCGTAAGATTTGTATAATGAATCGTCTTCGTCAAAACCAGCGTCCGCATCGAAGCCAGCGTCCTCGTCATCCTCACCGTCTTCATCATACTCTTCTATCTCTTTCTCGGTATACTCATCAAGGTCAACTCCGTCTTTAGAAGCCATATTAAATACCTTCTTAACCTTAGAAAGCTTAGCAGCCAGTATAATTGTGACAACGATAAATGCAACGATTATCACGCCAAGTATCATAACTACTGTAAGCCAGAACCTGTTACCGCCAAATGTCTTGCTGTTATCAGCTTTGACAACTGTATCAGCATCTGTTGCTTTAACAACAGAATATTTATTACCATCTATTGTAACTGTTCCATCATCATTAACAGTCTGTGAAGAGGTCTCTGTAACTTCTTCTGTCTTTGATTCAGCCTCAGTTGTTGCTTCCTGACCATCCTCAAGTCTTGTTGTGTATATTACATACTTCTTAACTGAACCGTCTTCTGCAGTAACAGTAATTGTTGTTGTATTACTGCCCGGGTCCATTCTTCTTCCGCTTATGCTTACCTTGGCAGCACTGTCATTAGCAACAGCACTTACAACAAGCTCTGTAACATCAGAATCAACAGTTGCATTGTATGTTGTCCTGTCTGGTGAAAATGCTGGTGAAAGCGTTCCCGGACTTATCTGCAGGGACTTTAATGTGTTGTCTGAGGAATAGCTGGCTGGAGCTTTTACAGTAACAGTTCCTGAAGATGTTGTTAATGACATATAATCTTCATCTGCCGAACCAGTATATGATGTTGATTTATTAACTGAAATCATCGCTGTTCCCGGATTAATGGCTTTGAATACAACATTAAAGGAAGTTTCATCAAACGATAACAATCTACCTGTTCCACCACCTCCAGAATTAAATCCCTTTACATACTGTAATATACTTTCATCATAGTCTATCCATATATCACACAATTCTATCTTTACATCAGATGATGCTGTAATTGTTATTGTTACTTCATCACCAACACTGGCACTGGCAGAACTTATAGAAACATGTGCTGTCTGTGCTGCTTTTACATTAGTCAGACCAGAAAGCATTAATATACTCATCAGCATTGCCATTACTAATGCAGTTATTCTTTTTATGTTATTCATAATATTCTCCAATATAATTACTGTACAATATATCTGATATCAAGAACATGTCTCTTAACATACAGCATATCTATACTGCTGACTGTACCATCATGATTAGCATCAGCAGCCTTATAATAAGCACCTGTAAGAGTTCTTATATCAAGGACATGTCTCTTAATATATAACATATCAATACTTGTTATCTTGCCATCTCCATTAGCATCTCCATATATAACAACTGCGTATGATGCATACTCATCTCCATCTGATGTATATACAACAAATCTGTCTCCGGTTGCTATTATTTCAGATGTTTTCTCTGCTGAATCTGAACCGTATATCTTTCCATAACAGCCATTCTTGAATGAAATACTGCCTATTACATCATCTGCTGTGCTTCCAATCTCAGGTCCAGATATAAATCTTCCTTCCTCATCTATATCATAGCTTGTATCAAATCCATTATCTCCTGATGGTTCAGGATCTGGTATCGGGTCAGGAGCTGGTATTGGATCAACTTCTTTCCTGACTATATTAATAACATAATCCTGACTCTCTCCATTCTCTGCTGTAACAGTAATAACTATTCTATTATTACCTACAGATAATGAATATTCTCCAAAACCTTCTACTTCAGCACTATCAGCTAACTTATCACCTGATACATATACACTTGTAACATCATTATCAACAATCAAATCATATGATGTAGTGTATAACGAAAATGATGGCGTTAACGAATATCCATCAACATACAGATTCTTAAGTCTGTTATTAGGATTTCCGTCTCCTGTAGGAATTGCACATATCTCATCTGGCATATTATCGTATACAGGAATTATAAACTTAAATGATGTGTTATTAAGTGTTGTTTCACTATATGCTCTCTTGCTTGTCTTTGCCTCTGAGCTTGGAGCAAAAACATTAGTCATATACTGATGAGAATAATTAACTACATCAAACTTTTCATAATATATAGTATCCTGTCCTTTATTTATGTACCATTTGCCAAGGTTAATTGCTCCACCAATTACAGCTTTATATCTTGTATTCCAAGGTCTTAATGTACTGGAATCAGAACCCATCGCGTATCTTAATCCATTCTGTACAGCAGTATAACCGCCTGACGCATATGCATTCTGACTATAGTAATTATAATAGCCTTCATAGCCACTTACATTGCCTGATATCTGTCTTCCTGTTCCATTATATCCCTGTTCCTGAATTATTCTCGTAGCAAGATGATATGGGCTGACCTGAGACATTTCTCCTGCTTTCATTAAAAGCGAAGGATAAGTATAACCATCAAGATCATGACTTGAGCCATCCATGAATGAACCACTTATTATACTCTCAACCCCACTCATATTCTGAACAGATGAATCATATGACAATGCCTCAAACATAAATATATATGTATCATCAAGAAAATTTCTTGGATCAAGTACATACTGCACTAATTCGCTTGAAGCCTGTACATATCCACCACTATCAAATGTATACCATTCACCTTTTTCCCAATCATAGCAGCCATCTGCCATAGATTTCCATGAACTTATATTATCCTTATGGACAAGGCTTCTGGTTTTCACATTCTGTTTCTCAACCATGGTATTCCAGTCAGTTCCATTATGATCTGCCACAAACACCCAGTTAGGATACTGTGCATGAAGCTGTCTTAAACCATCCTTATAACTATCCGGGAATCCCTGTGAGTCAAGATATTCCTCAAAATCCGCATCCGGCTCATAATCACTTCTTTTATCAACAGTTATGTAACCGCCATATATATAGCCTCTTTCATAACTGCCATTAAGATAAAAGCCTATGCCGTACCATGTATCACCGTCATCGTCAGTTGTCTCTTCATATATGTCAAACTTAAAGCCGCCATCCACCTTGGTTATGACTGAACCGCTGACTGGTGATGTCCTTATACGAAGATCCGTAACGTCATAATTAACATGTCCCTGACCAATGGCCTCCTCCGCCTTAGTATTAAGAACAGAAGTGACTGTAAGACAGGTCAGCACAAGCATACATAACATGACACCAATTGCGGCTATTCTTTTTGCACTACATTTGTATCCTGATTTCATGTAATCACCCGACTCCTGAATGTATTGTATTAACTAGTTTCTTCCAAATTCCGAAAGCTTTAAGCCCTCATTTCTCTCAAGTACCATATTAACAGACCAGCTATTGGCAAATACAAGTAGTGGATTGCCCTTAAGGTCTTTAATCTTCTTCATATCTGATGTACCGACAATTCTGTTCACATCAATTTCCTCAGGATTCTCAATCCAGCGGATATGCTCGTATGGAAGCGGCTCAAGTCTGATATCGACACCGTACTCATTCTTAAGACGGTACTCAAGAACTTCAAACTGAAGAACACCTACAACGCCCACGATAATCTCTTCCATTCCTGTATTGAACTCCTGGAAAATCTGAATTGCACCTTCCTGTGCAATCTGGTTGATACCCTTGATGAACTGTTTTCTCTTCATAGTATCAATCTGTCTTACTCTTGCAAAATGTTCTGGTGCAAATGTAGGTATACCCTCAAATGCGAATTTCTTATTAGACTTGCATATTGTATCACCAATAGAGAATATACCCGGATCAAATACACCGATAATATCTCCTGCATATGCCTCATCAACAATATGTCTCTCCTCCGCCATCATCTGCTGGGGCTGGCTGAGTCTTATCTTCTTGCCGCCCTGAACATGGTTGGCTTCCATTCCGGCTTCAAACTTACCTGAACATATTCTCATGAAAGCAATTCTGTCTCTGTGTGCTTTATTCATGTTAGCCTGAATCTTGAATACAAATGCCGAGAAATCCTCAGTAAATGGATCAATAACTCCCTGGTCAGACTTTCTTGGAAGCGGTGAAGTTGTCATTGATAAGAAATGCTCAAGGAAAGTCTGTACACCAAAGTTAGTAAGTGCTGAACCGAAGAATACAGGGGTAAGGTCACCTGCACTTACCATCTCCTGGTCAAACTCTGCACTTGCTCCGTCTAACAGTTCAATATCTTCCTGAAGCTTGTCGTAGAAAGCATCTCCAATTCTGTCCTTAAGAACAGCCTCATCTGACGCGTCAACAATCTCAGTATCAACTTCCTTCTGTCCATTCATGGCTGCCTTGAATAAAGACACATTTTTCTCTTTACGGTCATACACACCCTTGAATTCTTTACCGCAGCCGATAGGCCAGTTAATCGGGCATGTAGAGATTCCAAGTACGCTCTCAATCTCATCAAGAAGCTCAAATGGGTCATTAGCCTCTCTATCCATCTTATTAATAAATGTAAATATAGGAATGTGTCTCATAACACATACCTTAAAAAGCTTGATAGTCTGTTTCTCAACACCCTTAGAAGCATCAATAACCATGACCGCAGAATCTGCTGCCATAAGAGTTCTGTAGGTATCCTCAGAGAAATCCTCATGTCCCGGAGTATCAAGAATATTAATACAGTAACCTTCGTAGTTGAACTGAAGAACAGAAGAAGTTACCGAAATACCTCTTTCCTTCTCAATCTCCATCCAGTCAGAAACTGCATGCTTGGCAGTCTTCTTTCCCTTTACAGAACCTGCAAGGTTAATAGCTCCTCCATAAAGCAGGAACTTCTCTGTTAATGTTGTCTTACCAGCATCCGGGTGAGAGATAATGGCAAATGTCCTTCTTTTCTTAATTTCACTTTCTAAACTCACTGTCTTACTCCTTTATAAACATAATACATACCCATTCCGGCATACACATAATATAAGCCTGTGACGCAGTCTACGGCTTCACAGGCTTACTCTAATCAATAGTCTTTGAATTATTCACGGTTAAGACCGAACTTGTATGAAACCTCAGACTTGTCATCAATTCTTCTGAAAATGTTGACTACTCTGTCCATAACCTTCTCGAAATCTTCCTCATTCTCAACCTCAACAGAAACAACCTGTCCGTCTTCCTTAATAACTGCGTCCTTAACAAGTTCTAAAGCCTTGATATCTTCCTCAGTCTGGGCAACCTGCTCAGGTGTGGTTAACATCTTTGATTTACTCTTATACTTAACAGCGTATGTTCTTGTCATCATATCCTCCTATTGGCTATTCGTAGCAATATAATCTCATATGTCATTATATTATATATCAAGAATTAGAATTATGCAATGGTATGATTTTTTTTATAATCCCTATTATGAATGATGATATGCTAACTGTTCCCGCAAAAATAATTATACATCCAACTAAAGAATTGCATATTCCTAATCTAGAAGACACCATATACAATATATCCACAATAATTACATGAATAAAATATATTCCAAGGCTTCTATCTGATAATTTAGTGATATGTTTTCTCACAGAAAATCTACCTTTATCTGGAATATTTTTTACCATGTAGAATATCAGTATTGATTGAAATAATATATTCACATTAAAATTGTCAAACATTATCGAATTATCACATGTAACTAAAGCCAGAAAATAATTACCCAATATAGTACACACAATGCCTGATATTCCTAATATGTATATATATTTCTTTGTCAGTTCAAAATTATTTATATACCATCCAAGTATAAAATACATAGTATATCCGGATACATATTTCATATTAAAAGCTTTTTCTATAGCTTCACCAATTGCAAATGTACCATATAACTTATTTATAAGCATAA
>CAVAPS010000029.1:0-28272 GCA_963590775.1 Desulfovibrio piger
ATTTACAGGAAAGAACTTTTTTTTACTAGATATGTCTTTTTATTGTAAAATTTGGTAGTTTTTTTTCATCAAATCACTAATATAACAGTCATGTAATGGACAAAGTAGTAACTTTTTTATCATATTTATTAATCAAAATACATATATTTTATTCAGGAACTGGAGATACAAGGAGGTAAGATAACATATTAGATGGAATTATGTAGAATGTTATGAAAAATGGGTGCAAAAAAAAGACTGTTTGTTAAGCAGCCTTTCTAAGATTATCAAATTGTGTCCGTATGATTGTGGACAATAGACCAGCAAGATTGCTGACAGTCTTTTCATACATATAATATTGCTTATAAACAACTGACAGAGCATTCATAACAATTTCGTAAGAGTAGTGCAGTGAAAGACTAGCAATGTCGTCAATTTCTATATCGCTCAGCTTCATCAGTTTATAAGAGACAACCGGTGTATTCATATTAAAGAACGAGCTGAATCTGTCAGACACATTTTCACCGGAATTAATATAGGCAACATTCTGATTGAAGTCCCACACAAAATGGTTAAGCATGTCTACATATTCATCATGGACGCATGCTTTCTGGTTCTTTGGAATAAATGTTTTGTCGATTTCGAAGCGGACAACATCATCTTTGAAACTAACACGGAAGATATCAGATGTACACATTAACTTTGCCTTAATAATTGAAGGCTTGCAATAAGCTGGAAGAGTGTTTCTGATATCACGCATATTCTTATAATCCACACTTGCAACACCTTTAAGATCAGGTGAATCAAGACTTAGAAGTTCTCTGATAAATATTCTGAGTGACACAAGTGAGTTGATAGAATTAAGCTTGCTCATCAACTCTTTGGACATGACAAGAAAACCACGGCCCCCCTTATTGGCAGGAAGGTAGTAGTTCTCATAATCATTAAGGATAACATTAATAAACCCATACTGAGTCTTGGAGTATGAGATATATGTATATTCCTGAAGAACATTAAGATTATTCCATACAGTTCTTACATTGCAGCCAATCATGTCCGCAAGTTCACCAGGATTAATATCATATATAATGCCATTCCTGTCAGGATGATAGAAATGTAACATCAGAAAAAGCTTAATTGCATTAGACTTAAGCATAGGTCTGTAACCATAACGATTTTTCTCGTTATGGTATATCTTCTTGTAAACGTTCTTCTGGATCAATGCCTTATGAGGACAACTTGCACATGCGGCACAGGCATCAGCATAAGGTTTGCTGTTCTTATCAAATGTATTAATAACAGTTCTGTATTTACATGTCTGACAAGCTGTATTACTATAATCAATAGCATCTTCTGTGGTATCAATTACTTCTGTGTAATTCTTTTGAAATCCCAAAGATTGGATTATAACAGCTTTGCCAATGTTAGCAAAATTGTCCAAGCATTTCACCCCCTTTTAGACCATAATTTAACAGTATTTGGGCTTGAAATCAAATCATGGGTTTTACTCCAAATTTGTCCACATAAGAACTAATTTTGAATAATTTTACTCTGAAATAATCTACATTTTAAAAAAAATCTATTAATTTACTCCAAATTTGTCTACGAAATTTCATGAATTTTTTTTTGTAGACCTCAAAAAGCAGATTTTGTGTAATTTACTCCAATTTTATCTACATTTAGATATTATTAGGTGCTCCAAAAGATGTAATAATTGAAAGAATCTAGTGTTTAAGCCAAAAATGTAGACATAGATAGGAATTTTTACAAAAAAAAATGTAGAAAATATATTCATGAACGATATATAGTATATAAAAAGATAGGCTTTTTGAGAGGTTTAAATGAGAAAAACACATGATTTACTCCAAAATTATCTACATTTTAATAATTTACTCCAAATATGTCTACATTATGTAACTGCAATATTAATAATTTACTCCCAAATTATCTACATTTTTTGAGGCGTTTTTAAAAATTGCAATTCATAATTTAGAAAAATTCATTATAAAATTGAAGAACCGCATAAATAGGGCAGTAGAGGCAACTTTTTATATTAAAATAAAAAAATAAACGACAAAACACGCTAAAATGGCTTATTTATCACAAATAAAAAAAGGACAATTGAAATTAATCAATTATCCTTTAATATTCTGCATCAGTTTTTCAGATAAAAAAATGTAGACTTCATCAGATATTAAGACCATCAATCAACAGCCCTTTATCATTCTTGGCATTATCAGAATTAAGATCTTCTATCTCTGCATCAGACAATGGCAGGAAGGTTATAATGAACACACCGTTCTTTAATTCGAATTTCTCAATTGCAATATGGTTATCGACGAACTCCTGAAGGCTTTCCTGAATAAGCTGCAGGTTCTTCTTCTTATTCTTCAGCTTGAATCTTACAATCTTCTGGAAGTAAGTATAACTATATTCATTAATCCTTGTCTCCTGATTAGCAATCTGCTCACGCTTTATTGCGTAACATATAATCTTGGAAAGGTTATTATCAAGAACATCGTAAGAGGCGGAAGTAATAGAGATAAGCTTCTTCTGAATAATGGCATTACTGAGAATCTCTCCAAACTGTGCTATTGCATATGGTCTTTCAGCATCTTCTTTAATAACAATATTATCAAATAAGTTGAAATAAATCTTGCTGCCTTCAGCTTCATAAGAGAAGTTATATTCTACAAGCTTACGGCACGAATTACTTATCTTGTTAAGAACATTCTTACCTACATGATAATCTACAACTTCTTTACCCAGAGTATTAAGATCAACGATTACTGATTTCTCTTTGGAGAACTCCTGCATATTAATATTAGATATAAATGCATTGACCAGCTTAAGGTCATCAGTATCCATTGACTTCGGTGGGGTAAGCTTTCCATTATCAACAGTAACCTCTAACAGCTCATCACCTTCATCATCGGTAATGATCTCTTTTAATAAATTGTTTGATGCAGTCTCCATCATCAGAGTGAAAGAAGATGGGCTGAACAATGGCTTATCAACAAGATCAACCGGATACATTCTAAGATACGAATCAATATTACCGGCAAGCTCACTTTCAATATACTTCCATGCACTTATTATCAAGTCGTTCTTCAGGGAATTATATATTGAATTGTTAGTGAAAGAGTACAGTCCTGGGAAATCAATTAACAGACTTCCTGAATCATTCTTCCATTCATTAGCTGCCTCCTTCTTATCTTTGATAATGTCATCAAGTTCCTTATCACCATATAGCTTTGCGTACTCATCAGGTCTTAAGGATCTGGCAAGTGTGATAAAGCTTGCGAGAGGGTGCTTAGGATCATCAAAGTTCATACTATCAATATCGTTGTTATATGCCTTGTACCATCTTGCACGTTTCTGTAAACGCGACTTCTTAATCTTATTAATAATAGGCATCAAATCCTCACGGCTTGTCTTACCTTCAAGATATTCCATGAGAGTTTCATCGATAAGCTCTGCCACATTATCCGTTGGAAAATTCATGAGGTTCTTTTTCTTATTAAAGAATTCAAGAATAGCAGGATTGATATGTTTGGCCAGCTCTTCTATAAATCGCCTAGAATACTGTTCCATATTAACTCCTTCAATTTAAATATAAGTATATTATACGGGCTTTCGACATAAAAAGCAAATGTGAACTGAGTTCAATCTGGAAGCATTTCTTAATTATTTTGGTTTGTGTCATCTTTTGTTCTAGGGTTGAAGTGGAGGTGTGGTTTCTTTGATTTGGCCTAGACATATGTCGTCATTAAGTGTAAAATATCAGTAAACTACTACCCTTTTGAAAGGAATACATATGATTTCAGTTAAATTTGAAGATGAAATATGGATATATTTTCAGACTAACCTTAGTCCAAGAACAAGAAAGGAATATTGGAATGTTATAAGGGATTTTGACAGATTGGCAGGTCATGATCCAATGAAGCTCACAAGAAAAGAAGCCTTGAATTATTACAACAACCTTATAGAAAAAGTTAATTCTAATAAGCTTTCCTATAATACTGCTGTCATGCGTCTGTCAGTTATGAAATCTGTATGCACATTTATAGAGACATATACCGTTAACCATGGTAAGCGTTATGTAAATTATTTTGAAAGCATGTCTCTTCCTGAGCAGGATAAGATACTGCCTAAAGATGCTATACCAGATGCCAAAGAGATTGATAATCTTCTCACTGCAGCACTTGATGCCAATGATAACAAAGCATTTTTAATATTCTCACTTGTTATTAAGATGGGACTTACCAATCAGGAAATATGCAGTCTTAATAAGGAATTCATCTGTCGTAACAGCGAAGGACATCTGTGCTTTAATATGCCGCCTAAGAATCACATAAGCAGATTTCTTATTATTCCTGATGATATTGGGACATTGCTTGTTAGATATATTAAAGTAGAGAACATCCAGAGTGGTGCAATATTTCTTAATCTTAGAAAGAACAGAATTAAAATGCGTGATACTGAACGATTACTTGCTTCTTATACAGATAAACTGGTAAAAAATAAGAAGCTGCGCAAGCATTACACAATGCAGACGCTTCGCCATGCAGCAATAAGTTATATGTTAATCGGCGGTGCTTCTAAAGATGAGGTTGCTGCTTATACTGGAGTTACTGGAAAATGGATGAACAGATATGACCGTATTATAGTATCAGATGTTATAAATGTAGCTGCCAATTATAATGTTATTAATATTAATCTATCTGAAATTGACAATAACGGAAATGAATAACTATAATTACATTCTGATAAAATAACAGACTTAGGAGGGATATTATGATATATAAGCCATATAAGCATCTGGTTCAATATTATGAAACAGACCAGATGGGAATTGTACATCATTCTAATTACATAAGATGGTTTGAAGAGGCAAGATCATATCTTCTTGAGGAGAATGGTTTTGGGTATAAGAAGATGGAAGAATTAGGCATAATAAGCCCTGTGTTATCAGTTAATGCCAGATATAAGTCGATGACACATTACTATGATACAGTAATTATTAATGTCAAAATTGTAAAATATAATGGAGTGAAGATTACACTTGAGTATTCAGTGGTTGATGAAAAGACAGGTGAAGTCAGATGTACCGGTGAAAGCGAGCATTGTTTCCTTGATACATCAGGTCATCCTGTTTCATTAAAGCGTTCACTTCCAGAATTAAATGTCATGTTTATTGAAATGTGTGAAAATGAATAACATGTTTCAGAATAACATATTTAACTCATAAAATACAAAACCGCGGTACAGCATTAAGCTATATCGCGGTTTCATATTTTAATGAGCATTAATCAGACGTATATTATATCAGATAAGGCTTTCATAAAGCTTTGTAATCTCTTCAACGCTTGTTTCTCTTGGGTTACCAGGACGGCATGCATCATCATATGCAGACTGTGCGAGGAATGAAATATCCTCTGGCTTAACAATATCTTTAAGATTAGCAGGAATTCCAACATCAGCAGCAAGCTTCTTAACAGCATCAATAGCAGCCTTTCTGTATTCTTCCTGAGTCATCTTTTCTGTGCCTTCAACACCCATCGCCTTGGCAATATCACGATACTTCACACCTGTACATGGAGCATTGTACTCCATACCTGTTGGAAGAATAATAGCGTTAGCAACACCATGTGGTGTATCATAAAGTGCTCCAAGTGGATGTGCCATAGAATGAACAATACCAAGTCCTACGTTAGAGAAGCCCATACCAGCTATGTACTGACCTAAAGCCATTCCTTCTCTTCCTTCAGGAGTATTTTCAACTGCACCTCTTAAACTCTTGGCAATAATCTCAATTGCTTTAAGATGGAACATATCTGATAATTCCCATGCACCTGCTGTAATATAACCTTCAATAGCATGTGTAAGTGCATCCATACCTGTTGCAGCAGTAAGTCCCTTAGGCATGCTTGACATCATATCAGGATCAACAACAGCAACAACCGGAATATCGTGTGGATCTACACATACCATCTTACGATTCTTCTCAGCATCAGTAATTACATAGTTGATAGTAACTTCTGCAGCTGTACCAGCTGTAGTAGGAACTGCAATAATAGGAACTGCTGGCTTCTTAGTATCAGCAACACCCTCAAGGCTTCTGACATCCGCGAATTCAGGATTATTGATTATGATACCGATTGCCTTGGCTGTATCCATTGAAGAACCACCACCAATAGCGACTAAATAATCTGTTCCAGCATTCTTAAATGCTTCTACACCTGTCTGTACATTCTCAATAGTTGGATTAGGCTTGATGTTAGAATATAATTCATAAGATAAACCGTTATCATCAAGAACTTTAAGAACCTTTGCTGTTACTCCAAACTTTACAAGGTCAGGGTCTGAACATACAAATGCTTTCTTGAATCCTCTTGACTTAACCTCTGTTGCGATCTCCTGGATTGCGCCTGCTCCATGATAAGAAGTTCCGTTCAAAATAAATCTCTGTGCCATAAAAACGCCTCCATAATTATAAAATTGTTCACTTTTAACAAGTTAAGTACATTTTAGCATTGTGACAAAAAAATAACAAGTGACGTTTTATTAAAAAAGTATAATAAAATTATGATTTCTTATAAACAATTCCCCTTTATCTTCTTGCGAATAAATGTTATACTTATGACAATAAGAATTTAACTAGTAGAAGTGTAATTAACAATTTAACATTAAAAGGAGACACAGACGTAATGAACATATCAGAATCAGTAAAATATATCGGTGTTGACGATACTACAATAGATTTATTTGAAAGTCAGTACGTTGTTCCAGATGGCGTTTCATATAATTCATATGTAATACTTGATGATAAAACAGCCATTATGGACACAGTTGACAAGCGTGGAATGAAAGAATGGGAAGAGAATCTCTTAAAGACATTGGATGGAAAGAAAGCTGATTATGTAATAGTCCAGCATATGGAACCTGATCATGCAGGAAGTCTTGCCAGACTTCTTGAACTTTTCCCTGATATAACTGTTGTCGGCAATGCCAAGACATTTGTTATGATTAATCAGTTCTTTGAAAGTATTGACATTAAGAATTCTCTCACAGTTAAAGAAGGAGATACTCTTAATCTCGGTTCTCACACTCTTACATTCGTTATGGCTCCAATGGTTCACTGGCCAGAGGTTATGGTAACATATGAAAGCAGTGAAAAAATCCTTTTTTCAGCAGATGGATTTGGAAAATTCGGTGCACTTTCTCTTGCAGATAATGAAGACTGGGCTTGTGAAGCAAGAAGATACTACTTTAATATTGTTGGTAAATACGGTGCACCCGTGCAGACTTTATTAAAGAAAGCCTCAGCTCTTGATATCAGAACAATATGTCCTTTACATGGACCTGTATTATCAGATAACCTCGGATATTATATTGATTTATATAATACATGGAGCAGTTACCAGCCAGAAAGCAAAGGCGTATTCCTAGCATATGCTTCAATTCATGGTAATACCGCTGCTGCAGCTGAAAGATTTGCAGATATGCTTCGTGACAAAGGTGTTGAAAAGGTTATTGTTACTGACCTTTCAAGATGTGATATTGCAGAGGCAGTTGAGGACGCATTCAGATTTGACAGAATGGTTTTAGCGGCTGCAAGTTATGATGCAGGTGTATTCCCGATTATGCAGGATTTCCTTCATCACCTTCAAGCAAAGGCATACCAGAACAGAACTATAGGACTTATTGAGAACGGCTCATGGGCTCCTACAGCAGCTAAGACAATGCGTGGCATACTTGATACGATGAAGAATATTACAATTGTTGAACCTGTTGTCACAATTAAATCAACACTTAAAGAAAGCGATATTCCAGCATTAGAAGAACTAGCTAATGCTCTTAAATAAACATTTTCCATTCGGATAATGAAACAACAATATGGTTAAAGAGGGTGTTTTTATGAACAATTTCACTGTTATAACAAAAGCAGAGCAGGACGTTGCTAAAACAAAAGCACATTTATCTATCCTTAAACAGAATATAACTGACACTAAAGCCAGACTCGAACAGGCGAAGAGTGCTTACGAGAGTAATATTAATACTGCTCCGACAGATAATTCCGGTATTCATGATTTGATTTTGTCAGTTGATCTTACAAAGATTGAATTAAATAAAGCAGAAGCATCCCTTTTGTCACTTAATGAAGAAATCAATAATGCAAAAGAAGATTCAAAACGTGCTTCGGATATTCACTCTGCAGCAAAGCAGAAGACAATCGAGATGGGCGACAAGTTCTATTCCGTTAAGAAAAAGGCTGATTCATTTAAAGACAGCATTAATCAGGTAACTGAAACACTTAACGCTAAGAAAGCTGTATATGATGAATATATTGGTGCATCTGATAATTCTCAAGAAAAGATAGATGAAGCTAAGGCACAGCTTAAAGAATTACAGGAAAAATATACTACTACCGTAACATCTATTCAGGATCTTCAGGAAGAATATGACCGTAATTCAGCTCTGATCTCAGGTAGAAAAACAATGCTTGAAAAAGCTGAGGCTGAAGAAACAGAAAAGAAAAAAGAATATGAGCAGATCCGTACAACTGAGACATCGAAAAAAGTAGCATATGACCGTGCTGTTGAAGCACAGAACAGACTTAAACCGGCATATGAAGAGGCTATTAATGCAGAGACTTCAGCAAAAGATGAATATGAAACTGCAGCAAGAGAACTTGAAGAAGCCAGAAAAGCCTATGATGACGCAGTTAATGATGAAGCTGCTAAAGAAAAGTTCTATAATTCACAGGTTGATATAGGACGTGATTCTCATAATTATGATTATGATGCTGTTCTTGACAACTTAAGAGCAGAACAGAAGAAAGTTTCATTGATAAAAGATTACAACATTAATAATCCGGATATCCAGAATTACTGCAGAGATTTAATTCTTTATAATCTTACAGTTACAGGCTATAAAGATATATCATTCGGAGAGTGGATAAGTAACTTGAGAGGTCTGCCAGGTCTATCATATATTCAGGCACGATACATCAAGAATAATATTCCTGAAAAGACTAATTACTCATGTGAAATCAAGAATGACCCTGATGGCAGAGTTGATATATTTGAATGTGATATTACAGATATGTCTAATGTAATCAAGAGACCATTCTTTACTGAGAAAGATTTTCTTTCTGGAACAGATATCTATCAGTTAAGCCTTAAGTCGATTCAGGATGATGTCAATAATGCAGAGATAGCATACAACGCAGCTAAGACAACAACTGATAATGCAGCATCTGACCTTGAAGAGAAAAAGAAAATTGTTCCGGGACTTAAAGAGGCGTATGAAAAAGCCGTTAAGAATGCGGAATCAATCAAGATGAATTATAACACACAGCGTGCTATGGTTAATCGTTCCAAGGCTGATTATGATGAAGCAGCCAATGTATCTGCTAAAGCGTATAAAGTATTTGAAGAATACAAAGTAAAAGCTGATGCTATATTGGTAGAATATAACACAATAACATCAACAACATCTTCTATTAATATTGAATATGAGAATGCCAGAAAGAATGTTGAAAAGATTCTCAACGATATTGACAGTGCTAAAAGCAATATTAGGAAGCTTGAGGATTTTGGAAACAATTCTGTTACAACACTTAACAATGCCAAGCAGGAATATGAAGATGCACAGGCTCGTTACAATGAGATAATTGAAGCACAGCAAAACGCTGCTGAGGACATGCCACAGATTAAAGCTGAGCTTGATGAATGTATCAATGATGAAGAAACCAAGAAAAAAGCCATGGAAGATGCTCTTGCAAATGAAATGAATATGCGCAAGAAGATTAAAAAGACTAACGATAATATCAATCAGATACGTTTCAGACTACACGAAGCAGAAGAAAAGCTCAATAAAGCACAGGCTAATTCAGATGCCAACGGTAGAACTGCTGAATCATTAAAGTTGGCTTTCGATAATGCCAAGACTGAATATGAAAAAGCTAATTATACATATACACAGAGCAGTAGTATATGCAATCAGCTCTCTAAGGTCTTCTACAAGCTCAATTATGAAGCTACAAGAAGTGATTATAATAAGGCAGATTATGATGCTGCCAAAGCTGCATATGATTCTGCTTTACAGGAATTCAGCCAGTTAACAGGTATGACATTCAATTATATAGATGAGACAGAATCTGCAACAGATAATCAGCGGAGTTCTAAGAATTCTGAGGTTAAAGAAAAAGGATTATTCTCTAAATTCTTTGGTGGAAAGAAGAGATAATCAGATAAATATAACTAATATAACAGGATGGACTAATTAATGCTTTCAACAATTGAATCTATAAACAGCGTAATCAATAACTTTATCTGGGGACTTCCGGCTATGATATGTATAATCGGTGTTGGTATCGTATTAAGTGTAAGAACCAGATTTATCCAGATAAGGAAATTTCCTTATGCAATGAAGATAACTATAGGGCGCATGCTTAAGAAGCGTAATGCTTCTGACGGCGCCCTTACGCCATTTCAGGCAGTCTGTACGGCTCTCGCTGCTACAGTAGGAACAGGTAACATTGCCGGTGTAGCCGGAGCTATCGCAATAGGCGGACCAGGAGCTGTATTCTGGATGTGGATATCAGCTATTCTTGGAATGTGTACTAAGTTCTCAGAAGTTATTCTTGCTGTACATTTCAGAGAGACTAACGAGAAGGGCGAACTTGTCGGCGGACCAATGTATTACATAAAGAACGGTCTTAAAAAGCACTGGCACTGGCTTGCTTATCTTTTCTCAGCACTTGGAGTACTTACAGTATTTGGAACAGGTAATGCAACACAGGTTAATACAATTACTGCTGCTGTAGATTCAGCTTTACTCAATTACAACATAATATCTGCCGATTCAACACATATTATTAATCTTATAATCGGAATCATAATCATGATTCTTATAGCTCTTATTATGATTGGCGGCATTAAGAGAATAGGTAAAGTTACAGAAAAGCTTATTCCATTCATGGCAGTACTCTATATAACTCTTGCAATCGGAGTTGTAATAGCTAATATTTCAAATGTTCCTACAGTATTTAAGTCAATATTTGAAGGTGCATTTTCTCCGGCATCAGTTACAGGAGGAGCTGTTGGAAGTTTCTTTATGAGTATGAAAAAAGGTGTCTCAAGAGGAATCTTTTCTAATGAAGCAGGTCTTGGTACAGGATCAATCGCCCATGCATGTGCAGATACAAGAAAGCCTGTAAAACAGGGCTTCTTCGGAATTTTTGAAGTGTTTGTGGACACAATTGTAATATGTACATTAACTGCACTTGTTATATTATGCAGCGGTGTACCTGTAGGATATGGTCAGGCTGCCGGTGCAGAGCTTACTATATCTGGTTTTACATCTACTTATGGTGGATGGATATCAATATTTACTGCTGTAGCAATGTGCTGTTTCGCATTCTCAACAGTTATTGGCTGGGGACTTTATGGACAAAGATGTATAGAATTCCTTTTCGGTCCTAAATCAACCAAGCCATTTATGGTAGCTTACTCACTTGTTGCTGTTGTAGGTGCAACAATGAATTTAGGTCTTATGTGGAGTATTGCAGAGACATTTAACGGACTTATGGTAATTCCTAACCTCATTGCTGTGTTCCTTCTTTCAGGCACAGTTGTACAGCTTGTAAAAGATTATTTTAATGGTGAAGGCAAGAAGAAGGTAAATTAATAATGAAGCATATACTGCTCATAGCTACTGGTGGAACTATTGCATCTAAAGATAATGGTGATGGTCTTACTCCATCTATTG
Source organism: Desulfovibrio piger (assembly GCA_963590775.1). Lineage (GTDB taxonomy): Bacteria > Bacillota > Clostridia > Lachnospirales > Lachnospiraceae > Lachnospira. The sequence goes on from CAVAPS010000029.1 coordinate 11,758, forward strand.
ACGTTAATATTTTACTTGAATATATTCCGGCTGTCAGACACATGTGTACAGTTACCGGAATATCTGTTATGAATATCGACAGCAGCAATATGAATACAGATTATATTGCCAGAATATCAGAATGTATTAAAGCTGAGTATGATAATTATGACGGATTCGTAATCACACATGGAACCGATACCTGTGCCTATACGGTAGCGGCATTATCATACCAGCTTGTAAATCTGTCCAAACCTGTTATTCTTACCGGCTCTCAACTGCCAATTGATACAGACGGTTCAGATGCAGCCTATAATCTTACACATGCATTTATTTATTCATGTGAAGATATTCCTGGTGTATTTCTTGCATTTTGTAACAAATTAATATCTGGAAAGCATGCTAAGAAGCTTAAGACAAAGAGTTTCGATGCATTTGAGAGTATTAACTATCCTATTATCGCAACAATACATGATAATAAAGTAGTCTATAATAACGATATAGATAAATTAATAAGTACTGGTGAATTTCATATTGAGACGGATATGTGCACTGACATAATGGTTATCAGCCTGTTCCCAGGAATGGATTATAAGATATTTGATTATATAGAATCATCATGTAAAGGTGTAATTATTCAGGGATATGGTATAGGCGGCATGCCGGATAATATTACAGAACATATTCATAATCTGATTAGTCATGGTATATGTGTTGTTGTCACAACACAATGTCTGTATGAGGGTGTTAATCTTGGTATATACGAGGTAGGACGTAATCTTGCCAAAGAGAATGTCATTAATGGAAAAGATATGACAATAGAAAATCTAACAATGAAACTTATGTGGTCTTTAGCACATTTTAATAATATGGCTGATGTTAAACATTTTATGGAAAAGGAGTTGTTATACTAATATGCTGACTGAACAAAGACACGAAATAATTCTTAATCTGTTATCTGAAAAAGGAAGTATAACCGTTACTGAACTTAAGGAACTGCTTAACACATCAGAATCAACTATAAGACGTGATCTTAATACCCTTGATGAACAGGGTAAGCTTAATAAAGTATTTGGTGGAGCGGTAGAGAAGAATAATGAAATCTCAACTACAGAATTATCTGTTTCTCAGAAAGCTACAGTCAATACTGAAGAAAAGAAGAAAATTGCCATGTATGCGGCAAGGCTTGTTTCGCCTAATGATTTCATATATATAGATGCCGGAACAACTACAGAATATCTTATTGATTATCTTGAAGAGAAAACAGCAACCTATGTAACTAACGCTGTTACCCATGCAAGAAAACTTGCAGTTGCCGGATTCAAAGTAATATTGATAGGCGGAGAACTTAAAGGAATAACAGAAGCTGTTGTTGGTAATCAGGCAATTATTACTATAGACAGAATGAATTTTAATAAGGGATTCTTTGGAACTAACGGAATAACTGAAAAGTCAGGTTTTACAACACCTGATATTAATGAAGCACTTGTTAAAGAGACAGCATTTGCACATTGTCACTTCAAATATATCCTTACAGACAGCTCCAAATTCGGAGAAACAAGTGCAGTAACATTCGGAAATATCAATGAAGCAACAATTATTACAGATAAAAAAATTGGCAGCTTCGCAAAGCTGCCAAATATAATAATGGTCTAATTAAATATAATTCTATAGCACGCTGGCAATGATTTTACTGATAATCAAAACAAAGTTCCTGTCGGAATCATTCCAGCGGCTTTTATGATTGAATACATCATAAAAGAAATAATATCTTCTATACTTGAATTCAAACCATGCACTTATGAATGCCATAATATTACTCTCTGATAATTCATTGAATAATACTTTATGCCATGCTTCTACAGATGTAACCATACCGATTGACATTGAATTATTTTTGCCAAATCTTGATAAAAATGCCTGATCATTAAGAACATTAGTCATATCTGGCATTCTCTTATAATCGCCACATGAATACATAAGTTCACAATTATCGTTATATATTCTTAATCCATCTATCTCAAATTGTTCAAGCAGATTCTTAGCTACATCATCAATTGCATCTTTTCCTCTCGAAGTTATATCAAGAATCATATCAGATACAACACCTGACATATATTCAGAATGTTCTGATAAATCAAGTATCTTATGAATATGTCTGTCATTATCCTCTATAGAGCCATGCTTTTTCTCATCATAGATAATGAATCTGTTTCTTCCTTTCTCTTTAGCAAGATACAGACATTTATCAGCTTTTCGGAATAATTCTTCATAATCATTGCCATCATTAGGGAACAGACTAACACCTACAGATAATGTAACGCCAAAATCTTCAATTTTGCTGTCAAAAGCATACTGTAATTCTTTTCTCATCGTTGTAAGAAGAATTCTCAATGTTTCCTCGTCATTAACATTGTTGGTAAATATATAGAATTCATCTCCTCCAAATCTGCCTGCAAATCCCCTGCCGTTAAGATTGGCATTAATAATATTGGCAATCTTACCGAGAACTTCGTCTCCAAACAGATGTCCATATGTATCGTTGATACTCTTGAAATTATCCACATCAAACATAATCATATAGTGAATCTTATCATCATTGGAGGCAATAACAGCTTTAGTGTATTCCATACAGGCTCTCTTATTAAGAAGACCTGTAGCAGAATCAATAGCTTCACTTGTTGAATAATATGGAACAACATCTGATGCATCATCTTCAACAGTCTCAAGATAACCCGCAACTATAGGACTCTTCTTAGTCGAGAACAAGCTGTCTCCTGTAACCTTGAACTTATGAAGCTTATTGGTTACTTTATCAACCGGAAGATATACTATACAGCTAAAATTATTAGTGCCATTCTTTAAATAATTATAAAAAGAGGCAAACTCTTTCTTCTCTGTATCATTATCCAGAATCTGCAACATCCTGTATCTGAAATCTTCCAGTGGTTCTTTAACAAAAGCAGAACACTGATTACCCTTATATCTGTAAATAGTAAAAATGTCATCATAAGAATTATAATCAAACAGATAGTTTCTGTATGTTGCTAATATTATTCTATACTTGTTAACATTATCAAGTGCCATAAGATATCTGCTCTCAACAGCAGAAAGGAAAAAACATCTGGCTTCAATAACATTCTCCCCAGAAAGTATCTTGCCCTTATTAGAAAGAACCATATCTGTCCAGTAATATTCTCCAATACCATTTCTTAACAGAATTATCATCCGGCAGATCTCACCCGGCTTAAGTGTCTCGAATGACATCTTAAAATCCTTAAGATAATCCTGATGGACAATATCAAGAAAATTAATACCAACAAGCTTCTCAACAAAATGATAGAAATGCTCGTCCGCCTTGATCACTTCATAATTCCTTCTTATTAAAACATCTCCATATGCTACACAATTCTCTTTTCCAAAATGATTCTCCGAAATAATCATATCCCCAGTCTCCGTCTCAATTGAATTACTATTATTTTAACATGAACATAATGATTAATCTATAAAAATTATATTAATTATAAATGTCTATTCACTTGATGATACAGGTACTGAACAGATTCATGACATACTCATCAGGCACAGGGAAAGATGTGCTTTAATTATAATTACCTACCACGACGCAGACGACCTAATTTCTTATCTGATGAAATTATCGAAATCGTTCAGGGGCAGATTAAGCCATTGAAAGATGATAAAAAACGCTTAAAATATTGACATATCATCACTATACATATAAGGTTGTCCTTAAAGGGACAGCCTTATTTATAATGGCTATTAAAATGAAAAGTACGGAAACAAGGTGATTATTATGAATACAGATATTAAACTTGTGGCTCTTGATTTAGACAGGACAACTCTTAATTCAGAAAGCCATCTGTCAGAAGTAAACAGACAGGCATTAATTGATGCCATAAGCAACGGAGTACATGTATGTATCGCAAGCGGACGTGCATTTGACACACTGCCTGAGGATGTCATATCAGTTCCCGGAATTGAATATGCAATAACAAGCAATGGTGCTGCCATCTACCGTATTGCTGGCAAAGAGTGCCTTAAATCCTATGTTCTTACACCAGAATCAGTAAAGACAATTCTTAAACTCACAGAGAATGATATTGTGACATATGAAGCATTTATAAAAGGACAGGCATTCGCTTCAACAGAATATATTACACATCCTGAAAAATACGGTGCTACAGAACACTCACTTGCCTATGTCAGGAAAACAAGACTTCTTAAAGACGACATTGTATCCTTCATACTTGAACACTGCCATGAATTAGACAGTATTGACATAGTAGTCGGCGACGACGAATTAAAGAAAAACATAGTGGACAGAATACGCAACGCAACTGACGAAGTGTACATGACAAGTTCTATCAGCCAGCTTATTGAGATATCATATAAAGACGCCGGCAAGAAATCAGGTGTTAAGTTCTTAACAGAATACCTCGGTCTGTCCCATGAAAATGTAGCCGCCTTCGGTGACGCAGACAACGACACAGACATGATAGAATACGCCGGAATAGGAATAGCAATGGAAAATGCCACACCACACCTGAAACTAATAGCCGACCATGTAACGCTGCACCACGATAAAGACGGCGTAGCATACGCATTCCGCAATATACTTAATATATGTTAATATTTCAAGGTTGAAATGCGTCTGCAAAATGTGTAAAATATTATGAGATTTATTTAGCAATATAAGGAGATTAATAATGAACGAACAGGATTGTAAGAAATTAGCAGAGCTCTTATTCCCTAATGTGGATAAGACACCTGATTATTATGAAGAGAAATACCCATATAGAAAGCTTCCTAATAAAGCAGAAGTAACAAGATTAGGTCCAAGCCCTACTGGCTTTATCCATCTTGGCAATCTCTACAGTGCTTTAGCTGATGAAAGAATCGCACACAAGAATGGTGGTGTATTCTACTTAAGAATTGAAGATACTGATGCCAAGAGAACTGTTGAAGGTGCTGTTGACCTTGTAATCAATTCATTAAGATATTTTGATATTGAATTTGATGAAGGTGCAGGCTTCCCGGATTCTGACCCGGTTAATGCATACGGACCATATTATCAGACACAGAGAGTTGATATATATCATACATTTGCAAAGGAGCTTGTACTTAAAGGACTTGCCTACCCTTGCTTCTGTACAGAGGAAGAGCTTGAGGCTGTAAGATTACAGCAGGAGGCTGACAAGGTTCTTACCGGATATTATGGCAAATATGCTGTATGCCGTGACCTTTCTTTAGAGACTATTGAGGAAAATCTTAAGGATGGAAAGCCTTATGTATTAAGACTTCGTTCACAGGGAAGCCCTGATAATGAAATCACATTTACAGACAGCATCAAGGGAGAAATTAAGCTTCCAGAAAATATCCATGATGTGGTTCTTCTTAAGAAGGATGGAATTCCTACTTATCATTTTGCACATGTAATTGATGACCACTTTATGAGAACTACAACTGTTGTCCGCGGCGGTGAATGGCTTGCTTCTGTTCCTACGCACTATGAATTATTCCATGTGTTAGGCTTTAAGATGCCTAAATATGCGCACACAGCACACCTTATGAAATTCGATGAGGAAACTGGCGGCAAGAGAAAGCTCTCTAAGAGAAAGGATCCAGAGCTTTCGCTTGATTACTACAGAAAAGACGGATATCATCCATACACTATGAAGGTTTATCTTCTTACACTCCTTAATTCTAACTTTGAGGAATGGCATGAGAAGTTCCCTGATAAGAACATCAATGAATTCCCATTCTCTGTAGATAAGATGAGTGTTTCAGGTGCATTATTTGATAAGGAAAAGCTTCATAATATCTGTAAAAATGAGCTTTCTAAATTATCAGAGGATGATGTATACGAATTCCTTTACAACTGGGCATTAGAAAATGAGCCGGAGATGGAAAAGATATGGTTTGCTGACAAAGAAAAATTACTTGCTATATTAAGGCTCTACATGGGCGTTGGCGCTAAGAGAAGAAGAAAAGACTTCATGTATGCAAAGCAGATATTTGAGCTTATCAGCTTCTTCTTTGATGGCGAGTCTGGTGAGAGAGACGAATTCAGATTATCTAATGACGAGGTTAAGGCTATTCTTAATGATTATCTTGCAGCTTATGACCATAATGATGATAACAGCATGTGGTTTAACAAGCTTAAGGAAATTGCCGACAAGAACGGATATGCCTCTGATATGAAGGCTTACAAGGCTGCCCCGGATAACTTCAAAGGTAATGTATCAGATGTTGCAGAGGTTGTAAGAATTGCTGTAACCGGCAGAGCTAACACACCTGATTTATGTACTATCGTTCATATCATGGGCGAAGAGCAGATGAAAGAGCGAATAAGCCGTTTCCTTTAATTAATACTAGTTTATAAGTCAACATAATAAGGAGGTTAGTTACTATGTATGACCTTATGATAATCGGCAGCGGACCTGCGGGAATATCTGCTGGACTCACTGCTAAAGCAAGAAATCTTAACTTTATATGGTTTGGTTCAAGAGCCTTAAGCACTAAGATAGAAAAGGCTGAGAAAATCATGAATTATCCTGGACTTCCTGCTGTCACAGGAAGCGAGATGCAATCTGTATTCCTAAAGCAGATTGATGAATGCGGCATTACTATTACAGAAGCACAGGTTAATTCCATATATGACTGCGGCGGTTATTTTGCTGCCGGTGCAGAAAATGAAATATACGAAGCCAAATCTGTAATTATGACTGTCGGAATGGCTACAACAAGAGAGATTGAAGGTGAAGCAAGACTTTTAGGCTGTGGTGTAAGCTACTGTGCAACATGTGACGGTGCTTTATATAAGAATAAGGATATAGCTGTTATATGTGCCTCTCCGAAATTCGAGGATGAAGTCACATTTTTAGCAGGACTTGCCAGTCATATATATCTTTTCACACCATATAAGGAAACTGGGTTAAAATGTGATAATATAACACATTTTAATGGTCTTCCTTCAAGCGTAGATGGCGATAAAAAGGTAGCTTCTGTAACCTTTAAAGGAGAAGAAATTCCTGTAAACGGTGCGTTCTTTTTAAAGGATTCTATCAATCCCGGGGTATTATTATCTGGTCTTGAGATGGCTGATGGACATATAGTTGTTAACAGGGCGCAGAAGACTAACATTAATGGTGTATATGCAGCAGGTGACTGCACAGGCAGACCTTACCAGTATGCCAAGGCTGTCGGCGAAGGTAATGTTGCTGTACACAGTGTACTTGAATATTTAAAACAGTTAAAATCTAATCAGGAGTAGTAAATATGGGTGAAATATGGGATATCTATGATGTCAATAAGCAGATTACTGGTCGCACAATGAAAAGAAATGACTGGAATATGAAGGATGGAGACTATCATCTTACAGTTCTTGGAATAATAAAAAGACCTGATAATACATTTTTAATTACCCAGAGAGTCTTAACTAAAGCATGGGCTCCGGGACACTGGGAAGTATCAGGAGGTGCATGTATGGCTGGCGAGACATCCTTTGAGGCTGTATGCCGTGAGGTATTAGAGGAAACCGGAGTTGATGTATCCGGGGCTGACGGTGGCTTTGAATTCTCTTACAGAAGAGATAATCCAAAGGAAAAGGATAACTATTTTGTTGATATCTATAAGTTTAACATGGATATCACAGAAGCCGATATACATCTGCAGACTGAGGAAACTGCCGGCTTTAAATTTGCTACAGCAGAAGAAATCAAGGCTATTGCTGACAGAAAAGAATTTCTTCATTACGACAGCATCAAGAAGGTTTTTGAATAAATGATTTAAAGACGGGAGTTTTTACATGCTGAAATATCTTAAAAAATACTGGCTTTTTGCCATTCTAGCACCTTTATTCATGGTGGGCGAGGTTCTTGCGGACCTCGTTCAGCCTCGTTTAATGAGCACCATCGTGGATGAAGGTGTTTTAGGTCTATCTAATAATGGAGTTGGTAATCTTAATCTTGTGCTTACTGAAGGACTCAAGATGATAATATTCGTAATTCTTGGCGGATTATCAGGTGTCTTATGTGGTGTATGCTCTAATATTGCATCACAGAATTTCGGTAATGATCTAAGAAAAGACGCATTTAAAAAGATTATGTCCTTCTCATTCGAACAGACTGACAAATTCTCTACAGGTTCGCTTATCACGCGAATTACCAACGATATAACACAGCTTCAGAATTTCATACAGATGAGCATGCGTGGTTTTATAAGAACAATCATGCTTTTTGTCGGTGGCATAATATGCATGCTATCTCTTAACTTAAGTTTTGGTGCAGTAATCGCGTGTGCCCTGCCGCTTGTAATCATATGTGTTATATATTTTCTTTCTAAAGCTAATCCACTGTTTTCCAAACTGCAACAGAAACTCGACAATGTTAATAATGTAATGCAGGAAAATGTATCAGGTTTCCGTGTTGTCAAAGCATATGTCAAAGAAGATTACGAAAAGCAAAGATTTGGTAAATCCAATGACAGCCTTGTAAATACTCAGCTTAATGTGCTGATGATTTTCTCGTATATGCAGCCAATTATGAATATTATTCTTAACCTTTCTGTAGTTGCAGTTATCAAGGTCGGTGGTATTCAGGTTGCCAGCGGGTCTGTTACACCAGGTAATGTCATGGCAGCAATTACATATGTCACACAGTCGCTTAATGCAGTTATGCGAATGACTAATATGTTCCAGACCGCTTCGAGAGGTATTGCTTCAGGCAGACGAATTAATGAGGTGCTTGCCTGCGAGCCTTCTATCAAAGATGGTTCATTTAACGGAACTACTTCTGTTAAAGGTAAGATTGAGTTTAAGAATGTTACATTTGCATATCCATTGACTGGCGATAAGAAGATTCTTGATAACATCAATCTTGTTATTAATCCCGGCGAAACTATTGGTATTCTTGGTGAGACCGGCTGCGGTAAAACAAGCCTTATCAACCTGATTCCAAGATTCTACGATGTAACCGGAGGAAGCGTACTTGTTGATGATATTGATGTTAGGGAATATAACCTTAAGAATCTGCGTGAGCGTATATCTGTCGCTCTCCAGAAAAGTGAAATATTCCAGAGCACTATTAAAGAGAACATACAGTGGGGCCGTGAAGACGCAACTGATACCGATATTGCAAATGCGGCTTCTATCGCACAAGCTATGGAATTCATCAGCACTTCAACAGACGGATTTGATACTCTTGTTACACAGCAAGGAACAAGTCTTTCCGGTGGTCAGAAGCAGAGAGTTGCCATAAGCCGTACTATTCTTAAACAATCTGAGATTATTATATTTGATGATGCAACAAGCGCATTGGACTTAAAGACAGAAGCTAATCTGTATTCAATGCTTAAAAATGCATATCCGGACACTACCAAGATTATCATTGCACAGCGAATTGCCTCTGTTAAAGATGCAGACAGAATTGTAATTCTTGATGACGGACATATAAGTGCTGTCGGCACTCATGACGAACTGCTGAAAAACAGTGCTATATATCAGGATATATATAATTCGCAGTTGAATAAGAAGTAGATTATGCAAAATGTAAGTTAGAATCTAATCAAGGAGATAGAGATAAATAATGGCTGAGGATAAGAATATTTCACAGATTAATAATATGAGGATTCCCAGCATGAAGGGCGGTCCGAAAAACAGAGGAGCAGTTGTCGAGAAGCCTGTGAATGGCAAGGAAACATTTATGCGCCTTATGCAGTATTTCGCAAAAGAAGTACCTGTAATCGCTGCACTTTTTATTGCTGTTGTTGTCATGGTTGTATGTTCTGTCTATGCTCCAAAGCTTCAAAGTCAGGCAATTGATTATATTTCTTTAAGAAAATTTAATAATTTGAGCCATATACTTATCTTTATGATAGTGGTATACATAATATACAGTATATGCACATTTATACAGACAAGACTAAGTGCAATTCTAAGCCAGCACATTGTTAAGAATATGAGACAGGATCTTTTTAATAAGATTGTCGGTATGTCAGTTAAGTATCTTGACCAGCATTCGCATGGTGATATTATGAGCCGTATGACTAATGATGTTGAGAATATCTCTAATACTGTATCACAGTCCATGAGCTCTCTGTTTTCCGGTATTCTTACTATTATCGGAACTGTCATTATGATGGTTGTTTTATCACCGCAGCTTGCATTATGCTCCTGTGTAACATTGATTCTTACAATAATTGCAACTAAGAATTTATCGAAAGCCATGAAGAAATTCTATTCCAGGCGGCAGGTTCTTTTAGGGCAGCTTAACGGAACTGTTGAGGAGATGGTCACTGGAATTAAGACTGTTACTGCATTTGACAGACAGGAGAGCGTGTGCAGTGATTTTAACAGAACCTCTGATGAGCTGACTAAGGTTGGTATTAAGGCTGAGATTCTTGGTGGTTCTATGGGACCTGTTATGAATGTCATTAACAATATCGGTTTCGTCATTATTGCCGGAGCCGGAGGATATTTTGCAATTAAAGGATATGTATCTATCGGTGTAATATCAGCATTTATTGTATATGCCAAGCAGTTTGGCAGACCTATTGACGAGCTTGCCAATATATGGGGGCAGATTCAGACTGCAATAGCCGGTGCTGAGCGAGTATTTGCTGTTCTTGATGAACCTTCCGAAGATAAATCCGGTGAACTCACTATGGATAATTCTACAGGTAATATTGAATTTAACCATGTTGATTTCTCTTATATACCGGGCAAACAGGTATTGTATGATTTCAACCTTAAGGTTAAAGCCGGTCAGAAGGTTGCACTTGTAGGAAGCACCGGAAGCGGCAAGACTACTGTTGTCAATCTTCTTATGAGATTCTATGATATTGACAATGGCAGTATAACCATTGACGGGGTTAATATTAAAGATATCGACTGTGAGAATCTCAGGAAAAATACTGCTATTGTATTGCAGGATACAGTTCTTTTTGCTGACACTGTAAAGAATAATCTTTTATATTCAAGGCAGGATGCAACAGATACTGAAATCATTGCTGCTGCAAAGAAAGCTAACTGCCACAATATGATTATGCATCTTCCTGACGGGTACGATTCAATGCTTGCCAAAGATGGACAGAATCTGTCTCAGGGACAACGCCAGTTACTCTCGATTGCAAGAGCATTTGTTGCAAGTCCTAAAATACTTATACTTGATGAAGCAACCTCAAGCGTTGATACACGAACAGAAAAAAGGATTCAGGACGCAATGACTAATCTTATGAAGAACAGAACGAGTCTTATTATTGCACACCGTCTGTCAACTATTCAGGACGCTGATATCATAGTTGTTATGAATAAAGGAAGAGTTGTCGAGACAGGTAATCACGAATCTTTACTTGCTGCCAGGGGAAGATATTATGACCTGTACATGACACAGTTTGCCGGTAAGGCTATATAAATGCTTAATCAGTGAGGCATACTGCATTACTGAAAAGGCATTATAAATTAAATATTAAGACAAGGAGAAAATTTATGGGCAATCGCAAGCACATGAGAACCGAAAAGAAAACTGCTGTTAAAAACAGCTTTGGACGACTTCTGACTACAGGTATTTTCGTTCTTATTCAGGTCGCATGGCTGGCGTATCTTTTATTATATTTTTACAGAGACTACGCATGGATTTCGTTATTAAGTACATTTATAGCAGTTGTTCTGGCACTTAAGATATACGGAACCTCCGTTAATTCCGCCATGAAAATGCCTTGGATAATCGTAATTCTTGCATTTCCTGTACTTGGTATACTTATATATCTGCTCTTTGGCCGTTCTATAGTTACACGAGCCGTAAAGAAGAAATTCAACTCAATAGAGGAATCCTATAAGAAATCTCTTTCACAGGATGAGAACATTCTTAAAGAAGTTAAGGATAAAGATATCTACATATATAATCAGTTTCATTACCTTAGTAACCGTGAAGGATATCCTGTATATAAAAACACAGATATTGAGTTCTATTCTATCGGTGAAGAAGGACTTGAAGCACAGCTTATAGAACTTGAGAAGGCTGAGAAGTTCATATTTATGGAATACCACGCTATTGAAGAGGCTTCAAGCTTTGACAGAATTAAGGACGTTCTTATAAGAAAAGCTGCAGCAGGCGTTGAAGTCCGCTTGTTCTATGATGATGTAGGAAGTATCTTCTTTCTCAATAAAGACTTCATCAAGGAAATGCGTGCAAATGACATTGACTGCCGCGTATTCAATCCTATTAAGCTTGCCTTCAACATGTTTATGAATAACCGTGACCACAGAAAGATAACTGTAATTGACGGTAAGGTTGGCTTTACCGGAGGCTACAACCTTGCTGATGAGTACTTTAACATTACCCACCCATATGGCGAATGGAAGGATACCGGTCTTAAACTCACTGGTGATGCCGTTAATACACTTACTATGCTGTTTCTTTCCATGTGGAATTCTATTAAGAAAACAGATGAGCCACAGGATGATTATATTAAATATATAAAAGACTCTGACTATGGCTACAAGGCTGTCAATAATAACCAGTATGTTGTTCCTTACGCTGACAGCCCTCTTAATAACAACAGAGTTGCTGAAAATGTTTATCTTAATATCATTAAGAGTGCCAAGCATTACCTATACATTACAACACCTTACCTTCTTATCACAGAAGAGATGTCAAGAGAGCTTGCAATGGCAGCCATGCGCGGAGTTGATGTAAGAATTGTAACACCTGGTATTCCTGATAAGAAGCTTACTTACAGCCTCACAAGATCATATTATGCAGACCTTGTAAGATACGGTGTAAGAATATATGAATACACACCAGGCTTCATACATGCAAAACAGTGGGTTAGTGATGGAGAAGTATCAGTTGTCGGCACAATCAACATGGATTTCAGAAGTCTTTACCTTCATTTCGAAAATGCTGCATATGTATACGGCAAGGAAACTGCTACCGATGTACTTAATGATTTCTACAACATTTTCAGAAGAAGTGAGGAAGTAACCACCAAGTACGTTAATAAGCCGAGAATCTTAAGAATCGGACAATGTATATTAAGACTAGTTGCACCTTTGTTCTAATTGGTGTATATTCATATTTGCTATTAAACATTTAACAAGGAGATATAATGAGAGAAGAAACTGTAACCGTGAAAATCGACCACCCCTTAGGAAGTACTGATGATGATAACCCCTCGGTGGTCTATCCTATTAATTGTGGCTATGTAGACACTGAAAGAACAGTCGGATTTTCCGAACTTGATAAGCAGAAGGTTTATCTTTTAGGTGTTGATGTTGCTGTTGACGAATATGTCGGTGAGCTTATTGCTATTGCAAGAAGACGCGATGATTCTGAGACTGTCTGGATAATTGCTCCTGAAAATATTACTTACACAATCCAGCAGATTGAAGAAATGATATATTTTGAAGAGCAGTACTATGACAGCTATGTAGAGATAGTAGATGAAGAATTATGGGATGCCTATGATGAGAATGAACAGCTTCTTGGCTTTGATCTGAAAAGAAGTCAGGCCAAGTCATTACCAGAAGGTGTATATCATGTAATTGTCAATGTATATACCATGACTAAGGATGGTAAGCTTCTTACTACCGAGCGTTCACGTAATAAAACCTACCCATTAAAATGGGAAGTTACAGGCGGTTCTATTCTTAAAGGTGAATCTGCTGCCGAGGGTGCTATCCGCGAGTTATTTGAAGAGACTGGCATTAAGATTACAACTGATGACCTTATTCCTCTTTACAGCTATGTAGACAAGCCTAAGCATGCCATATATCACAGTTACCTTAATTTAATAAATGAAGAAGTCCATGTCACCCTTCAGGAAGGAGAGACCATGGACTACATGTATGTTCCATATAAGGAATTTGATGAACTTGTTAATTCTGACAGATTCGTTCCGTCAGAGCAGCGACGCTATAAGAATCAGGCTGTCTTTACAATGCTTTCACGATTCATTCCTGATTCAGCAGATTCTACATAAGCAATTCCGTATGTTCCCGGACCTACATGAGTTCCAACGGAACAACCAATAGAGCTTACACCAACATTTCCATTAATATCAGATATGTAAGTAAGGCTCTTATTAATAAATGTTTCTAAAGATTCAGAGCAGTTGATATGACCGAACATGAAATCTCTTGTAAGACTTAATCCGTCTTCAGTGAGCTTATCATGCATAAGTTTTTCAGCTGCTTTTTTCCCTCTTGTCTTTCCAATTACGACAACTTTTCCATCTTCAATACTTACAATCGGTGTTATATGAAGCATTGCACCTGCAAATGCAGCAGCACCCGAAAGTCTGCCGCCCATTTTAAGATATTTAAGTGAGCCGACAACAGCTGTAAGCTTGATATATTTTGACATCTCTGTACATGCAGCAGCAATATCAGCCACATTTTTACCGGCATCTCTTAACTTGACGGCTTCCCTTATAAGAAGGGCAATTCCAATTGAAGCACTTCTTGAATCTACCATATACAATTTCTTTCCTGTTTCATCTTCAACATCAGAAGCTGCAAGACAGGCACTCTGATATGTTCCTGACAAATCAGAAGATATGAATATTCCTAACACATCATCTCCGGCAGCAACAGCTTCATTGAATAGTTTCATAAAAGTATCAGGGCATGGCTGTGAAGTTTTAGGTAATTCATCACATTCAGCAAGTCTTTTATAAAATTCCTCGTGTGTAATCTCAGCACCATCTAGGAACTCTTCATCCCCGAACCTTACAGATATAGGAGCAATCTGAACGCCCATCTTTTTCGCATCATCTTTAGATATATCACATGTACTGTCAGCAATAATTCTTAACATAATCATTCTCCTTTAAATTCGCTTTAATATATTTTGATATTCAAAATTTCTTTATGTGAATGGTAGCATGATAATAACCGATTGTCAATAGTAATTTGATTATCAAAATATTAATCATTTCTTGACATAACAATTCTTAAAGGCTAAAATCTAACAACTGGGGACAGCCCATCCACGAAATTTACATAAAATTTCAAATAAAATTTCAAATAAAATTTCACACAAGGGGTTTCATCAGTTATGGCAAAAGATCTTACTAAGGGCTCAATTATGCCTATGTTAATTAAATTCACAATTCCACTTATACTTGGAAATATATTTCAGCTTACATATAATGCGGTTGACTCAATTATTGTCGGAAGATTTGTTGGAAAAGAAGCGCTGGCTGCCGTTGGTATATGCAATCCAATAACAACACTTATTATTCTTTTCCTTAACGGATTATGTATGGGTGCAAGTATTCTTATGGGAAATTATTTCGGCGGCAAGAAGATGGATACACTTTCCCGCCAGATAAGCACAACAATGATATCAGGTATGATATTCTCACTTGCACTTACATTGCTGGCGATAATATTTACAAGACCGATTCTTATGCTTGTTCAGGTTGACAGGTCAATTATGACACTTACAACACAGTATTTAAGAATAATCATGTTAGGACTTGTATTTACATTCCTTTATAATTTCTTCTCAAGCACATTGAGAGCATTGGGAGATAGTGCGACACCGCTGTATTTTCTTATCATAAGTGCTGTTTTAAATGTGTTTGGAGATCTTTTCTTTGTTATTGTCCTGAAAGCAGGAAGTAACGGCTGTGCAGTTGCAACAGTAGTAAGCGAAGCACTCTGCTGTGTATTCTGCATGATATATATTAAATTCAAAGTTCCAATTCTCTGTCTTGGTAAGAAGTGGCTTGTATTTGACCGCACTCTGCTTAAGAAAACAATAAGCTACGGCTGGGCGTCTGCCATGCAGCAGGCTACTGTGCAGCTTGGTAAAATAGGAATACAGGCAATTATTAATACAATGGGTGTTTCGGTTTCAGCCGCATTTGCAGTAGTAAACAGAATTGATGATTATGCATATACACCGGAGCAGAACATTGCACACGGAATGACAGCAATGATGGCACAGAACAAAGGTGCCGGAAGAGATGACAGAGTAATTAAAGGCTTTAAAGCCGGTATTATTCTTGAGATAATATACGGAATATTCATATTCTTTGTATGTTTTGTATTCGCAAGACCACTTATGAAGCTGTTCACTTCGGATACAGAGGTTATAAGACACGGTGTCATCTACCTTAAGCTTATCTCTGTAATGTACATACTACCTGCTGTTACCAATGGTATACAGGGATATTTCAGAGGTATTGGCGATTTAAAGATTACCCTGCTTTCAAGCTTTATCAATATGGGAGTCCGTGTGCTTGCCGCAATTCCACTTGTATTTGTATTAGGCATGGGAATAGAAGCACTTCCTTTCTCTTATCTTGCAGGCTGGATTGGCATGCTTATTGCGGAAGTGCCATTGCTTGTTAAGAATTACAAGGCGTATATTAAAATCATGAGATAATATGAGCAGAATTAATATGAAGCTACATAAATCATGACCACCAGCTGAGCTGGTGGTTTGCTCTGTGGCTATAAGCCTGTGGTACTAGCCGGCTCTAAAGAGCCATTGAAGATTCGCCATG
>CAVAPS010000030.1:0-26741 GCA_963590775.1 Desulfovibrio piger
AACCCGCGACCCCCTCCTTGGCAAGGAGGTGCTCCACCACTGAGCCACTCGCGCATACATAATATTGATGTTCCGAAGATGTAATCTTTCGTAGACACAAGCAAGATGATACACATAAAATGCGAATCTGTCAAGTACGAAATTGAAAAAATTGAAACTTTTTTGTGGATATTATAAAAAATAAAAGAGCGCGAGACGGGGATCGAACCCGCGACCCCCTCCTTGGCAAGGAGGTGCTCCACCACTGAGCCACTCGCGCAAACACATTTAAGATAATAATAGCAAAATGACAATTTGTCAACACTTTTTTGGGGAAAATTATTTTAAAGTCGAGTTTCTGAAAAATTAATATATGCGGGAGTGTATCAGGGATTTCTATTTTTTCGATAATATGGTATACTTTGCATGCTGAGTAGCAGAATTAGAAAGAATGGAGATTATTATGAATCCAGCGTCAATTATGAAGCTTATGAGTGCCAAGAACAAGTTTCAGAAGAACCATCCAAAGTTCGTGGCATTTCTTAACAGATGTTTTGCAGGTGGACTTAAGGAAGGAACTATAATTGAGATTACGGTTACCAATCCTGGGGAAGTACCTATAACATCTAATATAAAAGTACAGCAGTCTGATCTGGAACTGCTTGCAGAATTAAAAGAAATGGGTAGATAGTTTGCTTCGCAAAACAATGCGGCAAAAGGAGGATTGGAATGTTTGGGAATGACAGGTCCAGAAAGAACGGACTTAATGTTATAGTTGTAGGTGGCGGTAAGGTTGGTGCCACTCTTGTTGAGAGACTTAGCAGAGAGAACCATGACGTTACTCTTATTGATAAGAACAGGGTTAAGCTTGATGACATAACAGGTGCATATGATGTTATGGGAGTTGAAGGCAATGGTGCAAGTTTTGCTGTCCAGAAGGAAGCTGGCATTGATTCGGCTGACCTTCTTATATCGGTAACTGATTCGGATGAGCTGAATCTTTTGTGCTGTACACTTGCAAAGAGAGCCGGCAAATGTGAGGCAATCGCAAGAGTCAGAACTCCTGAGTACAGTCAGGAAGCAGCATTTTTAAGAGACAGACTTGGTCTGGCAATGATTATTAATCCGGAATTCGAGGCAGCAAGTGAGATTGCGAGAGTTCTTTATATGCCTACAGCACTTGAGATTGGAACATTTGCACATGGACAGGCAGAGATGATTAAGATAAAAGTACCTGCGGGTAACCAGATGTGCAACCATACGCTTGCTGAGATATCCAAAGCGGCAGCGTCTAAGGTGCTTATATGTGCAGTTGAGAGGAATGGAGAGGTGTTCATTCCATCAGGACATTTTGTTATCAAGGCTGATGACAAGATATCTTTCATTGCATCAAGAAAGAATGCCAAGACATTTCTTGCAAGTGTAGGATTCCAGACACATCAGGTTAAGAGTACCATGATTGTCGGGGGCGGAAGAGTTGCATATTATCTTGCAAAGCAGCTCCTTAACATGGGAATTGATGTGAAGATTATTGAGAATGACAAGGAACGTGCACTTAAGTTAAGCGAGGAGCTTCCGGGAGCTGTTATTATCAACGGCGATGGTACTGATGAGAGCCTTTTAAGAGAGGAGGGAATTGAGTATGTGGAAAGCTTTGTTCCGCTTACAGGTATTGATGAAGAGAATGTCATGCTTACTCTGTATGCAAGAAAGGTATCTGAAGCCAAATGTATCACTAAGATTACAAGAATGGGATTCAACAGCGTTATTGACAGCCTTGACTTAGGAAGTGTTATATATCCAAGATATATAACCTCAGAGGCGATTATTGCTTATGTAAGAGCCAAGAAAGAGTCTATGGGAAGCAATAACATACAGACTTTGTATCATTTGTTTGACCAGAAGGCAGAGGCTATAGAGTTTAATATTGATAAAGAATCAGGTGTTACGGGCAGACAGCTTATGAATCTTAAGCTTAAGGATAACCTGCTTATAGCACTTATTAACCGTAATGGTAAGATTATTATTCCAAGTGGTACTGACAGCCTTATGGTTGGAGATACTGTGGTTATTGTAACAACCCACACAGGATTTGATGCGATAACTGATATTCTTGGATAGGAAAGGCTGGGAACATTGATATGAACAGTTCTATAGTAAGATATATTCTTGGATATGTTTTAAAGATAGAAGCAGCACTTATGTTTATACCGGTGATTGTTGGTATTGTGTACAGGGAACAGGCGACATTTGCATTCTTAATAACAATTGCACTGTGTGTTGTATGCGGAATTCTTATGTCATTTAAGAAGCCATCCAATACGGTGTTTTACCTGAAAGAAGGCTGTGTTACAACAGCACTCAGCTGGATTCTTATGAGTATATTCGGCTGTCTGCCATTTTTCATAAGTGGAGAGATTCCATCATTTACAGATGCACTTTTTGAGACAATATCAGGCTTTACTACAACAGGAGCAAGTATTCTTAGTGAAGTTGAGGGACTGTCACATAGCATTATGTTCTGGAGATGCTTTACTCACTGGATTGGTGGAATGGGTGTATTAGTATTCCTGCTTGCTGTAATACCACTTACAGGTGGTTCTAATATTAATCTTATGAAGGCAGAAAGCCCTGGACCATCAGTAGGAAAGCTTGTACCTAAGATCAGATATACAGCAAGAATTCTGTATATTATATATTTCGGAATGACTGTTATTCAGACAGTACTTCTTCTTTTTGGAGGAATGACATTCCTAGATGCAATTAATACAGCAATGGGAACTGCCGGAACTGGTGGATTTGGTATAAGAAATGACAGCTTTACAAGCTTTTCACCATACATCCAGTGGGTAGTAACAATATTTATGATACTGTTCGGAGTTAATTTCAATGCATATTATCTCATTGTTTTAAGACAGTTTAAGAAGGCTGTTAATGTGGAAGAGGTAAGATGTTATTTCGGAATTATTCTTGCGGCAACAGCTATTATATTTGTTAATATATACAGAAGTGTAGGTGCTGTTGAACTTACACTGAGACAGTCGATGTTTCAGGTTGCGTCTATTATTACGACAACCGGATTCTCATCGGTGGACTTTGATATGTGGCCGGCGTTGTCGAAATCTGTGCTGGTTATGCTTATGTTTATCGGTGCATGTGCCGGAAGTACAGGTGGCGGAATTAAGGTGTCAAGGTTTATAATAGGAATCAAGACGATATTCAGAGAGATTCAGTCATATATTCATCCTAAGAGTGTCAAGGTAATCAAGACAGAAGGAAAGCCTGTTGACAGTGAAACATGCAGGTCTGTGTGTATATATTTCATAACATTTTTGATGATATTCACAGCATCTGTGCTGCTTATCTCAATTGAAGGCAAAGATATTGTGACGAATTTCACTGCTGTAGCGGCAACTATTAATAATATAGGTCCTGGACTCGCAGGAGTCGGACCAACACAGAATTTCGGAAGTTATTCGAATTTCAGCAAATATGTCCTTATGTTTGATATGCTTGCCGGACGACTTGAATTATTCCCTATGATAATTCTGTTTACACCTTCAATATGGAAGGACCTTGCAACCAAGAAGATTTCCGAAAGGAAAATGCGTAGAACAAGAAGGGGTTAAATATGAGTAATGTATCTGATTATTTAAAATGGCGTGGAGACCTGGACTTTAGCCAGGCACCTTTTAATGATGTGGACAATTTAATACTTGCACAGATTGCATATGTTGATTTTACTGATATTGTACCGGCACCGGGAAGTATTGAGACAATTACACTTGCAGAGGCATCGGACACATTCTTTGATATCCATGATGAGAAGGAGATTAAGAGGTGCAAGTCATTCATAGGTAAAGCACCATTTCTTATGAGAGAGGCAGCAGCTACAAAAAGGTTCAGTTCACTTGTACTTACTAATTATGTTGATTATGTTGATGGTGGTAAAGAAGAACAGTTTGCAGCATTTCATGTAAGAATAGACAACAGGCTTACATATATTGCATTCAGAGGAACTGATGATACACTTGTCGGATGGAAAGAAGATTTTAACATGAGTTTCTTATCGCCGGTTCCATCACAGAAGGATGCAGTAAGATATATAGACACAACCGTGCAGCGTCCAGAAGGAAAACTTATATTTGGTGGTCATTCCAAGGGTGGCAACCTTGCTGTATATGCTTCTGTATTTGCCAGACCATCAATTAAGAAGAGAATTCTGACAGTTTATAATAACGATGGTCCAGGCTTTGACAGTAATTTTGTAAAGCATCCGGATTATCTGGCAATTCTTCCAAGAATTAAGAGCATAGTACCTTATGGTTCTGTTGTAGGCATGCTTCTTAACCACGATGGGGATTATGAGGTTGTAAAGAGCAGCCAGTCCGGACTTATGCAGCATGACTCTATGTCATGGCAGGTTATCGGACCGGAATTCGAGAAAGAACAGGATTTAAGCCCTAAGAGCAAGAAGCTTAATGCAGCTTTAAGTGCATGGATTGACGGACTTACAAGAGAGCAGAGGGCAGATTTTGTAGATACATTGTTTATGCTTGTATCTGCAAGTGGTGCTAAGAATCTGTCTGAGATAAGTACTGCAAAATTCAAGAATATAAATGCTGTCCTGAAATCATTCAGGGAATTGGATAAATCAGAACGCACAATGATACTTAAGATATTTGCATCGCTTACAGGAGAGATTGGCAAGGCATATAAAAGTAATTAATTATAGATAAGGAGATTGGATATGGGACAGGTTATATCAGCGGGAATATTATTAGTAGTAGTTGTTGCTATATATATCGCAGTTTCATACAAACACGAAAAGAGTGGTCTTGGCAATGGCTGCGATGGCAATTGCGGCTCATGCGGACTTAGAAGCTGCAAGACAGACAAGAAATAATGCTTTACGGAGGATTGGATGAGCAATATGTGTGACAGGCTGAAGCAATGCCGCGTTAAGAGAGGATTATCAAGGGCAGAAGTAGCAGAAATGTTACATATAAGTTCTGATTATCTTGCCCGTGTTGAAACAGGAACTCAGCCGGTTACATACAGGATTATAGAAAGAATAAACAGATATACAGACTGGAATTCAGATTATGTCCTGCATGGAATTGACAATATCAATCCTTTTCTGGATACATATCTGACATGCCCGGATAAGAGAAAGAAGGTTTTTATAAGAAATATTCTCTGTCTGTTTGACAGTATGCTTTATTTCGGGTATAAAGATGAAAGAAAAGTGGGATATTACCACAGAATGATACTTGAGATTGTCAATGGTATGGAACTGGATGTACCGGACAATGTACGCATTGGATATACGCTTACAGAGTTAAGACGGATTCTTGATATGGACAGGCATATGATGGCACAGGTTGTCGGTATGACAGACAGAAGCTTTTGTGCTTTAGAGAACGGATTGTCTAAGCCGGATGTCAGGGTGCTGCAGATAATATATACGATGTATGGCTTTAATACAAAGTATTTTATAAGCCGCAATCCGCATGAGTGTGAAGCTGTAAGCAATATATACAGGGGTTTTGATGAGCCTTTAAGAGATTTTATTATGAGACGCATCAGGGACGATTATGATGAAATAATAATTATGAGAGGCCAGACTTATGGTAGAGATATATAGAACAGACCAACAGGTGTTAAGTACGCTGGATGATATTCAGGAAGGCTGCTGGGTTAATATGGTTGATCCGACTAACAAGGAGCTTGAACAGATAGCTAAACGCTTCGAGATAGAGCCTGAGGATATAGCATCAGCACTGGATGAAGAAGAAAGTTCGCGTATAAGTCTTGAAGATGGATATACTGTTATACTTGTGGATATTCCTACACCTGAGGTAAGACATGAAAAGAAGATGTATACAACAATTCCTCTTGGTATAATCCTTAAAAGTGAAGCAATAATTACAGTGTGTAAGGTGGATACACCGATTATTAATTATTTTGTAAGGAATAAGGTAAAAGAATTCAGTACTAAGAAGAAAATGCGTTTTATATATCAGATGCTTTTCCGCTCAGCATTCGTATATCAGGCCAATCTTCGCCTTATTGACAAGAAGAGAATTGAGATAGAAGAACGTGTTGATGGAGACACATCAGATACAGATCTTATTGAATTACATGAATTAGAGTCGACACTTGTCTATTTTGCGACATCACTTCGCGCTAACAGTATCGTGTTAGAGCGCTTAAGAAGATATAAAAGATTAGAGCAGTACCCTGAAGATATGGAACTTCTGGAAGATGTAATGGTCGAGTACCAGCAGGCTATCGAGATGACTACTATATACAGGGACATTATAGATGGTACGAGAGAACTGATGTCATCAGTAATTGACAGTAAGCTGAATAATGTAATGAAGTACCTTACTTCAATTACAATTGTAATGGCTATTCCGACAATAATATCAGGTATATACGGAATGAATGTCGGGGAAGAATGGATGCCATTTGCAAAGACACCGTTTGGTTTCGAGATAATAAGCGGTATAATGCTTGTAATATGCATTATAGTACTATGGGTATTAAGAAAAAAGAAGATGTTATAAAAAATGCAGTGTCTGTATTGAATCTGGTGATTACCAGTTCTGTATACAGACACTGCATTGTTTTTCTGGATGATTATTTGTAAATTTCCTGCCAGCGTGATACCATCTCTAAAGCTTCGTTCTCAGATGATACCTTTGTAACTATAACCCCATCAAGATAAATTTCGTATACAGGGAACTTCTTAGCCATATTGCCATGATTGACCTCAACTCTGTTATACTTTACGCGTTCCATTAGAAAAAACCTCCTCATATTTAATAATAGTGCTTTCAAGCTAAAATCAACAATATGTTGTATTATATCACGATGTACAATAAAATGAAATACTATATTTGGTATTGGTACTAAAGTACTATCATAAGCCTGTAAACCACACATAATACTTGTAAAATCGACATATATATAATACGATTCAAAGGAGCTGTTCTTATTAATATTCTTGCAGAAGCTGATAAAGATGCGAATTAATATAGATAGTTTTTTATTACAAGATATTGTGTTTTTGATTGACTTGGATGCCCTATATGTTGTATAATCAAATCTGCTCGGGAAACCGCATGAATACTGCGTTCCCAGCAGATTTTTAATTTTACTATTATTTTTCATGGGGACATGATGTTTTTTTTGTGAGGGTTTGAAGTATGAAGATTATTAAAAGAAGCGGGTCAGAAGTAACATTTGATATAAGCAAGATAATGGCTGCTGTATCAAAAGCAAATATGGAAGTAGTCCATAGTGAGAGATTATCAGAAGAACAGGTTGAAACTATCTCTAACAATGTTGAGAGCATCTGTAAAGAGATGAACCGTTCATTAAGCGTTGAGGAAATTCAGGATCTTGTAGAGAACCAGATTATGAATCTTAGAGCATTTGCAGTTGCAAGAAAGTATATTACATATCGTTATAAGAGAGCACTTGTCCGTAAGTCTAATTCAACAGATGAGCAGATATTAAGCCTTCTTGAGTGCAATAATGAGGAAGTAAAGCAGGAGAATTCTAATAAGAATCCTACTGTCAACAGTGTTCAGAGAGATTATATGGCAGGAGAGGTAAGTAAGGATATTACTAAGAGACTTCTTCTTCCAGCAGATATTGTTGATGCACATGAGCAGGGACTTATACATTTCCACGATGCAGATTATTTTGCACAGCACATGCATAACTGCTGTCTTGTTAATCTTGAAGACATGTTACAGAATGGAACTGTAATAAGTGAGACTATGATTGAGAAGCCACACAGCTTTTCTACAGCATGTAATATTGCAACGCAGGCAATTGCACAGATTGCAAGTTCACAGTATGGCGGACAGAGTATATCACTTGCACATCTTGCTCCATTTGTTCAGGTGAGCCGTGAGAAATTCATTGGTCAGGTAAGGGATGAGTTTGAGAAGACAGGAATAGAGGCATCAGAAGAGAAGATTAAAGAGGTTGCCGAGCTTCGTGTAAGAGATGAGATTAAGCGCGGCGTCCAGATGATCCAGTATCAGGTTATCACTCTTATGACAACTAATGGTCAGGCACCATTTGTTACTGTGTTCATGTATCTTGATGAAGTTCCAGAAGGAAGAACAAGAGAGGATCTTGCTCTTGTTACAGAGGAAGTTCTTAAGCAGAGAATGCAGGGTGTTAAGAATGAAAAGGGTGTATGGATTACACCAGCTTTCCCTAAGCTTATATATGTTCTTGAGGAAGATAATATAAGAGAAGGCAGCAAATATTGGGAGCTTACAAAGCTTGCAGCAGAATGTACAGCTAAGAGAATGGTTCCTGATTACATTTCTGAAAAGAAGATGAGGGAATTAAAGGTTGATGCCAATGGCGATGGACAGTGTTTCCCATGCATGGGCTGCAGAAGCTTCCTTACACCATATATTGACCCTGAAACAGGAAAGCCAAAGTATTATGGAAGATTTAATCAGGGTGTTGTAACTCTTAACCTTGTTGATGTTGCATGCTCATCAGGAAAGGATATGGACAAATTCTGGAGCATCCTTGATGAGAGACTTGAACTCTGTAAGAGAGCACTTATGTGCAGACATTACAGACTTAAGGGAACACCTTCAGATGTTGCCCCAATTCTCTGGCAGAATGGTGCACTTGCAAGGCTTCAGAAGGGCGAAAAGCTTGATAAGCTTCTCTATGGCGGATATTCAACTATTTCTCTTGGATATGCAGGCTTATGTGAGTGTACATACTACATGAAGGGTGTAACACATACTAAATCAGAAGGTACAGAATTCGCTCTTAAGGTAATGAGACATCTTAATGAAACATGTAAGAGATGGGCAGCGGAGACTAATATTGATTTCTCACTTTATGGAACACCACTTGAGTCAACAACTTATAAGTTCGCTAAATGCTTACAGAAGAGATTCGGTAAGATTGCAGGTGTAACAGATAAGAATTATATAACTAACAGTTACCATGTTCATGTAACTGAGAATATCAATGCATTTGATAAGCTGAAATTCGAATCACAGTTCCAGGAATTATCACCAGGTGGAGCTATCAGTTATGTTGAAGTTCCTGATATGCAGAATAATATTCCTGCAGTACTTAAGGTTATGCAGTATATTTATGAGAATATTATGTATGCAGAGCTTAATACTAAGAGTGATTATTGTCAGGAATGTGGCTACACAGGTCAGATTCAGATTATCACTGATGATGACGGAAAGCTTATATGGGAATGCCCTAACTGCGGAAACCGTAATCAGGATAAGATGAATGTTGCCCGACGTACATGCGGATACATCGGAACACAGTTCTGGAATCAGGGAAGAACTCAGGAGATTAAGGAAAGAGTGCTTCATCTGTAGAATTTAATATGATAAAGAAAATGGCAGGACATAGGAATGATTCCATGTCTTGCCATTGTTGTATATATTGGAAAAGCCTGCATTAATTAGTATTCCACGAAGTATTCATGCTTGCGCATGCCATAGATTGCCGCAAAGAGAATTGAAAGCACAACAGCAAGCTTTAGGTTTAGCGGAATTAATTACAAGCAGCAGAAAGCAAAGAGAAAAACTTTTATAAAATAACTTTACAAAAGTACTGGAAATTCTTATTTAACTGTTGTAATATGATAGCAGAGAAATATCTGCACAAGCAGAAATATATTATTGAGCCATAAACTGGCAGAAAGAGGTCATATATGTGGACAGCAGATTTGGGAAATGGACGATACAGGAATCCAATACTTTACGCTGATTATTCAGACCCGGACGCAATCCGAGTCGGTGATGATTATTTCATGATATCATCAAGCTTTTCTAATGCTCCGGCTATGCCGTTGCTTCATTCTAAGGACCTTGTAAACTGGAAGGTTGTTAACTACATTTTGGCTGAAGTTCCAGAATTCAGATATAGAAATCCAATTCATGGATGCGGAGTGTGGGCGCCTGCCATAAGATATCATGAAGGCATATATTATGTGTGCTTCCCAATGCCGGATGAAGGAATATATATGACTACAGCTACAGATCCTTATGGAGAGTGGAGCAAGCCTGTGAACATAAGACCGGGTGCGGGCTGGATCGACCCATGTCCATTCTGGGACGAGGACGGAAAGGCATACCTTGTTGCAGGCGTTGCCAAGAGCCGTATCGGATACAAGAGTGTGCTTCATATGGTAGAGATGCAGCCGGATGGAATGGGGCTTATCGGTGAGGAAAAGGTTATATTTGATGGTAATCTGAATGACCAGATTACAATAGAAGGTCCAAAAATGTATAAACGAAACGGCTGGTATTATGTATTTGCACCGGCTGGCGGCGTTAAGACAGGCTGGCAGACAGTGTTAAGGTCAAAGAATGTGTTTGGACCATATGAGTATAAAGTGGTTATGAGACAGGGCGATTCGCCTGTAAATGGACCTCATCAGGGTGCATGGGTTGACACAGTTACAGGACAGGACTGGTTCATACATTTTCAGGATGTGTACGCAGCAGGAAGAATAACACATTTGCAACCAATGAGCTGGGAAAATGACTGGCCAATTATTGGAATTAAGAAAGACGGCAATGATTACGGCGAGCCTGTAATGGAGTACGAAAAGCCTGATGTCAGTGCAGTTTATGAGATATGCGAGCCTGATACTACAGACGAATTCACAAAGGATGCTTTGGGATTACAGTGGCAGTGGAATGCCAATCCGGGCAGTGACTGGGTGCAGTATGGCACTGATGAATGTGGAAATGTGTCTGACAACGGTTCTTATATAAAACTTAATGCAGTTGGCAGAGTATCAAACAGACCAATTGGCGACTACAGAAATCATCTCCTGCAGAAGTGGCCGGCACCTGAATTTAGCTGTGTTACTAAGATGAATATCAGTGGAATGGTTGACGGTGATAATGCAGGATTCATTCATATGGGAATGGATTATCTGGCAGCAGATGTGGCTGTTAAAGATGAAAAGACAGAGGTGTATGCAGTAAAGGGCGTGCAGCAGTTTGACTGCGACCAGGTTTACACTAAAGAGACTAGAGAACTGCTTGCTTCATATGATAATCTTAAGGAAATATATTTCAGATACACAGTTAAGCAGACAGGAACTAAAGACCATACAGAGGCAGGACTTCCTGTTAAAGCAGCACCTGTTGAGACAGTAACAATAGAGATAAGCACAGACGGAAAAGAATACATCAACCCTGTTTCCGTTGTTGCCAAAGCCGGAAGATGGGTTGGTGTAAAGAGCGGTGTATATGTATCACATGATAATTCTGTCAAGAACGAAAACAAAGGCTTCGTGACAGTGGATTATGTTAGATACGGCCGTTAAATATTCTTAATGTTTTCTTAGCCCACAATTCAAGGGCTTTCGCATTATTGGAAATGCAATCGAGGGATTCAAGTATTTTCTTGAATTCCTCCTGTTCACCAATATCAACCTGACCATCAGCAGAGATATTGATAATAGAAGCACGCAGATTTTCAATGTCGTTCAAAGAACCAAGCATTTTTAATGATAATCTGTCAAATGAATTAATCTCAACTTCCTTAACTGTAAGCCTGCCGATTGGACATTCACTTGAGCAGTAGTTGTAGCAGAGTTCAGGGGCGTTGTAGCATTTTGCCATAGATACGACTTCATCTGCATAAGGTGTGACATTGCCAAGCTCAATTCTTGCAAGTCTTGTTCGGTCTATTCCTATAACATCTGATGCTGCTTCACGGCTTTCAAATTCAGCATTTTCCTGAGCTGCAGAAAATCTTGCCTGATAATATCTATTGTCAGATGCTTTAGTTGCTTTCTTCATAGTTAATAATTCTCCCTTTAGTATATTTAATGCGTCAGTAAAATACATGATCTCCAATGACGGTTCCGCCTACATCAACAGAGCTGTCATATACATGAAAATATAGTGCATTAATATTGATATAACCGTTAAGTACATCAATGGCTGCCTGAGTGCAGTCTGCGTTGGCACCTCTAGCAAGTACTATTGCAAATCGTCCGCTGGCAACAGGTGAAAACTGGTATGGTGCATATATTACACCGCTTATGCTGTTGGCAAAGCGCGGGTCTGCAACCCTGTTGATGACTACGCTTCCTACAGCACATTTGCCTTCATATGACTGGTTGCCGGCTTCACATTCGATAATTGCTGCGAGCATTGCAACATCTTCGGCAGTGTGATTCTTAAGGACATTGTTAAGTGCATCCTGGTCAATCATTGCAGAGCCGGAAGATGAATTACCTCCTGTGTTGCCGGAATTATTAGAGTTATTGGATTTGTCAGCCTCTTCCTGTGCCTTTCTTGCAGCTTCAAGGGCTTCCATTTCACGGCGCTGGCGTTCTAACATCTCCTGTTCAATCTGCTTCTCATATTCAAGAGCAAGGGCTTCTGTATCAGTAATGCTGTCACTTGTAGTGTCAAGCTCTGTCTGGCACTGTGAAAGAAGAGCGGCAAAATTATCAGCCTCGCGGGCGGCATCTTCTTTCAGCGCAACAAGCTCAGTCATCTCGTCTTCAAGCTTTGCCTGAGTTTCTTTAAGAGCAGTCAGAAGATCACTTAATTCCTGCATCTTCTGATGGTCATAATTAGAAATCTGCTGGATATATTCTGACTTGGATAAAAGGTCAGAAAGGCTTTCTGCTGACAGAAGTGTTGACAGGATAGTAGCATTATTATTCTCATACATAAACTGTATACGAAGCTTCATTGCAGCATATTGTCTGTCAATTTCCTCCTGCATATTGGCAATATCTTCATTAGAGCGGTCAATTTCAGTCTGTTTTGCGTTAATTGCATCTTCGATAGAGGCTATTTTCTCACCGGAAGCAGACAGCTTCTCGTTAAGCTCTCCGTAAGATGCATTGAGTTCGCTTTGTTTATTTCGTAATTCTTCAAGCTGTTTATTCACAGCGTCGAGGTCATCCTGTGTATCAGCCATCAACTGGTCTGGGTAAGCAAAGAATGGCACTGCAAATGTAGCTGCCATCATAAATGCAAGACCAGCGGCTGTTAATTTCCTTAATCTGATAAAATGTTTCACATAGACTCCTGTTAATCATTATATTTTTATAAACAAAAAACAATATTAGTATAAAATGTGCGGGAATAAATTGCAAGTTGTGGTTTTCATGGTGTATATTAAATTGCAGGTTTTGGATTTGGTAGGCGTCCAATGCTATAGTCAGACACCGCAGTGGGGTACACAGTATTAAAGGCTGCCTAATCCAAATGAAAAATCCGAATAAAACAAAAGGAGTATCCGATGCTTGAATTAAATGATATAAAAAAGGATTATGTGTCTGGCTCGACTACTGTGAGTGCATTGAAGGGCATTAATCTTAGGTTCAGGGACTGCGAGTTCGTATCTATTTTGGGACAGTCCGGTTGTGGTAAGACTACCATGCTTAACATTATAGGCGGACTTGATAAGTATACGAGCGGCGATCTTAAGATTAATGGCGTATCAACTAAGAATTATAAAGACAGAGACTGGGATTTTTACAGAAATAACTCAATTGGTTTCGTATTCCAGAGTTACAATCTGATTCCTCACCAGACTGTTTTATCTAATGTAGAGCTTGCACTTACACTTTCAGGTGTATCCAAGGCTGAGAGAAAGAAAAGAGCAATAGAGGCACTTGAGAAGGTTGGACTTGGTGAGCAGATTCACAAGAAGCCTAACCAGATGTCAGGCGGACAGATGCAGAGAGTTGCAATAGCAAGAGCACTTGTAAATGACCCAGATATCCTGCTTGCCGATGAGCCTACAGGAGCACTTGATACAGATACAAGTATCCAGATTATGGAGCTTTTAAAGGAGATATCCAAAGACAGACTTATAATCATGGTAACTCATAATCCGGAGCTTGCTAAAGATTATTCTACAAGAATAGTCAGGCTGCTGGACGGTATGATAACAGATGATTCTAATCCATATTCGCTAGAGGAAATGGAAGCTGATATTAAGGCAAAAGAGACTGGAAAGGTCAAGGCATCAGAGAAGAAGGTTAAGAAGTCAGGAAAGAAGCAGAAAACATCAATGTCTTTCTTTACTGCACTTTCACTTTCATTCAATAACCTGATGACTAAGAAAACAAGAACGATTCTCACCGCATTTGCAGGAAGCATAGGAATTATCGGTATTGCAATGATTCTGTCTATCTCAAATGGTATTCAGTTATACATTGACAGGGTTCAGAGAGATACACTTTCAAGTTACCCGATAACGCTTCAGGCAGAATCTATTGATATAAGCAGCATGGTTTCAAGCATGACAGGCAATTCAGATTCAGAAGAGCATGAGGATAAGACCAAGATATATTCTAACGATATCATGGGCGACATGATTAATACCATGGTAAAAGAGGTTAAGAGCAATAACCTTTCTGAGTTTAAGAAATACATTGAGAACGGCGGTTCTGACATTAAGTCATATGTAAGTGATATCCAGTATTCATATGATGTTCCTCTTAACATTTATATGAAGGATACTTCTAACGGCGTTGAGCAGTTAAACCCAAGTACAATGTTTGATTCAATATATGGTGAGGGTGTTACAAGCACATCTTCTTCAATGTCGTCTGGAATGGGCATGGGAATGTTTTCTAACAGCAGTGTGTGGAAGCAGCTTTTAGGAAGCCAGCAGGTTCTTGATGAGCAGTATGATGTACTTGCGGGACACTGGCCTGAGAATTACAACGAGGTAGTGCTTGTTGTAGATAAGAATAATGAGGTTGATGACTATACACTTTATTCATTAGGACTTAAAGACCCAGAGGAAGTAAGAACACTTTTCAAGAAAATGATGGTTGGTGAATTCTATGAGACAGAAAAGGACACAAGCTATACATTTGACGAGATACTTGACACAGAGTTCAAGCTTGTTATGCCTACAGATATGTACAAGTACAATGATGTGACAGGCACATGGGATGACTACAGCAAAGATGATAAGTATATGACAAATGTTGTAAACAACGGAACTGATATCAAGGTATGCGGAATAATCAGACCAAATGATGATGCAGTCAGCACTTCAATCTCAAGCGGAATCGGTTATACAGCAAAACTTACTGAGTACATTATCGAGGAAGTAAAGAATAGTGAGATAGCCAAGGCACAGCTTGCTGATACAAGCGTTGATGTGTTTACAGGAGTGCCATTTGATAATGACAAGAATACAGAGATTACAATGGACGATGTAAATGCATACATGGCAACACTTTCACCAGAGGAAAGCACCCAGATGCAGGCAATGACAAGTGGAATGAGTGACGACCAGATATTACAGCTTTTCTCAGCGTCATTAAAGGCAAGAACAACAGACGCAACATTAGACAGCAACAAGTCAAAGCTCGGAATTACAGACCTTGATACACCTTCACAGATTGATATATACGCTACTGACTTTGATTTCAAGGAAAAGGTTCAGGACATTATCAAGGACTACAACAAGTCACAGCAGGACGATGGCAAGGAAGAAAATGTTATTAACTACACAGATTATGTAGGAATAATGATGTCCTCAGTAAGTACAATTATTAATGCAATCTCTTATGTATTAATAGCATTTGTTGCAATATCACTTATAGTTTCTTCAATAATGATAGGTATTATCACATATATTTCAGTACTTGAAAGAACTATGGAAATCGGTGTATTAAGAAGTATCGGAGCTTCCAAGAAAGATGTTTCAAGAATATTCAATGCAGAGACACTTATTGAGGGATTTGTTTCGGGTGCTCTTGGTATAATCGTAACATTGCTGTTATGTATTCCTGCAAATGCGGTAATCAAGCACCTTACAGATATCTCTAATGTTGCACAGCTTCCTGTTGCAGGCGGAGTAATACTTATAATAATAAGCATGTTCCTCACATTTATCGCAGGTCTTATCCCTGCCAAGCTTGCAGCTAAGAAAGACCCGGTTGTTGCATTAAGAAGTGAATAATGTCTTTACTTTAAAACTTCACTGTGTTAAAATTTCATAGTAATAAACCAGTATTATTTTTGGGAAATTGGGGTGGATAATTATGAATAATAAGTTAAAGACACCGGCTGTTGAGCAGCTTTTTCAGGCAATACTAAGCCTTCAGGATTTAGATGAAGCATACGATTTCTTTGAAGATGTATGCACAATTAACGAGATTTTATCACTGTCACAGAGATTCGAGGTTGCCAAGATGTTAAGAGAACACAGGACATATCTTGATATCGCAGAAAAGACAGGTGCGTCAACTGCGACAATCAGCAGGGTAAACCGCTCACTTAATTATGGCAATGACGGATACGACAGGGTATTTGAAAGACTTGGCATGCTTGAGGAAGCACCAGAAGATAATAAGTAATATAAGAATTAGCAAATAATAAGCAATATAAAAGGGAACTGCCCAAATTAAATGGCGGTTCCCTTAATTGTTATAGATTATTTTTTCTTGTCTGATTTCTCAGACTTTTCAGGCTGTGCCGGAGCGTGCTTTGCTGTATAATCATCAATCAGGCTTTCAATCATGTTCTTCTTCATGTATACATCAAAGCTTAACAGGCATACAAGACTGAAGAACTGCAAGAATTCCCTGTCATCATCATCTTCCACATCTGCAAATGCATTGCTTGCCTGTTCTGATTTGGCAAATATATCCTTGGATAATGGTCTTGCAAGTGAGGATTCCATAGAGAATATCTCTTTATAGATGTAGTCCAGATTCGGCTTGGAACCTTCGTCAAAGAATTTCTCTGTGAGAGGATTAAGCATTTTCTGGATATCACTTATCGAAAGGATATTCTTGAAGTAATAGATAAATGTAAGGATATATATGTGTTCCTTAGAGTACTTTTTCTTCACTGGCGATGGCAGCAGATTATTCTTGGCATAGTTATTAATCATTGTTTTGGTTAATACCTTGTTATCATCTGTGTGCTTCTTATCGTGAAGATGTTCATACATAAATGTTGTAACCTGATCCATGTACAGATTAATGTTAGGCACATCGCCGGGTTTAATATAGTTAAGAGCGGACATATCTTTAAGAATACCGCCCATAAGCTCTTTGATATCGTTGTTCATATGTTCCTCATTCCTTTAAAAATGTGTATCCGTAAGAGAATACATTAATAATAATGCTTAAGCTATATTATATAGTTTTTAAAACCACATTTCAAGTGTGAATAATATAATGAACTTTAGCATAGTGTAATGTGCACAATATGATATTTTAATATTTATTAGAAGAATATAAAATATGTTTCGAAGGAGCAAATGTTCGTGACTTTTTACTCCTGATATATTATAATAAAAAAGGTTTTTAAGGATTCTGGGATACAGAATCCAGATGCACCAGAGGGTGACAGAATGGAGGATTATTATGGGTATTTTAACAAGATTCAAGGATATTATGAGCGCTAACATCAATGCACTTCTCGATAAGTGTGAAGATCCAGAGAAGATGATTGACCAGTATATGAGAAATCTTGAGAGCGACCTTGGAAAGGTTAAGGCAGAGACAGCTTCAGTTATGGCTGAGGAGACAAGATGCAAGAGAGAGCTTGATGAATGTACAGCAGATGTTGCCAAGTATCAGTCATATGCAGAGAAGGCTCTTCAGGCTGGCAATGAGGCAGATGCAAGAACATTCCTTGAGAAGAAGCAGCAGTTAGTTTCTAAGCAGGCTACATTACAGCAGACATACAATATTGCAGCAGACAACGCAGCTAAGATGCGTCAGATGCATGATAAGCTCTGCAAGGATATCCAGTCTCTTGAAGCAAGAAGAGATGCAGTTAAGGCTAAGGTTGCAGCAGCTAAGGCTCAGGAGAGAATCAATAAGGTTGGTTCAAGCGTTAACAGTGTTGGAACAAGCATGGATGCATTCAGCAAGATGGAGGCTAAGGCTAATAAGATGCTTGACCAGGCTAATGCTATGGCAGAACTTAACCAGACACAGCTTGAGGCAGATGTTGACAGTCTTGCAGCTAAGTATGATGCAGAGCCAGCTAACACAGCAG
Source organism: Desulfovibrio piger (assembly GCA_963590775.1). GTDB lineage: Bacteria > Bacillota > Clostridia > Lachnospirales > Lachnospiraceae > Lachnospira. The sequence goes on from CAVAPS010000030.1 coordinate 18,024, forward strand.
TTGATGACGAATTAGCAGCTCTTAAGGCCCAGATGGGATTATAATTCAGAAGCACATTTATAATGAGATAAGCAATACATAGGTAAGGAGAGGAAACATGGGATTATTCAAAGGACAGTTTGCCAACGTAGTTGAATGGGAAGAGTACAGAGACGACATAATCTTCTGGAAATGGACCAACAGAGAAATCAAGAAAGGCAGTAAGCTGATTATCCGTGCCGGTCAGGATGCAATCTTTATGTATAATGGTAAGATTGAAGGTATCTTTAAGGACGAGGGAAGCTTTGATATTGAATCACAGATTATTCCATTCTTATCAACACTTAAAGGCTTTAAATTCGGCTTCAACAGCGGAGTAAGAGCTGAGGTTTTATTTGTTAATACTAAGGAATTCACAGAAAAGTGGGGAACTAAGAATCCTATTCTTATTCCAACACAGACTCTTCCAGGCGGTATGCCAATAAGAGCTTTCGGTAACTTCTCATTTTCAGTATCTGATTACATTACGCTTATAGACAAGGTAGCAGGTGTAAAGCAGATGTATACTGTAGCAGATGTTAAGGAAAGAATATCAGCAGTTCTTGACCAGCTTCTTATGAAGTGGATTTCTAAAGAAGGCAAGGATATGTTTAATCTTCAGGCTAATGCTTATGATATCTCAGCAGGTATTAAGACAGATCTTGATATGGAGATGAGCAGGTTAGGAATCACAATAACAAGCTTTACTATTTCAAGCTTCTCTTATCCAGAAGAGGTTCAGAAGATGACTAACAAGGCTGCTTCTCAGGCGATGGTTGGAGATATGAACAGATATACTCAGATGGCTATGGCTGATAATATTGGCAATTCAAGAGGCGGTTCGAATATTGCCAGTGATATGATGCAGCTCCAGATGGGAATGCAGGTTGGACAGCAGATGATGAACAGCATGAACAATGCCATGAATGGTATGAATTCTAATCAGATAGGTAATAATGCCGGCATGAATCAGGTGTTTAACCAGAATTCAGGAATGCAGGGCGGCGGAGTGCCTAAGTTCTGCCCTAACTGCGGAACACCAACTAATGGTGCTAACTTCTGTGCTAACTGTGGAACAAAGCTTGCATAATTTAGAAATCAGTAAATGTGAACTTAATAAGTAACAATCGGGGATGCTGCCATATCTGCTTGGCAACATCCCGTTGTTTTTGTATAATGTGAAAGTCGGTAAGTATTAAGGTGGATATAGATTTCACATTTGCATAAAGGTGGGTATATGAGATTAGAAGATTTGAATGACAGCCAGAAAAGGGCGGTTAAATATACAGATGGCGCGCTGCTTATTATTGCCGGAGCAGGCTCTGGAAAGACGCGTGTGCTTACGAACAGAATTGCATATTTAATAGAGGAATGTGGAGTAGACCCATATAATATTATGGCTATCACATTTACTAATAAAGCTGCAAGAGAGATGAAGGAACGAGTTGAGACTACTGTGACGCAGGGCGCAGGAGCGGTATGGGTAAGTACATTTCACTCAACATGTGTAAGAATTTTAAGAAGATACATAGACAGAATTGGATACGATAATAACTTTACGATATACGATACGGACGACCAGAAGTCTGTAATCAAGGATATCTGTAAGAAAATGAATATAGATACGAAGATGCTTAAAGAGCGTACAATTATGAGTAAGATATCGTCTGCCAAAGATGAGTTAAAGACTCCCGATGAGTTCGAGCTCGAGGCAGGCAATGACTATAATCTCAGAAGAATTGCGGGCGTATACAGGGAGTACCAGAAGGCGCTTAAGCTTAACAATGCGCTTGATTTTGATGACCTGATATTCAAGACAGTTGAACTGTTCCAGAGTGATGCAGAGGTGCTTGAGCATTATCAGGATAGATTCAGATATATAATGGTTGACGAGTATCAGGATACGAATACATCACAGTTTAAACTGGTTGCAATGCTTGCAGCCAAATATGGCAATATATGTGTGGTTGGTGATGATGACCAGTCAATATATAAGTTCCGTGGAGCAAACATTTATAATATTCTTAACTTTGAAAATGTGTTCACAGGCGCTAAGGTTATAAAACTTGAGCAGAATTACCGTTCAACACAGACTATTCTTAATGCTGCAAATGCGGTGATAAGCAATAATGTTGGCAGAAAGAGCAAGTCACTCTGGACTGATAACGGAGAGGGCGAGAAGGTTAATTATACTCTGTACGAGAACGGGTATGATGAGGCTGAAGGTGTTGCAAGCGGTATTGCAGAGTGTGTAAGGGATGGCTGGAATTATAATGATGTTGCCATTCTATATAGAACCAATGCACAGTCACGAGCTTTGGAAGAGAAACTGATGATTCACAATATTCCATATAAGATATATGGCGGACAGAACTTCTATCAGCGAAAAGAAATCAAGGATATCCTTGCTTATCTGAAAACTATTGATAATGGTCTTGACGGTCAGGCGGTCAAGCGAATTATAAATGTTCCTAAGAGGGGAATTGGTAATACTACAATTGACAGACTGCAGGAATATGCAGATTTTAATGATATTACTTTCTGGGAAGCGCTTGTCAATGCAAAGGATATTGACACAATAAAGAATGCGGCACTTTCTAAGTTAGAGCCATTTGTGGATCTGATTGGAAGACTGCGTGCCAAGGAAGAATTCATGTCGTTAAAGGAACTTGCTGAGGCTGTAATTAAAGATACAGGATATATCGAGAGTTTGTCACAGAATGAGACTGTTGAAGAGGTTGAGGCAAGATGCGAGAATCTGGATGAATTCATTAATAAGGTAGTAAGTTACGAGAAGGGCTGCAAGGAGGCAGGCGAAGAACCTACACTTTCAGGCTTGCTTGAAGAAGTTGCTTTAATAGCAGATATTGATAATCTTGATGAATCAGAGCCTCATGTAATGCTGATGACACTTCACAGTGCAAAAGGTCTGGAATTCCCAATTGTGTATATGACAGGAATGGAGGACGGACTTTTCCCAAGCTATATGACAATTGTGTCAGATGATTCAACTGAGATTGAGGAAGAGAGAAGACTGTGCTATGTTGGAATAACAAGGGCAGAGAAGATTCTTAATCTTACAAGTGCCAAGTCGCGTATGGTGCGTGGTGAGACACAGATGAACAAGGTTTCAAGATTCATTAATGAAATTCCTAAGGAATATATGCACATAGAAAACAATTCCAGTGGGTATGCTAAAGGCAGGATTGCATATGGCGGTACATCAGATGAGTCTGATACAACAGGTATTAACATTCGTGCTACAGCCAGATCTATTCTCAGCAGCTACGGAAGCGGCACACCGGGAGGATGGGCAGCAGGAACATATAGCTCAAGAAAGGTTAAGATAAATGGCAGTTCTAATCCGGGCTTCGGAAAAGACCCTATGGAATTATTTGACCTTAAGAAACCAGAAAAGAGAAAGACTCCGGCAGATTCAGTAAGAAGTGCTTACGCAGGAGTTCCTACACGAAGCGGCTTATCTTCAAGGAATGTAATAGGTGCGGCAAGAAGTTCAGGTATCTCATCAGCTTCTAATAGAAGTTCTAATGCAGGCATAAGCAGAGGTGTAGATATAAGTGCGAAATCCTCAGGTGGACTTGGCTACAGTGTCGGCGATATAGTAAGCCATGTGAAATTCGGCGAGGGAAAGGTACTTGCAATAGAAGATTCAGCAAGAGATTATATGGTAACAGTTGAATTCGCAGAGTACGGCCAGAAGAAAATGCTGGCAGGATTTGCCAGACTTAAAAAACTGTAATGACAAATGTTTAACGCTATGCTATAATACATTTATTAAATCTGTGATTTGAAAGGAGATATTGTTATGAGTAAAGACAAATTAGATGAGCTTATAGCAGCTACTAAATTAGGAGAACTTATTAGCAAGAAGGAAGAAGAAGATAAGAAATGTTGCAAGAAGTGCAGTACAATTATCATAGCTGTCCTTGCTATCGTTGGTGCAGTTGCAGCAGTTGCTGGTATCGCTTATGCTGTATACAGATATTTTACACCAGATTATTTAGATGACTTCGATGATGAGGATTTCGAAGACGAAGATTTTGATGATGATTTCGAAGATGAAGACATAGAGAAGTAATCAATGTAAATGAACTAGACTAATAGTGATATATAAGAAAGCCACAGCCAGTCTGGCGTGTCCGAAAGGATATGTCAGCGGTTGCGGCTTTTTTATGTGCAATATTTTATTGTTTCTTAATTAACATAGTACAGCTGATAGTGTTATATTACTCAACCCTGTTATTAAGTAAAATATTAAGGGGATGAAAGGACATCAGGGATTTATGACATTTTATCAGGAGTTACAGTGCTTCTTGCTGTGCTAGTACTCAGACAGGCGGATTTCCAATATAGTACCGCCAGTTGCTGCATTTGTAATAAATGTTGTGTGCATTATGCTTCTTATGATAATGGGTTGTCACAATGTAATTATGTACAATCATTCAACTTTCGATCTTGGATATCTTCTGCTGCAGGAATATGATGTTACAGGGCATGAATATATGATGAGAGTAGTGAGGCTGCCAAGGGCAATGTGGATTGGAATTGCCTGTATGTCTGTGTGACAAGGTATTTGATAGAATTCATAGTCTGGTGCAGGCAAAGAATGTCATTGTGGCGGAGTAAATGTGACTACTATACTTTAGCACATTTTTCTGATAAAATTACATAAGGTATGCCATTATGTGAATATGTGCTGCCAGAAACTATGAATATGTTAATAACAGGCACAATTCATGTGCGGAATGGAGTATAGATTGAAAAAAGGAAGCGTATACGAAGGTAAAGTTGAAAAGGTTGATTTCCCTAACAAGGCGACAGTGTGGGTGACAGATGAGGACGGACAGAAGGAAAAGGCTATTGTCAAGAATGCAATTCCGGGACAGACTGTCAGATTCTGCGTGAACAAAAAAAGAAAGGGACACTGTGAAGGCAGACTTATGGAAGTTGTTGAAAGGAGTCCACTTGAAACCAACCCGGCATGTCCACATTTTGGCAAATGCGGTGGCTGCACTTACCAGACGGTTTCTTACGAGGAACAGTTAAAGATTAAGAGCACACAGGTGGAAAAGCTTCTTAGCGAAGTTGTAGAAGGCGAGCTTCCATTTGAGGGGATAATCGGAAGTCCTGTAACAGAGGAATACCGCAACAAGATGGAGTTCTCATTTGGCGATGAGTACAAGGAAGGACCGCTTGCACTAGGACTTCACAAACGAAACAGCATGTATGATATTGTTCCGGTTACAGAGTGCAAGATTATTGACGAGGATTACAGAAAGATTCTTACATGTGTTCAGAACTATGCAATAGAAAAGGAACTTCCTTTCCAGCACAAAATGAGCCACGAGGGGTATCTTCGCCATCTTCTTGTTAGAAAGTCAGTTAAGACAGGTCAGATTCTTGTTGATATCGTTACTACAACTCAGATTGAGCATGATTTCACAGAGCTTGTAAACCGTCTGACAGCAATCGAATATAAAGGAACTCTTACAGGTGTTCTTCATACATTTAACGACAGCCTTGCAGACGCAGTAATTAACGAAAAAACTGAGCTTCTGTATGGTCAGGATTATATTGAGGAGGAGCTTCTCGGACTGCGTTTCAAGATAACACCGTTCTCATTCTTCCAAACTAATTCTCTTGGCACTGAGGTGCTTTACTCTAAGGCGAGGGAGTATGTGCTTTCTGGGGGATTTGGAGAAGTGGCTGGTGTTGATGGCGCTGGGGCTGCCAGTGATGCGGAGAATGCAGACGATACTGGAGCTGTTAATGTTGAGGGAAATGTCGATGTTCAGGAGAATGCTGGCAGCAAGCCGGTTATATATGACCTGTATACTGGTACTGGTACGATTGCACAGATGTTATCTCCGGTTGCCAGCAAGGTCATCGGTGTTGAGATTGTTGCGGAAGCTGTTGAGGCAGCCAAGAAGAATGCAGCCCAGAACGGTCTTACTAACTGTGAGTTCATTGCAAATGATGTCTTAAAGGCACTTGATAATATTGAGATTAAGCCTGATTTTATCGTGCTTGACCCACCACGTGACGGAATCCACCCTAAGGCGCTTGAGAAGATTATTGATTATGGCGTTGACAGAATGGTGTACATTTCATGCAAGCCTACTTCGCTTGCCAGAGATCTTGTTACTCTGCAGGAGAGAGGGTATAAGGTGGAGAAGTGCTGTTGTGTTGATATGTTCCCTAATACGGGGCATGTGGAGACGGTATGCCTTTTGTCCAAACTTCACGAAGCGAAGCATCATGTGAATGTGACTGTAGATATGGATGAATTGGATGTCACGTCGGCGGAAAGTAAGGCCACTTACGAGGAAATCAAGCAGTATGTGGCAGAGCACAACGATGGGATGAAGGTGTCGAGCCTTTATATTGCGCAGGTGAAGCAGAAGCATGGCATCATTGAACGTGAGAATTATAATAAGTCAAAGTCGGAGGATGCTAAGCAGCCGCAATGTCCGAAGGAAAAGGAAGAGGCGATTGTGGAGGCACTGAAACATTTTGGGATGATACAATGATAGCAAGTTTTCGGTTTACGTTATTTTTTGCAATCAGCACAAGAGTAGATATTCACAGATAAATAAAGAACAAAGCAAAAGCACCTCGCTGTGGCGGGGTGCTTTTGTGTTGCAAATACGCAGTATTATTTATGCGAATTGTCATATGCCTGGCGGATATCCTTTGGAAGACCATCTGGAATTAGAGCTTTTGCTTTGTCTTCATTACCATCTTCCATGGCCTGAGTGTAATACCAGCATTTAAACTTAAGCATATCTAACGTTTTGTGTAACTGCTGGATTTCCGCTTCCACACGTTCTTTCTGCTTATGGATAAGCTCAAAGCGGTTGGAATAAGTGGCAGAGCCTTCTGCGCACCATTCCATAAAGAGTTTAATGTCTTTGATCTCAAGACCGGATTTTTTCAGACACTCGATTACCCTGAGGGCTTCGATTTCATTATCACTGAATTTGCGAATGCCGGATTCTCGTGTGAGCTGCGGGAAAAGCCCCTGTTTATCGTAATAGCGGAGCGTGGAAATGGGTAAATCAAACATTTCTGCGACCTGTCCAATCGTATACATGATATACCTCCAAAAATAATTTTAAAAATATCTTGACCTAAAGTAAGGTTTAGGGACTATTGTGAGTATAGCACATGAAATGGTGTGCTTCAAGACTTGAAATCAAGGAGGTAATGTCATGAAATTTGAAAACAAGGATGCTTTCGAGCAGCACAATATGTTTGGAACAGGCACAGCAAATACAGCATATGCCAGGTATTTTATCGGTGATTCATTCCTGAATCCGCTTACAGATCCAAAGAGTGGACTATTTGCTGCCAATGTGACCTTTGAGCCGGGATGCCGCAACAACTGGCACATCCATCATGCGAAAAATGGCGGCGGACAATTGCTTATCTGTACTGCCGGAGAGGGCTGGTATCAGGAGGAAGGAAAGGCTGCAGTCAGTCTGCACGAAGGAAGTGTTGTGATGATTCCTGCGAATGTTAGGCATTGGCACGGAGCAAAGCAGGACAGTTGGTTTTCCCACATCGCTGTTGAGGTTCCAGGAGAAGCGTGCAGGAACGAGTGGTGTGAACCGGTAAGCGATGAGCAGTACAGGGAATTAAAGTAAAAAACGGAACGGAGGAATAAGAGATGTTTTGTGAAATGAAGAAATTGAACAATGGAGTGGAAGTTCCGGTGCTGGCTCTCGGCACATGGTTTATTGATGACGATAAGGCATCCGATGCCGTAAGAACTGCTGTACAGATAGGATACCGTCATGTAGATACGGCACAGGCTTATGGAAACGAGCGTGGTGTAGGCGAAGGAATCCGTACCTGCGGTGTGCCGAGAGGGCAACTTTTCGTTACATCGAAGGTTGCCGCGGAACATAAGACGTATGAGGCAGCAGCGGCAAGTATTGACAAAACTCTTGCAGATATGGGGCTTGATTATCTTGATATGATGATTATTCACAGCCCGCAGCCCTGGGATAAGGTAAATCAGAGCGATGATCGCTACGTGTAGGGCAACCGCGCAGCATGGCGGGCATTGGAAGATGCCTTCAAGGCAGGAAAACTACGTGCCATCGGCGTATCCAATTTCCTGCAAACAGATATTGAAAGTCTGTGGGAAACTGCAGAAATCAAGCCTATGGTCAATCAGGTGCTTTGCCATATTTCCAATTCGCCGTTGGAACTGATTGATTATTGTCAGAAGAAGGGTATCGTGATGGAAGCGTATTCTCCGGTTGCTCACGGTGAGGCACTGAAAAATAAGGCAATCGCTGATATGGCTGAAAAATATGACGTCACAATTCCGCAGCTGTGCATTCGTTATGATATACAGCTTGGAATGGTTGTTCTGCCAAAGACTGCAAATCCGGAACATATGAAAACCAATGCAGATGTTGATTTTGTAATCACAGATGAGGACATGGAAACTCTTAAATATCTGAGAAAAATCAAGGACTATGGCGAATTTGGTTTCTTTCCGGTATTTGGAGGAAAGCTGTAAGCATATTCATTTTTTTTAAGCTCTTGCGGAAAAACTCGGCAGGAGCTTTTTATAAAATCTTAAAAAGAACTTGACTTGGAGTTAACTCAAAGGATTATACTGCATTCAGTGAGGTGATCAATATGAAGAAAATACTAACCGTTTAT
>CAVAPS010000031.1:0-26539 GCA_963590775.1 Desulfovibrio piger
GATAATGCCTCACTGGCTGTGAGGTGTATTAACCATAAATATATTGTAGTAGGAGGAAATATGGGATTTTTTAATAAATTAAAAGAAGGTTTGACCAAGACCAGAGACAATATTGTTTCAGGAATTGATTCTGTTTTCTCAGGTTTCTCATCTATTGATGATGATTTCTATGATGAACTTGAAGAAACCCTTATTATGGGCGATATAGGCGTTGTTGCAACCGAAGAGATTCTTGACAACCTTAAAATTAAGGTTAAAGAGAACAAGATTAAGAATCCGGCTGACTGCAAACAGCTTCTTATTGACAGTATCAAAGAGAAAATGGATCTCGGTGAGAATGCATATGAATTCGAGAACCGCAAGTCAATCGTTATGCTTATCGGTGTTAACGGTGTAGGAAAGACTACATCTGTAGGTAAGCTTGCCGGTCTTCTTAAGGCTCAGAATAAGAAGGTTATTATGGCTGCAGCTGATACTTTCAGGGCTGCGGCTATAGAACAGCTTACAGAATGGTCTAACAGAACAGGTGCTGATATTATTGCACAGAGTGAGGGTTCTGATCCTGCAGCTGTTATATATGATTCAATTGCTGCATGTAAAGCAAGAAAAGCTGATGTTCTTTTATGTGATACAGCAGGACGTCTTCAGAATAAGAAGAATCTTATGGAAGAGCTCCGTAAGATTGACAGAGTTATAGAAAGAGAGTATTCTGAAGCATACAGGGAAAATCTTATCGTTCTTGACGCAACAACTGGTCAGAATGCTCTTTCTCAGCTTAGAGAATTTAATGATGTAACTAATATCACAGGTATTATTCTTACTAAGATGGATGGAACTGCCAAAGGTGGAATTGCCGTTGCTATTCAGGCTGAATTCGGTATTCCTGTTAAATATATCGGCGTTGGTGAGAAAGTTGAAGATTTACAGAAGTTTGATTCAGACACATTTGTTAATGCATTATTTGATGTAGATAACGGTACTGATGAAGATTAAGAAGTTAATGTATTAAGATGGGAGATTAAGGGTAATGGAAGAATTAACATTAAAAAGTTTCGAAGAAGCTGCTGAAAAGGTTAAGGAAGCTACTCTTCCTACCAATCTGGTTTTCAGTGAATATTTCAGCAACCAGACTGGTAACAGAGTATATCTTAAGCCAGAGAATATGCAGTACACAGGTGCTTACAAGGTAAGAGGAGCTTATTACAAGATAAGCACAATGTCAGAAGAAGCAAGACAGAAGGGTCTTATTACAGCTTCTGCTGGAAATCATGCACAGGGTGTTGCATTTGCAGCCAAGAAATATGGTGTTAAGGCAACTGTAGTTATGCCTACAACAACACCACTTATCAAAGTAAACAGAACTAAGGGATACGGTGCAGAGGTTATCCTTTACGGTAATGTATATGATGAAGCTTGTGAATATGCTATGAAGCTCGCAGAAGAGAAGGGGCTTACATTCGTTCATCCATTTGATGATCTGGATGTTGCAACAGGTCAGGGTTCTATCGCAATGGAGATTATTAAAGAACTTCCTACTGTTGATTATATTCTTGTTCCTATTGGTGGAGGCGGACTTGCAACAGGTGTATCTACACTTGCAAAGCTTCTTAATCCTAATATCAAGGTTATCGGTGTTGAGCCTGCTGGTGCTAACTGCCTTCAGGAATCTCTTAAGGCAGGAAAGGTTGTTACACTTCCAACTGTAAGCACTATTGCAGACGGTACTGCTGTTAAGACACCTGGAAGCAAGTTATTCCCATATCTTCAGAAGAATCTTGATGATATCATCACAGTTCCTGATGAAGACCTTATCGTTGCATTCCTTGATATGGTAGAGAATCATAAGATGATTGTTGAGAATTCAGGTCTTCTTACAGTTGCAGCTTTAAAGCAGCTTGATGTTAAGGATAAGAAGATTGTTTCAATTCTTTCAGGCGGTAATATGGATGTTATTACAATGTCATCTGTTGTTCAGCAGGGACTTGTACAGAGAAGCAGAATCTTCACTGTTTCTGTACTTCTTCCAGATAAGCCGGGTGAACTTGTAAGAGTTGCTTCTATTATTGCAGAAGCTAACGGTAATGTAATCAAGCTTGAACATAACCAGTTCGTAAGCATTAACAGAAAGGCAACTGTTGAGCTCAGAATTACAATTGAAGCTTTCGGACATGAACATAAGGATGAGATTGTAGACAAGCTTGAAGCAGCAGGTTTAAGACCTAGAATTGTTAAAGTAAACATTTAATCACTATCTGCAGCAGAGGGAAATCTATGAAGAAATATTCTTTCAAAAGATATGCAGGAATTACAATGGCATTATTTGGGGCAGCAGCGCTGTCCCTATTGCTGTTTTTTGCACTTTTTAGGATTGATGCAATCCACAAAACATTTTCACATATATGCAGAACTCTTATGCCGTTTATAATTGGCGGTGCACTGGCATATGTGATATGTCCGATATGTAATTTCTTTGATAAAATATATAATAAGGCATTTGCATTTATTAAGACTGAAAAGAAAAAGAAGAGCTTATCAAATAATCTGAGTGTATTTACAGGACTTCTTATTGCAATTCTTTTTATATATTTTATGATTATTGTTATTATTCCTAACCTTGTAAACAGTGTTGTACGTCTTATCCAGATTATTCCTGACAATGTCAATAAGGTTATTGATTTCGTACAGAAGTTTCTTAATGAGAATGAAACTCTTATGAAGTATTCTGAGGATATTATCGATAAAACATATACATTTATTAACGACTGGCTCGGTAATGAGTTTCTTGGATATGCACAGGGAATTGCTACAGGTGTTTCAACTGGCGTAGTTAATATCATTGTTGTACTTTTTAATGTTCTTATAGGATTCATTGTGGCAGCATATCTTCTTACAGCAAGAAAGAAGCTTGCAAAGCAGGGAGAGATGGTTGTCTACAGTATATTCAAGAAAGAACGTGCTGACAGTGTAATGGAAGAGATTAAGTACACGGATAAGGTATTCAGCGGTTTTGTTAATGGTAAAATTCTTGATGCTCTTGTGATAGCACTTGTATGTTTTATAGGACTTAAGCTATTTACAATATTTAATCCTGGCAAAGAGATGATGAGTGAGATTCTTATTGCATTCATTGTTGGAATATTTAATGTTATTCCTTTCTTTGGCTGGTACATAGCATGGTTTATCGGAGCTTTATTATGTCTGATTGTCAATCCGGCACAGTGTCTGTTCTTTGTAATATTTAATTTCATATTACAGCAGATTGACGGTAATATTATCGGACCTAAGATTCTTGGCAATACTACAGGAATATCAAGTTTCTGGGTATTATTTGCAATTATTCTTTTCGGAGATATATGGGGATTTGCAGGAATGCTTCTCGGAGTTCCTATATTTGCAGTTATCTATCATCTTATTAAGAAATGGGTATTTAAGCGGCTTAAGATTAACGGAATGGAGAATTTAAGCGAAGAATATGAGGCTGAATATCCGCCTAATGAGCGTGAAAAGAAGCTTGAAAGCTGATTTAATAAAATTTTTTAAAAGTGTCAAGTAAAAATGCTTGACACTTTTTTAAATTTCTGATATTATACTCAAGGCTTATGAGTCATTCATGACTTATAAGATATTAGAGTTTGTGGCAGGTGTTATGGAAAGAATTGTTGAACAGAATCTTTTATATGATTTTTATGGAGAGTTACTTAACGACCATCAGAAGAAGATATATGAAGATGCTATCTACAATGATTTGTCTCTCAGTGAGATTGCCGATGAATACGGTATATCAAGACAGGGAGTACATGATCTGATTAAGAGAGTTACGAAGACACTTGATGGATACGAGGCTAAGCTTCATCTTATACAGAAGTTTCTTGAAACCAAGGACAAGGTATCTAAGATTGATTCTTTAGTTGATGATTACATGGAAAGTCAGGATATATCTGATATTCATGAAATCAAGAAGTTATCCAATGAGATTCTTGAAGAATTTTAAGGAGAGATATTTATGGCATTCGATAGTTTATCAGAGAAATTGCAGAATATTTTTAAGAATCTTCGTGGTAAGGGCCGTTTATCAGAAGCTGATGTAAAGGCTGCTCTCAAGGAAGTTAAGCTTGCCCTGCTTGAAGCTGATGTTAACTTTAAGGTTGTTAAGCAGTTTATTAAGTCTGTAGAAGAAAGAGCAATCGGACAGGATGTTATGTCAAGTCTTACACCTGGTCAGATGGTTATCAAGATTGTTAATGAAGAGATGGTATCTCTTATGGGATCTGAGACAACTGAGATTGCCCTGAATCCGGGTTCTGAGATTACTGTTATTATGATGGCAGGTCTTCAGGGTGCTGGTAAGACAACTACTACAGCAAAGCTTGCCGGTAAGTTCAAAGCAAAGGGCAGAAAACCTCTCCTGGTTGCCTGTGATGTGTACAGACCAGCGGCTGTTGAACAGCTTACTATCAATGGTAATAAACAGGGCGTTGAAGTATTCTCTATGGGAACTAACCAGAAGCCTGTTGATATTGCCAAAGCTGCTATAGCCCATGCTAAGAATAACGGTTTTAATACAGTTATTCTTGATACAGCTGGACGACTTCATGTTGATGAAGACATGATGAATGAGCTTATAGAGATTAAAGCTAATGTATCAGTTGACCAGACAATTCTTGTAGTCGACTCCATGACAGGTCAGGATGCTGTTAATGTTGCTTCTTCATTCAATGAAAAAGTTGGTATTGACGGAGTTATCCTTACTAAGTTAGATGGTGATACAAGAGGCGGTGCTGCACTTTCAATTAAGGCAGTTACAGGAAAGCCAATTCTTTATGTTGGTATGGGTGAAAAGCTTTCAGATCTTGAACAGTTTTATCCAGACCGTATGGCATCAAGAATACTTGGTATGGGTGATGTCCTTACCCTTATTGAGAAGGCCGAAGCACAGCTTGATGCTGATAAGGCAAAAGCTATGGAAGAGAAGCTTAAGAAAGCCGAATTTGATTTCAATGACTTCCTTGAGTATATGGGACAGATTAAGAATATGGGTGGTATCAGTTCAATTATGAGCATGATGCCGGGACTGTCAGGTCAGATGAAGAATGTTTCAATCGATGATGATGAAGCAGAGAAGAATATGAAGAGAACTGAATCTATCATATATTCAATGACTAAGGCAGAAAGAAGTAATCCTGACATACTTAATCCTTCAAGAAAGAACAGAATTGCAAGAGGCGCAGGCGTTGACATTGCTGATGTTAACAGACTTGTAAAGCAGTTCGAGCAGATGAAGAAGATGATGAAACAGATGCCAGGAATGATGAAAGGTGCTAAAAAGGGACGTTTTAAGTTACCTTTTTAACATAGATTAATTTTTAAGAATAATACAGGAGGTGAATGTAATGGCAGTAAAGATTAGATTAAAGAGATTAGGTGAGAAGAAAAATCCTTTCTATAGAATTATCGTAGCAGACTCAAGATCTCCAAGAAATGGTAGATTCATCGATGAAATCGGTACTTATGATCCTAATTACGATCCATGCAAGCTCAACATTGATGCTGAGGCTGCTAAGAAGTGGTTATCAAACGGAGCTCAGCCTACAGAGGTTGTTGGAAAGCTTTTCAAGATGGCTGGTATCGAAAAATAATACTAGTGGAGGTGTAATTGACTATGAAAGAATTAGTGGAAATTATCGCTAAGGCACTAGTTGATAATCCGGATGAGGTTGTAGTAACAGAAACTGAAAAAGATAAGGCTCTTGTAGTCAATCTTAAGGTTGCTCCTTCGGATATGGGCAAGGTTATCGGCAAGTCTGGTAGAATTGCCAAGTCAATAAGAGCAGTTGTTTCAGCTGCGGCTTCTAAGAGCGACAAGAAAGTGATTGTTGAGATTGATAACTAAACAAACACTACTGTCTAAGGCAGCCTTTCGGGGCTGTCTGTTTTGTTATTTATATATACATTTATGCCAGAATGGAGAATTTAAGTGGAAGATATGTTAAGGGTAGGGGTCATTACATCGACCCACGGAATCAGAGGTGAAGTTAAGGTATTTCCTACAACAGATGATCCTCTTCGTTTTAAAAAACTTAAGAAATGTGTTATCGATGGAAAAAGAGAACAGGTAGCTGTCACTGTATCTTCAGTTAAATTCTTTAAGCAGTTCGTAATACTTAAGTTTAAAGAGTTTGATGACATCAATGATATAGAGAAATACACAAAATGCGACTTACTCGTTTCAAGAGAAGATGCTGTTAAACTTGAGCCGGGAGAGTATTTTATATGCGATCTTATCGGACTTGATGTAATAACAGATGAAGGAAAACATTTGGGCGTACTGAAAGACGTATTAGAAACAGGCGCTAACAATGTATATGAAGTAGAGGCGGACAATGGCGAAAGCTATTTAATACCGGTTATTGACCAGTGTATATTAGATCATGACCTTGATAAGAAGACTATAACAGTTCATATCTTACCAGGTCTGCTCGATATTAATAAATAATAAAGAAAATGTATTTTTAGTCTTGCATTATTGGCAGGATTATGATAATCTAAACAAGTTGTGAGAAAAAGGGATGGTCCTCTGTTACAGAACCTGTATTAAGAACATCATAATATTAAGGAGGTCACACATGAATACAATTATTAAGAACATCGAAGATGCTCAGCTTAAGGCTCAGGCTCCTGAGTTCAGAGTTGGTGATACTGTAAGAGTATCAGCTAAGATTAAGGAAGGAAACCGTGAAAGAATCCAGGTTTTCGAAGGAACAGTATTAAAGAAGCAGGGAACTGGCGTTAGAGCTACATTTACAGTAAGAAAGATTTCTAACGGCGTTGGCGTTGAGAAGACATGGCCATTACATTCACCTATCGTTGAGAAGGTTGAAGTTGTAAGACGCGGTAAGGCTAGAAGAGCTAAGCTTAACTACTTAAGACAGAGAACAGGTAAGGCTGCTAAGGTTAAGGAATTAGTTAGATAATTTTGTTATTCACGGTAAGGGACATTTGAAAAAATGTCCCTTTACTTATATTTAAGCGACAAGTGAGGTCGGAATACTATGAGATTTTTTCAGAGAAGATATCAGGAAAATACCATTCTGCTTAATATATGCAAATATGTTGCAGATGTATGTATTGTAATTGTACTTGCCTATGTTCTGGTAACATTCATATGCTGCCGTTCTACAGTAGTAGGTAATTCAATGGAGGGAACATTATCCAATGATAATACTGTACTTATAAACAGAATATCATATGCATTCAATGGTCCTAAGAGATTTGACTGCATAGCTTTCGAACAGGATTCTGTTGATTCCTCTAAGATATACATAAAGAGAGTTATCGGATTGCCTGGGGAAACTGTCCAGATAAAAGATGGTAAGGTATATATTAATGATGCCCAGCTTGATGATTATGTTGATACATCAATACTTACTCCGGGCGTAGCAGCTAATCCATATAAGCTTGCTGATGATGAATATTTTGTACTTGGAGATAATCGTAATAATAGTGAAGACAGCCGTTTTGCCAGTGTTGGAATGGTTAAACGCAGTAATATTGTAGGAAAAGTGTGGATGGTAATAGAACCATTCAGTTCATTTGGTTTCGTTAAATAATGGAGATAGATATGGAAGAGAAGAAAAGAGCCATTAACTGGTATCCTGGTCATATGACTAAAGCCAGAAGAATGATGGAAGAAGATATAAAGCTTGTTGACCTTGTTATCGAGATTGTGGATGCGCGTATTCCATTAAGCAGCCGTAATCCGGATATTGATAAGTTAGCAAAGAACAAAGCACGAATTGTATTATTGAATAAATCGGACCTTGCAGATGATACAGTAACAGATGAATGGATAACATATTTTAAAGATAAAGGCTTTTACTGCCTTAAGCTTAATTCAAGACTCAATGTAAGCAACCGTGCAGTTAACAATCTTATTACAACTGCATGCTCTGCCAAGATTGAAAGATACAGGGCAAAAGGCATTAAGAACCGTTCTATCAAAGCAATGATTGTTGGAATACCTAATGTCGGTAAATCAACATTTATTAATTCATTCACTGGAAGAAAGAGTGCCAAGACAGGCAATAAGCCGGGTGTTACTAAAGGAAAACAGTGGATAAGAATTAACGGAAGCGTTGATCTTCTCGATACTCCTGGTATACTCTGGCCTAAGATTGAGGACAGAAATGTCGGTGAAAGACTTGCCATGATTGGTTCAATTAATGACCAGATTCTTAATATTGAAGAACTGGCTCTGGAAACTATCAAGTTTCTTAAGAAGAATTATCAGGCACAGCTTTACAGCCGTTATGATATAACAGAAGATATATTTGACAATGTTGATACAGAGACAATGATGAACCCTGAGAATGCTGTTGCACTCTGCATTATGGACCATATTGCAAGAAAACGCGGCTGCATTAAGAAAGGTTCCGATATTGATTATGAAAAATGTGCTGCATGTATTCTTGATGATTTCAGAGAAGGAAAGATTGGCAATATCTCTCTTGAAAGACCTTAATAAGGATTCAGGCAGAAAGGGGCATATACATGACACTTAAAGAAGAACGCGAACTTAAGAAAGCGGCAAAGCTTGAGGCTGAGAAGCAGCGTATTGAAGCTATGCGTGAATATGAAGAAACCTATGATACATTTTCTTATATATGCGGAATAGATGAAGCAGGAAGAGGACCTCTTGCAGGTCCTGTTGTTGCAGGTGCAGTAATCCTTCCTAAAGGAAAAAGGATTCTTTATGTAAATGATTCCAAGAAATTAAGTGAGAAGAAAAGGGATGAACTCTTCGATGTAATAAAAGAAGAGGCTCTTTCATACGGAATCGGAATTGTATCTCCGGAAAGAATTGATGAGATTAATATACTGCAGGCAACTTATGAGGCTATGCGTGACGCAGTCAGCCAGTTATCTGTACAGCCTGATATACTTCTCAATGATGCAGTTACAATACCTGGAATAGACATTAAGCAGGTTCCGATTATCAAAGGTGATGCCAAGAGCCTTACAATTGCCTCTGCAAGTATTCTTGCCAAAGTAACAAGGGACAGACTTATGACTGAATATGATTCTATATATCCAGAATACGGCTTTGCCAAGCACAAAGGCTATGGAACCAAAGTACATATAGAAGCAATTAAAGAATACGGTCCATGTCCTATACACAGAAGAACATTTATCAAGAATTTCATATAATTACTATAAAAGAAAAGCAGGTAGATAATGACTGTTAATAAAAGAACTGTCGGAGCAGATAAAGAACAGCTTGCAGCAGAATATCTTATTGATAATGGCTACACTGTGCTGGAACGCAACTTCCGAAGCAGAACCGGTGAAATAGATATTATTGCTTCCAAGGATAATTATCTTGTATTCATTGAGGTTAAATACAGAAGCAGTAACCGGTATGGTGCTGCTATTGAAGCTGTTAATTATAAAAAGCAGCAGACTATAAGAAAAGTTGCCAGTTATTATCTTGCAACAAGATACAAAAGCTGCGATATTCCATGCCGTTTTGATGTATTAGGCATAGATGGCATAACTATAACACATATTAAAAATGCTTTTTAACAGGGATAATGATTATGAATATTAAATATATTAATGCAGATTCATTATTTAATGGTCTGGACGGTGCAACAATTAATAACTCAACAAGATTATGTAATAAGAATGGTATTACATATATAGAATTTACACCTTTTGATAAATTCGACTGGGTTAAGCTTCATTTTTCAACAAGACTTGGCGGTGTAAGTGAAGGAATATATTCAAGCATGAATTTCTCTTTTGACAGAGGAGACAGCTATGATAATGTATATAAGAATTATGAATTATTTCTTGATACAATGGGACTTAAACCTGAAAACTGCGTATGCACGAAACAGACTCATACAACCAATGTTCTGGTTGCTAATTCATCAATGGCAGGAATGGGACTTACAAAGCCCAGAAACTATGATAATGTAGATGGTCTTGTAACGAATGAACCAGGATTATGTCTTGTTACATATTTTGCAGACTGTGTTCCTGTATATTTTATTGACCCAGTCAACAAATGTATCGGAGCAGCCCATTCTGGCTGGCGTGGAACAGTATCCAATATTACCCATGAGGTAGTAAAGCTTATGAAGAAAAACTACGGTTCACAGCCTGAAGATATTCATACATTCATCGGTCCATCAATCTGTCAGGACTGCTACGAGGTTGATGAAACAGTTGCAAGCCAGTTCAGACAGGTTTACGGATTGAAAGAATCGGACATGATGTTATATCATGCTAAGGATGATAAGTACCAGCTCAATCTTCATACTGCGAATTATTATAATATGATTTATGAGGGTATACTTCCTGATAATATCGGAATAACCAACCTGTGTACAAGCTGTAACAGCGACTGGCTGTTCTCACACAGAGCTTCACACGGAAAGCGTGGTGTGCTGTGCGGATTCATGAGTATATGCCTGTAATACACAGTGCATATCAATACATACCAGTAAATATTGCATTATAAAAATACCGGAACAGATTGACTGACTCTGATGTCTTTTCAATCTGTTCCGGTATTTTTATAATGTTATTTCTTGTTATGTTGTTCTTTATATCTGGCTCTTAATTCTGCCTCTTCTGAAGAAAGCTTTGAATGTCCTTTCTTTCCGACTTTGGTTATAAGCAGATATATTGCAGCAAGAATAGCAATAGGAATAGCAACTGTAATTATTGTAGAAAGTGTCTCTGTAAATACGCCGTTCTCAAAGATAGATTTCTTAACGGTAGTGTATTGTGCTGAATTAATTATATGTAAAATATCGTTAACCATGTCTTCAGTAATCTCATTATCTTTAGACTGGAGAGAGTACATATATATATATCCACGGGTTACAGTGTAATACTTTCTTGTATAAATAGTCTGTTTCTCATCTGATACTGATGTAACCTCCGTTCTGAAATAAAGTCTGTCATTAATTGTATCAATTGCTTTGCCAGTCATTGTTTCTGTAAGCCCGTCTTCCTGTTTGGAATTCTCAGAATCAATGTAATTAAGGAACAAGCCGCTTAATTCATCCTCACTGAGTTCATCAAAATTAGACAATGATGAACCTGCCTTCATTCCAACAACAGCAATTTCATAGGATAAATCTTTAGAAAATGCTTCGAGATAAATGTTGGATGCACGCATGGCATTCTGTACTTCATTGGCATCCTCTGCACCAATATCTTTAAGATATGCATTGTTGCCTGTAGTTGTCTGTGTAAAACATACAAGTCCTTCCGGAACATTTAACTTAAGGTCAATTGCCGAGAACTTATAAGATGCATCTGCTGCCAGTGCCGTAACTGATGGCAGTACAAGTGCAGCTATCAGAAACATGACAGGAAATAATGTAAACTTCTTACGGAATAATTTCACTAAAATACCTCCTAAAGTGCCTAAAATCAATATTCTGTATGATATCACAGTGCTTTACAAAAAGCAATTAAACTGATATTATATTATAAATTGTGTGTATTAATTTTTTGTAAATTGAGAAATGAGGTAATTATGAGTAAACCAATAGTTGCTGTTGTCGGAAGACCTAATGTTGGTAAATCAACTTTATTCAACAGTCTGTGCGGACAGCAGATTTCAATAGTTAAGGACACTCCGGGTGTCACAAGAGACAGAATTTATGCAGAAGTAAGCTGGTTAAACCACAATTTCACACTTATTGATACCGGTGGTATTGAGCCGGATACAGGTGATATCATCCTTGCACAAATGCGTGAGCAGGCTGAGATTGCCATTGAGACAGCAGATGTAATTATATTCATGACTGATGTCAAGCAGGGACTTGTGGATTCAGATTCCAAGGTTGCAGATATGTTAAGACGTTCACACAAGCCAGTTATTCTTGTTGTTAACAAGGTTGACAGCTTTGAGAAGATGATGCCTGATGTATATGAGTTTTACAATCTCGGAATTGGAGAGCCATTCCCTATATCAGCAGTTAATAAGTTAGGCTTTGGTGAAGTACTTGATGAAGTAGTAAGCCATTTCCCAGAAGGCTCTGATACAGAAGAGGAAGATGACAGACCTAAAGTTGCCATTATTGGTAAACCTAACGTAGGTAAATCATCTATTATTAATAAACTTGTTGGAAAGAACAGAGTTATTGTATCTGATATTGCTGGTACAACACGAGATGCAATTGATACAGCCATCAAGTATAATGGTAAGGAATATGTATTTATTGATACAGCAGGTCTGCGCCGTAAGAGCAAGATTAAAGAAGATCTTGAGCGTTTCAGTATCATCAGAACTGTTGCAGCTGTTGAACGTGCAGATATAGCAATTCTTGTTATTGATGCAACAGAAGGTGTAACAGAGCAGGATGCCAAGATTGCCGGTATCGCCCATGAAAGAGGCAAGGGTATTATTATTGCTGTCAATAAGTGGGATGATATTGAGAAGGATGACAAGACTATCTATGAATTTACTAATAAGATTAAAGATACTCTTTCATTCATGTCTTATGCCGAGATTATATTTGTTTCTGCCAAGACAGGACAGAGACTTAATAAGATATATGAATTAGTTGACCACATTGTTGATGCACAGACTATGCGTATTCCAACAGGTGTGCTTAACGAAATCCTTACAGAAGCGGTTGCCATGAAGCAGCCACCTTCAGACAAGGGTAAGAGACTTAAGATTTACTACATGACTCAGGTTTCTGTTAAACCACCAACATTTGTTATGTTTGTTAATGATGTAGAGCTTACACATTTTTCATATACAAGATATATAGAAAACAGAATAAGAGAATCCTTCGGATTCAGAGGTACATCTATCAGATTTATCAATAGAGAACGTAAGGAGAAAGAATAATGTTAGTAAAAATAGGTGTTCTTATATATGGATATTTCGCTGGAGCACTCATTCAGGCTGGTTACTGGATGGGAAAGTTCAACAAGATTGACATCAGGGATTATGGCAGTGGCAATGCAGGAACTACCAATGTTATGAGAACTCTTGGCAAGAAAGCAGGAATTGCAACTTATCTATTAGATGCATTCAAAGCAGTTATTGCTGATATATTAATACATTTTCTTATAGTACCACATACCGCAGTTCCAGAAATGCTTTTATTCCTGTACTGCGGACTTGGTATTGTACTTGGACATAACTTCCCATTCTACCTTAACTTTAAAGGCGGAAAGGGCATTGCAGCATCTTCTGGTGTTGTTATAAGTCTTATGCTTTTTCCTAAGTACTGTTTCATGTTCACAGTATTTGGTATCTTAACATTTGCACTCGTAGCCAAGATAAGCCGATATGTTTCACTGGCTTCTCTTATTGGAATGGCAATGTTTTTCGTTGAATTCCTTATATGGGGATTCCTAGGATGGCTTCCTTTAACCGGTACAAGCCTTGTTGAAGGAACTGTTATTGTTTTCGCTCTTGCAGCACTTGCATTTATCAGACACCGCAGTAATATTGTAAGGCTGGTTCATGGAACAGAACGAAAAATCAGTGAGAAAAAAATTAATTTTAATGCGCTTATGCGTAGATTGGAGTATAATTATGGCTAATATAAGTGTTTTAGGAGCCGGAAGCTGGGGCTTAGGTCTTGCTTTACTTCTTAATAACAACGGACACAATGTAACAGTATGGTCGGTATTAAAAGATGAAATTGCTATGCTTCAGACTGAAAGAGAACATAAAAGATGCCTTCCGGGCATTAAGATTCCTGACAGCATAACTATTTCCGGAGATACTGAAAAGGTAATAGGCAGTGCAGATGTACTTGTTCTTGCGGTAGCTTCACCTTATACCCGCTCTACAGCTAAGTTAATTGCACCTTTTGTAAAAGAAGGACAGATTATCGTTAATGTTGCAAAGGGAGTTGAGGAACATACACTCTTAACACTCTGTCAGATTGTAGAAGAGGAGATTCCTCAGGCTAAGGTTGCTGTATTATCAGGACCAAGCCATGCAGAAGAAGTAAGCCGTGGTATCCCTACAACATGTGTTATAGGTGCACATGAAAAAAGTACTGCTGAATATCTGCAGAATGTATTTATGAGTGATGTATTCAGAGTATATACAAGCCCAGATATGCTTGGTATATGTATCGGTGGTGCATTAAAGAATGTTATTGCACTTGCTGCCGGTATTGCAGACGGACTTGGCTATGGTGATAACACTAAGGCTGCACTTATCACAAGAGGTAATGCAGAGATAACAAGACTTGGTGTTGCAATGGGGGCTAATCCCCATACATTTTCAGGTCTTTCGGGTATCGGTGATCTTATAGTTACATGTGCAAGTATGCACAGCCGTAACAGACGTGCCGGAATCCTTATTGGTAAGGGTTATACCAAGGATCAGGCAATGGAAGAGGTTCAGATGGTTGTTGAAGGTGTATTCTCAGCAAAAGCAGCTTTAGAGCTTTCTAAGAAATACAACATAGAGATGCCAATCGTTGAGCAGGTCAATAAAATTCTCTTTGAGGACAAGCCTGCAGCTGAAGCCGTTAAAGAACTTATGTTAAGAGACAAGAAAATAGAAATCGATAATTCCGAATGGAAATAATCATATTGAGTTAATAGAAGGGGCGAACTGATGGCTCATATTAAGAATATGTCAAACAGAGCGTATATTTCGGATAATCTTAAGAATAAGCTTTCCAGTTTTGAAATGTACAGATACAGCTTTATATATGCGCCTACAGGTTATGGTAAATCCAAGATAACTAAATCCTTCTTCAAGAACTACTCAGGATATACAGTTTTATGGATAGATGCTGAGAGTTCAAGAGAGATTTTCTGGGAAAACTTCTGCAATGCTGTGAAACTTCTTAATGTTTCCCTTGCAGAGTATTTCAAGAATATTGGATTTCCTGATTCAGACGAAGATATTAATGCGGTTATCAACCTTCTTTCTATTATGAATTCTGAGCAGTCTTCAGCATTACTTGTTATTGATAATTTCGATAACATATTTGATGACAATATGTGCAGAATATTTGCTGCATCATATCTGTCAACTGCTGCCGGCTTAAGGTATGCGTTCATATTACGAAAGATAACTAATCAGAGTATTATTAATCTTATCACTAAAGATGATGCACTTGGTATAACAAAGAATGACCTTGCATTTTCACAGGAAGATATTGAAGATTATTTCAGACTCAATGAAATAATACTTGATAAAGAAACTTCTAAAGCAATATATCAGAAAACTTTGGGATGGCCATATATTGTTTATCTCTACATGGAGACTTTCCGTAATAAGGTTACTGGTAATGATATACTGGTTTCTGACAAAACCAATACATTTATTGAGAATAATGTATGGTTTGAACTGAATAATGATGAGAGAGAATTTCTCGCAAATATGAGTGTTTTTTCATCTTTTAATCTCAAGCAGTGTATGAAGCAGACATTCCTTGAAGAAAAAGAATGTCTTAACCTTCTGAATTCCATATCATTGATTGATTATGATGAACACACTCGCAGATACAGCTTTAATCCAATGTTCGATGGCTATATCCTGCAGGTCTTAAGTGAACTGCCAACACAGGATGTAAGAAGTATTACATTAAGGGCTGCCAACACTAATCTTGATGATGGCAATTATTTTGAAGCAATGAAGCTTTACAGCCAGTCCAGAGAATACACCAAGATATATAGAAGTAATATTCCATATGAACATATATATCCTTTCGTTATCAAACAGAATAAAGATGTATTTACTGATATTGCCAATCATTACTGGGATATTGAAAAAAAAGGACATTACGAGTTCTCAATCTCAATATGCTTCTCACTCCTTATGTTTAATGAAAGACATATGGTTGATACACTCCTTACAGATATTACACATGATATCAATAACGATACATATCTGAATGACTCAGCTCGCAATTCTTATCTTGCTGAATTGCAATATATTAAAGCATTTACAAGATATAATGATTTTGAATTAATGACTAAAGATTTCAATCTTATTTCATCATATTCAAAGTCACCTGTTGGAATAACTGCCTGCGGATTTCCATTCAATTATGAATGTCCATCTGTACTTATGCTGTATCACAGACAGGCTGGTTCACTTGATAAAGAACTTGCTGTACTTGAACATTATGCATCTGATTATTATAGAATAACTAATGGTCATGGCAAAGGTTTTGAAGCTGTCATGAAAGCAGAAGTTCTATATAACAGAGGAGATCTGGACGGAGCTGAAATTCTGTGTCAGAAAGCAATATATATGGCAGACAGCCGTAACCAGCATGGAATATATATTGCAGCAAGTTATATTCTTGCTAACATAGCCCTTTACAGAGGACTTAATGACCAGTACAAAGAGAATATGAATAATATTGCCCAGATTGCTAATAAAGATAGGGGCAAATCACGTTCACTTGTAAAGCTTTCAGATATATGTCATGCATGTATGTATGCTAATACCGATCAGGAAGAAAAGATTGCAGCATGGCTGAAAGACCAAAAAGCAATAGAAGATACTGTTAATTTCTTCTCACTTAGCTTCGTTAATGTTCTCTTTGGTAAATATCTGATACTTACACATGATTACCATCATTATCTTGGCATCAGCGGACAGCTTTTAGGATTAAACAATATGTTTTCATATGTAACACCACAGATATACACTTATATATATCTTGCAATAGCCAACAATGAAACAGGCGAAGTACTGAAAGCCCATAACTTCCTGAAAGAAGCTATAAAGCTTGCTGAACCAGATAATATATATATGCCGTTTGTACATAACTATGATGCTGTTTCAGAGCTTATGGCTGAAGCTGTAATCAACTGTTATTACCAGAAGTTCATTAAGAATGTAACAGGGATCTCCAAAGGTTATTCAAAGGGTGTCAAAGCAATTAAGAAAGCCGGTCATATGCTCGCTGATTATGGACTTACAGTAAGAGAATCCGATGTTGCAAAGCTTGCCGCCAAGCGGTATTCTAATAAAGAAATTGCTGAGCATCTATTTATTGCTGAAAGCACTGTTAAATCCAACATGAAAGTTATATTCAACAAATTACAGATTAATTCTCGTGCAGAATTAAAGAACTTTTTCGAATAAATTATAAAAAGGAATTAATATTATGAGAGTAATAGCTGGAATTGCCAGAAGCATGCCGCTAAAGGCTGCCGAAGGTGATAATACAAGACCTACAACTGACAGAATTAAAGAAACTCTTTTTAATATGCTGCAGTCAGATATAGCAGGATGCAGATTTCTTGACCTGTACTCAGGCAGCGGTGCTATCGGTATTGAAGCATTAAGCCGTGGTGCTAAAGAAGCCGTTCTTGTTGAGAACGCAAGAGCTGCTTTAGCGGTTATAAAAGACAATCTTGCTTTCACAAAGCTTGCACCTAACGCTGTTGTTATGGAACAGGATGTTCTGTCTGCAATTAACAGATTGTCTGGCAAAGGGGTATTTGATATTGTTTTCATGGATCCGCCATATGGCAAGGACTATGAATATGATGTTTTAAATGCGTTATCACATTCAGATATAATAGACAAATACACAATTATAATAATTGAAGAAGCACTCAATGTGCCTTTGGATTATATTGACGAATGTGGATTTGAGACAGTTAAAGTTAAGAATTATAAGACTAACAAGCACATTTTTATAAGACTAAAGGAGAGTGAATAACTGTGAAAAAAGCGATTTATCCAGGAAGTTTTGACCCGGTGACATTAGGACATTTGGATATAATAAGACGTTCAGCAAGTCTTGTTGACCACCTTATAGTAGGCGTTTTAAATAACAGTACCAAAACACCATTGTTTTCAGTAGACGAGCGTGTTAATATGTTAAGAGAAGTGACAAAGGATTTACCTAACGTAGAAGTATTAAGCTTCAGCGGTCTTCTGGTAGATTTCGCAGCAGAGCATAATGTCTCTGTTATAATAAGGGGATTAAGAGCTGTCACTGACTTTGAATATGAACTTGCAATGTCCCAGACGAACAGAGTTGCAGCTCCTGGAATTGATACAGTATTTCTTACAACAAGCCTTAAGTACGCATATTTAAGTTCAAGCATTGTTAAAGAGATGGCTATGTACGGTGGAGATATTCACAAGTTCGTTCCAGAGGAAATCATAGACAGAGTCTACGAGAAATATGGGATTAATAAATAATCAGAATACTATTAAAGGAGTAAAGTTATGAGCAGAATTGAGCAGTTAATAAGTGATATTGAAAGTTATATAGATACTTGTAAATATTATCCATTATCTAATGTTAAGATTATCGTTAATAAAGAACAGTTGGAAGATATGCTTACAGAATTAAGATTAAAGACTCCTGATGAAGTTAAGAAATATCAGAAAATCTTAAGCAATAAGGATGCTATCCTCGCTGATGCAAAGGAACAGGCTGATGCCATAATTAATGCTGCACAGGTTCAGACAGAAGAACTTATCAATGAGCATGAAATTATGCAGAGAGCTTATGCACAGGCTAATGATCTTATCGAGCAGGCTACAGCACAGGCACAGGCTATTCTCGATAACGCTACAGAAGAAGCTAACAGTATAAGATATGGTGCAATGCAGTATACAGATGATATGCTTGCAAAACTTCAGTACATTATCGAACATTCAATCAAAGATAATAAAGAAAGATATGATTCATTATTATCAGGTCTTGAAAATGTATTATCTGTTGTCAATAATAACAGAAACGAGCTCAGTGGAATCGAGGAGGGCACTGAAGAAACAGATAGCGAAGACGCATCTTCAGAGGCTGATGACTATGATAATGATTCAGATGAACAGTAGTTATTATTAGTTTTCAGAATTTATAATACATATATCAGTAGCATTGCTGTTACAAGTGTAACCATACACAAGACAAGCTTCTGATATATGTATTTTTTTATGCTTATATAATGATTACATACACATCTGGTCTGCATAATTATACACATACCTCCAAATGCATCAAGTAACACAGTCATTAATACCAATATATCTGCTGCAATACCTGAATCCTTAATAATTACAAGTCCGTTAGATATCTCCAGCGGATATGCAGCGACTAAACCAGCAATATCATCAGAAATAAGATACATGACAAGACTGACAATAACTGAAAACAATATTATGTATGCACCTAATTTCAGGGCAGTATTGACTGAACTGTTAACAGCTTCTTCAAAGAAACTGAAAAGCAGCCCTTTGTTCACTTTATTATGACTTTCTTTATTGTATTTTAAGTTATCCTTATATAAAACAATTATGACAACACAACATAATATTACCGGCAGATATGTAATTATAAGAAATGTGTATATATCAATACATTTTTCAAGAATATTAATATATACATAACTGATAAGAAATGCCGGACTTGGAATATTAATTATTCCTGCGAGCATGTCCGCAAGCCTGCTTTCAGGATTATTCTTATGATACCACGAACAGATATAAGCTCCGTTAGGAAAGCCTGTCATAAGTCCCGCGGCAACAAGTATCCAGGGATTATTGATTTTCTTATACTCAATTAATCTTACAAGAATGTTGGTAATAATAAATGATATGAATAATCCGGGAAATACTTTCAGTCCAAAAAGATAAAGTCCGGAAATCACTCCCTGACACACAGGAACTGATAAAACCGACAACACAAATAAAAGTATAAGTATGATACTTAACATACGGCCTCTTTAACAATTGATATTTAATAATATTCTCAAAAATGTCCAATTATGTGTTATAATGAAATGTAAATTTGCAATCAAGGAGATTACAATGGAAATTCAGATGTGGAAAGAGATTCTTACACCTTATGACTTAGCGGTGGAAGAACTTCAGATAAAATTCAATCATATTGTCAAGGAATATCGTCAGGCTGGCGTATATTCACCTATAGAGCAGGTTCTTGGACGTGTTAAAAGCATTTCCAGTATAATACAGAAAGCCCAGCACCGTGGTATTCCAATGGACAAAATACAGGATAATATACTAGATATTGCCGGAATAAGAATTATCTGCCAGTTCACAGAAGATATATATACAGTTGTAAAGCTTATTAAGAAACGTAAAGACATGACTGTAATAAGTGAGAAGGATTATATCAAGAATATTAAAGAAAGCGGATACCGGAGTTATCACATTATAGTGCATTATGAAGTTGAAACAGTTAAAGGAACTTCCGTAATACCAGTTGAGATTCAGATAAGAACACTTGGCATGAATTTCTGGGCAATAATAGAACATTCACTTCAGTACAAGTATGATGGTGAGATTCCTCCACATGTAAGAGGTCGTCTTAATGCGGCTTCAGATGCACTTATCACTCTCGATAACGAAATGTCATCTATTCACGATGAAATAATAGGCTCACAGACTTATTTCATGGTTAAAGCCAATATCGTATCGGATATATTAAGTACTATCCAGAATCTGTACAAGGTTGCCAACAAACAAGTCGTTGTAAAGATTCAGGACGAATTCTACGAGATATACAAAAAGGGTGACATTAATGAACTTTCAAGATTCTCACGCCAGTTAGATATAATTGCTGAGGATTACCGTGCACAGTCAGTGCAGTAACTCATTACAGAAACTATACAGAATTGAGGTATACATAGTGAATTTACCAGAGAAATATACAGAATCGATGAAAGTGCTGTTAGGAGATGAATATGACAGCTATATAGACAGCTTTAGTGATAAGAGATTATACGGTCTTCGTGTCAATAATCTTAAGATTTCAACAGAGGATTTTCTTAAGATATGTCCATTTAAGTTAGAGCCTATTCCATGGATTGAGAACGGATTCTATTATTCAGAAGAGGACAAGCCTGCCAAACACCCATATTACTTTGCAGGATTGTATTATATTCAGGAACCAAGTGCCATGACACCAGCCAATGTTCTTCCGATTGATGAGGGAGATGTTGTGTTCGATATGTGTGCAGCACCAGGTGGTAAGTCCACAGAGCTTGCAGCAAAGTTAAACAAAACAGGACTTCTAATAACCAATGATATAAGTAATTCGCGTGCCAAAGCACTTCTTAAGAATGTTGAGGTATTCGGTGTTCCTAATCTGTGCGTTCTTAATGAAGACCCTGTCGGTATTGCTTCAAGATTCTCAGGCTTCTTTGACAAGGTGCTTATTGACGCTCCCTGTTCCGGTGAAGGAATGTTCAGAAAGGACAATAAGCTTATCAAAGCATGGGAAAAGAACGGTCCTGAGTTCTATTCACAGATTCAGAGGAATATTATCCTTGCCGGTGCTGACATGTTAAAACCGGGCGGAAAGTTATTATATTCTACATGCACATTTTCAAAGTTAGAAGATGAGGATTCAGTAATACATCTTCTTTCTAACAGACCAGATATGCACCTTATAGATATCAAGCCATACGATGGCTTCTCACACGGCTTTGATATTGTTGAAGGATATCATCTTGAGAAGGCTGTCAGAATATTCCCTCACAAAATGTCTGGTGAAGGCCATTTCGTGGCATTATTTGAAAAGGACGGCGAGGATTATACATCTTCTAAAAGACCTGTTTCAGGAAAAACAAAGCTTCCTGATGAATTAAAGGAATTCATGGATAATACTACATTTAAATATGATCCTGCCTATATCAATATAAGAGATACAAGAGTCTTTCTTACATCACCTTATATGGCAGAAGAACGCGGTTTAAGAATTATAAGAAACGGTCTTTTGCTTGGTGAACTTAAGAAGAACCGTTTTGAGCCGAGTCAGGCATTTGCAATGGCACTTACCAAAGAGCAGTTTAATAACTGCCTTGACCTTCCTGTTTCAGAGGACAGGGTAATCAGATATCTTAAAGGTGAGACTATCGATATTGATGACTTCGATGTCAAATCCGGCTGGACACTTGTATGTGTTGACGGCTATCCACTTGGCTGGGGCAAGAACGCTAACGGGCAGTTAAAGAATAAATATCTTGCAGGCTGGAGATGGATGTAAATGCTTATAAGACTTGATAAATATCTTGCAGACATGCAGGTTGGTACAAGAAGTACAGTTAAAGAACTGATAAGA
This sequence comes from Desulfovibrio piger, assembly GCA_963590775.1. Lineage (GTDB taxonomy): Bacteria > Bacillota > Clostridia > Lachnospirales > Lachnospiraceae > Lachnospira. The sequence continues at coordinate 22,068 of CAVAPS010000031.1, forward strand.
AAAAAGAAAGTCACAGTCAATGACACTATTGTGACAAAACCCGAATTAAAGATTAATACAGACAGTGATTCCGTAATTGTAGATGGTGAGGCTGTCGGCTATCATGAATACGAATATTTTATGCTTAACAAGCCTGCCGGCGTTGTTTCGGCAACTGATGACAACACATGTACAACAGTAATTGACCTTATTAAGACTAAAAACAGAAAAGACATTTTTCCTGTCGGCAGACTTGATAAAGACACAGAAGGGCTTCTTATAATTACTAATGATGGTGCTATGGCACATAATCTGTTATCACCTAAGAAGCATGTTGATAAGACTTATTATGCAAAGGTTAAAGGTAAGATAAGCGATATGGCAGTTAAGCAGTTTGCCGAAGGACTTCGTGTTGATGATGAGCTTACAGCACTTCCTGCCGTATTAAAGGTATTAAGCTATAATTCTGATGAAGATTATTCTGAGATTCATGTAACAATACATGAGGGCAAGTTTCATCAGGTAAAGAGAATGTTTTCCGCCATAGGTTCAGAGGTCCTGTTCCTTAAACGCATAACATTTGGCGCATTATCACTTGATGAAAGCCTTAAAACAGGTGAATACAGACCGCTTACCAAAGAAGAGATATTATTATTACAACGAAACTAGATTAAAAGATAAGGAGAATTCCATGGTTAAGGATTTTCTTCCAATTAGCAGAGAAGATATGAAAAAAAGAGGCTGGCAGCAGTGCGACTTCGTATATATATGCGGAGATGCATATGTTGACCATTCTTCTTTTGGAATGGCTATTATAACAAGAATATTAGAAAGCCGTGGTTATAAGGTTGGCATTATCGCACAGCCTGACTGGAAAAAGAAAGAATCCATTACAATCCTCGGTGAACCAAGATTAGGATTTCTTGTTTCTGCCGGCAATATGGATTCAATGGTTAATCATTATACAGTTAATAAAAAGCACAGAAAGAATGACGCATATTCGCCAGGCGGCAAAATGGGCATGCGTCCCGACTATGCAACTATTGTATATTGTAATCTTATAAGACAGACATATAAGAAAACACCTATAATTATCGGTGGAATTGAAGCATCATTAAGAAGAATGTCACACTATGATTACTGGTCTGATAAGATGAAACATTCAATTCTTATTGATTCAGGTGCAGATATTATATCCTACGGAATGGGCGAACATTCTATTGTAGAGATAGCAGAGGCACTTGAGGCCGGAATTGATGTAAAGGACATCACCTACATAAGAGGCACTGTATATAAAGCTAAAAGCCTTGAGCATATATATGACGATTACATAGAGCTTCCAAGCTATGATGAGATTACAGCAGATAAGAAGAAATATGCTGAAAGCTTCTATACACAGTACATTAATACTGATGCTTTCAGTGCCAAGATTCTTGTTGAGAAGGTTAAGGAGAAAATGTATGTTGTACAGAATCCTCCTGCAATGCCGCTTACCCAGATGGAGATGGACGATGTATATTCATTGCCTTATATGAGAGATTATCACCCTGTATATAAGAAAATGGGCGGTATTCCTGCATTATCAGAGATTAAATTCTCTCTTACAAGCAATAGAGGATGCTTCGGCGGATGTTCATTCTGTGCACTTACTTTCCATCAGGGACGTATCATACAGACAAGAAGTCATGAAAATATAATAGAAGAAGCCGAATTAATGACACATGACCCTGATTTTAAGGGATATATACATGATGTCGGCGGTCCGACAGCGAATTTCAGACGACCGGCATGTGACAAACAGTTAAGCAAGGGCGCATGTGTCAATAAACAGTGCCTTTTCCCTAAGCCATGTAAGAATCTTGTCGTGGAACACAAGGATTATATAAGCCTTTTAAGAAAGCTTCGCAAGATTCCTTCTATCAAGAAAGTGTTCATAAGGTCAGGTATTCGATTTGACTACTGCATGGAAGATTCTGATGATACATTTTTAAGAGAGTTATGTGAGCATCATATAAGCGGACAGCTCCGTGTTGCTCCTGAGCATATATCAGACAAGGTTTTATCGAGAATGGGCAAGCCTTCGAGGGCAGTATATGACAGCTTTATAAAGCGTTATAAAAGAATTAACGATAAGACAGGAAAAGAGCAGTTTGTTGTTCCATATCTTATGTCAAGCCATCCTGGTTCAACCATGAAAGAGGCTATTGAGCTTGCTGAATATGTGCGTGACTTAGGCTACATGCCGGAACAGGTACAGGATTTCTATCCTACACCTTCAACACTTTCAACATGTATGTATTACACAGGCTATGACCCAAGAACAATGGAAAAGGTATATACCCCTGTTTCACATCATGAGAAAGAGATGCAGAGAGCACTTATCCAGTACAAGAAACCTGAGAATTATGACCTCGTAAAAGAAGCTCTTCTTGCCAATAACAGAAACGACCTGATTGGATTTGGTCCAAAATGTCTTATCCCGCCTAGAAAAATAAGGAGCAGAAGCAATGAAAAAAGTAGAAAAAGGTGAGTTCGGTTATCTTGCTTATAAAAAAAGCCGCAATATGATTAAAACAATTATCGCATTTGCAGTTGTGCTGGTAATATTCATTATTGGTTTCATAATATGGAAATCCAAGAATAACTACCTTACAATGCTTGCAGTCGTGCTTGTTCTGCCTGCTGCCAAATTCGCAGTATCATACTTTGTCCTGATTCCGCATAAGAACTGCGACTTAGAATTAAAGAATGAGATTGAAGAGAGCAAAGGCGAATTAAACAGCGTATACGACCTTGTTGTATCCAATAAGCAGAAACCTGTCGGCATTATGGCAGCAGTTATCAGTGATAACCAGATACTTGCCTTTACAAGTGCTCCTAAAGCAGATAAGAACCTTTTTGAAACAAGCGTTAAGGAATTCTTAAAAAACGAAAAGCTTACATGTGCGGTTCTCCTTTACAAGGATAAGGATACATATCTTGATAAAGTTAAGAATGCAGCCTTGAATTTTGATGAGAGCAAGGAAAACAGCCTTGACAGAAAACAATATGTAACAGACGCATTACTCAGAATGAGTATGTAATTAAGCAGGTATTATATGAAAGAAATTAACATTGACGAAAAGCTTGCAGGGCAGAAGATGATGCGCTGTCTTGAGCGTTATTTATCCAATGCCCCTAAGAGCTTTCTTTACAAAATGCTTAGAAAAAAGAACATCACGCTCAATAACTCCAAAGCAACAGGTGATGAAAAGTTACAATGTGGTGATACAATCAAAATATTTTTTTCTGATGAAACATTTGAAAAATTCTCAGCAAATAATAATCAGACAGTAAAAGATGACTATTACAGCAAAATATATAAACCGCTTGATATTATCTATGAGAATTCTGATGTTATATTTATTAATAAACCATCGGGCATGCTTTCACAGAAGGCAAAGCCGGAAGATGTGTCACTTGTTGAGTATTTAATAGCACACCTTATACATGAGGGGACAATTAATGCGGAGGACTTAGCTTCATTTAAACCGGGTGTATGTAACAGATTAGACCGCAATACAAGCGGAATTGTCGCAGCCGGAAAGACAACTAAAGGCTTACAGCAGTTATCAGAAGCATTTAAGCAGAGGACTCTTGGAAAGTACTATCTGTGTATTGTAAAAGGAAAAGTTGACAAGCGTGCTTTAATCAAAGGATATCTTTATAAAGATAGTAAGACTAACAAAGTAACTATAAGCAGAACTGAAATCAGGGATTCACTCCCAATCGAAACAGAATATATTCCGGTATGTTCTAATGGCAATGTGACTCTGCTTAAGATTTATCTTCTTACAGGACGAAGCCACCAGATAAGGGCACATCTTGCAAGTATCGGACATCCGCTTATAGGTGATTACAAATATGGCTCAAAGGCTGTTAATGACACATTTAACCGACAGTACAAAATAAAAGACCAGATGCTTCATTCATATGAGTTAGATATCCCTGATATGGATATTCATATATATGCTGCAATTCCTGATTCTTTTAAAAATGTTATGAAAGGGGAACAGTTATGCCGACCTGGAATTCAAGAGGACTTAGAGGCTCTACACTAGAGGACCTTATTAATATGTCCAATGATAAATACAGGGTTTCACATCTTGCACTTGTCCAAAAGATTCCAACGCCTATAAAGCCGATTAATATAGACCAGCAGACCAGACATATTACACTGGCATACTTTGACCAAAAAAGTACTGTTGACTATATCGGTGTTGTACAGGGAATTCCTGTATGTTTTGATGCAAAGGAATGTGCTACGGATACATTTCCAATACAGAACATTCATGCGCATCAGGTTGAGTTCATGCGGGAATTTGAGAAGCAGGATGGAATATCATTCATTATTATATATTTTTCTGCAAGAGATGAGTTCTATTATATTCCATTTTCTGATATAATAAGATTTTGGGAAAGAAGCGAGAATGGTGGACGTAAAAGTTTCACTT
>CAVAPS010000032.1:0-25506 GCA_963590775.1 Desulfovibrio piger
AAAGCATATTGGGAGGAAAAATATGTTGTACAGCCAGAAAGAAGTATTATAAGAATTGTATCAGGAAAATCTGATAGTATTGAAGCAAGAAGATTTACAAAAAGTCTGTCAGTAGAATTAGAAGAAAAGATTCATAAATATTGCAGTGACAATATGATAACACCGGCAGTATTATTTGAAACAGCACTTATTGCATATTTATCAAGAATAAATGTTGAGAATAACACGATAACGATTGGAATCCCTGTTTTAAACCGCAGTAACACAGAGGAAAAGAAGATTGCGGGTATGTTTATATGCACAAATATATAATATTTATGGTCCAGCAGAAACTACGGTATGGTCAACTAGTTCAAAGTTTGTGAATCATGATATTACTATCGGTTCTCCAATAGCAAATACTCAGATTTATATTATTGACAAAAATAACAAGCCTCTTCCAATAGGTGTACCAGGTGAGCTCTGTATTGCGGGAGAAGGGGTAGGAAAGGGATATCTTAATCGACCTGAACTTACAGCAGAGAAATTTGTGCCTAATCCATTTGCAACAGAAGAAAATCATCATGGAAAGATTATGTACCACACAGGTGATCTTGCTTGCTGGAGATCAGATGGAGAGATTGAATATCTTGGAAGAATTGATACGCAGGTGAAGATAAGAGGTCTGAGAATTGAATTAGGTGAAATAGAGAATGTAATGAGTGGTTTCTCAGGTATTCAACTTACAGCAGTGGCAGATAAACATGATGAAAATAATCGTCAGTATCTAGTTGGGTATTATACATCTGAGCACGAAATTGATGAAAAAGAATTAAGAAGTCATTTATCATCAAAGCTTCCAAAGTATATGATACCAAATTATTTTATGAGACTTGATACTATGCCTATGACAGCAAGCGGAAAGACGGATAGAAAGAATCTTCCTGTACCTGATTTTACAGTTAATGAAAGAGAATATGCAGAACCTGAAACAGAAATGGAAATAAATTTATGTAAGTTATTAAGTGAAATTCTGCATATAGAAAAAATTGGTGCTGAAGATGACTTTTTTGAATATGGCGGAGACAGTCTTGGAGCAATAGAATATGTTGCAAAGGCACATGGAATAGGTATTGAAATGTCTTTACAGAATGTATTTGATTATCCAACAGTGAGAAGTTTATGTGATTTCTTACAGGGAGAGAAGAAGCGAAAAGTGCAGTATAAGAAAGAAGATTTTGATAAATACAACAATATTTTTGAAAAAAATATTGTTGAAGATGATGTTGCATTTGAAAGGAAATCACTTGGAAATGTACTTCTCACAGGCGCTACTGGATTCTTGGGTGCTCATGTACTTGATGAGTTAATGCAGAAAGAACAAGGGAAAATATATTGCTTAGTTAGAAGTGATAAGACTGATGATAGATACATAAGATTAAGGAAAATTCTTAAATATTATTTTGGAGATAGATACGAAGCTGAGATAAATAAGAGAATTATTCCAATAATAGGTGACATAGAAAAAGAAGGTTTGTCAGATGAGATTCCCGTGGATATACAGACTGTAATACATACAGCAGCAAGTGTAAAACATTATGGTTCATATAGTTATTTTAATAGGGTAAATACAGAAGGTACAGCACATGTTGTAGAATATGCGAAAAAAATTGGTGCAAAGTTAATTCATATATCAACTTTAAGTGTTAGTGGTAATAGCATGGCTGATGATTTTTCTGTATATCGTTCTGATGAAGAAAAATTCTTCTATGAAACATCATTTTATATAGGACAGCCTTTGGATAATGTATATATTCATAGTAAGTTTGAAGCAGAGCGAAAAGTGTATGATGCAATATTAGAAGGATTAGATGCAAAGGTAATCAGAGTGGGAAATCTTACAAATCGTGTTAGTGATTACAAATTCCAACCAAACTATACATCTAATGCTTTTCTTACAAGAGTAAAGGCAATCTTAGAGTTTGGTTTGTTTCCGGATTATCTTATGAACTTGTATGCAGAGTTTTCACCAGTTGATAAGACAGCAGAAGGAATTGTAAAGATTGCCCAGTATGCAGATAAGCAATTTATATTTCATTTAAACAGTGATAGGGTTATATATTTTAATCGTTTTCTTGAGGTAGTGCATAAACTGGGAATATCTATGAAGATTGTTAGTGGTTCAGAGTTTAACAAGGCACTTCAAGAAACAATTAAGAAGAGTAATACAGAATATATATTTGAAGCATTTCAGAATGATATGGATGAGCAAGGAAGACTTGTATATGACAGCAATATCCGAATTGAGAATGATTTTACTCTTTGGTTCTTAAAGAAAGTTGGATTTGAGTGGAATGAAACAGATATGGACTATATCAAGGGATATATTGATTATTTTCGTAAAATAGGATATTTGGAGGTGTAGCATGAATAAACCATATGATTTATATGAACTTCCACATATTAATGATTTAAAGGACATGCTTTATCAATAGAAAAAAGTGAATCCCAAAAATATCGCATTTAGCTTTTATAAGGGCAAAAATATTATTTCAAAAACATATGAAGAAGTTTGTGAGGATATGTGTTTACTTGGAACATGGCTTTTTACAAAAGATTATCATGGAAAGCATATTGCTATTATCGGAGAAAATTCGTATGAATGGCTGGTATCATTCTTTGCAATCGTATGTGGTGGAAATGTGGCAGTTCCTATAGACAAGGAACTGCCTGAAAATGAAATGGCAAGATTAATTGAAAAAGCTGACATAGAGGTTATATTTTACTCGAAATCATATTGTGAACAGGTTGAACATGCAATAGAAAGATTGAAAAAAGATGTTAGAACATATTGCATGTCTGATATTCAGAGTTTTATAGACCTCGGAGAAAAGCAGATTTCATTAGGAGAAAATTCATTTTTGAAATATAAAATTGATAGAAAACAATTATGCTGCATAATGTTTACATCAGGAACATCAGGAAGCAGTAAGGGAGTTATGTTAAGTCATGAAAATATTGCGGAAGACATAAATAACAGTTGTAAATTATTTGTCCTTAAAGGAAATACTATAGCTGTTTTACCGTTTCATCATGCCTTTGGATTGGTTGTTGCAGTTTTTATGGTACTGAATTATGGCTATACAGTTTATATTAATAAAAGTTTGAAAACAATAAAAAAAGATTTACAGCATGCAAAGCCACAGACAATGTTTTTAGTCCCATTATTTGTAGAAGCATTTCATAAACAGATATGGATGAATGCTGAAAAAGAAGGTAAGGAGAAAATGCTTCATAGGATTATGAAAGTAAGTGACTTTTTATTGAAAATAGGTGTTGATGTGAGAAAAAGTTTATTTGCAACTGTAAGGAATGCTTTTGGAGGACTAACAGAGTATATAATATGCGGAGGTGCCCCTCTTGGAACGCAGTATATAAAGGAATTTAGAAGTTTTGGAATTGAAATACTAAATGGATATGGGACTACTGAATGTTCTCCTTGTGTAGCTGTGAATCGTAATTTTTATCATAAAGATAGCACGGTTGGAGTTGCAGTACCTGGAATTGAAATGACAATTAGTGATTCGCATGAAGTAATGATAAGAGGATCTATTGTTATGCAGGGATATTATAAAGATTCTGAATCAACTAATCAGGTGATGGCAAATGGCTGGTACAAAACAGGAGATTTAGGATATCTTGATAATGAAGGATTTCTAACACTTACAGGCAGATGCAAGAATTTAATTATACTGAGCAATGGAGAAAATGTATCACCAGAAGAATTGGAAGCTGATTTTCAGAAATATGATGAAGTTCAAGAAGTGCTTGTATATGAGCAGAAAGGAATTATAGTTGCAGAAATTTATCCAGATGAGCAATCTTTAATAGGAAAGCTGAATAAAGAAACTATACAGGAGCATTTTGACAATATCTGCGAAAAAATTAACCATAATCGCCCAATGTATAAACGAGTTGGAATGGTAAAAATACGAGATTCTGAATTCACAAAGAATACGAGTAAAAAAATAATAAGATACAATAGGAAGGATTGATTATATGATAGAAAAAGTAATTGATATTTTATCTAATTTTACGACATTAGACAGAAAATTAATAACAGAAAAATCAGGATTGCTGACGGATTTAGAATTAAATTCTTTAGATGTTATCAATGTAGTTGTTGCATTTGAAGATGAGTATGATATTGACATACCCGATCAAAAAATAAAGGATTTTGTAACTGTTGGTGATATAGTAGAATATCTTGAGAAAAACGTATAATAAGTTTTATCTATATGATATTTTGAAAATAAATAAAAAGAAACAATACACCGTTCTGTAACTGGAATAAAAAACCAGTTGCAGGGCTTTTTTATTATGCTGTTAAATAAATGCATTTTATAAAGTATTATATGTAGAGGCTTCTAAATTAATTGAAAGGGACAGGACGAAATTGGCAGAGGATAAAGGCTTTGAAAAAATAATTGAGCGGAATGGAAAAAGCATTTATAAGATAGCATTTGTCTGTATGAAGAACAGGTTTGATGCTGATGATGTGTATCAGGAGGTCTTGTTAAGATATCTTAAGTACAGACCGCATTTTGAAAACTGTGAGCATGAAAAAAACTGGTTTGTGGCGGTTACGATTAATGTGTGCAAATCTTTTAAGACAAGTGCATGGCAGAGACATAATGTTACGGTTGATGATAATTCATGGTCGCAGATACTTGCGGATAATACGGAATCGCGGGAGATAAGTCAGGACAATGCTGTTATTGACGCGCTCATGCAACTTGATGATGACACCAGACTGATTATGCAGATGTATTATTATGAAGGCTATTCTGTGAAGGAAATATCGATTATGACTAAATTAAAAGAAACATCAGTATATATGCGTCTTAGCAGAGGCAGAAAAAAGATGGGACGAATCTTATCAGAACGGTAACAGGAGGTGGAGCGGAAAATGCGAAGAAGAGTGAAGTTTAATAAAGAAATGTATGTTGCTGCGCTTGATAAGATAAATGTGCCATCAAATGGCTCGTATAAGAAGGACGCACAGCATATAGACCACATTTATAAAGAACGGATAATGAACAATGAAACTATAGATACAATGGCGGGAGCAGATGTTAATGACTGCATATATGACAGGCAGATGTTAAAGCATGAGAATATGAGGAAGCTTATATTATCGTTTGCAATGCTTGTACTTGGAATTGTTATGACGGCAGTTTTTGTATTCCGCATAGCGGGTAATATTTATCTGAAAAATGCGGGACAGAAATTCACGCTTGATTATGTAAATGAATCAGAATACTGCAGGCGTACAGATGAAAAGACAGGGCTTAACAGCTATGACGGATATGCTTCTGTTATATGGCACAGGGAAAATGCGGATGACACAGTGATGGTTTATGCCAGGACATACGGTGAAGTAAGCTTGTTTTATCTGTATTCGAGGGAAGATTATGCAGAGATAAGCAGGCTGGATATTACGGTTAATGATTCGTATGTTGATACGCTTATGCAGAAAGGACTTGAGCCGGCAGAGATTGTGGCTTCCGTTAATGGCGATATATCAGGTAAATATGAATTAAAACGCGGTCAATCAGTTGCTGTATATTATCTGCCGCAAAAGGGTGAGAGCATTAAGTCGCTGAGAGTGCCGGAAAATATAATCAGATATATTGTTTATACGGTTATTGTTCTTATATATTGTGTGTTCTGGTTAAGGAGAGTGATACACATTGGCATTGAGGAGAAGAGACTGGACAGATCTTTTTCTGCAGATAATTAGCTTTTATGTGATAGCTGCAGGAATAGAACAGCTTATCTGGAATGGAAGAGCATTTTCACATATTGCTTATATAAATGTTTTGTATATCCCGCTTATTGCATTTCTAAAACTGACAAGAAAAGCTGGCAGATCTAATATATCAGTACTGCTGATGCAGTTTATGGAAACTATTGCATACAGCGTGTGTATTATTGGAATAGTGAATTTATATGTGTCAGATTATTTTAACAGAAATGTATATGTATCGTCAGCAATCTGCTTTGCATTAGCTATGTATATTACAGACAGAAGATTGAAGAAATCGGACATTGATGGCGAACATATTTCAAAGATAATAATTGCTGCTCCGATGGTTATGTATATATATTCATCATGGCAGGGGCTTAACAGTGTACGGATTATGTGGCTTGCATTATTTGTTGTTACATTTGTTCTGCTTGTTAATTATCATTTTGAGGACAGGCTGTGTCGGCTTCTTTTTTCGGATGAATATGATGATGGATTCCCATACAGGCAGGCGGATTTAACGGTATCACTTGTCAAAGACGGTATATGTATAACAACATTTGTAATTCTGCTTATTATACTTGTGCCATTGATGAAGTTATCAGGAAATCTGAGGGTCAATATAAGAAATACCAATACCGGCATACATGATACATTTACCGAAGATTATGAAAGAATAGATAATCCGGTTGATGAAGAAAAAGAAACTGTTGATTACGAAGCGTCAGATAATATTACAGGAGATGAAGAAGTTGTAATTGCTTCGGGTAAGACTGACAGGGAGAAGATACATTTTAATAAATATGCAAAATATACAGTGGCAGCGGTAATTGCTGCGCTGGCAGTAATTGTTGTGGTTGTAAGTGTTAAGAAGAGACTGCTTGCACTTAAAGGCAGTTATATATTTAAGCAGGATTCATATGAGGATATAATACAGGTTAATAGTGAGGGAAAGGCTGATGGACAGTCTGAAACAACACAGGAGAAGGCAGGAGGGGAGGCAGTAATGAATAATGAAATTATTGAAAGAATACGTGAAAATATATCAAAGGTTATTGTCGGCAAGAAAAATGTGATTGATTATTATCTGACTGCACTGCTGGCACAGGGACATATTCTTGTGGAAGATGTTCCGGGAACAGGAAAGACTAAATTATCCAAAGCATTTGCAATAAGCACGGGTATGGGCTTCTCAAGAATACAGTTTACTGCTGACATGCTGCCTGCTGATATTACAGGACTAAGATTCTATAATTCTAAAGAGGCAGATTTCAGAATTAGGAAAGGCCCGATTTTTTCAAACATTGTTCTTGCAGATGAAATAAACCGTGCAACACCTAAGGCACAATCGGCGCTGCTTGAATGTATGGAGGAAGGACAGGTTACGATTGACGGAAATTCTTTCGTGTTGAAGAAGCCGTTTATGGTTGTTGCAACGCAGAATCAGATAGAGACTGCCGGAACTTTCGTGCCTCCAGAGGCACAACTTGACAGATTTATGTTAAAGATTAATATGGGATATCCGTCACCTGATGATGAAATCGAGATTATTGATAAATATTATAACAGTGATCCGTTAGATGAGCTTGAACCTGTGTGCACAAGGCATGACATTACCCGTATGATTAACGAGGCAGGCCTGGTTACGGCAGATGATGAAGTAAGAAGATATGTAGTGAAGCTTGTTAATGAAACAAGAAATAACAGTAAAATAGCAATCGGAGCAAGTCCGAGGACAACGCTTGCATTATTGTCCGTTGCCAAAGCAAATGCGTATATTAACGGGAAAACTTCATGCAGTATAGATGATGTGAAAAATATGGCAGTTCCGGTACTTGCACACAGAATTAAATTGAAACCAAAGAATCTTACAGGACAGCTTAGAAGTGAAGAGGTGATTAATAGTATTGTATGGAATTAATTATCGCAAGTTTTATTGTTTTGGGCTTGTACATGGCAGCAGAGGCTTTGTATGAAAGAAAGTGGTATAAAAATGTATACGCTGATATCACATTTGAAAAAGAATATATGGAATATGGAGAGCCGGTTACGATGATAATTGAAGCCGGAAATAACAGCAGAATATATCTGCCGGTTCTGATTATTACATATGAAATATGGCGCAATGGCAGAGTGTTACAGTACAGAAAGGAACGGGTTTCACTTAAGAGTAAACAGAGAGTTATAAGAAAGCATGTCATTACAGATTTGATAAGAGGACTTTATGAAATTAAGAATATAAGAATTATTTCAAAAGGCTTGTTCCTTAAGAATGAGTACCGTGTGGCAAGTGAATGTGATGTGCGTACAACCGTTTTTCCAAAGGTTGATGATATAAGTATGGATGAACTTCCGGTTGATGTAATTGCAGGAGAGAATTGCACAGATACAAGAATCTTAGAAAATCCGTATTATTTTATGGGTGTGCGTGATTATGATGATAATGATACATTTTCTAAGATAAACTGGAATGCAACGGCTGCAATGGGAAGAATGATGAGCAGCATATATGAGGACAGGAGAGAGCGATGTGTACAGCTTGTATGTGAATTCCCGGACAGTTATGTGCCGGATTGTGATGCTATTGCAGAGAAGATGATAACGGCAGTATGTTCAATATATAAAAGTCTTATGGCAGCAGGGGAATATGTGTCTGTAATGTGTAATGCGTCAGATTATATCACTCATGAGCCTGTAGTTATTGAGGATGGAACGGATATAAATATTGTTCTTGAAAGCATGGCAAGGATTGATACTGCCAACATAATAAAAACCGCCGCCCTGCAGGATGGCAAAGCGGCAAAAAACATTTTTATAAATCTCTCAACATATTCAGCTTTTTCATAGCTGGTCTTAATGCAAGATATATGATTGAAGCAACTATAACGGCGATAACTGCATTAACAGATGTGGTTATCGCACCTATTTTAGCAAGTGTCTTGGCGAGGTCCTGAGGCACACCAAGAAGGTATGTCTTATAGAAATATCCGACTACAGGGTCAGCAACAATATTGAATGCCATACCGCATATGCTTGATACAACAGTAGCAACTGCAACATATTTTGCAGAATGTTCCTTAGAAAGGTGGAAGAGCTTATGTGCTACAAAACCAACGATAAGACCGATACATAACTTAAGAATAAATGTCTTAGGTGCGCTTGTTACATAGGCTGTTGACAAATCACTTATTGTCATTCCGATTGCTCCGGCAAGACCACCCCATTCACCACCGATAAGTAAAGCTGCAAGAACGCAGAATACATTACCGAAGTGGAACATGGTTCTTTCTGTTCCAACAGGAATGTCTATCTTTATAAATGTTACACCGACATAGCAGAGTGCAGCACACAAAGCAGCCTGTGCAATTACCTTTGCGTCTACAGGCTTTCTCTCTTTCTTTGAAAATGTTCTGTATAATCCCGCAATAAGAATTACAATACCGAGTATTGCTGTGAGAAGTGAAAATGCGTATGCTTTATTTCCTTTAACTATGTATGTGTTGACACATAACACAATACCAATAATAAGAATAACAGCTCCAATTAATGTCTGGATTAAACCTGTCTTTTTGTCTTTCATAATTCTCTTTTTCTCCTTTGATTCATATTTTCAGCAAAGAATAGTACAAATCAGGGATTATTAATAGTGCCAGTTTGATAATGTTTTATAAGGTCAGATTATGAAAGGGATATGTTTACATTTGCAAAAAATGTGTTACAATGAGGAGTACTATGCAGGAGGTAATGCAGTATATGAAGATTATGTTTGCATCTTTAGGTTGTGATAAGAACCTTGTAGATACAGAGAATATGCTTGGAATCCTTAACGACAAGGGTTTTGAGTTTACAGATGATGAAACACAGGCAGATGTTATTGTTGTCAATACATGCTGTTTTATTGGTGACGCTAAACAGGAGAGTATCAATACGATACTTGAGATGGCACAGCTCAAGGAAGACGCTGTGTGTAAGGCGCTTATTGTTACAGGCTGTCTTGCTCACAGATATAAGGATGAGATTATCAAAGAGATTCCGGAAGTTGACGCATTTTTAGGAACAACCTCTTATGACAAGATTGCTGAGGTTGTTACTTCAGTCCTTGAAGGCAAGGGCTTTAATGTAGTTGATGACGCCAACAGACTTCCTATTGTTAAAGAGAAGAGAATTATTACAACACCGGGATATTTTGAATACCTTAAGATAGCAGAGGGCTGCAATAAGCACTGTACTTACTGCATAATTCCTAAGGTTCGTGGTAATTTCAGAAGCTTTCCAGTTGAATATCTTGTTGAGCAGGCAAAGCACCTTGTACATAATGGCACAAGGGAGCTTATACTTGTAGCACAGGAGACAACTCTTTATGGAACAGACCTCTATGGAAAGAAGTCACTTCCTATGCTTATACATGAGCTTGCCAAGATTGAAGACCTTAAGTGGATAAGAATACAGTACTGTTATCCAGAAGAGATTAATGATGAACTTATTGAGGCAATTAAGAATGAACCTAAGGTCTGTCATTATCTTGACATGCCAATCCAGCATGCAAGTGATAATGTATTAAAGCGTATGGGAAGAAAGACAGATAAGCAGGAGCTTCTTGATATTGTTGCAAAGCTTCGTGAAGAGATTCCGGACATTGCATTGAGAACAACTCTTATTGCCGGCTTCCCTGGCGAGACACAGGAAGATCATGAAGAAGTTATGGAATTTATTGATGAAGTTGAGTTTGACAGACTTGGAGTATTTACTTATTCAAGAGAAGAGGATACACCGGCTGCAACAATGCCAGACCAGATTGACCAGGATACAATGGATACATGGAGAGACGAGCTTATGGCTCTGCAGCAGGAGATATCTATTGACAAGTCAGCACAGATGGTTGGAAAGACTATTGATGTTATGGTTGAAGGCTATATTGCAGAGGATAATACTTATGTCGGACGTTCATACAAGGATGCACCTAATGTTGATGGAATGGTGTTCTTTGAATGTGACAGGGAACTTATGTCAGGTGATTTCGTATCTGTAAAGATTACTGGTTCAACTGAATATGATTTAATGGGAATAATGGAGGAAAATGTTTAAATGAATTTACCTAACAAACTTACAATTGCAAGAGTTATAATGATACCTTTGTTTCTGATATGTCTGTATCTTAACATTGGCTGTGGCAAATATATTGCAGTAGGAATATTTATTCTTGCAAGTTTAACAGACCTTTTAGATGGTAAGATTGCAAGAAAGTATAATCTTGTCACTAACTTCGGAAAGTTTATGGACCCGCTTGCAGATAAGCTTTTAGTATGCTCTGCACTTATTGCACTTGTTGACCTTGACAGAATTGCAGCATGGATTGTTATTATTATAATTGCACGAGAGTTCATTATAAGCGGATTCAGACTTGTTGCTTCAGATAATGGCGTTGTAATTGCTGCAAGCTACTGGGGCAAGTTCAAGACAGCATTTCAGATGATTACAATTATTATGCTTGTTCTTAATCTTAATGTACCATTTATGAATATTATCAATACTGTTCTCATATATATATCATTAGCATTAACAGTGATTTCTCTTATTGATTATATTGCAAAGAATTATAAGGTTTTTCTGGAAGGTTCAGGTAAATAATAATGGTTGACTATCTCAGTTGTCTTGATAAGGCTCTTGTTGAGACATTAAAGAATAAAGGCTTGACTATAACTACTGCTGAATCATGCACAGGAGGCATGGTTGCTTCGTCTATAGTTAATATAAGCGGTGCTTCAGACATTTTTAAAGAAGGTTATATTACATACAGTAATGAAGCTAAAGAGCGTATTCTTGGCGTTAAGCATGAGACTCTTGAAGAATATAAGGCTGTAAGTGCTGAGACTGCTGCAGAGATGGCAGAGGGGGCATTAAGGATATCAAAGGCAGATGCCAGCGTTTCTGTAACAGGAGTTGCAGGTCCTTCAAGAGAAGATGACAAGCCTGTTGGGCTTGTGTATATCGGATGCTGTTATAAGGGTGACACACATGTTAAAGAATATGATTTATCTGGTGATAGACACACTATAAGATGTCAGTCTACCAAGGAAGCACTTAAGTTCGTGCTTGATACAATTAAGACTAACCAGTAATAGATTTATAAAGTAACATGGGATAATGGCTGGATTTGTTTGGCTATCAGGGAAATTTAATAGTTAGACGCATAAAGACCTACTAACAAGCTTGAAATATAGCTTTAGTAGGTCATTTTTATTTGACTTTTGTTGGATATTGATGTGAAAACCTACCAATTAAGTAAAATAAATGCTTTGAGTAGGTTTTTGTCATTCAAAAAAGCTTTTTGGTCATGTAAAAAGCATGCAAAAGACCTACTATTTTATGAGATTAAGAGAATATAGTGTGTTATCAGGCAAAGATGTGTAACGCACAATAGGAAAATTGACCTACAAAAACATGAAATTGATGGCTTTTAGTAGGTTCTGTAACATTGATTAATAGAATTAAAATCAAATATGAGTATGATTTCACCGGTATATGTAGAAACTTGAATGTTAGCTTATTTTATATATAAAATACTATATCAACATACAATAATGTAAAAAAACAAAATAAATATTTACAATTCATATACAATATGTTATAGTCTTATTATTCCAGTATACATACAACACGAATGAATGTTCGAAAAAGTTCTTGACAATATTAGCATAATAAGATACTATCTAATAAACGAACACATGTTCAAAAGGAGAATTTAAAGTATGGTTAATGAAGATAAGATGAAAGCCCTTGATGCGGCAATTTCTAATATTGAGAAACAGTTTGGTAAAGGTTCTGTAATGAAGCTTGGAGAATCAACAGCTAACCTTAATGTTGAATGTATTCCTACGGGTTCTTTAAGTCTTGATATTGCATTAGGAATTGGCGGAGTTCCTAAGGGGAGAGTTGTAGAGATATATGGACCTGAATCAAGTGGTAAGACTACAGTTGCACTTCACATGGTAGCTGAAGTACAGAAGAGAGGTGGTATAGCAGGCTTTATTGACGCAGAGCATGCTCTTGATCCTGTATATGCCAAGAATATTGGGGTTGATATTGATAATTTATATATTTCACAGCCAGATAGTGGTGAACAGGCACTTGAGATTACAGAGACTATGGTAAGATCTGGAGCTGTTGATATTGTAATTGTCGATTCAGTTGCAGCACTTGTTCCTAAGGCAGAGATAGATGGCGATATGGGGGATTCACATGTTGGTCTTCAGGCTAGACTTATGTCACAGGCATTAAGAAAGCTTACACCAGTTGTAAGCAAGAACAATTGTGTTGTTATATTTATTAACCAGCTTCGTGAGAAGGTTGGTGTTATGTTTGGTAATCCAGAGACAACAACAGGAGGTCGTGCTCTTAAGTTCTATTCTTCTGTAAGACTTGATGTAAGAAAGATTGAAACTCTTAAGCAGAATGGTGAAGTTATTGGTAACAGAACAAGAGTTAAGATTGTTAAGAATAAGGTTGCGCCTCCATTCAGAGAAGCAGAGTTCGATATTCTTTTCGGAAAAGGCATATCTACAGAAGGAGATCTTGTTGATCTTGCTTCTAATGCAGGTATTATCCAGAAGAGTGGTGCATGGTTCTCATACGAGGGCAATAAGATTGGACAGGGACGAGAGAATGCTAAGCAGTTCCTGATTGATAATCCAGAGATAAGAGAAGAAGTTGACAGAAGAGTAAGGGAACACTATGGAATTGTAGACGGTGTTAAGGAAGCTGATGCATCTGATGATGCCAAGCAAGCTAAGGCTAAGAAGAAAGCAGATACAGAAGAGTAATATTAAGGCGGGTTATGGAGGATAATATTGAACTTATTGTCACATCCATTAAAGAACTTACTAAGAAACGCAGGCTTGTATATATTAATTATGAGCCTGCGTTTGCTGTATATACAGCTGAATTAAGAAAGTTCGGAATTAAGGATGGAGAACCAATCAGGAAAGAAGCATATGATTCACTTGTAGATGAAGTGTTATCCAAGCGTGCAACGGTGAGAGCGATGGCTTTGCTTAAGAATAAAGATTATACAAGAAAAGGTCTGGAGGACAAGCTTAGAGATGGATATTATCCAGATAAGTGTGTTGAACATGCCATAGAGTATGTTTCACTATTCGGATATATTAATGATGACAGGTTTGCAGAGAATTATGTCAATTTTAAGGCGGGTAATAAACCAAGAAGACAGATTGAATTTAAGTTAAAGCATAAAGGTGTTGATGCAGACATTATACGAAGAGTTTGTGATGAATTCTATGAGAATAATAGTAACATCGAATTAGAACAGGCAAAGGCATTTGTAGAAAAGAAACATATCGACATAGAGAACGCTGATTATAAAGAAATTCAGAAGGTAAAAGCTGCATTATACCGTAAAGGATTCAGTATGGATATAATCAATAAAGCATTGGATTCTAAGGGGCTTTTCCTTGACATAATCGACAATTGAGTATAATATTAGATTGTTGTATTTTTTGTACAATGAAAACTAAATAAGGAGGTGCTCCTGCGTTGATTCCAATAGTAATCGCAATTATTGCTACTTTAGTGATAGTCGCTCCTATTACTTGGGTTATCTCATCTAATGCAATCAATAAGCGTAACGATGCAACAATCGGTAATGCTAATGAGAAGGCAAGAGAGATAATTGATGAGGCTCTTAAGACAGCTGAAACCAAGAAAAAGGAAGCTCTTTTGGAAGTCAAGGAAGAGTCTTTAAAGACTAAGAACGAACTTGAGAAGGAAACTAAGGAAAGACGAGCTGAGATAAGCAAGTACGAAAAGAGAGTTCTTTCAAAAGAAGAGACACTTGACAGAAAGATTGAGGCTGTAGAGAAGCGCGACTCTAACATTACCAGGAAAGAAGAAGAACTTGGTAAACAGAAGCAAAAGGTTGAAGAACTTGAGAAGAAGAGACAGCAGGAACTTGAACGAATCTCAGGATTGACCTCCGAACAGGCAAAAGAATATCTATTAAAGACTGTTGAAGACGAAGTTAAACATGATACTGCTGTAATGATTAAGACATTAGAAAGCAGAGCGAAAGAGGAAGCAGATAAGAAGGCTAAGGAGATTGTTGTTAATGCAATTCAGAGATGCGCCGCAGACCATGTGGCTGAGACAACAATATCAGTAGTTCAGCTTCCTAATGACGAAATGAAAGGCCGTATTATTGGTAGAGAGGGTAGAAATATCAGAACTCTTGAAACACTTACAGGTGTTGAACTTATCATTGATGATACACCTGAGGCTGTAGTTTTGTCGGGCTTTGATCCAGTAAGAAGAGAGGTCGCAAGAATCGCTCTTGAGAAACTCATACTTGATGGAAGAATTCACCCAGCAAGAATTGAAGAGATGGTTGAGAAAGCCCAGAAAGAAGTCGAGACATTAATTAAAGAAGAAGGTGAAGCTGCAACCCTTGAGGTTGGTGTACATGGTATCCATCCAGAGCTTGTAAGACTCTTAGGTAAATTAAGATTCAGAACAAGTTATGGACAGAATGTTTTAAAACATTCTATTGAAGTAGCACAGCTTACAGGTCTCTTAGCTGGAGAGTTAGGACTTGATGTTAAGATGGCTAAGCGTGCTGGTTTATTACATGATATTGGTAAAGCTGTCGACCACGAGATGGAAGGCTCACATATTCAGTTAGGTGTTGATCTTTGTAGAAGATATAAGGAATCAGCCCTTGTTATTAATGCAGTAGAGGCACATCATGGTGACGTTGAACCAGAAAGCTTAATTGCTTGTCTTGTACAGGCTGCTGATACTATTTCAGCTGCAAGACCTGGAGCAAGAAGAGAAACGTTAGAAACTTATACAAACAGACTGAAACAATTAGAAGATATTACCAACTCATTCAAGGGAGTTGAGAAATCCTTTGCCATTCAAGCAGGTAGAGAGGTTCGTGTTATGGTAGTTCCTGAAGTCGTTAGTGATTCAGATATGGTAATCATGGCTCATGACATTTCTAAGCAGATTGAGGATCAGATGGAATATCCTGGTCAGATTAAGGTTAGTATTGTCAGAGAATCAAGAGCTGTAGATTACGCAAAGTAAACTAACATAAACCAAGGCTGTTACATAATGTTAATTCATTGTGTGACAGCCTTTTTGAATTTTATCACTTAATATAATTAAGCATTTTAAAGAGATATTTTAAATTATTAAGTTATTTTTAAAAATATTTGCAATTATGAACTATACATTGTAGAATATAGTACAATGATTATATGTTAATTAGGAGGAAGATTATGCAGTACAATGATATGAGTAAAGAAGAGCTTTTAACTTTAAAGGAAAGCTTGAACAAAGAGTATGCAGAAGCTCAGGCAAAGGGACTTTCACTGGATATGTCAAGAGGTAAGCCATCAGCTAAGCAGCTTGATGTTTCATTAGGACTTCTTGATACAATCAATAGTTCATCAGACCTTAAGGCTTTAGATGGTACGGATTGCAGAAATTATGGTGTTTTAGATGGTATTCCAGAAGCTAAGAAGCTTATGGCTGATATGATGGATACAACACCAGATCATGTTATTGTTTATGGTAACGCAAGTCTTAATATTATGTATGACCAGATTTCAAGAGCATATACACATGGTATTCTTGGTAATACACCATGGTGCAAGCTTGATAAGGTTAAATTCTTATGTCCAGTTCCTGGATATGACAGACATTTTGCAATCACAGAAAGATTTGGAATTGAGATGATTAATATTCCAATGTCAGAGTCTGGTCCGGATATGGGTGTGGTAGAAGAGTATGTAAGCAAGGATGCTTCTGTAAAGGGTATCTGGTGCGTTCCAAAGTATTCTAATCCTCAGGGATATACATATTCTGAAGAAACAGTTAAGAGAATGGCTTCACTTAAGCCAGCTGCTGAAGATTTCAGAATTTTCTGGGATAATGCTTATGTTATCCATGATTTATATGATGATAAGAAGGATGAGATTCCTGATATCATCAGCGAGTGTGAGAAGGTCGGTAACCCTGATATGGTATTTGAGTTTGCTTCAACTTCTAAGGTAAGCTTCCCAGGTTCAGGGATTGCAGCACTTGCTACATCTGCTAATAACATTGCAGATATCAAGAAACAGCTTACAATTCAGACAATCGGACATGATAAGCTCAACCAGTTAAGACATGTAAGATATTTCAAGGATATCAACGGACTTAAGGAACATATGAGAAAGCATGCTGAATTCATGAGACCTAAGTTTGAAGCTGTAGAAAGTGTTCTTGAGGAAGAACTTGGTGGACTTGGAATTGGTTCATGGACAGAGCCTAAGGGTGGTTATTTCATCTCATTTGAGGCTATGGACGGATGTGCTAAGGCAATAGTTGCCAAGTGTAAAGAGGCTGGTGTTAAGCTTACAGGTGCAGGAGCAACATTCCCTTACGGT
The DNA here is from genome assembly GCA_963590775.1 of Desulfovibrio piger. Taxonomy (GTDB): domain Bacteria; phylum Bacillota; class Clostridia; order Lachnospirales; family Lachnospiraceae; genus Lachnospira. Next base: position 17,233 of record CAVAPS010000032.1, read on the forward strand.
AAGGATCCTAAAGATTCTAATATAAGAATTGCTCCATCATTCCCAACTCCAGAAGAGATGAAGCAGGCTGCTGATCTTTTCGTACTCTGCGTAAAGCTTGTAAGTGTAGAAAAGTTACTTGAAAACAAATAATTAAATGAATATAATTAATATAAGCTTGCTTTTTATAAGCAAGCTTATTTAATAACCGGGGCATAATACCGGTTTATATAATAACTGGAATTCACGGTATAGTTGGAAGGAGATACATATGGCTAAGATTGGTTTTATTGGAATGGGTAACATGGGATATGCAATGCTTAAAGGTGCTTTAGCAGCATTTTCACCATCAGATATTATATTTTCATCACCTAACAGAGAAAAATGCAAAAGAATAGCGTCTGAGACAGGTGTCAGGTTCGCAGAAAGTAATGCAGAGTGTGGCAATAATGCCAAGAACATTGTGCTTGCAGTAAAGCCACAGATGTATCCAACTGTGCTTAAGAATATTGTTAACGTGGTAACTGAAGAGAGCGTTATTATATCAATAGCACCTGGAATTACAATTGCGTCTATTAAGAATGTTCTTGGAAGTAATATAAGAGTTGTAAGAGCAATGCCTAATACACCGGCTCTTATCGGGGAAGGAATGACAGGAGTATCATATAATACATCAGATTATTCATTTGATGAAAGAGATGTTATAGATAAATTCTTTACTTCATTCGGTAAGGTTGTCTATGTTGATGAAAAGCTTATGGATGGCGTTGTATGTGCAAGCGGAAGCTCACCAGCTTATGTATATATGTTCATTGAAGCTCTTGCAGACAGTGTTGTAAAGTATGGAATTAAGAGAGATGATGCATATAAGATGGTTGCACAGACAGTACTTGGTTCAGCCAAGATGGTGCTTGAGTCAGGAGAACATCCAGCAGCACTTAAAGATAAAGTATGCTCACCTGGAGGAACAACAATTCAGGCTGTATCTGCACTTGAAGAGAACGGCTTTAGAAATGCACTTATCAAGGCAACAGATGCTTGTTATGATAAATGTACAAGCATTAAGTAATTTTACCACTAATAAATATTTAACTATTAAGTAGTATTTTACATAGAGGGGCTGAATATGAAAGAGCATATTAAGAGAGTAGACAGAATTCTTAAATACAAGGGTTCAATACTTGATATATATACAGATGTTATAGAGACTCCGAATGGACATAGGGCAGAATGGGACTATATCGACCACAGGGGAGCGGCAGCGGTTGTTCCGGTGTTGGATGATGGACGTCTCCTCATGGTAAGGCAGTACAGAGATGCACTTGACAGAGAGACAATTGAGATTCCGGCAGGTGGTCTTAATGGATGGGATGAGCCTACAATCAATGCGGCAGCAAGAGAACTTGAGGAGGAGACAGGATACAGGTCAGATAATCTTACCAAGCTTGTATCAGTTGTGACTGCGGTTGCATTCTGCAATGAAGTGGTAGATGTGTATCTGGCAACGGATCTTGTCAAGACAAGCCAGCATCTTGATGCAGATGAGTTCATAGATGTAGAAAAATACACTCTGGATGAACTTAAAGATATGATATTTACAGGAAAGATACAGGATTCCAAGACAATCTCGGCAGTTCTTGCGTACGATGCTTTACTTAAGCGTAAAAAGAATAATTAAGACAAAGTCTTCATATATTGATTCAAAGTACATTTTGATGGATATATATGAGGACTTTTTTATTATGGATAATTAAGAATATAAGTTTTGCAGCACTGATTATTGCAGGTATTATACTTGGTACATGTTTTGTAAAAATGTGGCACTATGGTGATATATTTTCAACTGAGTATCTTATTGCATACATTAATTCTAATGTTGCGTATGCAGATGTATGGCAGGAAGTGCTTGCGTACAGATTAAGGAAGTTCATAACATTTACAGTATTCATGATTACACCATTCAGGAAGCTGTATGTATACTGGCTGTGTCTGAATAACGGATTCTGTCTGGGAATATGCATGACTAAGGCGGTTATGTATCATGGAGCAAGGGGAGTAGTGATGGTTCTTGTGTGGCTGTTTCCGCATTATCTATTATATATAATGACCGTCCTCCTTATGTGTCATTATTTTCTTAACAGAACTGACACTTTAAGAAGAACGGTCATCATAGTGAGTATGTCATTGTTACTTACATTAATCGGAACATTTACAGAAAGTTATATTAATCCCGACATAATGAAAATGTTTTTAAACAAGGTCTGCAATATCGTATAAAAGCTTTTCAGATTCAGGCCATCCGAGGCATGCGTCTGTAATTGACTTGCCATATACGCCATCGCCAACCTTCTGGTTGCCTGGCTCGATATAGCTTTCAATCATAACACCCTTAACGAGCTTCTTAACATCAGCAGAGTGGTGGCAGCTATGAAGAACTTCCTTGACGATACGAATCTGCTCGAGATACTGCTTGCCAGAATTGCTGTGGTTGGCGTCAACGATAACAGTAGGATTTTCAAGGTCTCTTGCAGCATACATGTTGTAGAGTCTTATTAAATCCTCATAGTGGTAGTTTGGAATAGTCTGTCCGTGTTTATTAACAGCACCTCTTAATATTGTGTGTGTAAGAGGGTTACCTGGAGTATTAACTTCCCAGTTTCTATAGATAAATGTCTGCTTGGACTGAGCGGCAACTACAGAATTTAACATAACTGAGAAATCTCCGCTTGTAGGATTCTTCATTCCGGCTGGAACATCAATTCCTGAGCAGACAAGTCTGTGCTGCTGGTTCTCAACTGATCTTGCACCTACGGCAACATATGAGAGAACATCTGAAAGATACCAGTAGTTCTCAGGGTAGAGCATCTCATCAGCAGGAGTAAGCTCTGTTTCTTTCATTACATCAATGTGCATCTTTCTGATTGCAACAAGACCGGCAAGAAGATCAGGCTTCTTTTCAGGGTCTGGCTGGTGAAGCATTCCTTTATAACCAACGCCTGTTGTTCTTGGCTTGTTAGTGTAAACTCTTGGAATGATAATAACTTTGTCTTTAATCTTTTCCTGAACCTTTACAAGTCTTGATGTGTAATCAAGAACAGCAGTTTCATTATCTGCTGAGCAAGGTCCGATAATAACGAGAAGCTTGTCTGATTTTCCAGTGATAACATCAGCAATCTCAGCATCTCTTTTTGCTTTCAATGTCTTTATCTCTTCCGGTACAGGATACTGGTCCTTAATCTCAGTAGGTGTAGGAAGTTTTGTGACGAACTCGAAACTCATATAATTTTCTCCTTAAAAATGTATATTAAATAATTACATTTGCATAAAACATACAATGTCTATGTGATTATAACATTTGTTTTCAAAAATGCAAAATAATAATGCAGAAAGTGCTGTTTGTGGTACAATATATTAAAGAGTGTCAGGAGGCGTGATATGGATATTGATAGAATTATATGGATTGTTTTAGACAGTGTCGGGATTGGTGAGGCTAAGGATGCAGCAAAGTTCGGTGATGTGGGCGCAGATACGTTGGGTCATACTGCCAAGGCTAATGGAGGTCTTAATATTCCTAATATGGTAAAACTTGGAATTGGCAATATTGACGGTGCACACAACCTTGAAAAATGTGATAATCCCGTCGGTTGTTATGGAAAACTTGCAGAAGTGTCTGCAGGCAAAGACACAACGATTGGACACTGGGAGATGGCAGGAACATATTCGCCTGATCCATTTCCAGTGTATCCTGATGGGTTCCCGGACAATATTATTGATGAATTTATTAAAAAGACAGGAGTGTTGGGGGTTCTTTGCAATAAGCCGGCTTCAGGAACACAGATAATTGCAGAACTTGGTGATGAGCATGTAGCGACAGGAAAACCGATTGTATACACATCAGGTGATTCAGTTTTTCAGATAGCGTGTCATGAAAATGTTGTACCTGTTGAAAAACTTTATCAGATGTGTGAGACGGCAAGACATATCCTTACAGGAAAGGATACTGTGGCAAGAGTTATTGCAAGACCTTTTGTCGGTGAGAATGGCAATTATAAGAGAACATCTAACAGAAGGGATTTCTCACTAAAGCCAAGTGATGATAATATATTATGCAGAGTCCGTGATAAGGGGCTTGATGTAATCGGAGTTGGAAAGATTCACGATATATTTGCGGGTGTAGGACTTACTGAGTCCAAGCACACTAATGACAATCAGGATGGAATGGACGTTACACTTGATTATATGAAGAAGGATAATAAAGGAATTATATATACTAATCTGGTTGAATTTGATTCTACATGGGGACACAGAAGAGATTATAAAGGCTATGCCAGAGGTCTTGAAGAATTTGATGAAAGACTGTCACAGGTGCTTGATACCATGAAAGACACGGATATGCTGGTTATTACTGCTGACCACGGTTGTGACCCGACCTATAAGGGAACTGACCATACAAGAGAGTATGTTCCTCTGCTTGTATATGGCAAATGCTTAAAACATGGCGTTAATCTTGGAACAGGTGATACTTATGCTGATATAGCACAGACTCTGGCTGAGATTTTTGGTACAGAACCGGTTAAGATAGGAAAGAGTTTTCTTGATAAGATTATGTAGGAGGTCTGCGCTATGAGAATGATTGATATTATAGAGGAGAAAAGAGATGGCGGAAAACTGACCAAAGAAGAGATTGAATTCTTTGTTAATGGCTATGTCAGTGGAGATATACCTGATTATCAGGTTTCTGCACTTCTTATGGCAATATATTTCAGGCATATGGATTATGATGAGACTCTTAACCTGACTCTGGCAATGGAAAACAGCGGAGACAAGCTGGATTTGTCGGCGATTAACGGAGTTAAGGTGGACAAGCACAGTACCGGCGGTGTGGGCGATAAGACTTCACTTGTTCTTGCACCTATGGTTGCATCACTTGGCGGTAAGGTTGCTAAGATGAGCGGAAGAGGACTTGGACATACAGGCGGTACTATTGATAAGCTGGAAAGTATTCCGGGATTTAATACCGCTTTGTCTGAAAAAGCATTTGTAAAACAGGTCAATGATATAGGAATTGCAATAACAGGGCAGACGGGTAATCTTGCACCTGCAGATAAGAAGATATATGCACTAAGGGATGTCACGGCAACTGTTGAGAATATTTCGCTTATAGCAAGCAGTATTATGAGCAAGAAGCTGGCTTCGGGAGCTGACGCAATTGTGCTTGATGTCAAAACCGGAAGCGGAGCATTTATGAAAAATGAAGCTGATGCCGAAAGTCTTGCAAAAGAGATGGTGCGTATTGGAAAAGGTGCAGGCAGAAAAGTAACTGCATTTATTACTGACATGGATCAGCCTTTAGGATATGCAGTCGGTAATGCACTTGAGGTTATAGAAGCTATCAATACTTTGAAAGGTAACGGACCGGAGGATTTAACTGAGCTTGTCTTTAATCTTGGAACATATATGGTGCTTGCTGCAAGAGATAATCTTGATAAAGAAACTGTGAGAAAAGAATTAGAGAGAGTAATCAGTGACGGAAGTGCATTGGACAAGATGGCTGAATTTGTTAAGGCTCAGGGCGGCGACCCTGACGCTGTATATAATGCGGACAAGTTAAAGATTGCAGATACTGTAACAGAGGTGCGTGCAGATTGTGATGGTTATGTCAAGTCAATCCAGTCAGAGCTTATAGGAAAATCCTCAATGATTCTTGGAAGCGGAAGGGCGGCAAAGGATGATGTGATTGATTTATCAGTTGGCGTTGTACTTTCTAAGAAAATAGGTGACAAGGTCAACAAAGGTGATGTGATTGCAAGGATTTACTGTGACAATGCAGATAAGACCAAAGAAGCAGAAACAATGATTAAGGATGCGTATACATTTTCACAGCAGTATGTCGAAAAAAATGTACTTATAAAGGGAATCGTTGGTTAATAGTTGTAAATAATTGGATTTTGTGATATTATAGATACCAAACGGGGCTTAAGCCCTAGGTTTGTGAATTGAAAAGGAGAGTTACGATGGAAGTAAGACAGGGTGCTAATGCAAGAGATGTAAAAGGTTATGATACAGAAAGATTGAGAAATGATTTCCTTATTCAGAATCTTTTCCCAGCTGATGATTTCAAGCTTGTTTACAGCCAGATTGATCGTATTATCGTTGGTGGATGTATGCCAGTTAATAAGGAACTTACACTTGAGGCAGGTTCTGAGCTTAAGGCAGCATATTTCCTTGAAAGACGTGAGATGGGTATCTTTAATGTAGGTGGCAACGGTTCAGTTATCGTTGACGGTACAGAATATAAGTTTAAATATAGAGATGGTCTTTATATTGGTATGGGGTCTAAAGAGATTAAGTTCAAGAGTGAGGATTCTTCTAAGCCAGCTAAGTTCTACTTTAACTCAACACCAGCACATAAGACATATCCTACAGTATTCATTGACCCAGAGAAGGATATCAAGGATGAGTTCAAGCTTCAGCTTGGTTCAGTAGAAGGATGCAATAAGCGTCTTAACAGAAAGTATATTTTACCAGGACAGGTTGAGACATGTCAGTTAGAGATGGGTATTACAACTCTTGAGCCAGGAAGCGTATGGAATACAATGCCATGTCATACACATGACAGAAGAATGGAAGTTTACTTCTACTTCGAGATTCCAGAAGAAGATATTGTTGTTCACTACATGGGTGAGCCAACAGAGACTCGTCATATCATCATGAGAAGCGAAGAAGCAGTTATTTCACCAAGCTGGTCAATTCATTCAGCATCAGCAACACATGCATATGCATTTATCTGGGGAATGGCTGGAGAGAACCAGGATTTCGATGATATGGACTGGGTAGACATGAAGGATTTAAAGTAATCCTTTAGCTACATATTTCACTAAGGAATGTAACCTGTAGAGGGTTTCATTTATAAATTATAAGAGAAAAGGAGATTTAAAATGTCAGTTAATTTTTCACTTGAAGGTAAGATTGCATTTGTAACTGGTGCATCATATGGTATCGGCTTCGCTATCGCTAGTGGTATGGCTAAGGCTGGTGCAAAGATCGTTTTCAACGATATTAAGCAGGAATTAGTAGACAAGGGATTAGCAGCTTACAAGGAAGCTGGTATCGACGCTCACGGATATGTTTGCGACGTTACTAACGAAGAAGCTGTTAACGCTACTGTAGAAAAGATCACAAAGGAAGTTGGACCAATCGATATCCTCGTAAACAACGCTGGTATCATCAAGAGAATTCCTATGTGTGAGATGACAGCTGCTGAATTCAGACAGGTTATCGACGTAGATCTTAACGCACCTTTCATCGTATCAAAGGCAGTAATTCCTTCAATGATCGAAAGAGGACATGGTAAGATCATCAACATCTGCTCAATGATGTCAGAGTTAGGCCGTGAGACAGTATCAGCTTACGCTGCTGCTAAGGGTGGTCTTAAGATGCTTACAAGAAATATTTGTTCTGAGTATGGTAAGTACAATATCCAGTGTAATGGTATTGGACCAGGTTACATCGAGACACCTCAGACAGCTCCATTAAGAGAGAGACAGCCAGATGGATCAAGACATCCATTCGACTCATTCATCGTTGCAAAGACACCAGCAGAGAGATGGTTAAAGCCAGAAGAATTAGCTGGACCAGCTGTATTCCTTGCTTCAGAAGCATCAGATGCAGTTAACGGACACATCCTCTATGTAGATGGTGGTATCCTTGCATATATCGGCAAGCAGCCACAGTAATCGCGAACATAGATTAGCGGTGCAGATAACAATAAAGGGCTTGAGACAAGTGTACTTGTGCTCAAGTCCTTTTTGCTATCTATAGCACATGGAATGCGCGTACAACTTGGTTGAAAACCAAGTTGTACTACACCGCAGAGTAGGGAAAATCAAGCTTGCTTGAATTCCTGTGTTTTTTATGAATGAGCATAGAGAGCGACAGCGCGTGTGGACTGACCTGCGATCAGGACACGGCGGTGCGCAGTAGTGGGACGCACCTGTCCCGTCCACTAATCCCTAGCCGCAAGAGCGAAGCGAGTTGAGGCGTCCGTTTTTTACAAAAATTCTAATATATCTTTAATGACATTAATCTTGAATAGTCAAATAAGTTACTCAATCCCCAGCTTTTTGTACAATCGAATCTCATCAGTTTCCTAAAATGGAAAAATCGGATCTTATATACTACGTATATAAGATATATGTATATCTTGACAGATATACATATAAATAAACTAACCATAATACAAGCCTGCAAATAAAAAGTCAAGGCTAAATTGAAAGAACATTGAAAATTTTATAC
>CAVAPS010000033.1:0-25189 GCA_963590775.1 Desulfovibrio piger
ATTAAGCTGTATTCGTTATCGGTCAGTGCAAGGTGGTATTTGATAGTTTTCATCGTGAATCCCTCCTTGACTATATTCTACTCGGCTGGTTTTTAAATTGCGAATGTGCGGATTTCGATTTTGCAGTTCTCTGGGCATAAAAATAACTCCCAGAAAATGTCTTACCATTCTCTGAGAGTTTATTTTAATTTTTATCTATTCTGCTGTATTGCTGTTCGTACCAAATCACTTTTGGTAAATCTTTTGGTAGAACTTACACCGAAAAGCTCTCAAACCCGCATAAATACTGAATTTTACTTATCCAAAGACTTCATCGTCGGGAATAGAAAGCATTAGATATGATTATAATAGAGATAATGCTGCTAGTGGAGTGAATGTCCAGCAGATTGATGCTATAATTAATAATGCAGATATAATCCAGTCAGGAAATGTTGCAACTGTTCAATTTAGTATCCCACAGGATATGATATCTCAGATTAATGGAACAATGCATTTTATAGCGTATGATAACGCTGGAAATAATTCAGAATATTTAGATGATAGAAGAATTGTAGTTGATAATATTGCACCTAATGCAACGGTAACATACAATAATGCAGTTCAGAATTATAATGGAATATCATATTATGCTGGAGACATAGAGGCAACAATAACTGTTAATGAGGCAAACTTCTATGCAGATGATATGGTTATAAATGTATCTAACAATGGAACAGATTATCCTGTTAATCCACAGTGGTCAGATATTGATGCGGATACACACATAGGCACATTTGTTATTAGCGGTGATGGTGATTATTATGTAACGATAAATTATACAGACAAATCACAGAATGCTATGGAAACTTATACATCTGATCAGATGACAATTGATACAGAAAAGCCAACTGTAAGTATAAGTAATATAAAAAATAATTCAGCCAATAAGGATGAGAAGTATACATTTACAATTACAGCAAATGATACTAATTTTGATATAGCATCATTTACACCAATACTTAGAGCGGTAGTAAAGGATGAGTCAGGTAATTACTCAATTAAAGAAATATCTCTTGGAACAGTAAGAGAGATAGAGGCTGGAAAAATATATTCATATACGGTAGATAATCTTGATGTAGATGCTATATATACATTAACATGTGTGATAAGAGATTTAGCAGGTAATGAAACTTCTAAAGTATTGCTTGAAGATGGTCAGGAATATGATAGTGTAGTATTCTCCGTTAACAGAAATGGTTCAACATTCTCAGTTGATAATGCAACAGAAACATTGCTAAACAATTATTATGTGTATGAAGTTAACAGAGATGTAGTTGTATATGAAACTAATGTAGACCCTATTAATAATTATAAGGTTAAGTTAAATGGTATTGAACTTAAGGAAAATACTGATTATACAACAACAATGACTAATAACGAAGGTGAATGGGCAATCAGAACATATGATATTGACAGAGACCTGTTTAACAATGAAGGTGAGTATAAGGTTGTTGTTGAGTCAACTGATAAGACTGAAACATTGGCATATAGTGATGTAAAGAGTATGAATATATCATTTACAGTTGATAAAACAGCACCAGTTCTTACTGTAAGTGGTATTGAAAATGGTGGAAGATATCAGAATACTGAACAGGAAGTAACGGTACTTGCTACGGACGATGGTGGTCGTTTAAATAGCTTCAAAGTAGAAGTATTTAATTCTGCTGGAGAGCCAGTATCAAATGAAAGTGTAAGATTTGATAAGTCAGGAGAGGAATTAATTAATTATCTTTCATCAAACGATGGTAAAATAACATTTACTGTTCCTGAAGGATTATCACAGAAAGTTGTTCTTACATGTAGTGATGCAGCTGTACATGATGACGGTTCAACAAATGAAACTGTTCAGCAGTTTTCGAAGGTTACAGTATCACCAAGCGGATTAATTATTTTCTATGCAAATAAGCCATTATTCTATGGTGTAATTATACTTTGTGTATTAGTTATTGCAGGTGGAGTATTCCTTATTGTAAGAAGAGTTCAAAAGAACAAAGCTAAATAATATTTAAGATAGCTGAATAGGAATCAAATGCGGACAGTGACATTTCATAAGATTTGTCACTGTCCGTTTTTTAATACATTTATAATATTATCAGATACATCAGATATAATCAGAAACATATGGAATTCTATGGAAAAGTATGTCATCCAGATGCTCAATAGCTTCATCTGATGCCTGAATCTTGTCCATTATATGAAGTTTCTCAGCAGTCTTGTAGCCAAGCATTAATGTAGTTAATGTGCCGATTGACATGGATACTTCGTAATCAGGCTGCTGTTCGGTTTCAATACATTTGCCGTTATCAAAGAGGTATGTAAAGTAACCGTTGTTCCATGCGAGAAGGTCATCTTCTATGTAGAAGCGTATGCATACAGATGGCTCGTCCGGGTCGCAGGCATAATTGGCAAAGAACTGTCTGATATCAATGATTCGACCCATTGTGTATGGGCGGATTGTCTCTTTAATGTCGCTGTCATCAAGTTCAAATGCGATAGGTTCACTGTAGTAATTGTTTCCACGGACTTCGTCAATCATTGAATCGTGGGCATGTATGAATTCCCACAAGCCAAGCTGTGCCTCGCGGTTAAGATAAATCATTTCTTTCACATGCATGACATCAGAACTTATCATGTAAACCATATATCCGTAAGGAACATCATCCTTAGAATAATAGATGGCAACAGAGGTGTCGTCCTCGTCCCAGCGCCAGTATTCTTCCCAGGCAAGGTTATTTCTATATAGACAGCCGTGCGTCTTTTCAGCAAATTTGGTATGAAGCTCTTTAAATTCTTTGTCGTCCCATGAAACTCGTCTGACATAACCAGGCTCATTAAGTTTTCTTGGAATCTGTGTATCCTTGATTGTATAAGTCATTTTGTTAGAGATAATTTCCCAGCCAAGACCACGGTATAGTGGAATTGAATATGGATACAGCAAAGCAAATGATTTGTGTGCATCTCTCATTCGAATAAGGCTCTGAATCATCAGTCTTTTCATAATTCCATGTCCTGTGTATTCAGGATAAGTACATACGCTTGTAACGAAGCCTACGCTGTATTTAACACTGTAAATGTTCATATCAAGCGGATATACTGCAAACTGTGCAATCAGATTATCACCATCGAAGCAGCCAAGTACATCAGCTCTTTGAAGAACCGGGAATTTGGACTGGGTAATCTCATCATCCTTCCAGCCTGTCTCGGCAAGCTCCTGTTCAGTTACCTGAAAGGCATATCTTAAAAGTGCATTGTATTCTTCAGCGTCATCTATAGTAAGAGGACGCAGTGTATAGTTGTTTTCATCATTTCTGCTCATTGCGTTTGTTCCTTTTCTGTGTGCACGTTTTTTCGTACATAATATAGCACTGAGGGCGGTTGTGGTCAAATGCAAGTTGGTGATATACTATAATAAATATGGGAAAGACCCACGAAATAAGTACATACCTGCGAAATAGTAGGTAAAGTACAGCCGGGGCAAGAGGCAGGAAGCGAAAAGTAGAGACAGATAAGAAACAAAGCAGTAAAAGGAGGTACATATGGCAATAAAATCAGAAGCAAAGCTCACCACATTTGAGGCGATTAGCATGATTGTGGGAAACAGCATAGGAACGGGAATAATAGCAGTTCCGTATCTTGCAACTAAGAACAGCATGATTGATGTTATCTGGATGGTAGGAGCAGCCTATATTATTAATGTAATTCTTCATCTTATTATAGCGGAGCTTTCGTATAACAACGGCGGTGTACAGCTTGTAAAAAGCTTTGAAGGTGAGCTGTTCCACGGAGTTATGAAGAAAGTGTTCAGTTGGATTGTTTTCGTGGTGTACGGGCTTGCGATTATGATAGGCGTAAGTGGCAATATTAATGGTGGAGCACAGATATTTGTGAACTGGTTCGGACTTCAGCTATGGGCAGCACAGATAATATATTATGTGATTGCTGGAGTCGTTGTATTTATGGGAATGAAGGCTGTAGGAATTGCACAGAAATATGCGGTAATTCTTCTTATGGGAATAGTTGCAGTTATGACAGTTGGAACATTTACAAATCCTGTCAATGGATTCTATACAGCGCCTTTTCACTGGAATAATCTGCTGGCACTGTACAGCATGGTTGTGTTTGCTACATCAGCTAATCAGGCGGTTATTCAGGTCGTTAAAGGACTTGACGGCAATCCTGGTAAGATAAGAAAATCAATATTCATAGGATTTGGTCTGTCATCAGCATTCGTACTTGTTGTAACACTTACTGTTCTTCTTGGAACAAAGGGAACAATAGATAAGGAACTTGCTTATATGCAGCTTGGAGAAAGCATTGGCAGATGGGCAGTTATTCTTGCTGGAATCTTTTCACTTTTTGCCTTGCTTACAACATTCTGGAGTAATACACTTGCTTTAAGAGATGTAGTTCACGAGCAGGTTGGAATCGGCAACCGTGTAAGCTGGCTTATAGCGACAGTTCCATGCATATTATTTGCAATATTCGGAGTCAGCAGTTTTATAATACTTACAAGAATCATGAGCGGCGTTGTTGTACTGGTCAGCATAATGCTTGTCCTCACATATGGCAAATCAAGGCGGAAAGCGGGCGTAAGTCCTATATGTGGAGTGATAGGAACACTGCCGTTCCAGATTCTTATGGTAGTATCGACAATAGTATCAGCTATCGGTGCATTAATTCCGCTCAGCTAAATGTACAATCAGCATTAATGCGTTATCCGGGTTGACGCATTATCATGTTAATGCCAGAAAGAGAGGTATGACAGTATGTATAAATCAGACAATTTAAAGCAGACGGATAAAGAAACTTTTACATATACAATAGATAAGAATAAAGATTTTAAGATATTGCAGCTTACAGACCTTCATCTTGGATTCGGTTTTATATCAAGGAAGAAGGATAAGCTGGCGCTAAATGCGGTGAGAAAGATTATTCATAAGGCGAAGCCTGATATGATAGTGCTTACCGGTGATTCAATATTTCCATTTCTGCCAAAGGCGGGAACACTTAATAACAGGAAGCAGGCGTATAAGCTGATGAAATTCATGGACAGCTTTGCCATTCCATATACACTTATATTCGGTAATCATGACTGCGAGATGGGTTCGACCTGCAATAAGGAAGAATTGGCGCAGATATATAAGACAGGGAAATACTGCATATTTACTGAAGGCAGAAAGGAGCTTACCGGTGTAGGTAACTTCTTTATTAATCTTACCGATTCAGATGGCAATGTTTTATTGCCGCTCGTTATGCTCGATTCCAATATGTATGGTGAAGGCGGCTGGTTTTTCAGCGGATTTGACCGCATACATGATGATCAGGTGGACTGGTGTATGAATAAGCTTAATGACTTGAAAAAATGTAATCCTGATATTAAGGCAATGGCGTTCTTCCACATGCCGCCTGCAGAATTTAAGGAAGCATACCGCAAGATGAAACTTGGTGACAAGAGTGTAATATATCAGCATGGGAGTATTGCCGAGAAGAATGAATATTTTGGAATATCTAAATTCAAAGGAACATTTTTTAATAAAGCAGTCGAGAATGATGTTATTAAGTGGATGTTCTGCGGACACGACCATCTGAATACACTGTCTCTTATATACAAAGGAATCCAGATGACATATGGAATGTCAATAGATTATCTTGGATATAAGGATATAGATAAGAGTTATATCCAGAGAGGTGGTACACTGATTACAAGAAAATCTGACGAGAAAATATTGGTCAGCATGGTACCACTTGGAGCAGTAGTTTCTACAAGAGTAAGTGGTAAGAAAGCCGAAGAATAGGCTAAATAAGGCAGAAAAAAAGGCCTACCCAAGGAAGAGGGTAAGCCCTGCAATGATTTGAGCAAAAATCATTTACTTGTCTAATATAACACACAGTTGTAAGTAAGACAAGGGACAATTTGATTGTTTTAGAACTTTACAACTTTACTAAAACGGTCACAAACCCAGTGTTTATCAGCTATTGCGTTTATTAAGCTGTAGTGCTATTATACTTGTGCTTTTTAAAGTACAATTTCATATATAAAGGAAATGAATTAGAATGCTTAATAATAAAAAGAAAACAATGGATATGACACATGGTTCATTGTGGAACAAAATACTAATATTTGCACTTCCGCTGGCAGCGAGCAGTATATTACAGCAGTTGTTTAATTCAGTAGATACAGCGGTTGTAGGAAGATTTGCCAGCAGTCAGGCACTTGCTGCAGTTGGAAGCAACAGTTCACTTATATCATTGATGATTAATCTGTTTATAGGAATATCATTGGGCTCTAATGTAGTTATTGCACATTATATTGGACAGAAATCAGAGAAGAATATTCAGACAGCAGTACATACGGCTATAGTCGTTGCCATACTAAGCGGAATATTTGTAATGATACTTGGGCAGTTTATAGCCAAGCCGGTACTTCTTCTTATGGGAACACCAGAGGATGTTATCGACCTTGCAGTGCTTTATCTAAGAATATATCTGATTGGCATGCCATTTATCATGCTTTACGATTTTGGATCATCAATTCTTAGGAGTACAGGTGACAGCAAAAGACCACTTTATAGCCTGATAGTTGCAGGAATAGTCAATACAGTACTTAATCTGGTACTAGTAATAGTATTTAAGCTTGGAGTTTCAGGAGTTGCGATTGCAACAGTTATTTCAAATGTGGTGAGTTCATCTATTGTAATGGTTATCCTGATGCACGAATCAGAACCTATAAGACTTAATATCAGAAAACTTACAATTGTGCCAAGAGAATTAAAGAAGATACTTACGATTGGAGTGCCAGCAGGATTGCAGGGAATGGTATTCTCAATTGCCAATGTATGTATACAGAGTACTATTAACAGCTTCGGTTCAGCAGCAATCGCGGGCTCGGCAGCAGCACTTAACTATGAATTTTTCGCATATTTTATGGTAAGCGCATTTGCACAGGCAACAGTAACATTTACAAGCCAGAACTTTGGTGCGGGGGATTATGCAAGATGCAGAAAGATATATCATATATCAATGGCATTTGCATTGTTGTCATGCGGACTGTTATCGGCAATATTCGTGCTTGGAAAAGATATGTTTCTGGGATTCTATTCGACCGACCTGGATGTATTGTATTATGCAGAACAGAGATTAATAATTGCGACAACACTTGAACTGTTTACTGCTGTGTATGAAATCAGTGCAGGTGCAATGAGAGGTATGGGACATTCGTTGCTGCCGGCAATTATAACGGTTGTTGGTTCATGTGTATTAAGACTTATATGGATATCAACAGTGTGTAAAATATTCCATGAATTCTGGGTGCTTATTATAATATATCCAATCTCGTGGATAGTGACGGGAATAATAATGGTTATTGCATATCACATAATAAAACATAAAGTTGTGCAAGAAGCAAGATAAAGAAAAATGCTATAAAGACGGATAATTAAATCAGTCTTTATAGCATTTTTATTATAAGGGGCGAAGCCCTTAGATATTAGTATTAAGTGCAACGTAGTCTTTGTTCATGTCAATAACGATATCTTTGCCGCTGTTAATCATGAACAGTTTTACATAATTAGCAAAAAATGCATATCCAACAGAAGTTATGTAACTGTAGTCGTTATCAAATCCCTGCCCGTTAGCAGCATACTGCTTATGATTAGTTATGAGATAATCTAACATTCTGTCAGTGGATACGCCTCGTCCACTATTAGATATCAGAGGTTTGATGATATCATTCTTAGCTTCTCTTATATAATTCATGAACTTAATTTCATATAACACATGTTCAGACATTGGCTCCGGATACCATGAGTTATGTGGAAATGTAAAGTAATCCTCTATGTAATGTAAGGCATATCCTAAAGATAAGAAGGATAAACAGTTCATTCTGCCGTGTCTTTCAAGGCGGCGAAGCCTTCTGGCAACTTTATCATATGAAGAATCCCATGTATGACCTTTGATGTATGTATGCAGAAGAATGTCCGGCATAATACTTCCAAGCCTTAAGGCAAGGTCATGTCTTTTCTTAAGATTAAGGGTAAGTCTCTTGGTTACGGTTACATGTCCGTATTTGTTCATTAATTTTCCTTTCAAAAATGCTTTATATCCGCATTAACAATCCAGATATAAAATAGTCCTTTAGTCCTATAAGAAAGTAGCATCTTTCAATACATTTGTCTAGCACATTATTGAAAAGAATACATGAAATTTATGTAAATTTATTTTGACAGATTGAATGTATATGTGACTTTACATGCAAAGTGTGTTACAATAGGCAGACAAATATAAGTAAACGGGGAGATTTACATGTCGCAGTTGACAAGAAAAGCCATAATGCAGTGTACACTTGAACTTGCTGAGAAGAAGTCGCTGAAGAAAATTACAGTTAAAGATATAGCAGATGCATGTGGTATTACAAGAAGCACATTTTATTATCATTTTTCGGATATATACGATGTGCTTGATGGTGTTGTTCAGGCAAAGATTGATGAATTCAACGAAGAGTACAATGGTGAATTAGACAAGGTCCTTATGGGGTTCATAGAATACAGTATCATACATAGAAAGGTCTGGGCCAACCTGTTCGATGCAAGAGGAAGAGAGTGGCTTGAGAAGTATGTTAAGACGCGTATTCATTATCTGGCACTTCTGCAGATTAGAAAGATGTCAGAAGGATATATTCTTTCAATTAAGGATGTTGAGATTATATGCAGTTTCTATGAAGAAGCTATATTTGGACTGCTTATAAGGTGGGTTATTAAAGAGGAAGAGGCTAAGACCGTGGATGAAATTAAAGATACGGTTGAACGAATCGAGAAATTATTCGAGGGGCAGCTTGACCTTATAATAACTAATATGAAGAAGAATTAATTGATAATTAATTAAAATGATAATTAATTGATAGGAGATACAGAGTTATGATAGTAAGAGCCTATGAAGACAAAGATATTGATGCAATGGTTTCAATATGGAATGGCGTTGTAGAAGAAGGCGTTGCATTTCCACAGGAAGAATTTCTTAATGCGGAGACTGGAAAAGCATTTTTCGCAGAGCAGAGCTATTGCGGTGTTGCAGTTGATGATGAGAAAAAAGTTGTCGGAATGTACATTCTTCATCCGAATAATATCGGAAGATGCGGACATATAAGCAATGCAAGCTATGCGGTTGACGCACAGTGCCGCGGAAAACATATTGGAGAGATGCTTGTTACAGATTGTCTTTCTCAGGCTAAGAGACTTGGATTTAAGGTTATGCAGTTTAATGCTGTTGTTGAAAGTAATATACATGCCCGCCATCTGTATGAGAGACTTGGATTCAAGCAGTTAGGTACTATACCTGGCGGATTCAGAATGAAAAATGGAACATATGTTAATATATGTCCGTACTATCATGAACTGTAAGAATTATTATTGTATGGACAGATTATTATATGAGATTAATATTATATGAATTCGGACACTTTGAATAATGTGTCCGAAATTAGTACAATTATCAGACCTGTGTAGCGTTTTCGAACACTACACGGGTTTTGTTATGCCAAATTTTTACAAAATTGTATATAATATGCACGTGCTTTGCTTAATGGAGGCACAATATAATTAAAGAAAAAGGATGGAATATTATAATGAACGCTAATGAAATTATGCCAAAGTTAAAAGACTTTTTATGTGAGAATTTAGGAATTGATGCAGATGTTTTAGAGTTTGATACACAGCTTTTCGGAGATGGAGAAATCGGACTTGACTCAATCGATTCACTTGAAATCATCGCTTATGTTGATGATGAATTCGGTGTTCAGATGACAGGTGTTGGTAAGGAACATTTCTACAGCATTGAGACAATCGCTAAGTATATCGAAGAAAATGCATAATAAATAAAATGTGGCGGGTGTCAGATGGCTTTTCTGGCACCCGTAACTAATAATACAGTTAAAAAGGAGTAATTATGACAGAGAATAATAACCGCACAGTCATTACAGGTCTTGGAATGATATGTGCAATCGGTAATTCAGTAGATGAAGCATGGAAAATGGCTGTTAATTCGGTTTCAGGAATACATAAGACAACAACACTTGATACAACAGACTGCTATGCAGATCTTGCAGCAGAAGTTAAGTGTGACACACTTGGAGATTTTGAGGGAAGCGAAGATGTTGACCGTTCAGCACAGCTTTGTATCAAGGCAGCAGGCGAGGCAATGAAGGACGCAAGACTTGATGATTTTGCAGGTGACCCTAAGGCTTCAGTTATTATCGGAAGCTGTGTCGGCGGTGCAGTCAGCATTTCTGATTATTATGAGCATGGCAAGAAAGCAAGTGATGTAACTAAGATGCCAATCTCATCAATAGCACCTCAGGTTGCAGGTCAGTGCCATGCAGGCGGTGTTGTTACTAATATTGCAAATGCATGCGCAGCCGGAACAATCAGTATCGCATACGCATGCGAGCTTATCAGAGCTGGTAAGGCAGATGTAGTACTTGCAGGTGGTTCAGACACATTTGCAGCAGTACCATATGCTGGATTCTTATCACTTCATGCACTAGACGCAGATGGCTGCTCACCATTCAACAGATGTACAGGAATTACACTTGGTGAAGGTTCAGGTGTCGTAGTAGTAGAAAGCTACGAGCATGCTAAGGCAAGAAATGCCAAAATGTATTGCGAGGTATTAGGTGCTGGTGTCAGCAGCGATGCACACCATATCACAGCTCCAAGACCAGACGGAGAAGGTCAGATGGAAGCCATCAACAGAGCAATTAAGAATTCAGGATTGAATAAATCGGACATTGGATATGTTAATGCACACGGAACAGGAACAGCTAAGAACGATGACGCAGAATTCTTATCATTACATACAATATTTGACGGCGAGAACGATAACCTTTCAGTAAGCTCAACAAAGGCTATGACAGGACACTGCCTCGGAGCAGCAGGCGCAATTGAAGCCGTATTCTCAATCAAGGCACTTACAACTAATACAGTAGTTCCAACACTCGGATTTAAGGACGAGGATTTGGATAAGCTTGCCGAGAAAGCCGGAAAGATAGATTTCTGCCCTAACAAGGCACATGAGAAAGAGCTTACAAGCGTAATGAACAACTCATTTGCATTCGGCGGTAACAACGCAAGTATTATCTTCAGCAAAGAGGCTGGCAATGTAACAGTCAAGGAAGAGAAGAAGCCGCTTGTTATCACAGGTATTGGTGTGGTTGCACCAAGCGGTAACGGCGTAGATACATATGTTGCAAATGCAGTTAAAAACGCTACTCCTTCAGAAGCTAATTTAAGAAGTTCTGTAGGCAAAGAAGATTACGATGCACTTGGACTTAAGATGTCATTCTACAGAAAGCTTGATAATTTCAGCCAGCTTCAGGCAGTATCAGGAATGGAAGCACTTAAGGATGCTGATTACATAGTAACAGACGACAATGCAACAGATATTGGTATTATTGTGGGAACATCAGAGGGTGCACTTGGAACATGCTGTGATTTCCAGAGCATGATTACAGAGAAGGGAAATGCTTCAGGAAGCGCATTCAAATTCCCTAACACAGTATACAATGCAGCAGGCGGATATCTTTCAATCTGCTCAGGAATCAAGGGCTACAATGTAACAGTTACTAACGGTGCACAGTCAGGTCTTGCAAGTATGGCATATGCAATGAGCGTACTCCGTTCAGGTCAAGAAAATGCAATGTTAGCCACAGGTTCTGATGAGAACAGCGACATAATGACAGAGCTTTTCGGTAAATTAGGTGTTACATCTGAAAATGTTGTTGCTCCATTTGCAGGAAAAGACGGATTCGTATTAAGCGATGGTAGTGCTTCAGTTCTTATTGAGGACGAGAAGGCAGCCAAAGAGCGTGGAGCAAGAATCTACTGCCATGCAACAGGTTACGGAATGGCTCATTCAAGCGTTAAGTTCGGAACTCTCACAGGTTCAGAGGCAGGTCTTACAAATGCAGTTAATAACGCATTAGCAGACGCAGGAATGACAATTGATGATATAGATGCAGTATTCGGTTTCGCAAACGGAATGAAGGCTGTAGATGATGTAGAAATCAAGGGTTTAACAGCAGTATTTGGCGACAAATTAGCAGAAAAGCCAGTTGTAGAATTAAAGGAGGTTCTTGGTGAGTCAAGAGCGGCAGCAGCTACAACAGCAGCAGCACACGCAGCACTTATGTTTGCTGGAAAGATACCTTCACAGGAAGCATACAGCATTGCAGCAGACGGAAGCGTTTCTAAGACTAATGTAGAAGCTTCAAGGTTAAACAATGTACTTGTAGCTGCCTATGGTGCAGGTGGTTCATACACAGCAATTGTACTCAGCAGGTAATATCAGATCAGATTGACAGTAGCATTTATAAACAGATAGTCAGAAGAAAGGACACACAGATATGAAGGTAGCATTAGTTACAGGGGCTTCCCGCGGTATTGGTAAGGCTTGTGCTATCCGTCTTGCAAAGGATGGATATGCCGTGGTTATCAATTACAGCCATTCAGAGGAACAGGCACAGAAGGTTCTCGATGAAATTGTGGCAGCAGGTGGAACAGCCATTACATATAAAGCAGATGTTTCAGACCTTAATCAGGTTAAGCAGATGGTTAAAGACGTAAGCAAGGAGCTTGGTGGAATAGATGTACTCGTAAACAACGCGGGAATCGTAAGGGATGAGTACCTTCTCATGCTCAACAAGGACACACTTGATACATGCATGGATCTGAATGTTAAAGGTTACTTCTACTGTGCACAGCAGGCAGTACTTAAAATGTTCAGAAAGAAGAGCGGCGTCATCATCAACATGTCATCAGTAAGCTCGAAATTCGCACTTCCTGGACAGTCTGTATACAGCGCAACAAAGGGCGCTGTTAATTCAATGACACAGACAATGGCTAAAGAGCTCGCCGGTTACGGAATCCGTGTAAATGCAGTAGCACCGGGATTCATAGAGACAGAAATGCTTGATGCAATTCCAGAAGAGAAGAAGAAAGAGTATTTAGATGCAATCCCAATGCATAAGTTAGGAAAGGCAGAAGATGTTGCAAATGTTGTATCAGCACTCTGCTCAGACACATTTTCATATGTAACAGGTCAGGTTATCGTGCTTGATGGAGGATTATCATTATGATGAACATATTTGAGATTAATAAAAGAATCGGACAGCGACCACCTTTCCAGATGATTGAGAAGGTGTTGGAGCTTGAGCCTAATGTAAGTGCCAGAGGTATTAAAAATGTATCAATCAATGAACCATATTTTATGGGACATTTTCCTGATGCACCTATAATGCCGGGCGTACTCATAATTGAAAGCTGTGCCCAGCTCTGCTCACTTGTAATCGATGATGGTGTAAAGAGCAGGGAAGAAGGCAAATTATATGTGCTTCTTAAAGTAGACGGATTCAAGTTTGTAAAGCCTGTAATTCCGGGAGATACACTTGATATTACAGTTACAGCTACAAGAATCAACAAGGTTCTTGCAGCATTTGACGCGGTAGTCAAGGTAGATGGCAATGTGTACGCAAAGGGTAGCATGACATTTACAACAGTAGACCGCAAGGATATATATGGTGAAAACGCATAGAAGCAGTTAGCTTACAGATATACAAGGAGATTGGTGTGAAAAACAAAATTTTTCACACGCAAATTTGTGCCTGCGGCCCAAAGTTTGCAGGTTATTGAAAGGTATGGTGATATACATGGGAAAGATAGCAGTATTGTTTTCAGGTCAAGGTGCTCAGTATGTAGGAATGGGCAAGGACCTTTACGATTCAGATTCTAATGCAAAGAAGTTATATGACTTGGGAGAGTCACTCCGTCCGGGAACAGTTAAGGTGTGCTTTGAAGGCGAGGGCGAGGAGCTTACTAAGACAGAGAATACACAGCCGGCACTTTTCCTTACAGACCTTGCATTTGCCAATGCACTTAAGGATGCTGGAATTAAGGCTGACGCTGTAGCAGGATTTTCACTCGGAGAGATTCCGGCGCTTGCTTACGCAGGAGTTTTATCGACAGAGGACGCATTTAAACTTGTAGCAATAAGAGGTGCTAAGATGGGCGAACTCTCTGCGAAGTATGCAGGCGGAATGGCAGCGGCACTTAAGCTTGCTCCAGAAGTTGTTGAAGAGACTTGTAAGGAATTCAAGGAAATCTGGCCGGTTAATTACAATTGTCCGGGACAGATTTCATGTGCAGGAGGTGCTGACGAGATAGACGCATTCTGTGCAGCAATTAAGGAAAAAGGCGGCAGGGCAGTTAAGCTTGCAGTAAGCGGTGCATTCCATACACCTTATATGAAGGAAGCAAGCGTGGAGCTTGAGAAGGCACTTATGACAATGACAATCAATGTGCCACAGACAGATATATATGCCAACAGAACTGGAAAGCCTTACCCACAGGATACAGTGCAGATTGCAGAGACAATTGCACTTCAGGCTTCTTCAAGCGTAAAGTTTGAGGGCACACTTAAGAATATGTGGGATGACGGAATAGACACATTTATCGAGGTAGGAGCAGGAAAGACTCTTACAGGCTTCGTTAAGAAGACACTTCCAGAAGCAAAGATGTACACAGTTACAACAGTAGATGCGTTGAATGAAGCAATTGAGAACATCAAGGCAGGAGAATAATAATGACAGTTAAATGTAACAAATGTAAAGAAGAAATCAACAAAGAAGATTTAGAGAAAAATTACTACATATGTCCGTTATGCGGAAAGTTAAACCGTATGCCGGCAAAGAACAGACTTCAGATGCTTACAGAAAAGTTTGATTTAATGTTTAATGAGCAGGAATTTACAGACCCTATCGACTTCCCTTCATACAAGGAAAAGTACGAGTCTGCCAGAGAAAAGAGTGGCGAGACAGAGGGTGTTGTATGCGGCAGAGGAACTATCGGCGGACAGGATACATGTATATTCATCATGGAGCCTAACTTTATGATGGGTTCTATGGGAACAGTTGTCGGAGACAGAATAACAGCACTTTTTGAGTATGCTACTAAGCACAGACTTCCTGTTATCGGATATACAGTTTCAGGTGGTGCAAGAATGCAGGAGGGTGCACTGTCACTTATGCAGATGGCTAAGGTTTCAGCAGCATCCAAGAGACACAGCGACGCAGGACTTTTGTATGTTGTATGCACAACAGACCCTACAATGGGTGGCGCTACAGCAAGCTTTGCAATGCTTGGAGATATAATCATATCTGAACCGGGTGCAATGATTGGATTTGCCGGAAAGCGAGTTGTAGAGCAGGTTACAGGCGAAGTGCTTCCGGATAATTTCCAGAGCGCAGAGTTCCAGTTAAAGAACGGATTCATAGATGATATCGTACCAAGACAGGAACAGAAGGCATATCTTGCTGACATTCTTGCAATGCATGCAGAAACAGTAAGTGCGTAGCAATGAAGCTAAGCAGTATAAAGTAACTTCGCAACATAATGCATTTTGCAACATAATGCAGCTTCGCAACATAAGGAGATAAATTAATTATGGCAAACGAGAATTTAAGTGTTTATGACAGAATCTGCCGCACGAGGAAGAGTGGCAGAGCAACTGCATCAGATTATATAAATGCTGTAATAACCGATTTTGTAGAATTTCATGGAGACAGGTGTTTTGCAGACGACCATGCCATTGTCGGTGGTATTGGACGACTTAACGGAAAACCTGTAACTGTAATCGGAATTGAAAAAGGAAGAGACTTAAACGAAAGACTTTTAAGAAATTTCGGCTGCGTTCTTCCAGAAGGATACAGAAAAGCATTAAGACTTATCAAGCAGGCTGAAAAGTTCCACAGACCTGTTATCTGCTTTGTTGATACACAGGGCGCTAATTGCGGTAAGGGTGCAGAGGAAAGAGGACAGGGACAGGCAATTGCCAACAACCTGTATGAGCTTACAGATGTTAAGACACCTATTATATCAGTAATGATTGGCGAAGGCGGAAGCGGCGGTGCACTTGCACTTGCTGTTGCTGATGAGGTATGGATGCTTGAAAATGCATATTATTCAGTAATCACACCTGAGTCATGTGCAAGTATTCTTTTCAAAGACCCTAAGAGAGCACCTGAGGCAGCAGAACATCTTAAACTTACTGCAGCAGACCTTAATAAAATGGGTATCGTAGAAAAGGTTGTTGAAGAACCTGAAGATTTTTCAGAAGAAAAAGAAACAGCACATTTTATGAAAAAGCTTGCTGACGACCTTTCAAAGGAATTAAAGCAGTTAGAGAAGAAGCCGGTTGATAAGCTTCTTGATGACAGATATGAGAAATACAGAAAAATAGGTCGTTACAGTGAATACAGTCAGGCAGTAGGAGAAGTCCCTGGCGCAGCACAGTTACTTGGTGCATCACAGGCTCCTGCAAGAAAGAGAAGAGGATTATTTGGACGTGGCTAAGATATTAGTTTTAAATGGAAGTCCACATAAGAGTGCCAGCACAACAATGGCGGTAACTAACGCATTTGTAAAAGGAATGTGTGAAGGCGGTGAATACGAGTCGGAGATAATTAATATCTCCGACTTAAATGTTACCCCTTGTATGGGCTGCCTTTCATGCTGGGCAAGGACTGAGGGCGAGTGTGTTATCAAAAATGATGACATGCCGGCAGTTAAGAAAAAGATTGAAGAAGCAGACATTATAATTGAAAGTTATCCGCTGTATTTCTTTGGCATGCCTGGGCAGATGAAGCTTTTTACAGACAGACTTTTAAGTATGTTGTGTACTTACAGGGGACAGAAGCCGCCTGAAAATGGAGAGTCATTTCACGGCATAAGAAATCCGAAGCTGGGACAGAAGCTTGTTCTTATATCAGGCTGTGCCTATTCGGAGTCGGGGTCAGTCTATGACTCACTTCTTAAAGAATATGAGTGCATATGCGGTAAAGATGGATTTACTGCAATTCTATGTCCACAGTTAAAGACATTAATTGAACTGGGTGCAAGTTCAAGACTTGACAGATATTTATCAAGGTATGAGGCGGCTGGAAAAGAATTTGCTGAGACAAAACATTTGTCTGAGGAAACGAAACAGAAGTTAGCCAAAGTGCCATTTTCAGAGGCAGTGTATAAGAATCTGCTTGATAATTTCTGGCGGGAGCAGAAGGAGAGTTAGAATTAATGATAAAGATAGTTGTAGATTTGCTTGGCGCTGACAAGCCACAGACAGAGCTTGTTTCAGGTGCAATCAGGGCAATCAATGAGAATAAAGATTTATATGTATATCTGATGGGAAGGAAAGCCGAGCTTGAGGATTTTATTGTCAATGTAACTTATGATGAATCACAGCTTGAGATAGTGGACTGCACACAGGAGATAACTAATTATGATGATCCGGTTGACGCTTACCACGATAAGACTGATTCGTCATTAATCAAGGGACTTAAAATGTGCCGTATGAATGAGGATATCGGTGGATTCGTGACATGTGGTGCGACAGGTGTTGTACTTATCAGCTCGATACTTATACTTGGAAAGTTAAATGCGACAAGACCGGCACTTTCAGTAGTACTTAATGGTCGCAACGACAAGCCATTCTGCATAGTTGATTGCGGTGCGAATATTGACTGCAAGGCAGACCGTTTTGTTGATTTTGCAAGACTCGGAGTTGCTTACATGAAAACTCTCGGAATTGAGAATCCTACAGTTGCCACACTTTCCAACGGAATTGAAGCGGGCAAGGGAAGTGATGTTATTAAGGAAGCACATGACCTTCTTGAAAAATGCGGCTTTAATTTCACAGGTAATATTGAGGGAAAAGAGGTGCTGGATGGCAGTGCAGATGTCGTTGTATGCGACGGATTTGCCGGAAATGTTCTTCTTAAATCAATCGAGGGAACAGCAAAGGTTGTATTTGACGACATAAGACGTGCCGCAGCCGGTGCTCCGGAGACTGAAAAGGTGCAGCTTGAGGCACTTGTAAGCCGGCTTGAGCCCAAATTTGATTATAATAATGAGGGTGGAGCAATACTGCTTGGCGTTAAGAAGCCGGTTGTCAAAGGTCATGGCGCGGCGACGGACAGAACAGTGTATAACATCATCAATATTGCTTATGGACTTGCTAAGAATAAACTTGTGGAGAAGATTGGCGAGGAATTCAAGAAATAAATGCATTTTTGTGATATGATAAATAATAACTTTCATGGATTAAGGCTTGATGGAATAGAAAGGATCTGTGTATGTTGATGGATAAAAAATTGAAAATTCCAAAGAACTTGAGTTTGCCATATTCTGCATTGAAAATGTAGCAATAAAGCTGGGAGTGGATGCGGAACGTGTCTATCAGGCATTTACGAAAAAAGCAATATTCTGAATGGCTATATCGTGCCGGAATATGAAGTCCTGCATACACAGAGCCGGGAATATATCGTGGACGATCTCCTTGATGTGATTAAAGAAAGGGGCGTGGAAGTATGATACTCTATCATTCCCAAGTCTATCAATTGATGCGTGATGGCGTATCCGATATGCACTGCATGAGTGATGTGTATCTGGCAGATGAACTAAAATTAGAACATGATGAAAAAATATAGGACAATAAGTACAGTTTATAAATATTTAATAATCCCGCAAGACCGCATAAATGCTGGGCTTGCGGGATTGTTAATTTGAACTTAAAAATAATTAGCACTCAACGCTTGACATTGCTAACAAAAAGGTTTATAACATAGTCAAGAACAAAGGAAGGGAACCAAAGGAGGTACGAAAGTAAAGGAAAAGTACCTGATGGTTACTGAAACATCCCTGTTCCAGAGAAACATGGTAACAAGATAATTATGATATATTTAAGGAGGAATGACTTATGTTGATGCCTAGTATTTTTGGAGAGAATTTATTTAATGATGGTTGGATGGATTTTGGATTTCCTGAAGTTGACAAGGCTTTGTATGGCAAGCATGCAAGCAATGTAATGAAGACTGATGTTAAGGAAACCGATGCAGGTTATGAGCTTGATATTGATTTACCTGGATTTAAGAAGGATGAAATCAACGCACAGCTTGAGAATGGTTATCTTACAATAAGTGCTTCTAAGGGACTTGATAAGGAAGAGAAGGATAAGAAGGGTAAATACATCCGTAAGGAGAGATATGCCGGTGCTATGAGCCGTAGCTTCTATGTTGGTGATGATGTCACACAGGAAGATATCAAGGCTAAGTACGAAGATGGTATCTTAAGACTTTCAGTTCCTAAGAAGGATGCTAAACCAGTTGAGGAAAAGAAGTACATTGCCATTGAAGGATAATTATTAATCATTCAGTGTCTGATAAGAAAGGGAGCGGTTATTATGGATAAGAATCCAAAGCATCCACTAAAGAAAAAGAAAGCACATCAGAATGTCAATGTTGCGGCACAGGGTGTTGGCGAGCAGGCAGCTTCTGGTAAGCATAAGAAACACATATATGAATAACAATGTTTTAGTCCTACGGTAGTTGTATGATTGCCGTGGGACTTTTTTAGATTAATTAGAAATTTCTAAACAGGGAATTTTAAGAATTTATGTCCAATAAAGCTGTTTATATGGTATTATAGGAGCAGCTTATATAATATGTGGAAAGAAGGCAGAGTATATGGAGTTTTTAATAATGATGATAGTTGCACTTGTTATAAGTGCTATCGGTTTCAAGAAATTTGTATGGTTCATATCGCTTGGATATGGTTTCTCAATTACAGGACTGGGAATTGCAATGCTTGTAATGTTTCATTCCAACCTTAATCCGGTTACAATAATACTTTCAGTGTTATGCATTATATACGGTTTAAGACTTGGCGGATATCTTATGATAAGAGAGATTAAGAGTGCATCATATCAGGCAACAATGAAAAATGATATTAAAGACGGTTCTTCTATGAATATAGTCCTTAAGATTGTTGTATGGGTAAGCTGTGCATTATTGTACTGTTGTGAGGTGTCACCTGTATTCTTTCGTATGAAATCAGGAGCAGATACAGATGTGACAGCGATAGTCGGAACTGTTATAATGGCTCTTGGAATAATTCTTGAGTCAGCATCAGATTTTACCAAGAATAAGTTCAAGAAAAAGAATCCGCACAGCTTCTGCAATGTAGGCTTGTTTAAGATTGTAAGATGTCCTAATTATTTTGGAGAAGTATTAATATGGACAGGTGTGTTCGTATCAGGCGTTACAGCACTTTCAGGTGTTCTTGAATGGGTTGCAGCAATAGCCGGATGGGTATGCATAGTCTATATTATGTTTGGCGGTGCAAGACGACTTGAACTTCGTCAGAACAAGAACTACGGAGATAACCCGGAATATCAGGAATATGTTAAGAAAATTCCAATTCTGATACCGCTTGTACCTCTGTACAGTGTAGCAAAATATAAATGGCTGGTGGGATAGTTATGGGAAAGAGAAGAGATTATGAAAATTTTCCAATATCTCTGGCATTATGTACATTTGCAGGAATGGTAATGATGGGCGTGTTCGCGAAGAAACTTGATCCGGCAAAGACTAAGTCTAACTGGATAGAGCAGATTACAAATGCGGTGGCACAGGGGTGTTTACTGTCTTTTCTTTAGGGCGACAAGGCAGTATTGATAATCACAGAAGGAACTGCGAAGATAGATAACAGAAAATATAAAGACACATTTCATGTGAAAGTAAAGATGATACCATTTGAGGAAGTTGAGAATATAATCGGACACGCTCCCGGCGGAGTCTGCCCGTTTGGTATTAATGAGGGCATTGATGTATATCTTGATGAGATGGAAAAGCATGAGGATATAGAGGTTCGTGGAGGTGTTAAACTGACACGGGAATATATACAGCATTTAAAAGATGAAAACAAGAGGCTTGAAGAGCAGAATAAGATGAAAAATGAATATCTTAAGAAGGTTGTGGGAAGATAGAGCATTTACAAGGTAGAATCATGAACATACAGGTAATAAAATCCAGAAGAAGAACAATAGGAATAGAGGTTCATGCAGATGGAAAGGTGATAGTAAGAACTCCATTGCGGATGTCATCAGCAGAGATTAACAGATTTATAGAAGAATATGAGGACTGGATCAGACAGAAAATGGATTCCGTCAGACGGAAATCAGATAACAGGCACGGTACAGGTGCACCGGGGATTGAATGTCTGTCGAAGCAGGAACTTGATAATATAAAAGATACATTTGAAAAGAGAGTGCAGCATTACTGTGATATAATGAATGTGAGCGTTGGCAGAATTACAATCCGTAATCAGAAAACAAGGTGGGGAAGCTGTAGTTCTAAAGGCAATGTGAACTTCAACTACCAGTTGTATTATATGCCGCAGGAGCTGATGGATTATGTTATCGTGCATGAGCTTTCGCACAGAAGACATATGAATCATTCGGCAGAGTTCTGGGCGGAGGTTGAAAAATACTGTCCGGAATATAGAACATACAGAAAGCAGTTAAAGGAATATGAACTTACTTAGAGGATGTTTAAGGATTATTAAATATGGATATCAATAGATACATGGAATTGCTTGACAGAGCAGAGAAACTAAAGAATAATACACGCCATTCATGGACATCTTCCGGCAGGCATGAAAGCGTTGCCGAGCATAGCTGGAGGCTGGCATTTATGGCGTATTTTATGAAAGATGAATTTCCAGATGTGGACATTAATAAGGTTATATTAATGTGTATCATGCATGATTTTGGAGAAGCATTTACAGGAGATATTCCAGCATTTGACAAGACCTCAGATGATGAGAATACAGAAGAAAATGTAATCAAAGAATGGATTGATTCATTGCCAGAGCCATACAGGGCAGAGCTTGCAGACCTTTTTGCCGAGATGAAGGAAAGAAAGACCACAGAGGCAAAGTTGTATAAGGCATTAGATAAGATGGAAGCTGTGATACAGCACAATGAAGCGGATATAAGCACATGGCTTCCATTGGAATACGATCTGCAGCTTACATATGGTGAGAAGGAAACAGCATTTTCAGAGGCGACAAGGAAGCTTAAGAAGAGGGCTAATGAGGATAGTCTGGAGAAGATGAAGAAGAATAGGTGATATTCCAAATGTTAATGGTTATATATGTCATTACATTGAGAGTATATGCTATAATAAAATGTATACAATGTTGAGGAGGGAAGCGATGGACAATTTTAAAGAATGGCTTATAGAACGTTTTACTATAGAGAAAAAAAGATTTGACCGTTCGGGAATATATGCTTACACGCAAAGAGCAATGGCATATAATTCCAATAAGATTGAAGGAAGTACTCTGACACCGGAGCAGACAGCTTCTCTGTTTGATACTGGAATACTGCCGAGGACAGATGATTATTATAGAGCTAAAGATGTGGAAGAAATGAATGGACATTTTTTGATGTTTAATTATATGTTAGACACATTGAATCAGGATTTGTCGCAGGAGATGATAAAACATTTTCATTATGAACTGAAATCAGGTGTATTTGAGGACAGGGCAAATGGATATGCAATAGGTGAATACAAAGAGCGTCCGAATATGATAGGCATGTATCAGACTACATCTCCGAAAGAAGTTGCGAATGAGATGGGGAAATTATTGGAATGGTATCATTCAAGTAATAAGGATATGGAAATGCTTGCAGAATTTCATGCCAGATATGAAGCAATACATCCATTTCAGGATGGCAATGGAAGAACCGGCCGTATGATTTTATTTAGAGAGAGTTTGAAAAATGAAGGAATGAAGCCATTTATTGTATTGGATGTGCATAGACCCGAATATATTGAAGGACTTAAACAATATAGAGAAGAGCATAGTATAAGCAGACTGGCAGCATTAATGCAGACAGAAGCAGATGAATATTATAAGCAATGTGAATATTTTATGGGATAAAAATAGAGATTAATTTCAGATGTTAACCGGAATTGGAAATAAATTCAATTTTGCGAAACCTATTGACAGAATGGCCGGTAGGTTGTACGCAATATATAGTTATGATGGTATTGTGGGAAGATAAGAAAAATAGAAAAGAGGTATACATATGGAATTACAGGCAGTAATGGAGAAAAGAAGAAGCATAAGAAATTATAATCCTGAGAGAAAGGTTACTAAGGAGCAGCTTGAGGAACTTATTAAGGCTGCATCATATGCACCTTCATGGAAGAATTTGCAGACATCAAGATATTACTGTGTCTTATCTGAAAATGCGGTGAAAGAACTTAGAGAAAAATGTCTTCCAGAATTCAATCAGGCTAATTCAGATGGAGCAGGTGCATATATAGTTACAACATTTGTAAAGGGAATGGTTGGTTTCGATAAGAATACAGGCAGTCCGGTTAATGAAGCTGGTGACGGCTGGGGTTATTATGATCTCGGTCTGCAGAACGAGAATTTGCTTCTTAAAGCAACAGAACTGGGACTTGATACGCTGGTAATGGGTATAAGAGACGGTGAAGAGTTAAGACAGATGCTTAATATTCCAGAAAGCGAAAATGTTGTATCAGTTATTGCTGTCGGTTACAGAGGACAGGAACCACCAGAAAGGCCTAAGAGAAAAGAGCTTGAAGTTGTTGCAAAATTTATCTAATGATTAGTAATACTTATCAATAACTAAAGTAATAAGAATTGATTGAGAAGTATACATGTACTATTCTGTATATAACACAAAGGCATATAAGCCTGATAATTAAGGTATGTACAGGAGGCAGATACATGAATAAAGATGTAATGATAGTAACAGGTGCGGGACAGATTTCAATGGCAATCGCAAGAAGAATGGGATATGGCAGGAAAATCGTTATGGGTGATAAGAATATCCAGAATGCAGAGGCAATCGCACATGTTATGAACAATGCAGGATATGATGTAGAACCGGTTCAGATGGATTTGTCATCGAGAGAATCAATTAAGGAGCTGATTGCTAAGGCACAAAGCTATGGAGCAGTTAAAATGCTTGTTAATGGAGCAGGAGTATCACCAAGCCAGGCACCTATAGAAGCAATCTTAAATGTTGATTTATACGGAACAGCAGTGTTATCAGAAGAGGTTGGAAAGGTAATTGCAGAAGGCGGCGTTGGTGTAACAATATCAAGCCAGTCAGGCTGGAGGATGCCACAGCTTACAGCAGAGCAGGACGAAGCACTCGCAACTACTCCAACAGAGGACCTGCTTAAGTTAGACATATTACAGCCAGAAAACATCAAGGATACTCTTCATGCGTACCAGATGGCTAAAAGATGCAACGAAAAGCGTGTAATGGCACAGTCTGTAGAGTGGGGAAAACGTGGCGCAAGAATCAATGCCATCGCACCGGGAATTATAGTTACACCACTTGCAGTTGACGAATTCAACGGACCAAGAGGAGACTTCTATAAGAATATGTTTGCAAAGTGTCCGGCAGGCAGACCGGGAACTGCAGATGAAGTTGCCAATGTAGCAGAGCTACTTATGAGCGACAAAGGTGCTTTCATTACAGGTTCAACATTCCTTATGGACGGCGGAGCAACAGCTTCTTATTATTACGGACCATTGAGACCATAAGATGATATGTTAGAATTGACAAAGATAAATATATAATGTGTATGACGCAGGAGAATGAGCCGATTGCCAGATGTCAGGATTAAAAGCTGACTTTTGGTGGGCTCGGAATCCTGCGTTTTTTATTAGAAAATCCATATGTGTCTCATTATTGGCACATATATTACGATATTATGTGGTTACAAGATAGATATAAGATTAATAGCAAATAATTAATAAGGCACATTTAAAAGTGAGAAAGGTGGCAATATGGGTATATTTGGTGATAAGGATTCAATCGTTGGTGCAGCACTTGGTGTTGGAGGAGCATTTGATAAGAATAGGAAAACAGATTCTGCAACAGTATTTGGAGTAGCACTTGGAGCAAGCATAGGCTCAGGGAAGAAATGGACAATGGAAGATTCAATTAAACTTGGAGCAGCAATTAATGCAAGTAATGCATGGAAGAAAATATAACTATGAAGATAATTAGGAGGATAACCATATGAATAAGGATTTTAAAAATGGAATTATTGGATTGCTTATGTTTATGGTTACGATGACATTTATATGGTAAAGCTAAGTATATTTTCTTTGGAGATTTATTTAGTGTTGGTGTATGTAGTAAAATAGTGTATAATTATTAACTAAAACTTCCCATACCTAAAATGGGCTTCGCACCTTGAAAATTCAATATTTCA
>CAVAPS010000034.1:0-22752 GCA_963590775.1 Desulfovibrio piger
GATAATGCCTCACTGGCTGTGAGGTGTATTAACCATAAATATATTGTAGTAGGAGGAAAACATATGGTATCAGTTAATGTTATATGGATTCTTTTAGGAACAGTATTGATATTCATTATGCAGGCAGGCTTTGCAATGCTTGAAACAGGTTTTACCAGAGCCAAGAACGCCGGCAATATAATGATGAAGAATCTCATGGATTTCTGCATTGGTTCGGTCGTATTCTTTGTAATCGGATTCGGGCTGATGTTTGCTAAAGGCAATGGAATAATCGGAGCAATAGATATAATTCATTCAGGTGATTACAGCAGTATCCTGCCACAGGGAATACCACTTAAAGCATATATAGTGTTCCAGATGATGTTTGCATGTACTGCGGCAACAATATGCTCAGGAATACTTGCAGGCCGTGTAAAGTTTGCAGCTTACTGTATATTAAGTGCCGTTGTAACAGCATTTATATACCCTGTATCCGGTCACTGGATATGGGGCGGAGGCTGGCTTGCAGGTCTTGGCTTCCATGATTTCTCAGGTTCAACAGCGGTTCATCTGTTAGGCGGAATAATAGGACTTGTTGCAGCAGCCATATTAGGACCAAGAATCGGCAAATATGATAAAGATGGTAAGCCGGTTCCGATTCAGGGACACAGCATTACACTGGGAACACTTGGAATATTCCTTTTATGGATAGGATGGTTTGGTTTTAACGGCTGTTCAACAGTTAATATAGCAGATTCAGCTACAGCAAAGTTGGCGGCTGATATATTTATTAATACAAGCCTGTCAGCTTCATGTGCAGGGGTTGCAGCAATGCTTTTTTCAAAGTTCAGGTATGGCAAATCAGATGTTTCAACAACTATCAATGGTGTGCTTGGCGGACTTGTTTCAATTACAGCAGGATGTGACCAGGTATCAGGTCTGGGCGCAATCATAATTGGCTTACTTGCAGGAGTGATTGTCGTATTATCAATAGAATTAGTCGACAATGTGCTTAGAGTTGATGACCCTGTCGGAGCTGTAAGTGCTCATGCCGTATGTGGTGCATATGGAACAATTATGGTGGGACTGTTCTCTACAAGCACAGGATTTTTCTATGGAAAAGGACCGGAACAGCTTGGAATTCAGATAATAGGTGTTATAGCAGTTGCAATATTTGGAACGATTGCTTCAGCAATAATTATGTACATATTGAAATGTACTATCGGAATAAGGGTAACAGCAGAGGAAGAACAGGCTGGACTTGATATAAGTGAACATGGACTTTCCAATGCATATCCTGATTTCATGACAGTTTCAGCATTTACAGGCTTCACACCTGAAAACATTGGCAGTGATGAGACAGTACCGGAAGGAATATCAGAGGATATTGAAAAGCTTCCGACTGCAGACAGCACAATAACCAAGGTTGAGATAATTACGAAGCCGCAGCGTTTTGAAGCCCTTAAGAGAGCAATGAATGACATCGGTGTAACAGGTATGACAGTAACACAGGTTGCAGGCTTTGGTATGCAGAAGGGTGTCAGTGAATACTACAGAGGTTCAGAGATTACCGCTTCGCTAAGACCTAAGATTAAGGTGGAGATTGTAATTGCCAAAGTACCTGTCGAGAAGGTTGTCAATACAGCCAAGAAGGTGCTTTACACAGGCCATATAGGTGATGGCAAGATATTTGTATATGATGTTAAGAATGTACTTCGAATCAGAACAGGTGAATTAGGCTATGAAGCTATGCAGGGAGTTGATGAATAATGGATATGAAAGAAAGACTTTACAACAGAATCAATGAGCTTACTTCAATTATAGGAGTCAGTGGAGATGAATGGGATGTTGCACATTATGTATATGATACTTTAAAGCCTTATGCTGATGAGATGAAGGTGTTGAACAACGGCACAGTTATTGCAATAAAGAAAGGAACTGCCCCGGGACAGAAGAAAATTCTTACAGGACATATGGATGAGGTAGGATATCGTGTCAAAAGAATAGATGATAACGGATTTGCTTATTTTGATGCGATAGGAAGCCCGACGACGGCGTGTCTTCCTGGACGCAGAATGCTTATAAAGGGCAGAAAAGGAACAGTAAACGGAGTTGTAGGAGTAAGGGCAGCACATCTTCTTACTGAAGAGCAGAAGAAGAAAGCACAGACAGTAACGGAATCATATCTTGATTTATGTGTTTCAGATAAGAAAGAAGCAGAAGAACTCGGAGTATATGTCGGGGCTTCAATAGTTCCTGAAAGTCCATGCACAAGAATGCCTCAGAATCCTGATTATGTGGTAACAAGAGCAGCAGACTGCAGGGTTTTGCTTGCAGTTATCATAGAGACAATGATTGACTTAAAGCCTGAGGATATAAAAGGTGAGGTGGCAGCAGTATTTACAATACTTGAAGAATCAACAGTCAAGGCGATTGCCACACCGGCTAATTATTATCAGCCTGATTATGGAATGTTTCTGGATACAATACCATGTGGAGATGTTCCAGATGTTGATATTAATGAGCTTCCTGTCGGACTTGGAAAAGGACCTGTTCTTATACAGAGCCAGACACTGGCAGCGGCACATCTGCATAATACATCGCACCCAAAGCTTATGGAGGCTGTTGAGACAATAGCACAGAGTGAGGATATAAAGGTTCAGCCGGTTGCATTTAACGGTGCAGGATATTCAACAGATGCAGTTGGTGCAATGCTGTCAGGAACAGGAATGGCAACAGTAACACTTGCGTGTCCACGAAGATATTCACATTCACCGGTAGAGATATTCAATCTTAACGATGTTGTGATGACACAGAGAATTGTATCAGCATTTGCAAAGCTTGATGTGGATTTAAAAATGTTTTAACTACTGTAGGATACTGACTTGAAAGGCGGACATATGGAGATTGTACTGGTATTACTGAAACAATGTTTAATAATGCTGATTCTTATAATAACCGGTTATATTCTGTACAGAAAGAAGTTGGTTACAGATGCGGGAAGCAGGGAATTATCCAACATACTTGTAAGAATTATAATTCCGTGTGTGATAATAAATGCTTATTTATCGGCAGATTTTTCAATGCAGAGAGTTAAAGCACTTGCAATAATGGCTGGGTTGTCACTGGCGGCACTGGTTATTGCCATGCTTGTCTCATATCTTATATTCGGAAAGAGGAAAAGAGTTGAGAATTTCAGCGCAGCCTTCTGTAATGCAGGATTTATGGGAATACCGCTTGTGTCGGCAACATTAGGAACAGAAGCAGTATTTTATGTGGCTGTTTTTGTTGCACTGCTTAACATATTCCAGTGGACATACGGACTGGTAATAATGACAGGAAACAGAAAGTTCATATCATTCAGGAAGATTATTACTAATCCTGTGGTTATCGGATTCGTTATTGCAATAGCCGGATTTCTTATACCGGTACATATACCTGTACTTATATCAGCTCCGGTGTCTTATGTCGGGGCAATGAATACACCTGTTGCCATGATTGTTCTTGGTGTGTATCTTGCACAGACTGATATGCGTCAGATATTAAAGAACCGTTCAGTATGGTGGTGCAGCATAGTAAGGCTTGTAATCATTCCTGCAATCACAATAGCAGTAATGATGGCAATACCTGTAGCAAAAGAGTATGCACTGATTAAACAGACGGCATTAATAGCGGCGATAACACCGGTTGGTTCGAATGTAGCCATATTTGCAAAGTTATATGGAGCAGATTATGAACAGTCAGTAAGAGTTGTGTGTCTGAGTACGATATTATGCATAGTTACAATGCCATGTGTGATGTATATAGCTAATATATGCCTGTGATGGCAGATAAGATGAAAGGGTGTGAATACTATGAATGAAAACATAAGTAATTGGTTTAAAGCCAATAAAGAAAGAATCAATACCCTTAAACAGGAATTCTGGAATAATCCGGAAACTGCGTATAAAGAGTATAAATGCTGTGAACTAACGAAGGATTTTTTACTGGAAAATGGTTTCACAGATGTTAAAACAGTTGCATTGGACCTTGCAGGAAAGAATGTGGCAAAGCTTCCCAATACGGTAATTGCAAAATGGGGAAGCGGCAAGCCTGTTATAGGACTTCTTGGTGAGCTTGATGCACTCCCGGGACTTGGTCAGGAGGCAGTTCCATATTATTCTCCAAAGGAAGGTAATGGTCAGGGCTGTGGTCACTGTCTTATAGCGACAGCAGGCGTTACATCGGCGGTTGCGTTAAAGAGTGCAATGGAGAAAGAAAATATAGCAGGAA
This sequence comes from Desulfovibrio piger, assembly GCA_963590775.1. GTDB lineage: Bacteria > Bacillota > Clostridia > Lachnospirales > Lachnospiraceae > Lachnospira. Next base: position 4,252 of record CAVAPS010000034.1, read on the forward strand.
CTATCTGTTACATAGCATGCCCGGCAGAAGAGGATCTTTCAGGTAAGGCAATACTTGCAAGGGAAGGATATTTTGATGAACTGGATTTTGCATATATGTATCATCCTTTTGGACGCAATATGAAGTTTGATAAAGATGTGTGGTCAGCAATTACAACAATGGAATTTAATTTCACAGGTAAAAGCGCACATGCCGCTGCGATGCCATGGGACGGAAGAAGCGCACTTGATGCAGCAGAGCTTATGAATGTAGGTGTACAGTACTTAAGGGAGCATGTAACACAGGATGTAAGAATTCATTATGTGTACAGAAATGGAGGAATGGCGCCTAACATAGTTCCTGACAAGGCATCTCTTTATTATTTTATCCGTTCAAGAGAAGAGAACATGGGAGATATAGTAAAAAGGGTTGAAGCATGTGCCGAAGGTGCAGCGATTATGACAGGTACAAAAGCAGAATGGCATATAGAAGGAGGCTGTCACAGCTATCATGGCAACAGAGTACTTGCACACACAGGATACGATATTGCGAGCGCAATGCCGCCAATAGAATATACTGATGAAGAATACGAATATGCCGCCAAGATACAGGAAGCACAGTCAGGTAAAAGAGGAACTGACAAAGATGACATATTGCCACGGGGAGTTGAAAAGCCTGACGAAACAGAAAAATATGATGGTGGTTCAACAGATGTCGGAGACCTTGCAATGAAATGCCCCACATATCAGTTCAGCGGATTCGGGGCAGCAGTCGGACTTCCGCTTCATAACTGGTCGATTGTTGCATGTGTAGGTACAGATATCGGACTTAAGGCAGCCATGTTTGCCGGAGAGGCTATGGCGCAGTCAGCACTTGAGGTTGTTAAGAAGCCAGAGATACTTAAAGCAGCATGGGAAGAATTCCATGAGGATTATAAAACACCTTATAAATGTATAATTCCTAAAGATAATTAGCTGTCTTTGAGAATAAAACTTAATAATGGAATTGACGAAATGCCATTTTAATTATATCATAAGTAACAAGGGACACTTTGTTTCACTAAAGTATAATGGGAGGAAGTTATATGTATTCATTTGATGAAGTATTAAACTATGATCCAGACCTTGCTAAGGCTATGGATGACGAACTTGGAAGACAGAGAAGCCACATTGAGCTTATTGCTTCTGAGAACCTTGTAAGTAAGGCAGTTATGGCAGCTATGGGAAGCCCTCTTACTAATAAGTACGCAGAAGGATATCCTGGAAAGAGATATTACGGCGGCTGTGAGTATGTAGATGTTGTTGAGACACTTGCAATTGAAAGAGCCAAGAAGCTTTTCGGTTGTGAATATGTCAACGTACAGCCTCATTCAGGAGCACAGGCTAACTTAGCAGTATTCTTCGCACTTGTTAATCCTGGAGATACAGTTATGGGTATGAGCCTTGACTGTGGTGGACATTTATCACATGGTTCACCCGTTAATATTTCAGGAAAATACTTTAACATCGTTCCTTATGGTGTTACAGCAGACGGATTTATTGATTATGACGAAGTATTAAGAATTGCCAAGGAATGCAAGCCTAAGATGATTATTGCAGGAGCTTCTGCTTATGCAAGAACAATCGACTTCAAGAAATTCAGAGAAATCTGTGATGAAGTTGGCGCATTACTCATGGTAGATATGGCACATATTGCAGGTCTTGTAGCCGGTGGTGCACACCCAAGCCCAATTCCTTATGCAGATGTTACAACAACAACAACACATAAGACACTCCGTGGACCAAGAGGTGGTATGATTCTTGCTTCTGCAGAGGCAGCAGAGAAGTTCAAGCTTAACAAGGCTGTATTCCCAGGAATCCAGGGCGGACCTCTTATGCATGTTATCGCTGGTAAGGCAGTATGCTTAAAGGAAGCACTTGACCCAAGCTTTAAGGTATATGCTGAAAATGTTGTTAAGAATGCTTCAGCGCTTGCTAACGGACTTATGAACAGAGGCTTTGATATCGTATCTGGTGGTACAGATAACCACCTTATGCTTGTTAACCTCTTAAGTAAGGGCAAGACTGGTAAGGAAGTTGAGAAGCTTCTTGACGCAGCTAACATTACATGTAACAAGAACACAATTCCTAACGACCCAGCTTCTCCATTCGTAACAAGCGGTATTAGACTTGGTACAGCAGCCGTTACAACAAGAGGCTTCAACGAGGCTGATATGGACGTTGTTGCAGAAGCAATTGCTATGCTTGTTGATGATGTTGACGCTAATCAGGCTAAGGCTATAGAGCTTGTTAAGGGACTTACAGATAAGTACCCACTTTACGAATAAAGATTTTTTTAAAAAATCACCTTAAGAATTAAGGAAATAATGCGATTTTTTATCGTTGCAATTTTACGCACTTGGGACTATAGTTAATGGCGAAGTGCAAAGGGGCACGAAGGCAGAAGCCTTCGTGTCCCTTTTTTGCATTTAAGAGCTGGCAGTGCGGACAGCGGCATAACAGATGAGCTGTTATCAGGCACATATAAGCAGGTTGAGCAAATTCTGGTGCAATATATCCGCTTAAGACTGGCACAGACATAGGAAACTAAGAAAGGTGCGTGGCGTTATGGGAAAGTTAGAAGGAAAAGTAGCAGTAATTACCGGTGCTTCTAAAGGTATCGGAGAAGGAATCGCCAAGGTATATGCAAAGTACGGAGCAAAATGTGTGCTTGCAGCAAGAGGACCTAAGGTGCTTGAACTTGCAGAACAGTTAAAGAGCGAAGGGTATGAGGCAACAGGTGTTCAGGTTGATGTATCTGATTACAAGAGTGTTGAAAAGCTTGTTAAGGTTGCAGAGAATACATATGGAAAGATTGATGTACTTGTATGTAACGCAGGTGTATGTGTTCTTGAAGACTTTCTTGAAGATAACACATTTGAAAATAGAGACTTACATCTTGATATTAATGTCAAAGGTGCATGGAATGTGGCAAAAGCCGTTATTCCAAGTATGATAGCCAATGGTGGTGGTGCAATCGTGGTTACAAGCTCTGTAACAGGTGATATGGTTGCAGACCCGGGAGAAGTTGCATATGCGACATCTAAGGCGGCGCTGGTAGGATTTACGAAGGCGCTTGCCAGAGAATTTGCAGACAAGAATATAAGAGTTAATGCAATATGTCCGGGATATGTAAGGACACCACTTGTTGAAGGAATGGCGAAGCAGTCAGACCCGGAGAATCCGGAGAGAGCGATACAGGCAATTGCAGATGCAGTTCCTTTAAAGAGGCTGGCTGACCCGGAGGAGGTCGGAGAGCTTGCAGCGTTCCTTGGCTGTCATGAATCAAGCTATATAACCGGAACACAGATAGTTATTGACGGTGGAAGCACATTGCCAGAAACAACATCTATGGGACAGTAATTAAATATATAAGAAAGTACAAAGGCGTACATGAATCGTAATAGATTTGTGTACGCCTTTTTTGATTGGAGGATACGACATGGCATTTGAAAATGTTGATTTATTTGATTCGGTTGCAAATGCTTCGCTTGAAAAATACGGCTGGCAGGACAAATGTGAGGCTAAACTCATAGTACTGTCAGAGAATGCAACCTATATGGTTAAGAACAAAGAAACAGGAGAAAAAGAAGGCGTGCTTAGAATAAGCAGACCGGGTTACCACACATTGGACGAGCTTAATTCAGAGATGAAGTGGTTAAGACAGATTAACGATTACACGCCGCTTCTCGTAGCCAATCCTATAAAGGGACTTGACGGTAAGAACATACAGGAGGTTACAGGACCTGATGGGAATGTATATTTCTGTGTTATATGTGATTACCTTCCGGGAGACGCTCCTAATGAGAATAACGAAGAGCAGATGGTAAAGCAGTTCAAATATCTCGGCGAGACAACAGCTTATCTTCACCGACAGACAGAGATATGGAATGGAACAGACAAGCTTGACCGTATGGTATGGACTTACGACACGATAATAGGTGAGCATGCAGCGTGGGGTGACTGGAGAGCATTTCCTGATATGATACCAGAAGCAGAAAATATATTGTCAGAGGTTTCAAGAATCATTAAGAGAAGACTTGACCGGTATGGAATTAATGAAAATAACTTCGGCCTTATACATGCGGACTTAAGATTAGCTAATCTGCTTATCGAGGGTGACCAGATTAAGGTTATAGATTTTGATGACTGCGGCTTTGGCTGGCATTTGCATGATCTTGCGTCAGCATTAAGCTTTATCGAGGACAAGCCAATTGTTCCAAAGCTTGTAAATGCATGGCTTGTAGGATATAAGAAGGTTCTTCCGTTTACTGATACGGATTTTGAAGAAATAGACACATTTATAATGATGAGAAGATTACAGCTTACAGCATGGCTTGCATCTCATCAGGAATCAGGTCCGGTAGCAGAATTGAGTGTTGGCTGGATGGACGGAACCATGGAATTAGCTGAAAGGTATCTTAGATTATTCGGCTAGGCACATAAGAAATCTTCGTAACAACGAAGCGGACTACAATAAGGGAGGGAGCTATTATGGGCGAAAAGAAGACAAATGCATTATCTAAATCAATGAAGCTGATTTATGTATATGCGATGGCAACGGGAGCAATATTTACATTCATGTGTTACTGGGACGGTATATTCATGTCATATACAGGTCCCGGAACATTCCTGGCATTTGCACTTATGACACTGGCAGTACTGCCGACAGCATTTGTGTATGCGGAATTTTCAACAATGTTACCAAGTACAGGTTCATGTCTGGTGTTCAATACAGTAGGTATTAACAAACATGCAGGTTTCTGGTCAGCGTGGCTTATCATGTGTGCATGGATAGCAGTTCCGGCAGCAGGTGTACTTGGAATTATTGAGTGGTTAAATCATCAGTTTGGCTTAGGACTTACAGGAGGCAAGGCAGTTATTGTCGGTTCAGTAGTACTCTGCTTCTGGTGTGTACTTAGTCTTTATAAAAATGTAGTAGCAGGCAAGGTTCAGTCATTCATGCTTATGGCTGGTATCGCAGGTATTCTTATCTGTTCATTACTTTTCCTGTTCAGCGGTCACTGGAGCATTGCTAATTTTGCAGATTTCTTTACAAGCAGCAATGAAAAGCAGTGGGGTGGTAACTTTGCAACCGGTATTGCATGGGTTGTCGGCTGTTCATTTATGATAACACCATATTTCGGATTCGAGACAGTACCAGCAATGGTTGAGGAGGGCGACTTCCCAATTAAGGACCAGAAGAAAGCTATTCTTGGTTCAGTTATAACATGTGGCGCTATATATACAATTTTCTACTTCTGTCTTGCAGGTGCAATGCCTTGGGCAGAGCTTACTAATGGCGGTGACTGCCACCCATTCATCACATTTGAAGCATTACAGTATTGCTTCGGTGACAAGATCGCATGGTTTGTCCTTATAATGGGTATTGTCGGAGTTGTATTCCCAATTGGTACATCAGTACTTGGTTTCTGGTATTCAGGCGTCCGTATGATATATGCTATGGGTCGTCAGAATTTCCTTCCAAAGCAGTTCTCATACACTAATAAGTACAATCAGCCAACACTTCCTAACATACTTATTCTTGTTGTAAGTATTGGATTCATTGCAATGCAGAGTATTACAGCGTTCTTTGATTTGATGGCATTCGCGTGTGCATTGTGTTATGTGATTACGTCAATATCTTCACTGGTTCTTTTAAAGAAGCATCCTGAATGGGAGAGACCATACAAATGTGCAACAGGATTTAAGGTTGCATCTCTTATAATCATGGCTGTTATAGCATTCTTCTGTACTATCGGTATCGGAAAGGCAACATGGTTAGGATTTGCAGGATATATGGGTGTAGGTCTTATACTCTGGCTGTACATGATTCTTATCAAGTGGAAGCATGAAAAGGTATGGATGAAGACACCTGAAGGCGATAAGGAATATTAAAATGCATTGAAAGTGCAAAGGAAATTGTAAAGGAAAATGTGAAGAAAAGAGGTTATGGCTCATGAAGGAATTAGAGATAGTTATTAAACCTGAGAAGCTTGAGAATCTTAAAAGGATTCTTGACAGTGAGGGCGCGAGAGGTGTAATGATTACAACAATATTTGGATATGGACACCAGAAGGGTGCAGGTCAGGTATATACAAGAGATGAAACTCCGGGTATCAATCTTTTACCTAAATTAAGTGTAAGAACTGTCGTAAAAGATGAGATAGTCGAAGGCATAATTAACAAGGTATTGGAAGAACTTAATACTAACAGTTTTGGTGATGGTAAGATATTCATCAAGGATATCGAGGGAGCAGTCAAGATAAGAACCGGTGAAACTGGCAATGATGCTCTGTGATAAAGCTTTCTTACTTCCCTAATCTTTTTATAGAGGCAGCCGTCCTGTGTGATCAACAGGGCGGCTGCCGTTTTTATGGAATCACGGCATGGTGATGTGTGGAGGTGATACACTGCTGTTATGAAGTGGCTGTAAATTGTACGAAATTATGAAAAATTATGAAAATTATGAAAAGTAAAATTTGGAAGTGAAAATATCAGCGATAGATGATATAATCAACAATAGTTTAAATGAAAAGGAATTGGATATTATGAGACATTTTTCTAGAACAGAATTAAAAGCAGCAATCAATATGCTTAAGGAGTTCACAGCCAAGGGCAATTTTGCAGTGCTTATGTATATGGGTGATACAGATAAGCTTGAGGTATCACAGACTCTTAATTCAGATACGAGCTGCTTCTTATTATATGGAAGCATACAGCCAATCGCATTTTTCTTCGTAGAAAATATTCCTATGACTGCAGGTGAATTAGAGGAAATCATCAATAAACAATCAGCTGTTTATGAAGAGGAGATGGCTCTTTATAAGGAGGCACTTAAGGAAAGCGGAGCAAAGAATGGATTAGTTATCACTAAGTATGAGAGCATGATTCATACATTTATCGCATATGATCCGGACCAGAACGGTGAAAGAGACTGTTATGCACCATTTATTGAAGGTGCTTTCAACGTTGAACCGGGCAAGGGACAGATAGTTAATGAAGTCATGAGACTTGAAGTGTATGATGATGAATATGAGGATGACTGCGTAATCCAGAAGAAACATTTTGTATATCTTCCATCAGTAAAGTTCATGGGAACATTCAATATGCGCATGATGATGAGCATGGTTGATGCCCAGTATAACTAGATTGGGAGGCCGGATGAACAGAGGACATTTTAAAGATAGTCAGGTTGTTAAGGGCATTACTATAGGTGCAGTGCTTATTGTAATATATCTTGCTCTTAACAATGTGACTGGAATTCTTAATTCTATTTCCTATTTGGCAGGACTCGTCATGCCATTCATAATTGGCGGAGTCATCGCATTTGTATTCAATGTACCTATGAAAGCAATTGAGAAAGGACTTAACAGGCTGTTTGACAAGCGTTGTAAGAAGAAGCACCCCAAACTTATAAGAGTGCTTGCATATATGATTACGCTTATTGCAATTCTGGCTATTATTGCAGGTGTACTTTTCATAGTTGTGCCTGAACTAGTGAATACAATAGCAGACCTTATAGGTCAGGTTCCGACAGCAGTTAATAATCTTATCAACTGGCTTCAAGTGAAGTTATCAGCATATCCGGAATATGAAGAAAAGCTCAACAGTATTTCGATTAACTGGGATTCGGTTATATCTAATGTTATGAATTTTCTTTCTACAGGAACTAAAGGAATTATCAATGGAGGAATTGGCGCGATAAGCGGATTCTTCTCAGGTGTTACTAATTTCTTTATTGGATTCGTGTTCTCTGTGTATGTTATTTTTCAGAAAGAAAAGCTTACAGCACAGTGCAAGAAGCTTATGTATGTGTGTATGCCTGAGCACAGGGTAGATAAGATAGTAGAGGTGTTAAGACTTACCAACATTACATTTTCAAATTTCTTGTCAGGTCAGTGTCTGGAAGCATGTATTCTTGGAACGATGTTTGTTATTACACTCACTATATTAAGAATGCCGTATGCACTTCTTATAGGAATTATTATTGCGGTTACAGCACTTATTCCAATAGTAGGTGCATTCATCGGATGCATAGTCGGTGTGATTCTTATTATGATGACAAGCCCTGTTAAGGCACTTATATTTGTGGCAGTATTTCTTATATTACAGCAGATTGAAGGTAATCTTATATATCCTCATGTTGTGGGAAGCTCTGTCGGACTGCCTGGAATCTGGGTACTTGTTGCAGTAACAATCGGCGGCAACCTGTTCGGAATAATGGGTATGCTTACATTTATCCCAATCAGTTCTGTGTGCTATGCGCTTCTTAGAACTTATGCCAACCGGAAGGTTGAAGAGAAGGAGATAGATAAGGGGAAGTTTGAGGGGTGATGCCTTCATTCTTACGGAAGATTTATGTGTGAAAGATTTGCAGATGGAGTACAATCTGAGGTGGAGTTGTGTGCGGCGGATTGGACGTTAGCATGTGAGAAAAGACGAGAAAACTAGGATTCTATTGATTTTGCAGTTGAATTTCAGGGGGCGAACCCCCAAAGCGTGAACTTCAAAGGAATGAATCTTAAAGAAACAACCTCAAAGGAGCACAAACTCCAAAGTGCGCAAACAGAAAGTAACAAACTAAATGTGCGAACAGCTAATGAGCAGCAAAAGAGGTTATATAAAAAGCATCCCCGGCATGATTAATAACCATGCCGGGGATGCTTTTTATCATATTCTTTAATTACTTATTATTCTTTTTCTCGTTCTCAAGCTGCTTCATAGCTCTTACCTTAAGTGAAAGACCGAAGAGGTTGATGAATCCGTCAGCATCGTGATGATCATACATATCACCTGTCTTGAATGATGCAATTGACTCATTGTAGAGTGAATATGGAGAAGTTGTACCAGCCTTGATGATGTTACCCTTGTAAAGTCTGAACTTAACCTCACCTGTTACATATTCCTGAGTCTTCTCAACGAATGCCTGGAGTGCTTCACGAAGAGGTGTCTCCCACTTTCCTTCGTAAACAACCTGAGCGAATTTGTTACCAACATCCATCTTAAATGTTGTTGTATCTCTGTCGAGAACTAATTCTTCAAGCTGCTGATGTGCTTCGTAAAGAATTGTTCCACCAGGAGTCTCGTATACACCACGAGATTTCATACCAACAACACGGTTCTCAACGATATCAATGATACCGATACCATGCTTGGCACCAAGTCTGTTAAGCTCCCTGATTATATCAGAAACCTTCATAGCCTTGCCATTAACTGACTTTGGAACACCTTTTTCAAATGTCATAGTAACATATTCTGGTTCATCCGGAGCTTCCTCAGGAGTGCATCCAAGAACTAATAAATGCTTGTAGTTAGGCTCATTAGCTGGATCTTCAAGCTCAAGACCTTCATGGCTGATATGCCAGATGTTACGGTCACGGCTGTAGCTGCAGTCTGTGCTGAATGGGAGATGAATACCATGCTGTCTGCAGTATTCAATTTCATCTTCACGAGACTGAAGCTTCCAGTTAGAATCTCTCCAAGGAGCGATAATCTTGATATCTGGAGCTAAAGCCTTGATTGTAAGCTCGAATCTGATCTGGTCATTACCCTTACCAGTAGCACCGTGGCAGATAGCAACAGCACCTTCCTTACGGGCAATCTCAACAAGTCTCTTAGCAATAAGAGGTCTTGCCATTGAAGTACCAAGTAAATATTTATTTTCATAAACAGCGTGTGCCTGAACACATGGAACAATGTAGTTGTCGCAGAACTCATCAGTGATATCTTCTATATATAATTTAGCAGCACCACATGAGAGAGCTCTCTGCTCAAGTCCGTCCAACTCCTCTTCCTGACCACAGTCTGCACATACGCAGACAACATCATAGTTGTATGTTTCCTTTAACCAAGGGATGATGGCAGTTGTGTCAAGTCCGCCAGAATAAGCAAGAATAACTTTTTCTTTCATTATATATTCCTCCGTATATTATTAAGTCTACATAGTAAAACACATATGCTATGCACCTGCCAACTATAATAAACTACTTCATTTAAAAATGCAACAACAAATTATGCATATTATGCGCTGGTATTCAACAAAAATGTATAAATATAAAATTCTTTAAAATATCCTTTACATAAGAAAAAAAGTTGCTATAATGTAGATTATCAATTTATATTTTGCGTTATTTTATGCATAAATGTTGAATATATGCATTTTGAATCGCAAAAGAGAGAGCCGCAAGGAGGAGTTATGATTAAAGTAGGTATTATCGGTGCGACAGGTTACGCAGGTAACGAGCTTGTCAGATTATTATTAGGACATAAGGATGCAGAGATTGTATGGCTCGGTTCGAGAAGTTACATAGATCAGAATTATTCAGATGTATATAGAAACATGTTTAAGCTTGTAGATGCAAAATGTATGGACGACAATATGGAACAGCTTGCTAACGAGGTTGATGTTATATTTACAGCAACACCACAGGGCTTATGTGCATCACTTGTTAATGATGAAATTCTTTTAAAGACTAAGATTATTGATCTGAGTGCAGATTTCAGACTTAAAGATGTTAATGTATATGAGCAGTGGTATAAGCTTGAGCATAAAGCACCACAGTATATTGATGAAGCTGTCTATGGCTTATGTGAGATTAACAGAGACAAGGTGAGCAAGGACACAAGAATCATTGCTAACCCGGGCTGTTATACAACAACATCAATTCTTACACTTTACCCAATGGTTAAGGAAGGAATAATCAATCCTGATACAATTATAATTGATGCCAAGAGCGGAACTTCAGGTGCAGGCCGTGGTGCTAAGGTTGCTAACCTTTTCTGCGAAGTTAATGAGAGCATGAAGGCTTATGGTGTCGGAACTCACAGACACACTCCTGAGATTGAGGAACAGTTGGGCTATGCATGTGGAAGAGATGATTTAAAGCTTATCTTCACACCACATTTAGTGCCAATGAACAGAGGAATTCTTGTAACAGCATATGCTAATCATGCAAAAGATGTTACATATGAAGATGTAAAGGCTGCATATGACAAGTATTATGATAAGGAATATTTCGTAAGAGTACTTCCTAAAGATGTTTGCCCTGAAACACGCTGGGTTGAGGGAAGCAACTTTGTTGATATAGGATTTAAGATTGAGCCAAGAACTAACAGACTTATAATGATGGGTGCGTTAGATAATCTTGTTAAGGGTGCAGCAGGTCAGGCAGTACAGAATATGAACCTTCTCTTTGGACTTCCAGAGAATGAGGGATTACAGCTTGCACCAATGTTCCCATAATTAATGTGGTGTAAGTTCAGAATTTACACGACAAGATATGTGCAATGACAGAATATGTGTGATGGTACAATAGGAGGATGTTATGAATATAATTAAAGGCGGTGTTACAGCAGCTAAAGGATTCAAGGCTGCCGGATGTGAAGCACAGATTAAATATAAGAACGGAAAGAAAGATATGGCACTTGTATACAGCGAGAAGCCATGTGTTACAGCAGGAACATTTACAACTAACAAAGTATTTGCGGCTCCTGTTAAATGGGACAGAAACATTGTATATAATGAAGATTTTGCACAGGCTGTAGTTGTAAACAGCGGTGTTGCCAATGCATGTACAGGTGTTGAAGGAGATAACGCATGTGCAGAAGAGGCAAAGGCAGTTGCAAAGGTGCTTAATGTACCAGAGAATGCAGTACTTATTGGTTCAACAGGTGTTATCGGAATGCAGCTTCCTGTTGACAGAATCTGTGCAGGAATTGAAAAACTTGCTCCAATGCTTGATGATTCATTAGAAGCAGGAACACAGGCAGCAGAGGCAATTATGACTACAGATACAAGAAGCAAGCAGGTTGCTGTAGAAGTAGAAGTTGCTGGTACTAAGGTAACAATTGGTGGTATGTGCAAGGGCGCAGGAATGATTCATCCTAACATGGCAACAATGCTCTGCTACATAACAACAGACTGTGATATCGACAAGGCACTTCTTCAGAAGATGACAAGTGCAATTGTTGATGATTCATTTAACATGATATCAGTTGATGGAGATACATCAACTAATGATACAGCTCTTGTTCTTGCTAACGGAATGGCTGGCAATAAGAAGATTACAGAAGAGTGCGCTGATTATGATGCATTCTATGAAGGTTTAAGCTATGTATTTACAGAACTTTCCAAGATGATTGCAGGTGATGGCGAAGGTTGTACATGCCTTTTCGAGGTTCAGGTAAAGGGTGCAACAACTAAGTCAGAAGCCAAGACACTTGCAAAGTCAATTGTTACTTCAAGTCTTACTAAGGCAGCAATATTCGGACATGACGCTAACTGGGGAAGAATCCTCTGCGCAATGGGATATTCAGGTGCAGAGTTTGACCCTGAGAAGGTTGATATCTTCTTTAAGAGTTCAGCAGGTGTGCTTCAGATTGTTAAAGACGGAACTGCTACAGATTACAGCGAGGAGAAAGCAACAGAAATACTTTCACAGAATCCTGTAATTGCTATCGCTGATGTTAAGCAGGGGGATGCAAGTGCTACAGCATGGGGCTGTGACCTTACATTTGATTATGTCAAGATAAATGCTGATTACAGAAGTTAATCTGAATTGTATACAGTAATTGAATGATACATTAATTGGAAGAAATAGCATTTTAATGATACAGATATCAATATAATTATAAAGGTGAAATGGAGATTATTATGAGCGCAAAAGATATGACAGAGGAACTTATGAAGGCACAGGTGCTTGTCGAGGCACTTCCTTATATCCAGAAATTTAACAGAAAGATAATTGTAGTTAAGTACGGCGGAAGTGCCATGGTAGATGAAGAACTTAAGAGAAAAGTTATTCAGGACGTAGTTCTTCTTAAACTCGTTGGATTCAAGCCGATTATCGTTCATGGTGGTGGTAAGGAAATCAGCAAATGGGTTGAAAAGTCAGGTATGACACCTGAATTTAAGAACGGTCTCAGAGTTACAGACGAGCCAACAATGGAGATTGCCGAGATGGTTCTTAACAAGGTTAATAAGAGCCTTGTGTCAATGATTGAACAGCTTGGAGTTAAGGCATGCGGTATCAGTGGTAAGGATGGCGGCATGTTAAAGGTTGAGAAGAAGTACTCTAAGGGTGAGGATATAGGTTATGTCGGTGAAGTAACAGATGTTGATACAACACTTATTGAATCATTACTTAAGGATGATTTCCTGCCTGTTATATGCCCTATCGGATATGATGATAATTTCCATGCATACAATATTAATGCAGATGATGCAGCTTGTGCAATCGCAAGAGCTGTCAATGCTGAGAAGCTTGCATTCTTAACAGATATTGAAGGTGTATACAAGGATTTTGATGATAAGGATTCACTTATATCTGAGCTTTCTACTTCAGAGGCGAGAGCACTTTTAGAGAGCGGAACAATCGGAGGCGGCATGCTTCCTAAGCTTAATAACTGTATTGATGCTATTGAGCATGGTGTATCAAGAGTGCATATTCTTGATGGAAGAATTCCACACTGCCTTCTTCTTGAAATATTTACTAACAAGGGTGTTGGTACAGCTATTCTTTCAGATGATGCAGAAAAATTCTTTGATTCAGATAAATAATTGCTAACCGCAGGATTAGCGCGTATAATTAATAATTGGCTCATGTGAAAATGTGTGCTCATAAGAATAGGAAAGAGAGAGTAATCATGAATACACAGCAAATTATAGAAACAGCAGAAGAGAAGCTGATTCATACATACAACCGTTATCAGATAGTACTTGATAAAGGTGACGGGGTAAGACTTTACGATACAGATGGTAAAGAATACCTTGATTTTGGAGCTGGTATAGCAGTATTTGCACTTGGTTATAACAATAAAGAATATAATGATGCATTAAAGGCACAGATTGATAAGCTTATTCATACATCTAATTATTTCTACAATGAACCTGCAGTAGAGGCTGCTAAAGCTCTTACACAGGCTTCAGGAATGGACAGAGTATTCTTTACTAACAGTGGTACAGAAGCTATTGAAGGTGCAGTTAAGCTTGCAAAGAAATATTATTATGTCAAGAACGGAAAGGCTGACGCAGAGATTATTGCAATGCAGCATTCATTCCACGGCAGAAGTATGGGAGCACTTGCGGTAACTGGTAACAAGCATTATCAGGAAGCATTTGGACCAATGATACCTGGAATCAAGTTTGCACAGTATAATGACCTTGACAGTGTAAAGGAACTTGTTAATGACAAAACATGTGCTATAATATTTGAAACAGTACAGGGTGAAGGCGGAATTTATCCTGCTACTAAAGAATTTATTGAAGGTGTAAGAAAGTTATGTGATGAGAAGGGAATCCTTCTTATACTTGATGAAATTCAGTGCGGAATGGGAAGAACAGGAAGTATGTTCGCATTCCAGCAGTATGGTGTCAAGCCAGATATTCTTACAGTGGCAAAGGCTTTAGGCTGTGGCGTTCCTGTAGGCGCATTTGCAGCAACAGAAGAAGTTGCGAAGACATTAGTTCCAGGAGACCACGGAACAACATACGGTGGTAATCCACTTGCATGTGCAGCAGCTACCAAGGTATTCGAACTTTTTGAGAAGCAGCATGTATTAGACAATGTTAAGGAAGTATCTGCTTACTTTGAAGAAAAGCTTGATGAACTTGTAGAAACAGTAGATGTTGTTGTTGAGAGACGAGGAATGGGACTTATGCAGGGACTTGAATTATCAGTTAATCCTAAGGACGTAATTGCCAGAGCACTTGATAACGGACTTATTCTGTTCTCAGCAGGAACTAATGTTATAAGATTTGTTCCACCACTTGTAATTACTAAGGCAGATGTAGATGAATGCATAGCTAAGCTTAAGAAATCCTTCTAGAATCAGGAGTTTACTTTATGAAATTAAGAAGATTTATCAGTATGATGCTGATTGTTACCATGCTGACTGTCTTAGCAGGCTGTGGTAATAAAGATGACAGAACATGGGCTGCCAGAAACCTTAATCTTAGTGGACCTATTACAGTTAATGTCTGGTATAATGACAGCTCATACGAGTCTTATCTTGAATTCGTTGCGAAACAGTTTAAGAAGTCTAATGAGCTGGTAACTATTAATCCGGTATATATTGAGGCTGATTCATATATCAATTATATATATGATGAATCGGTAAGGAATAACAATGCATGTGACATATATTTTCTGACATCTGAAGAGATTGAGAAGGCTTATCTTTCAGGACTTACTTCTGAGAATGATATCTATCCGGAAGTCTATAATGAAGATGTGTATGGAAAGGCCGCAATAACAGCATGTTCATATGGTGGTAAGTTATATGGTTATCCGGTTTCCTTCAACACTTCATTTCTTGTGTATAACAAGAAATATGCAGAGGCAGTTGATACGATAGACCAGATTCGTAATATAAGTGATAATTATCAGATTACAGATGAGAATCAGGATGTCTCAATGGTTTTCCAGTGGAATCCGGACTCAATGTTCCTTAATTATGCAGCAGCAGGTGCTTACATTAACGTAGGTGGGGAGAATGCTGAAGATAGTAAAAATGTATCCCTTGACGAGGAGAAGATAAAGAAAGTCCTTACGAAATACGCACAGTTAAAGGACGCATTTGGCATAGACAGAGATACAGTTACTCTTAAAGAATGTGCAGATCTGTTTTCTACAGACAATATGCTGTATACAGTGCTTGATGCAGATAGTCTTGCAGAGATTAATGATACAGATGTAGATTATGGAATATGTGAATATCCATCAATGGGTGATGACCTTGATTCAAGAGCAATGTCTGTGACAACAATGGCTGTTGTTAATCCATATACTAAGAATGTTGATGCATCTAAGGCTGTTGCGAGAGCAATATCTTATGATTATGCAGATTATCTTGGAACTATGGCTAAGAAAAGCTGTGCAAGAGCTGATTTAAAGGTTAAGAGAGCAGAAAGCTACCAGCAGCTGCATCAGATATATTCTGATTCTGTTGTTAAAGCCAAATATATCGGTGTTGGTGAAGTGTATATGAGATACGAGATTATGCTTCATCAGGTGTATGACGGAGTCAGCGTTGATTCAGCTTACAGCACATTTGCAGAAACTATACAGAAGATGAATACTAACAATAATGAAAGCACTTCACAGGGTAGTAATTAAATTATGAATAAATATCCTGCTATTAACTAATAATTATTCTATGCAGATTAATTAGGAGGTTAGTTAATGGCAGGATTTTTGATTGCAATAATATCTGGCGCACTTATGAGTTTGCAGGGTGCATTTAATACAAATGTTACGAAAGCGAGCAGCGTGTGGGTTACGGCAATGTTTGTACAGTTGACAGCACTGGCTACTTGTGCGATTATGTGGATGATTGATGGAAGACCTGAAATCATGAAGCTGTTTAAGGTTGATAACAAGATTACACTTCTTGGAGGCGTGATGGGTGCATTTATCACATTTACAGTTATTAAGAGTATAAACGGTCTTGGAATTGCAAAGGCGGAGGTTACAATTGTTGTTGCACAGATAATTGTGTCATATCTGCTTGGACTTTTCGGACTGTTTGGAAGCGAGAAGACAGCATTTTCATGGATTAAGCTGGTTTCACTTCTGATTGCGGTTGCCGGCGTGTGCATGTTTTATTTCCTCGGCAATACAGCATCGGACTAATATATTATTTATGATAAATGTCAGAAATATCTGGCAGGAAGGAACAGAATGGAAGATTTATTCAACGTATGCGGACAGATACGATTAAGAAAAGGTGAAGGAAGAACGTTAAAAGCAGGTGGAGCCTGGGTATATGATAACGAAATTGAATGGATGTCGGACGGAATAATTGACGGACATCTTGTCAAAGTATTTGATTTTGATGATTATTTCATGGGAATCGGCTTCATTAACAGAGAATCCAAGATTACGGTAAGGATGTTGAGCAGACACACTGATGTTGTTGATGAGGCATTTATTGAGGAGAGAGTAAGGGCAGCAGTTGAATACAGATTTGACACAGTAGACACATCTGCCTGCCGTCTGATATTCGGAGAGGCTGATTTCCTGCCGGGACTTGTCATAGATAAATATTCAGATGTACTTGTTGTGGAGTCACTTGCTTTAGGAATTGACAGATTTAAGTCACATATTGTCGAGAAAGTGAAGGATATCCTTCATGAAAAAGGCATTGATATCCGCGGAGTGTATGAAAGAAGTGATGCCAAAGTCAGAACTCTTGAGGGAATGGAGAGAGTAAAGGGCTTTATTGGTGATGAGTTTGATACTAATGTTGAGATAGTTGAGAACGGTGTCCACTATATGATAGATGTTGTCAATGGACAGAAGACAGGTTTCTTTCTTGACCAGAAGTACAACAGACTTGCAATGCAGAAGCTGTGCAAGGACAAGAGAGTGTTAGATTGCTTCACACATATGGGAACATTTGCATTAAATGCAGGAATTGCAGGCGCCAAGGAAGTTACAGGTCTTGATATATCTGAATTTGCAGTCGAGCAGGCAAGAGTCAATGCGAAGCTCAACGGACTTGAGGATACAGTACATTTTAAATGTGCCAATGTATTGGACGAGCTGCCAAAGCTTAACGAAGCAGGCGAAAAGTATGATGTTGTAATACTTGACCCACCGGCATTCACCAAGTCAAGGGAAGCTACAAAGAATGCAATCAAGGGCTACAGGGAAATCAATATGAAGGGACTGAAGCTTGTCAAAGACGACGGATATCTTGCAAGCTGCTCATGCTCTCACTTTATGACACAGGAACTTCTGACAAAGACTATTAAGGAAGCTGCCAAGGCAGTACATAAGAGACTCCGTCAGGTTGAATTCAGGACACAGTCACCTGACCACCCAATATTGTGGGAGGCACAGGAGAGTTATTATCTGAAGTTTTTTATCTTTCAGGTTGTTGATGAAAAGTAATGACTGGAAAGAGGCGGTAATGCTTGATTTATAAGGGATTGAAGGCATTTGACGTTTACAGAGAAAACCTCGTAAAGTATCGCAAAATATCACAAAACCGTGACTTAAAGTGGTAAGTAAAGTGGTAAGTCTGAGTGGTAAGCACCTGAAATGTAACGAGTGGTAAGCTTATGGGGAAAACGGTATGTTTTATCTGAATGATAACGAGAAACTAACAAAGGACTAACCACGGACTAACGAGGAACTAACAATGCTTATCTTTTTTTCTTAGACAAGAAGAGATATTATTATCATGGAATCTTGAGAAAGAAAAAACGACTTACAAAAAGTTACAATTAAATACGGAATGACTACGGTTTGACTACGGTATTGAGACTTTTTTTGAGAAACAGCCTGTGATATTATTATCATGGACAGTGTATGGGCAGTGAAGCCGGATGCTTACTTTTTGCTACCCAATTGCTTACTTTTTGTTACCAATTGCTTACCTGCTGTTACTTTTATTTAGAAAATAACTGTGGTATTCTTATATTGGAATTGATTTACAGAGTAATCGAGAAATCTCGGTTGCTCTATTTTTTTGTCCG
>CAVAPS010000035.1:0-21205 GCA_963590775.1 Desulfovibrio piger
AAGGAGATTATCTTATCCCTTGCGTAAGAACCAAGGAACAGAAAGAAATACATTTTGGCGTGTGGGCAAACTGCCACAGACAATATCTAAAGCAGAGCCACAAGGTGCGATATTATAATCTTCTGACGAGTGAAAAGCTCTATGATTACCTTGCAGACATCGAGGAGCAAGCGGAAAATATGTTTCTTCGGCTGGTAAAAGAACTTGCCGAAAAGGAAAATGTAACGGAAGTGCTCAAGGCTGAAAACGCTATGGAATGGGTACAGAAGATGAATAATATCAGGAATAGAGCAATGGCAGTTGTAAATGCTGAGGTGATTTATAACTGAGGTTCAATTGAATAATATTGGATTTAGGGCAAGTAGGGAGAAATCTTTGCTTGTCCTTTTTATATTTTGAATTATATGAAAATGATTTTGGACATATAGACAGATAAGAATGCAACATTTTGATATAAAATGTTGCATCTTAACCTTACAGACTATGTATTTGACAGGATTTTTGATACTTAACCTCTAAATTTGATTGAGATTTCACCTGTTTTAAGGGATTTAATAACTGTTATATTTTATTATCAAATATCTCTCAAGCCCTTGAAAACACTAAGTTTGTCGCAGGTGCTCTTTCCCTTATTGTTTCCCTTGTATTATATTGTCCCATGAGTGTTTACGAACTCTGATAAGGGCAAAAACAAGGGAAAGAAAAGCCAATAAAACAGTATAACACAAAATGAAAACGACATGGTGAACTGATTAAAATGCTTCTATTTTTAACAAATGATTGATTGAACGATAAGTAGATTTGATACGATGAGAACAATATTTGCAGAATACAATCCAAACAGAAACAGCACTGACGTATATACCAGTGCAGGTTATATGCTTCGCATCGACTGCTGGGAAGCTGAAAAAACTTAAAAACCACTCCCGAATCAGACTGTGCATTAAACGCACTTGCTATTGATGAACCGCTGGAATATTCCAAACTGTATCTTGATGGTACAATGCAGTTGTGGGTGGATGCAGAGGATTCCTTAGAAATTTAATTCAAAGATAAATAAGGGATAAATAACCTTTTGGATTTATTTGTCCCTATTATTCTTATATTTTGGCACAGTCCATTATGATTTTCTGGCACATATCATATCCTAATACAGAGCTGTTCAAAGACAATGTGTAATTGCCTGCCATTCCCCTCTTCTGTTCCGTATAAAAATTATAGTTTGTTCTGAGTCTTTTATCTGTATCATTTATCATATTTATAGCATCGACTTCTGTAACATTATATAATTTGCAGATGCACTGTACTTTTTCCGGCGTGTTTCCATGTATAAACACATTCAGCACATCATCTCTGTCCCTTAAGATAAAATCTGCATTTCTTCCTATGATTACACAGCTTTCTTTTTCAGCGATTTCCATAATTATTTTTCTTTGTGCTTCATACACGATATCTTCTACTGATTTTCCCGTAATATCACGCCCTGAAAAAGCATAGGCAAACAATCCTTTCTTTGGAGACAATTCACCATTTTCCTGAATATACACCGGAGATAATCCTGACTGCTCTGCAATCTGTCCAATGATATCCTTGTCATAATAAGCAACGCCAAGTTTCTTTGCCACTTCTTCACCGATAAATCGACCGCCGCTTCCAAATTCTCTGCTGATCGTAATGATTCTTTTTGCCATAACCGCTTCCTCCTTAACTTAAACTTTCCACTTTGTTCCTTCGGATTTTCTTTAAAAATACATATCCCACCAGACATGCAATAAGCTCGGTGATTGGAAATGCCCACCAGATAAGTGAGACTCCCATCTGTCCGTTTCTGACAAAGACGGAGAAAATTCCTGCCAATGGTAATATAATTACAAGCTGTCTGAGCAGTGAGATCACAAGCGATTCCATGCCACCGTCCAGAGCCTGATAAATTCCTTGATACGCCACATTTATTCCGGCAAAAATAAAGCTGATGGAGATAATTCTCATTGCCCCGATAAAATATTCTCTTGACTGTCCGGCATTAAATAAAGTTGCAAAAGCACCTGGGAAAATTTCTGTAATTGCCACACCAACAATCATAAGCACAATTGTATAGATTAAGCCATATTTGATTCCATCCTGAATCCTCTTTTTGCTATGCATTCCATAAGCAAATGCAATAATCGGCGTGATTGCATCTCTAAGTCCAAAGGCAAGAAAGAGTACAAACTGCTGTACTTTATAGAACAATCCATATGCAGTCTGTGCCGAAGGACTGAATTTCAAAATCAAATTCATCACATAAACCATGATAGACATAAGCACCTGTGCAATAATTGCAGGGAGTCCGATTGCATAGATTTCCCTGATAATTCTGCCATCTGGTTTCATATACTTTACATCATGTTTAAATTCTTTGTTTAACTTTATATGAAATACAAATAAAAGTACCGCAGATGCCACCTGCCCGATTACTGTTGCATAGGCTGCACCTTCTACGCCCATTTCAGGAACAGGTCCGATACCATAAATCATAATCGGATCAAGGATAATATTTACCACTGCACCCACAACCTGACCAATGGTAGAATAAAGGGAACGCCCGGTTGCCTGTAGCAGTTTTTCAAATAAGGAAAAGAAAACACTTCCAAACGAAATAATGCAGCATATTCTCAAATAGCTTGTTCCCATTGAAATAACTTCCTGATCAACTGTCTGAGATGAAATATATGCTCTTACTCCAAAAATTCCAAACAACAGATATACCACATAAATTATCATCCCAAGAAATAAGCTGTTTCCTGCAACTTTTGCAGCCTTTTTCTCATTTCCCTGTCCCAGTGTTCTTGCAAGGAGTGCATTTGTTCCCACACCTGTTCCAATTCCTACAGCCACCATCATCATCTGAACCGGAAATACCAGTGTAAGTGCATTTAGTGCCGCCTCACTTCCGGATCTCATGTTTCCAACAAAAGCACTATCTACAATGTTGTAAACCGCCTGCAATGCCATAGACAAGATCATCGGTATTCCCATCTGAAGTATGAGCTTATTTACCGGCATCTCCTTCATCTTGTTACTTTCTGTCATCTTAACCTAACCTCCATTTCTGCATAAAAAAAGTGTGTACTTACCTCATAAGTTGGACTTACGCTGATAAGCTACACACTTTTAACTGCATGATACATTTTCGTAATGTGCGATAACAGATGCACAAAAAAACGAGCAGCAAAACTGGATTTACGCTAGTTTGCAACTCGTTCAAAAGTATTATATTTTTCTTTTTTTGAAAAGTCAACAAAAATTTTCTTGCATTTTTTCTCTTTTATGCATTATAATAGGCACGAAATAAAGAAACCAAGCCGGCTTTTAAAGCGTGAAATCATGAGGAACAGCTTATCCTCTCAGATTTCGCGCTTTTTTTTCACAAAACCTGCCACCATACGTTTGTTGGATACATGGCAGATAAAACAGGAGGTCCTATGAACAAAAAAACAAACTGGCAGATATGCCAATCCAACCATTATTATATACTATGGCAGTTCCTCTGATGCTGTCACTGCTTGTACAATCTCTCTACAATATTGTTGACAGTATGTTTGTAGCAAAATTATCCGAAACTGCTTTAACTGCGGCATCCTTAGTATATTCCATCCAGTTTCTTATGATTGCTGTCGGAGTCGGAACTGCTGTAGGTTTAAATTCCTTACTCTCCCGTAAAATTGGACAGCATAAAACACAGGAAGCCTGTCAGGCTGCCACAACCGGATTACTTTTAATGCTCATTACATCACTTATTTTTTCCGTAACAGGGATTTTCTTTTCCTGTACTATTGCATCTAAGCTCACATCAGAACCACAATTACAGGAACTATGCCAGCAATATCTTTCCATCAATCTGGTTTATTGCTGGGGCATTTTCCTTCAAACCTACGGTCAGCGTCTGTTACAGGCTGTCGGAGATACCGTATTATCAATGATATCCCTGATCATTGGTGCTGTACTTAATATTATCCTTGATCCAATTCTGATTTTTGGATTGTTTGGATGCCCTGCAATGGGAATAAAAGGTGCTGCTATTGCAACAGTGATCGGGCAGATTGCCGGAGCGATTGCCGCTTTACTTTTTAATCGTTTCAAAAATCCTCTTATCCATGTAAGTTTTAAAAACTATCATTTTGACTGGCAGGATGTCGCGGACATTTACCGAGTAGGACTTCCAACCATTATCATGCAGGCAATCGGAAGTGTTACGACCTTTGTTGTAAACAGTATGTTGTTAAACGTATCCACAACAGCCGTTGCATTTTTCGGAGTCTACTATAAACTGCAAAACTTTCTTATGATGCCAATTAACGGACTTGGACAGGCTGCAATACCTATCGTTGGATATAATTATGGTGCAAAGAGATCAGAACGTGTGCATCAGACATGGAAAGTCCTGCTTCCAACAGGAATTGTGATTGCTTTATGCGGAACAATAATCTTCTGTGCTTTACCAAAACAATTATTACAGCTATTCTCCGCAAGCTCGGAAATGCTGGTGCTTGGCATTCCGGCACTCAGGATTATTTCCATTTCCTTTGTATTTGCTGCTGTCACAATTTTATGTGGGTACTTTGCTTCCGGACTCGGAAATGGTATGGTTAATATGGTCAGTGCAGCTATCCGTCAGTTAGTTTTGCTAATTCCGTGCCTATGGTTTTTCATAAAAACTCTTGGGATTACACACGGCTGGTATGCATTCTGGATTGCAGAGCTTGTTGCCTGCATATACAGTTACTGCACATCACATAAATTACTAAAAAATATTTCACAATAACGATGGGAGGTTCCTAAAATGAACGAAATATTTCACAGAACAAGTATCAGAAAATATCTGGACAAACCAGTCGAAGATGAGAAAATCGAAACGATATTACAGGCTGCTATGGCGGCACCATCTGCCGGCAATCAACAGCCTTGGGAATTCTATGTAGTCAAAGATAAAACTACACTAGAAAAATTATCAAAGACCAGCCCTTATGCATCCTGCTGTACCTCTGCACCTCTTGCTTTTGTCGCGTGTTACCGCATTATAATGTCTGTGTAATACATGCTGCTTTTACTCTTTTCATAATTTACCTACCTTTTCTTGATTCTGCCTCATTGCACTTTAATTATAACGAATCCCAAAAAATTGTAAGAAAAAAATTGCAGTCTCTTATGCATTTAGTCGCTTTTACCATTGTAATCCCATCTTTATATTGTAACATTTCAACAAGCTATGGAATATTTATTCTGCCTGATAATGCGGTAAATGCAGACCAGATAAGAAAGACAGGTCTTGTTGCTGATTACAATGCTGATACAAGGGCAGAAAAGTATGAGATTGAGGATAAGCTTAATGCAGCACTTAAAGGTGTATTTAATAATACAAGTGAAATAAGCTATAATTCAAGAATTGATATTGCGGAGGCGAGTGTCGGACTTGGAGCATTAGTTACATTTATTGCTTTATATCTTGGTGTTATATTCCTTGTAAGCAGTGCGGCAATCCTTGCATTAAAGGAATTATCAGACAGTGCAGATAATAAGGAACGATATGGAATGATAAGAAAAATAGGTGTTGATGAGAGAATGATTGACATGGCACTTTTCAAGCAGATTGGAATATTCTTTGCATTTCCACTGATTCTTGCACTTATTCATTCTGTGTTCGGAATTAAGTTTATTAATATAATTCTTGCAACTATGGGAATGAGCTCAATGGCAGCATCTATCGGGCTTACACTGGCATTCGTTGCAGTTATTTATGGAGGTTATTTCCTTATAACTTATCTGTGCAGCAGAAGCATAATTAAACCGGGAAGATAAGTATGAGGAAAGATAAATATTTAATAATATGATTGTATTTTTAATAACAATCTGATATAATACCAATATAAAGATTTGAACGTGAATAACGTTGGTATTAATTAGATAATTTTCTTCATTTTACACTTCCTCTTATAGGACGTCTTCTGACATGGATGACGTCCTTTTTGCATATTTATATGGAGTCTGCTGTCATGTGCCGGCAGAATCAGATGTATAGAGACAACGCAGGAAAAAGATGTTATAATCATCTGGTTATGAAATGGAGGTAAGTATGATTTATAACGATTTAATGGAAGATATAAAGAGTGCTGATTATGTGCTTTTAGGACTTGGCAAAGAGATATATAATTCAGATGATGCAGAGGTTAATGCTAATCTTAAGAAGCTTTTTGAGTCGATGGAGCATGTGAATTATTTTATCGTATCTACTGATAAAGAAGGAAGAATAAGAAATGCGGGATTTAACGAGAGACGTATAGTCTGTCCGGCTAATGAGTCTGCTGCCGAAGAAGAGGAGAAACAGTGGGATTTCTATAACAAATGGCTTTCTTCTTCACTTGCAAAGAAACTCGTTATTATAGAGCTGGGCGAGGATTTTTCTAATCCTAATATTATCAGATGGCCATTTGAAAGAATTGTCATGATTAACCAGAAGGCTAAACTGTACCGTGTTCATAGCACATTTTACCAGATTCCGAAAGAAATCAGTGACAGAGCTTTCGCCTGTGAGATGAACGGGGCACAGTTTATAAAAGAACTTGTCAAATATTGTTAAGACGAATCATTTATGATAATATTTTATTGATTATTACAGAATAGATGTGTATGGAAGGACAGAAGGATGATTGGAATTATTGATTATGATGCTGGCAACTTGCGCAGCGTTGAAAAGGCTTTAGTATCATTAGGCGAGGAAGTTATCGTATCAAGAGATTCAAGTGAAATCCTGCAGGCGGATAAGGTTATTCTTCCGGGTGTTGGTTCATTTGGTGATGCAATGAATAATCTTGATAAATTCGGACTTGTTGATACTATTAAGAAAGTTGCTGCTAATGAAACTCCATTTCTTGGCATATGCCTTGGATTGCAGCTTTTGTTTAAGGAAAGTGATGAAACTCCGGGAGCAGAGGGACTTGATATTCTTCCGGGCAAGATATTAAAGATTCCTGCTAAGGAAGGTTTCAAGATTCCACATATGGGTTGGAATTCTCTTGATATTAAGCCGGGAGCGAGACTTTTTAAGGGACTCGAAGGTAACCCATATGTATATTTTGTGCATTCCTATTATCTTAAGGCAGCAGATGAGTCGATTGTTGCTGCAACTACTGAATACACTACACATATTGATGCTTCTGTTGAGAGGGGCAATGTGTTCGCATGCCAGTTCCATCCAGAGAAGAGCAGCGATGTAGGACTTAAGATATTAAAGAATTTCGCGTCATTATAATTGCTTAAAGGAGTTGCTCATGTTTACTAAAAGAATTATACCATGCCTTGACTGTAAGGATGGACGAGTTGTTAAAGGAACTAATTTTGTTGATTTAAGAGATGCGGGTGATCCTGTTGAGGTTGCATCAATGTATGACAAATCAGGTGCAGATGAGCTTGTATTTCTCGATATTACTGCATCAAGCGACGGAAGAAATACAACTGTTGACCTTGTAAGAAAGGTTGCTGAAAGAGTATTTATTCCATTCACTGTAGGCGGTGGAATACGAAGCACTGATGATTTCAAGGTGCTTTTAAGAGAAGGTGCTGATAAGATATCAATCAATTCAGCAGCTATTATGAATCCGCAGCTTATATCTGATGCTGCAGATAAGTTCGGCAGCCAGTGTGTTGTTGTTGCAATTGATGCCAAGAGGAATAGCGACGGTCATTGGAGCATATATAAGAATGGCGGAAGAGTTGATATGCACATGGATGCTGTGGAATGGGCTATGAAGGCAGAGAAGCTCGGTGCAGGAGAGATTCTTCTTACAAGTATGGATTGTGACGGAACTAAAGCCGGATATGACATTGAGCTTACCAATGCAATTGCATCCAATGTTTCTATACCTGTAATCGCATCAGGCGGTGCAGGAAATAAAGAGCATTTCCTTGATGCATTTACTAAGGGAAAAGCGGATGCAGCACTTGCAGCTTCATTATTCCATTATAAGGAACTTGATGTTATGGATCTTAAGAAATACCTTGCGGGTAATGGTATTTCTATGCGTCTGTAGGAGGATACTGATATGTCAATGATAGATAATGACTGGCTTCCTGCTATTAAGGGTGAATATTCCAAGCCTTATTACAGGGAACTGTTTACATTTGTTAAGGATGAATACAGCAAGTATGTTGTATATCCACCGGCAGATGATATATTCAATGCATTTCATTTTACACCATTAAGCAAGGTTAAGGTTCTGATACTTGGTCAGGATCCATATCACAATGTGCATCAGGCTCACGGGTTGTCTTTCTCAGTACTTCCGGGAGAGGAAGCACCGCCTTCACTTAAGAATATATATAAGGAGCTGCATGACGACTGTGGCTGTTATATTCCTAATAACGGATATCTTAAGAAATGGGCTGACCAGGGTGTACTGTTGCTTAACACGGTACTTACTGTAAGAGCACATCAGGCTAATTCACATCAGGGACACGGCTGGGAACAGTTTACAGATGCGGTTATTAATGCTGTCAATATGCAGGACAGACCTGTTGTGTATATGCTGTGGGGTTCGCCTGCACAGAGGAAAGCGGCAATGCTTAATAATCCAAAGCATCTTATTCTTAAAGCACCTCATCCAAGTCCATTGTCTGCGTACAGAGGATTCTTTGGCTGCAAACATTTCAGCCAGTGCAATGAATTCCTGAAGGCTAATGGAGTAGAACCGATTGATTGGCAGGTTGAGAATATATAATATGCTTGATTTTTTTACAAATGTTATGTATCATTAATAACTGTTTATTATTTAATTAAATAGGAGATAGTATGTTTAAAAAGTATTTTTATATTTTTCTTATTTCTATGGTTCCACTTATTGAGTTAAGAGGTGCTATTCCTGTATCACAGGGATTCCAGTTACCTTTATTACAGTCATACATTGTGTGTGTAATTGGTAACATGCTTCCGGTACCTGTTATATATCTTTTCGCAAGAAAGGTTCTTGAGTGGGGTAAGGATAAGAAATATATTGGAAAGTTCTTCACCTTCTGTATTGAAAAAGGACACAAGGGTGGAGAAAAGCTTAAGCAGAAGGCTGGAAGAGGTCTTTTTGTAGCATTATTAGTTTTTGTTGGAATTCCGCTTCCTGGAACAGGAGCATGGACAGGAACACTTGCAGCAAGTTTCCTTGACATGGGATTTAAGAAGAGTGTAATAGCTGTTTTATTAGGAGTTTTACTTGCAGGAGTGATTATGGGAATCGCAAGTGCAGGAGTATTTACAGCAATTTTTAGTTTTGCATAAGATTATTAATTGGCTGGGAATCCAGTATTTAAGCACTTTTTTGAAGGTTTTGAAATATTTTTTTAAAATTTTTAAAAAAATTTCAAAAAAGTGCTTGACGGATTCCGATAATTGAGTTAAGATATCTTTGTTGTTGCGGTACACAACTGCAAGACAACAAACGTTATGGCTTGTTGGTCAAGAGGCTAAGACGCCGCCCTCTCACGGCGGAATCAGGGGTTCGATTCCCCTACAAGCTACTATATGTGATTCGGAAAGAGTGGACAGAAATGTCCACTCTTTCGTTCATATATAAGAAAAACTGAATATTTTTAGAAAGGGTGAGTACTGCATGGGAAAAAGAGAAAGCTATGAAGCTAAGACAATAGAACTTATACAGCCGGTTGTTGAAGCTAACGGCGTGGAACTTTTTGATGTTGACTACGTGAAAGAAGGCAGTGACTGGTATCTGCGTGTCTACATTGACAAAGAAGGTGGAGTTACTATTGATGACTGCCAGAATGTGAGCAGAGCTTTCAATGAGATACTGGACAGAGAGAATTACATTGATGACCAGTATATATTTGAAGTGAGTTCTCCGGGTCTTACAAGACCTCTTAAGAAGGAAAAGGATTATGAAAAAAGTATCGGCAGAACGATTGAGATTAAGTTATTCAGTCCTGTTGATAAATCTAAGGAATATTCCGGGGTTCTTAAGGAATATGATAAAGATACGGTAACAATTAGTATTGATGATGCAACTAAAAAATTTGACAGAAGCAATCTGGCTATGATCAGATGGGCATTTGCAGATGAAGTATAAATATATTTTTGGAGGAAATTAAAGGCAATGAATAAGGAATTGATTATGGCACTTGATGCTCTTGAGAAGGAGAATGGAATCGATAAAGAGATTATGTTTGCAGCTATCGAGAAATCTCTTATGGATGAGTACAAGGCTGAATTTGATAAGGCTGACAACGGTCGTGTTGAGTTAGACAGAAGAACAGGTGATTTCCACATTTATTCTGATAGAACTGTTGTTGGGGAAGTTATTGTTCCAGAGAACAGAGAGAATAAGAGAGAAAAATATGTTTCAGGTACTGATATTGCATTAGAGGATGCCAGAAAGATTAAGCCAGACTGCCAGCTTGGTGATGTTATCACTGTTGAAGTTAAGTCTGAGGAGTTCTCAAGAAAGGCTGCCAAGAATGCCAAGAATACTATTGTGCAGACTATCAGAGAGCAGGAAAAGAACGCTCTTTATAATGAGTATCATTCTAAGGAGAAGGAGCTTATCACAGGTATTGTACAGAGAGTTGCTGATAACGGCGACCTTACTATTGATCTTGGAAGAATCCAGACAGTTCTTAAGGCTGATGATAAGTTCAAGGACAGAGAGTTCAAGCCGGGCGACAGAATCAAGTTATATGTTGTTGATGTAATTAACAGAGAAAAGGGCGGCCCTGTTGTAAGAGTTTCAAGAAAGTCACAGGAGCTTGTCAAGAAGCTTTTCGAAGAAGAAGTCACAGAGATTAAAGATGGCGTTGTTGAAATCATGGGTATTGCAAGAGAAGCAGGTTCAAGAACTAAGATGGCAGTAAGAGCCAATGTTCCTAATGTTGATCCTGTTGGTGCATGTGTTGGTATCAACGGTGCAAGAGTTAAGGCTATTGTTAATGAACTTGGTAACGAACAGATCGATATCATCGAGTGGGACAGCAATTCAGCACAGCTTATTGTTAATGCATTAAGCCCAGCAAAGGTTGTTTCAGCAGTAGCTGATGATGAAGAGAAGAAGGCTAAGATTGTTGTTTCTGAACAGCAGCTTTCATTAGCAATCGGTAAGCAGGGACAGAACGTAAGACTTGCTGCAAAGCTTACAGGATATGGAATTGATATTAAGAGTGAGGCTGAACCTGAAGAACATACAGAAGAAGAGAATTTAGACGAAGAGTATGTTGAACCATCTGAAATAAGCCTTGATGAAGAATAATTATTAGGAGTGATGCATAGTGGCTACAGTGAAGAAGATTCCACAGAGACAGTGTATTGGGTGCCGACAGATGAAGGATAAGAAAGACTTAATCCGTATTCTTAAGACACAGGATGAATCAATCATTATTGATACTACAGGCAAGAAGAATGGAAGAGGGGCTTATATATGTGCCAATGAAGAATGTCTTGCCAAAGCTTTTAAGACTAAAGGTCTTGAGAGGTCATTCAAGATGGCAATAGATGCGGGTATCTATGATGAATTAGCAAAGGAGCTGAATAATATTGGAAAATAGACAGAAAATTCTTAATATGATTGGACTGGCGCAGAAGGCTGGAAAGGTTGCAAGCGGGGAATTCTCAACAGAGAAGGCTGTTAAGACAGGAAAAGCATATACAGTTATTGTTGCAGACGACTCTTCAGATAATACTAAGAAAATGTTTTCGAATATGTGTACTTATTATAGGGTTCCAATACATTTTTTCAGTGACAAAGAAAGCGTAGGCCATGCAATGGGAAAAGAGTTCCGTGCATCACTGGCAATCCTTGATGAAGGGTTCGCAAAGACCATAGAAAAATATTTTGAACAGGGTTTAGAATAACAGTGCGGCTGTTATTTGGAAAAGAGGTTAAATGGCAAATATGAGAGTACATGAATTGGCAAAAGAATTAAATATAACATCTAAAGATATTACTGATATGCTCAGTAACAGCGAGAAGACTTACAAGTCTGTAAGCGGACTTACAGATGCAGAAGTCTCAAGCGTAAGAAAGAAGTTTGCTCCTGTGCCTAAGGCTGAGAATAAGCCGGTAGTACAACCAGCAAAGCAGGCACAGCCCGTAAAGACTGACAACAGGGATAACAGACAGCAGGGTCAGGCTCCAAAGCAGGGCGGACAGAATAAGTCTGGTAACTCTGATGACAAGAAGCATATCTCACAGGTATATTTCCCACAGAACAGCTCAAGGGATAAGAATCCTAGAAGAGATAACAACAGAGATAACCAGAACCGTGATAATAATGGCGGTTACAGAAATGACCGTAACAATAACGGTTATAGAAATAATGACCGTGATAACAACGGCGGCTACAGAAACAATGACCGAGGCAATAACGGTTACAGAAATAACGACCGTAACAACGGCGGCTACAGAAACAACGACCGCAATAACAACGGTGGATACGGCAACCGTGATAATAATGGCGGTTACAGAAATAATGACCGTAACAACAACGGCTACAGAAAGAATGACCGTAATAACAATGGCGGCTATGGCAACCGTGATAACAACGGCGGCTACAGAAACAATGACCGTAATAATAACGGTGGCTATGTCAATCGTGACAATAATGGCAATTTCAGAAACAATGACCGTAACAACAACGGTGGTTTCAGAAATGACAGAAACGGACAGTCTGGAAACGGCGGCTTCAGAAAAGATAATGACCAGAACCGAAATGGCTTTAATGGTGGTCAGAGACGTAATAATGACAGAAGAGACTCTGCACCTAAGGAAGAGTTTGATTTCTCAGCTAAGCCGGATTCAAGAAGACATGATTCAAGAATAGACAGCAAGAAGAATGACAGAAAGAGAGACAATGATACTAAGGAAAATCTTAAGTTCGCTAACAGCAGATTTGACAAGAAGCCTATGTCAAAGCCAGAGAAGAAGGAAAAGGAAGAGGAGACAATCAAGCAGCTTGTTCTTCCAGATACTCTTACTATCAAGGAACTTGCAGATAAGATGAAGGTAGCTCCTGCAGCTCTTGTTAAGAAGTTATTCTTACAGGGTAAGGTTGTTACTATCAACGAAGAAATCGATTATGATGCAGCAGAAGAGATTGCTCTTGAATTTAACTGTATCTGTGAGCATGAAGAGAAGATCGATGTTATTGCAGAGCTTCTTAAGGAAGATGAAGAACCAGAGGATAAGCTTGTTCCAAGACCACCAGTTGTCTGCGTTATGGGACACGTTGACCACGGTAAGACTTCATTGCTTGATGCAATCAGAGAGACTCATGTAACAGCTAAGGAATCAGGCGGAATCACACAGAAGATTGGTGCTTATCAGGTAAATGTACATGGAAGTCTTATTACATTCCTTGATAC
Organism: Desulfovibrio piger; assembly: GCA_963590775.1. Lineage (GTDB taxonomy): Bacteria > Bacillota > Clostridia > Lachnospirales > Lachnospiraceae > Lachnospira. The sequence continues at coordinate 13,388 of CAVAPS010000035.1, forward strand.
TCCTGGTCATGAAGCATTTACAGCTATGAGAATGCGTGGTGCACAGGCTACTGATATCGCTATTCTTGTTGTAGCTGCAGATGATGGTGTAATGCCACAGACTATTGAGGCTATTAACCATGCAAAGGCAGCAGATGTTGAGATTATTGTTGCTATTAATAAGATTGATAAGCCTAATGCCAATATTGAGAAGGTTAAGCAGGAACTTACTGAATATGGTCTTATTGCAGAAGACTGGGGTGGTTCTACTACATTTGTTCCAGTATCAGCCCATACTAAGGAAGGCATTGATGAACTTCTTGATATGATTCTTCTTACTGCAGAAGTTAATGAGCTTAAGGCTAACCCGGACAGAAAGGCAAGAGGTATTGTTATCGAGGCTGAGCTTGATAAAGGGCGTGGTCCAGTAGCATCTATCCTTGTACAGAAGGGTACTCTTCATGTTGGAGATGCTGTATCGGCAGGTTCTTGCTACGGTAAGATAAGAGCCATGATTGATGATAAGGGTAACAGAGTAAAGGTTGCCGGACCATCTACACCAGTTGAGATTCTTGGTCTTAATGATGTTCCTAATGCCGGTGAAATCATTATGGCTGCTGATTCTGAAAAGGAAGCAAGAAGCACAGCAGAGACATTTATCAGCGAGGGTAGAAAGAAGCTTCTTGATGATACTAAGCATAAGGTATCTCTTGATGCACTCTTTGAGCAGATTCAGGCTGGTAATATGAAGGAACTTAATATCATCATCAAGGCTGATGTACAGGGTTCTGTTGAGGCCGTTAAGTCAAGTCTTGTAAGACTTTCTAATGAAGAAGTTGTTGTAAAGGTAATACATGGTGGTGTTGGTAATGTTAATGAATCCGATGTAGTACTTGCATCTGCATCTAATGCTATTATCATTGCATTTAACGTTAAGCCTGATAATCAGGCAAGAATTGTTGCAGAGAGAGAAAAAGTAGATTTAAGACTTTACAGCGTAATCTACAATGCTATTGAGGATGTTGAGGCAGCTCTTAAGGGTATGCTTGAGCCAATCTATGAAGAGAAGATTATCGGTCATGCAAGAATCATGCAGATATTCAAGGCTTCAGGTGTTGGTAATATCGCAGGTTGTATCGTTGAAGAAGGAAGAATCACAAGAGATTCTGTTGTACGTATCACAAGAGGCAGTGAAAAGATATATGAAGGACCAATCGCATCTCTTAAGCATTTCAAGGATGAGGTTAAAGAAATCAAGGCCGGAACTGAATGTGGTATGGTATTCGAAAAGTTCAATGATATCCAGCCAGAGGATATGATCGAGGCTCACATCATGGTAGAGGTGCCAAGATAGGATTTAGTTATTGATTTGGAGAATATATGCGTAAAAATAGTGTAAAGAATACCCGTATTAATGGCGAGGTATTAAAAGAATTAAGTAATATAATCAGAAGCGAGATTAAAGACCCAAGAATCAACCCTATGACTTCAGTCGTAGCGGTTGAGGTCGCTCCTGACCTTAAGACATGTAAGGCATATATAAGTGTTCTCGGTGATGAGAAGTCACAGCAGGATACTATGACAGGTCTTAAGAGTGCAGAAGGATATATAAGAAGACAGCTCGCAAGAACTGTTAATTTAAGAAATACTCCTGAGATAAGATTCATACTTGACCAGTCTATTGAGTATGGTATTAATATGTCTAAGCTTATTGATGAAGTTACAGAATATGATAATAAGATGCACGTTGAGGAGTCTTCTGAGACAGAATAATTAAAGAGGTTAATTATGAATATTATTGAAGAAATCGGACATGCGAAAGTTATAGGTATCACAGGACATATACGTCCTGATGGTGACTGTGTTGGTTCAACATTAGGTTTATATAATTATATCAGGAAGAATCTTCCTGAGTGTCAGGTTACTGTTTATCTTGAAAAGCCATCTGATGAGTTTAATTATTTGTCAGGAATTAATGATATTAAGTATGAAGCTGAGGATAAACATTTTGATTTATTCGTAGTGCTTGACTGCAGTTCAATGGACAGAATTGAGCCGTTTAAGAGCTGCTTTGAGAATGCTGACAGGACTATCTGCATAGATCATCATATAAGCAACAATGCTTTTACTGATGTGAATCTTGTTGAGCCTCAGTCAAGTTCGGCATGTGAAGTTCTCTATACAACATTTGACGAGGATAAGGTTGACAAGAATGTTGCAGAGTGCATATATACAGGAATAATCCATGATACAGGTGTATTCAAGTACAGCTGTACATCGAGAAGAACAATGGATATAGCCGGTAAGATGATGGAGATGGGAATTGATTATTCTGACATTATCGATAACAGCTTTTATAAGAAAAGTTATATCCAGAACCAGATTCTTGGAAGAGCATTACTGGAAAGTGTGCTGTTTTATGATGGCAAATGCATATTCTCGAGCGTATCTATCGAGGAGATGAATTTCTATGGCGTTACCGGAAAAGAACTGGGAGGGGTAATTGAGCAGCTCAGACTGACTGATGGAGTTGAGGTTGCAATATTCCTTTATGAAACAGATAAGGACGAATACAAGGTAAGTCTTCGTTCTAAGAAAAAGATAGATGTTGCAAGAATCGCCACAAATTTTGGTGGTGGAGGACATGAGAGGGCAGCAGGATTCTCTGCCAGAGGCAATGTCCACAGTATCGTTAATAAGATTGGCGAAATGATTGAACAGCAGTATGATGAGGATAATGCATGAATGGCGTTTTAAATGTTTATAAAGAACAGGGATTCACTTCCCATGACGTAGTTGCCAAACTGCGCGGAATTCTTAAAACTAAAAAAATAGGTCACACAGGTACGCTTGATCCTGATGCTGTGGGGGTTCTTCCGGTATGCATTGGGAAAGCTACCAAACTGTGTGATCTTATAACTGACTGGGGTAAGACTTATGAAGCGGTAATGCTTCTTGGTACTACAACAGATACTCTTGATACATCAGGAAAAATTGTTTCGCGGTCAGAGGTTAATGTGAGCGAAGTTGATGTACTTAAAGCCTGCAATGAATTTGTCGGGGAATATGAACAGATTCCTCCGATGTATTCAGCATTAAAACATAATGGACAGAAACTTTATGAGCTTGCAAGAAAAGGTATTGAAATAGAGAGAAAGCCAAGAACTGTTTATATTAATTCTTTAAGAGTTAATGACATTAATTTATCGGATAAGCAGAAAACAGTTACAATAACAGTTGACTGCTCTAAAGGAACTTATATCAGGTCTTTATGTGATGATATTGGAAAGAAGCTTGGATGCGGGGCCTGTATGATGAAGCTTACAAGAACCAGAGTTGGAGATTTCAGACTTGATGATACTCTTACACTCAATCAGATATCAGCGCTTGTATTAAAAGGAGAGATTGAGCAGAGAGTAGTTGGCATTGACAGTATATTTAAAGATTATCCAGAGATAACATTTGCAGAAGAAATAGACAGATATCTGCATAATGGCAATAAGATTTCAGGTGATAATATACCGGATGCTGTTGAGGCTATTGATAATGAACGATATAGAGTGTATGATTCAGCTAAGAGCTTTATTGGCATATACGAGTTTCGGGAAGAAGTACTATATCCGGTTAAGATATTTTACGAAGACAACAAGTAAAGGGGCGTGATCATCTTTGGAATATATTCATAGTACAGATGATTTTCAATTGAATAAATGCAGTGCTGTTACTCTGGGAAAGTTTGACGGGATACATACCGGACATCAGAAGCTGATTGAAATTGTAAGACAGAAAGCTGATGAAGAGAATCTTTTGGCTGTTTTGTTTACATTTGACAGTATTCCACTATCTATATGTCCACAGAGATACCAGCATTTTATATCTACAAGCAATGAAAGACGTATACTTTGTGAGAAATTCGGAATTGACGTCGAGATTGAATATCCTTTTACTGATGAGTTCATGCATATGGAACCAGAAGATTTTATATGCAGGATTCTTATTGATAAGCTGCATGCCAAGTATGTTGTTGTGGGAACTGATTACAGATTCGGCAAGGACAGGGCAGGAGATGCTGCGATGCTTGTGGAAGCAGGTGAGGAACTTGGGTTCACAACTATTATTGTTGAAAAAGAAAAATATCAGGATAAGGAAATTAGCAGTACATATATAAGGGAAGAACTTAAGCTTGGTCATATGGAAACTGTTAATGTTCTTCTTAACAGACCTTACAATGTGACAGGTGTTGTTTCACTGGGAAACCAGCTGGGACGAAAGATTGATTTTCCTACAATTAATATATATCCGACAGAGTACAAGCTTCTGCCTCCTAATGGAGTGTATGCAACGCAGACAACTGTTGATGGAGAAAAATACTACGGCGTTACTAACTTAGGAACAAAGCCTACAGTAAGTGATGCACCAGAGATAAGTGTTGAGACATTTCTGTTTGATTTTGGCAGGGATGTGTATGGCAAGAAGGTCGATGTTGAGTTTATGCATTTTATCAGACCGGAGATGAAGTTTGAAGATGTTGAAGGATTGAAAAAGCAGATAGCAGCAGATTCTGATTTTGCAAGAAATATGTTTCTTATTGGGTAATTAGTGCTTGCAAAGGACAAGATGCTGTGTTATACTAACTAAGTATGAGCCGTTACTCAGCTGTAGGACACTCCGACCTGAAGCTTAGTAACAGGAGATTAATAATTAGGAGGAATCAGACATGATATCTAAGGAAAAGAAAGCAGAAATCATTGCTACTTATGGAAGAAAGCCAGGAGACACAGGTTCTCCAGAAGTTCAGGTAGCTATCTTAACAGAAAGAATCGCTGAGTTAACAGAACATCTTAAGGTTAACCAGAAGGATCACCACTCAAGAAGAGGTCTTCTTAAGATGGTTGGTAAGAGAAGGGCTTTACTTGCATATCTTAAGGATACAGATATTGAATCTTACAGAAATCTTATTGAGCGTTTAGGCTTAAGAAAGTAATTAATTAGGGCGGAGTTATACACTCCGCCCTATTGCGTTGTTAATGGCAGAAGGGATACCCCGAGACCACTGAAATGTATATCATGACAGCAGTCTATGGTGTGTTTTTCAGTTGTTTCGGACCTTCTGTTAAATATATTATTCATGGAAGGAGTTCATATGTTTAAACAGTATGAAATGGAACTCGCCGGAAGAACTTTAAGAGTTGATATCGGCAGAGTGTGTGCACAGGCTAACGGTGCTGCATTAATGCATTATGGTGATACTGTTGTTCTTTCAACAGCAACAGCATCTAAAGAACCAAGAGAAGGAATTGATTTCTTCCCATTAAGCGTTGAATATGAAGAGAAGATGTATGCCGCAGGAAAGATTCCTGGTGGTTTCAACAAGAGAGAGGGGAAGGCATCTGAGAATGCTATCCTTACATCAAGAGTTATCGACAGACCTATGAGACCATTATTCCCTAAGGACTATCGTAATGATGTTACTCTTAACAACATGGTTATGTCAGTTGATGAGAATTGCAGACCTGAATTACTTGCTATGATTGGTTCTGCTATTGCTACATCTATTTCAGATATCCCATTTGACGGTCCATGTGCTACAACACAGATCGGTATGATTGATGGAGAATTCATCGTTAACCCATCTCAGGCACAGTGGCAGGATGGAGAACTTCAGCTTACAGTTGCTTCAACTAAGCAGAAGGTTATCATGATTGAAGCCGGAGCTAATGAGATTCCAGAAGATAAGATGATTGAGGCTATTTACAAGGCTCATGATATCAATCAGACAATCATTGCATTTATTGATAAGATTGTTGCTGAGGTTGGTAAGGAAAAGCATTCTTATGTAAGCTGTGCTGTTCCTGCAGAGATGTTTGAGGCTATGAAGCAGGTTGTATCTCCAGAAGAGATGGAAGTTGCTGTGTTCACAGATGACAAGCAGACAAGAGAAAAGAATATTGATGCTGTAACTGAGAAAATGAAGGAAGCATTTGCAGATAATGAAGAATGGCTTGCAGTACTTGGTGAGGCTGTTTACCAGTACCAGAAGAAGACTGTTCGTAAGATGATTTTAAAGGATCATAAGAGACCAGATGGAAGAGCTATTACTCAGATCAGACCACTTGCAGCAGAGGTTGATATTATTCCTAGAGTTCATGGTTCTGCAATGTTCACAAGAGGACAGACACAGATCTGTGATGTTGTTACTCTTGCACCTTTATCAGAGGCACAGAAGGTTGATGGTCTTGATGAGAATGTAACTACTAAGAGATACATACATCATTATAACTTCCCTTCATACTCTGTAGGTGAGACTAAGCCATCAAGAGGACCAGGACGTCGTGAAATCGGACATGGAGCATTAGCTGAGAAGGCTCTTATTCCAGTACTTCCATCAGAGGAAGAGTTTCCATATGCAATCCGTGCCGTTTCTGAGACATTTGAATCTAATGGTTCTACATCAATGGCTTCAACATGTGCATCTTGTATGTCACTTATGGCAGCAGGTGTTCCTATTAAGAGAATGGTAGCTGGTATTTCATGTGGTCTTGTTACAGGCGAGACAGATGATGATTATATTGTACTTACTGATATCCAGGGACTTGAGGATTTCTTCGGAGATATGGATTTCAAGGTAACAGGTACAACAGAAGGTATCACAGCTATTCAGATGGATATTAAGATTCACGGTCTTACAAGACCAATCGTTGAAGAGGCTATCAGAAGAACAAGAGAAGCAAGATTTTTCATCATGGATACATGTATGAAGCCTGCTATTGCTGAGCCTAGAAAGACTGTTGGTGAGTATGCTCCTAAGATTATCCAGACATCTATTGACCCAGCTAAGATTGGTGAAGTAGTTGGACAGCGTGGTAAGACAATTAACGCAATCATTGATGAGTGCGGTGTTAAGATTGATATTACTGATGATGGATTCGTTTCTGTATGCGGTGTTGAGCAGGCAGGAATGGATAAGGCTATGAAGTATATCAAGACTATCGTAGAGGACTTCGAAGAAGGCAAGATTTACGAAGGTAAGGTTGTAAGCATTAAGGAATTTGGTGCATTTATTGAATTCGCTCCTGGTAAGGAAGGAATGGTTCATATTTCTAAGATTTCTAATGAGAGAATCAATCATGTTGAAGATGTTCTTACACTTGGCGATCATGTAAAGTGCAAGTGCATGGGTAAGGACAAGATGGGAAGAATCAGCTTCTCAATCAAGGATGCTATGTAATTAATATGAAAGCATATTAATTACAATATTATAATTGCATATAGAAAAGAGGATACGATTATGGTAGATCAGAATTGTGCATATTGTGTAGAGGGTGACCTCGTAGCTAAGTTTGGTATTAAGATATGTGAGCTTGAGACATCTAAGGTATATCTGTTCAAAGAGCAGAGCCATCCAGGAAGATGTATCGTGGCACATAAGAAGCATGTTGGTGATATGAATGAGTTAACAGCAGAGGAAAGAGCTGCTTACTTTGAGGATGTTGCAAGAGTAGCAAGAGCTATCATGGCTGCTTTCCACCCAGATAAGGTTAACTATGGTGCATATGGTGATACAGGTCATCACCTTCATTTCCATCTCTGCCCTAAGTATAAGGACGAGTTCGAATGGGGTGGCGTATTCCTTATGAACCCAGATAAGAAGTATCTTACAGATGCTGAATATGCAGAGATGATTGAGAAGATTAAAGCTAATTTGTAACTGTTCAGAGCCATGCAGAATTTCATAAATCAGATTAGAAATGCTTGCATTTCTATATTTGATTTTGAAATTCTATCTGGCGGATACGCCACACCGACGAAATGCGAAGCATTTTGGAGGTTGGCTCTGAA
>CAVAPS010000036.1:0-21197 GCA_963590775.1 Desulfovibrio piger
TAAAATTTTCAATGTTCTTTCAATTTAGCCTTGACTTTTTATTTGCAGGCTTATTAAGGCTTTTTCAATAATTCTATCAATGCAATCTCAATTATCATAGCATTTATTAATGCTTTCTTCTAAGAGACTCAAGATAAACAAGAAGCACTGATATATCAGCAGGTGATACACCTGATATTCTTGAAGCCTGTCCTATTGAACGAGGTCTGAATTTATCAAGCTTCTGCATTGCTTCTTTTCTTAATCCGCTTATTCCGAAGTAATCAAGGTTGCCTGGTATAAGCTTATTTTCAAGCTTTTTAAAATGTTCAACCTGTCTTAACTGTCTGTCTATATATCCCTCGTATTTCAGGTTTATATTAACCTGCTCGCATACGTCCCAAGGCAGCTCTGGTCTGTGCCTGTCAATCGGTGCAAGAACATCATATGAAAGTTCAGGCCTCTTGATAAGTTCAGCAAGTGTAGCACCTGTTGTAAGCTCTGTACTTCCGCTGTCTGTAAGTACCTTCTGTACTTCACTTCCAGTTCCTATATTGACTGACTTAACACGCTCTATTTCTTCATCTATAAGCTGAATCTTGCGTGTAAGACGGTTCATTCTTTCCTCACTTATAAGTCCGACTCTGTAACCGTATTTAGTAAGTCTTATATCTGCATTATCCTGTCTTAATATAAGTCTGTACTCTGCACGGCTTGTCATCATTCTGTAAGGTTCTGCTGTTTCCTTAGTCACAAGGTCGTCTATAAGAACACCTATATAACTTTCTGAACGGTCAAGTATAAATGGCTCTTCCCTCTTAACGAAAAGTGCTGCGTTGATACCGGCAATAATTCCCTGTGCAGCTGCTTCCTCATATCCTGAACTTCCGTTAAACTGTCCGCCTGCAAATAAGCCTTCAATCTTCTTGAATTCAAGAGATGACTTTAACTGAACAGCATTAATACAATCATATTCAATAGCGTAAGCATTTCTTACGATTCTGACATTCTCAAGTCCCGGAACTGTGCGGTACATTGCATACTGTACATCTTCAGGCATTGAGCTGCTCATTCCGCCAAGATACATTTCATTAGTGTATAATCCCTCCGGCTCAATGAATACCTGATGTCTGTCCTTGTCTGCAAATCTTACAACCTTATCCTCAATTGATGGGCAGTATCTTGGACCTGTTCCATGAATATCACCTGAATAAAGAGGTGAACGGTCAAGATTATCCATAATAATCTTGTGTGTCTCTTCATTAGTGTATGTGAGCCAGCAGCTTACCTGCTCCTTCTGAATACTCTCAGGGTCTGTTTCAAATGAAAACGGCACAACTCTTTTATCACCGAACTGCTCTGTCATCTTAGAAAAATCTACTGATCTCTTATCAACTCTCGCTGGAGTACCAGTCTTGAATCTTCTTACCTCAATTCCGTTATCAATAAGTGACTGTGTAAGATGGTTGGCAGCCTGCAATCCGTTAGGACCTGTATAATAGCTTACATCGCCATATATACATCTTGCCTTAAGATATACACCTGTACATAAAACAACTGCTTTGGCTATATATTCAGCACCAGAAACAGTCTTAACACCACCAATCTTACCATCATTAACGATAATCTCTGATACCTCTGCCTGTCTTATATGCAGATGTTCAGTATTCTCAAGCACATTTCTCATTCTTTTGCTGTAATCAGACTTATCAGCCTGTGCGCGGAGTGAATGAACCGCTGGACCTTTTGACGCATTTAACATCTTAGACTGTATAAATGTAGCATCAATATTCTTGCCCATCTCTCCACCTAAGGCATCTATTTCCCTTACAAGATGTCCCTTGGAACTACCTCCGATATTAGGATTACAAGGCATCATTGCAATGCTTTCAACGCTTACTGTAAATATAATTGTTTCAAGTCCCATTCTAGCAGCAGCAAGGGCAGCTTCACAGCCTGCATGACCGGCACCTACTACTACAACATCATATTCTTCTCTAATATTAGGCATATTGCTTCTCCTTATCAACCTGCATTACTTACCCATACAGAACTTTGAGAAAATTCTGTTGGCAAGGTCATCTTCAATCTCTTCTCCTATTATAAGTCCAAGATTCTCATATGCAGCCATTAAATCAATAGTAAGGAAATCTTCACTTACCATGTTATCAATTCCATCAAGTACAAGCTTTAAACTGTCGTCAGCCTTCTTTAAAAGCTCTTTATGTCTTGTACTTGTAATATACACATCTTCATTGAACTTAACCTCGCCGTTAAAAAACATATTCTTAACAATTTCCTCAAGTTCTTCAATTCCTGTCTCCTGCTTTGCAGATATAGTAACTGTCTCACAGTTGATGATTTTCTTAATATCATCTGCTGTAGTAACCTGTGCAAGATCAGCTTTATTAAGTATTACAAGAACCTTTTTATCCTTAATCAGTTCCATAATCTCATAATCATTATCGTCAAGTGCACGGGAAGAATCAACCACATATATTACAAGGTCAGCAATCTCTGCAAGCTTCTTTGCCTTATTAACACCAATACTCTCAACTACATCATCAGTTTTTCTGATTCCTGCAGTATCAATAAGATTAAGAGTTATTCCCGACAGATTAATCATTTCCTCAAGAGTATCTCTTGTAGTTCCTTCTATATCAGTAACAATTGCCCTCTCTTCTCTTGCAAGCACATTAAGCAGGCTTGACTTGCCCGCATTAGTTTTCCCCAAAATGACTGTACGCACTCCATCGTGCATAATTCTGCCATTGTCGCATGTTTTTAACAAGTTATCCACATTATTAAGACAGTTTTCCACATCATTTTTAAGGTTATCTACATTAGCATCTATATCAAAATGTTCCGGATCATCAAGTGCAGCCTCAATAAATGCTACATTATTCAATATAATTTCTCTTATATTCGTAATCTTCTCCGATAACTTACCATCTAACTGATTAACTGAAGACTTAAGTGCATAATCATTCTTGGCATTAATAATATCAATAACTGCCTCCGCCTGTGACAGATCAATCCTTCCGTTAAGAAAGGCTCTCTTAGTAAATTCTCCTGGCTCTGCAAGCCTTGCGCCCGCATTAAGCACAGCATCCAGCACCTTCCTTGTAACAAGGATACCACCATGACAGTCAATCTCAACAATGTTCTCTCTCGTATATGTGTTAGGTGCTTTCATGACAATCACAAGTGCTTCATCTATCTCATTATTGTCATCATATATATTTCCAAAATGTACTGTATGACTCTGTACATCCATAAGCTTAATATTCTTTTTTGATTTAAAAACCTTATCACCAATGCTGATTGCATCAGGACCGCTTATTCTCACAATACTTATTCCACCGCTTGACATTGTACTGGTAGATATAGCTGCTATTGTGTCCTCCATTTCCATCCTCCATATAAAAAATGCTGTGATAATAATACCACAGCATTTCATAAAATCATATATCTAATTATCTGTTATATCTGTTATTATTCTCTCTTTCAAGATAAACAACAACATGTCTGAAAGGTTCTTCGCCCTCACTTCTTGTAGATACGAATCTGTCTGACTGAAGTGCTGAGTGGATAATTCTTCTTTCATATGGGTTCATAGGCTCAAGTGAAACAGGTCTTCTGCTTCTCTTAACCTTGTATGCAATGTTCTTAGCAAGAGACTCAAGAGTTTCTTTTCTTCTCTTTCTGTAGTTCTCTGTATCTAATTTAACTCTTACATACTTATCACTGTTCTTGTTGATTACAAGACTTGTAATATACTGGATAGAATCAAGTGTCTGTCCCCTCTTACCGATAAGAACACCCATGTTATCTCCTGAAAGATCTACATTAACGCTGTTTTCTTCATCGTCAAATGTAATATCAGCCTTAACTTCCATGTTCATTGCACCGAACATATTATTAAGGAATTCTTTAATATCTTTCTTAATAGTTTCTTTCTGCTCTGCTGTAAATGGCTCTGCCTTAGGCTGTGGCTGTGCTTCAGCCTTAGGAACTTCCTTAACCTCTGTATTCTTGTGGTTATCAGCAGACTTATATTCCTTCTTGAACTCTTTCTTAGGTTCTGCCTTGAATTCCTTCTTAGGCTCAGCCTTCTTGAAATCAGCAGTCTTCTTTTCGAATTTCTTCTCTGTATGGACTGGTGTCTCCGTCTTCTTAGGCTCTTTAGCCTTAACCTGCTCTACTACAGGCTCTTCCTGCTTTGCTCTTGCCTTAATCTTAGCAGGCTTAGAATTAAATATTCCTAAAAATCCTGAATTTCCCTTTTCTATAACTTCATAATCAAGCCTATCACTTGGAATACCAAGCTTTGTGCATGCATTAGTTATAGCTTCTTCAATAGATTTTCCTGTAACTTCAATATATTCCATTACTTAACCCTCTCTATTTTCTTTTATCGTTGACCTCATTGTATCTTGATACCATACCAACCTTATCAGCAAGACTTCCCGGCTTAGCTGCCTTTCCGCTTGCTGCTGCGGCTTCCTTTAATTCCTGTATCTTCTTATCGTTAGCTTCTTTTCTTTCCTGAAGCTTCTTTGCTCTGTCAGCACTTGAAGAAGCTGAATTATTGTTGTTGTTAACATTCTTAGTACTTACAGAAGCACCCTTAACGATAGTTTCTGCTGGAAGACCCTTCTTGACTCTCTTCTTATTACGCTTTTCAACATTCTTTTCTACAATCTTATCTGTTCCAAGCCTATCGTAATACTTGTTAATGAAGATAGTCTGAATTGTCTGGATAACAGCAGTTGCAATCCAGTAAACACCAAGACCTGAAGGAAGACTTATTGCAAGAAATGCTGACATAAGCGGCATGAAATAAGTCATCATCTTCATAGATGCTGCTGCTGGGTTATCGCTGTCAGGCTGAGCCATACCGGCCTGTGAAGCCTTAACAGATATGAACTGTGTAACACCTGCAAGAATTGGAATTAATATAGCTATATGAAGACCAAAACCTGGATTCTGAGACATATTAACGCCTAAGAAAGTGTTCATATGGTTAATTTTATCAAGATTCTGTGTAATCATATCAGAAAATGCTGGAAATGCTTCTTTTAACTTAGTCCACTGGTCTGCAGTAAATGAATTAAGGGTTGTTACAGCAGTGCTTGTATTGCTCCAGTCAACAGTCTTTCCATATATCTCATTAAGTGTATCAGCATACCCTGAAACAGATGAGATACCATCAGCACCGTTAAGTCCAAGTATATTAAGGAAAAGTACCTTAATCTGTGAAATATAAAGTGGTATCTGCTGGAATACTCTGTAAAGAGCGAAAAGAATTGGCATCTGGATAAGAAGCTGGACACAGCTTCCCCACTGTGATACACCATACTTTTCATATACAGCCTTAGTCTCTGCCTGCATCTTCTGCATAGCTGCAGTATCACTGTTCTTTCCCTTATACTTCTCCTGAATAGCCTTTATTTCCGGGTTCATAACTGACTGTAACTTAGTCATCTTCTGCTGCTTAATCTGTAATGGAAGCATTAACATTTTAACAAGCAGAGTAAAAATAATGATTGCTATTGCAATATTACCAATTCCGATTGCATTAAGCCCCTTGAAAAGGATGTCTAAAATGTAACCGAGTAACTGTGCAATTGGCTTAATAATACTCAAATTGTCACCTCCGCATAATATAGCACTATCCAAATATTCAGTTGTTTATTGCTTTTTTCTTTTCCCGTATCTGCCTACCGGCACCGGATCAAAGCCATAAGCGTTCTTATTAAATGGATTGCACCTTAATATTCTTTTAAGTGCCAACCACCCACCTAAGAAAACTCCATACATTTCAATAGCTTCAATCGCATACTGCGAACATGTTGGAATAAAGCTACAGTATTTACCACCTTTATAAGGAGATATTGCGAACTGGTATAATCTTATCATCTTAAGAACTATGAACTTACCCGCATTCTTTAACTTACTCTTTATATCCTTCATATTAACCGCCTGTTTAATCCTGCTTATAAAGCTTATGAAGTTTCAATAAATGAATCATTGATTCCTTAGTTTCGAAAAAACCCTTATCTTTCAAACTGGCTCTGGCTACGACAACATAATCATATCCATCGGGTATACAGTCTGTACTAAGGCGGAATGCCTCCCGTATCAGTCTTGCCAGTCTGTGTCGGACAATACTATTCCCGACCTTCTTACTCACAGATACACCTAATCTCTTGGTATCCGTTCCATTCTCAGAAACATACATAATAAGATTCTTGTTAGCGAAAGACTTCTTATTATTGTACACCTTTTTAAATTCCTGATTACTTCCTAATGTTTGAAAATCCTTATATTTCATATCATTCACCATTCTCATTAATTAAAATGTTACTTAAATTCAATATTGCTTATTAAATATTAATTAAATACTAATATAATCTGAAAAAAGCAGATGAGAAACTCCCATCTGCCAACAAAATCAAGAAAATATTAATTAAGCTGAAAGTTTCTTTCTACCCTTAGCTCTTCTTGCTGATAAAACTTTTCTTCCACCTGCAGTACTCATTCTTGATCTGAATCCATGAACCTTAGATCTCTGTCTGTTCTTTGGCTGAAATGTCATCTTCATAGTCTATGCACCTCCTTCATTACCATTGTAGTTTATTATGGTAAGAATATTTTCATATAAAAAATTTCAAAACACAGAATTGATTATATTGTGTAAACATTATAAAGTCAAGAAAAACTTGATATTTACCGCATTTATTTTTATATATACCAATTATATATATAACGCTTTCAACAGGTTTTTCACAATCCAATAATCCGCATAAACAGGACATTTCTGATGTTTTTTTATAAAAATATAAAAAAGTTTTCCACAAAATGTTGATAACTTGTGGAAAACTTTTTATAATTACGTTAGTTATTAACGATAATTTTGAAAAAGTGCCTATTTTCGACCTTTTTCGCGTTTATAATATTATCCACACGGATGTTAATACATTTTTTTCCATATAATTATCCACAGGGCTTAATTTGCCCAAATATTGAAAAAAAATTATAAATGATATATTATATAAGGGAATGTATTTTTTTGATTGGACAGGCGATTTAACAAGCCAGAAAGGCCTAGATTTTATGGATGAACTACAGACATTGATTGATAAATGGGATTTAATTCTCTCTACTTTTAAAGAAGAACATGAAATAATTGATGTTTCTTTTAAAACATGGATAAAACCCCTCAAAATATATAAGCTTGATGGTGATGTTTTAACTCTTACTTTCTCATCTTTAGATGATGACTCTTCTGCTGATGAAAGAAGTATTATATACGTTGAAAAGAGATATCTTAAGCATCTCACATGTACAATCTGTGAAGTAATGAATAAAGAGTACTCAGTAATAATTATGTCATCTGCTGAGAAAAAAGAAGATGAATTAAAGAAAAAGACATCATCTGTTTCTACTACTAATAATATTGCTACACAGAATCTTAATCCTAATTACACATTTGACACATTTGTAATAGGTACTAACAATAATCTGGCCCACGCTGCATCTTTAGCGGTTGCCGAAACACCTGGCCAGATATACAATCCTCTGTTTATATACGGAGGTGCCGGACTTGGTAAGACTCATCTTATGCAGGCTATTGCACATTTCATTATTGCCAGCGACCCATCCAAGAAGGTTTTATATGTAACTTCTGAGACATTTACTAATGAGCTTATCGAATCGGTTAAGACTAACAAGAACACTGAATTCAGAAATAAATACCGTAATATTGACGTTCTTCTTATCGATGATATTCAGTTTATAATAGGAAAGGTTTCTACCCAGGAAGAGTTCTTCAACACTTTCAATGACCTTTATATGCTTGGCAAACAGATTGTTATATCTTCTGATAGACCACCTAAAGAAATGGAGACTCTGCCAGACAGATTAAGAACACGTTTTGAAAGCGGACTTCCGGTAGATATCCAGATTCCTACATATGAAACCAAGATGGCTATTATTAATAAGAAGTCTGAGGCTTTAGGAATTGATTTTCCTTATGAAGTTAAAGATTATGTCGCAACTAACATTACTTCAAGTATCAGGGAGCTTGAGGGAGCGCTTACCAAGCTTTCAGCTTATTCCAAGCTTTCCCACACACCTCTTACTGCAGAGTTTGCTGAGAATACCCTTAAGGATCTTATATCTCCATACTCTAAGAAAGAGATTACACCTGAGTTAATTATTGATGTGGTTGCTGAACATTTTCATATCAAGCCTGAAGATATAATATCTCATAAACGAAGTGCTGACATAGCATTTCCACGACATATTGCAATGTATCTGTGCCGCCAGATGACTCAGACACCTCTTGAAGCCATTGGTAAAGCCTTAGGAGGCAGAGATCATTCTACTATATTATATGGTTCAGAAAAGATTGCCAAAGAAACAGCTACTAACGAGACGACTAAGAGTACTATTGATATATTAATAAAGAAACTTAATCCATCCTGAAAGTTATCCACAATGGACTTAGGATATTTTGTTAATTAAGTGTTATTTTTATGTTGAATGTTCTTTATAACTTTTTTCCGGAACATTTTAATTTTAATCCGTCCTTAATTTTTCACTGTGAATTAACACCATAATTTATGTTTTCCAACATGGTTATCATTGCTGCTAATCCAGTATTTATATGGCGTTGCATGATTTTTAACATTTTAACAGCCCCTAAGACTACGGCTACGGTATTAATATATTTATATATAGCTCTTCTCCACTACTATTTTCTTGAAAGGAAGTTATCAACATGAAATTAGTTTTTACTAAATCCAACTTAAACAAAGCTGTAGGTATCGTAATGAAAGCTGTACCTACAAGAACTACTATGAATATTCTTGAATGTATTCTTATTGATGCTACTACTAACGAAATCAAGTTCACAGGTAACGATATGGAACTTGGAATCGAAACTATAGTAGAAGGTGAGATTATTGAAAAGGGTAAAGTTGCCATTGATGCCAAGCTTTTCTCTGAAATCGTAAGAAAGCTTCCTGATAATGATATTACCTTATCTACTGACTCTAATAATAATGCTCTTATTACATGCGAAAAGAGTAAGTTCAATATTGCCGGAAAGTCTGGAGAAGATTTCTCTTACCTCCCAGCTATTATTAAAGACAAGATGATAACACTTTCACAGTTCCAGTTAAAGGAAGTTATTAACCAAACTATTTTCTCTATAGCCATGAACGATAACAACAAGATGATGACAGGTGAACTCTTCGAGATTAATGAAGGTACACTTAAGGTTGTTGGTCTTGACGGACACAGAATTGCTATCCGTAACATTAATCTTGAAGGAAGAGCTGATGATGTAAGAGTTGTTATTCCTGGTAAGACTCTTCAGGAGATAAGCAAGATTCTTAATGCTGATGCAGAGAGTCTTGTTAATATATACTTTACTAATAATCATGTATTATTTGAATTTGATCAGACACATGTTGTTTCAAGACTTATTGAAGGTGATTACTTCAAGATTAACCAGATGCTTTCCAGTGATTATGAAACTAAAGTATCTATTAATAAAAAAGAATTCCTTGATTCTATCGACAGAGCTAATCTTCTTATAAGAGAAGGAGACAAGAAGCCAATTATTATTAATATACAGAATGGTTTATTACAGGTAAATGTAAACTCTGCAGTTGGTGCTCTTAACGAAGATATTGATATTGATAAAGAGGGTAAGGATATTATGATTGGTTTCAATCCTAAGTTCCTTATGGATGCTTTAAGAGTTATTGATGATGAAAATGTGACTATGTATTTAGTTAATCACAAATCACCATGCTTTATCAGAGATAAGGAAGAGAATTATATTTATCTTATACTTCCTGTTAACTTCACAGCTTAACAAGAGAAAGGAAAGTTATGGAAGAAATAGTTTTAAGAGATGAGTTCATCAAACTTGGACAGGCAATCAAAGCAGCCGGATTAGTAGAATCTGGTGTTGAAGCCAAGATTGTTATTCAGGATGGTGAAGTTAAAGTTAATGGCGTTGTTGAAACACAGCGTGGTAAAAAGCTTTTTGGTGGAGAAGTTGTAGAGTACAACGGCTCTAGTATTTTTATTAAAAAATAGGTGTTAATGTGATAGTCGAATCTGTTGAATTAAAGGATTACAGGAATTATGAATTTCTAGATATGAAGTTCAATGAGCATGTCAATATAATATATGGTGATAATGCACAGGGAAAGACTAACATATTAGAATCAATATATATGTGTTCAACTTCCAAGTCACATCGTGGCAGCAAAGACAGAGAAATCGTCAGATTCGGTGAAGATGAATCACATATCAAGCTCAATGTATTAAAGCACAATATGAAATACCGTATAGATATGCATCTTAAGAAGAACAAATCTAAAGGCATAGCAGTCAACGGTATTCCGATTAAGAAAGCTGTTGAGCTTTTTGGAATTATCAATATTGTTTTCTTTTCGCCGGAGGACCTTAATATTATTAAAGATGGGCCTTCTGAGAGAAGAAGATTTATGGATATGGAACTTAGCCAGCTTGACAAGATATATCTTAGCAATCTTGTTAATTACAACAAGGTGCTTAATCAAAGAAACAAGCTTTTAAAAGACATAGCATTTGCACCATCTGAACAGCTGATGCAGACTCTTGATATATGGGATATGCAGCTTGTTAAGTATGGAAGCCTTATTATTAAAGGCAGAGAATGTTTCATAGAAAAGATTAATATAATTATCAGCGATATTCATTCAAGACTTACAGGTGGTATTGAGAATATTAAGGTATGTTATGTTCCTGATGTTGATGTGAATGATTTTGAAGAAGAAGTTAAGAATTCAAGACAGAAGGATATTAAATACAAGGCTACAAGCAAAGGTCCACATAAGGATGACCTGATATTTTTAATTAATGATAATGATGTGAGAAAATATGGCTCGCAGGGGCAGCAGAGAACAGCGGCGCTTTCGCTTAAGCTTTCTGAGATTGAACTTGTAAAGCTTGTAATTAAAGATACGCCGGTACTTCTTCTGGATGATGTTTTGTCTGAGTTAGACAGTAACAGACAGAATTTTCTTATTAACAGCATAGGTGATATCCAGACGATTGTTACATGTACCGGACTGGAAGAATTTATCAATAACAGAATGAATATCAACAAAATATTTAAAGTAACAGATGGTCATGTAGTTAATGAGAATTAATTACATTTCACTTAACAAGGAGGAATTAAAGTGGCAGATCAGAATGCAGAGAAGAATTATGGTGGAGACCAGATTCAGGTACTCGAAGGCCTTGAAGCCGTTAGAAAGAGACCTGGTATGTATATTGGCAGTACATCAGGAAGAGGACTTCATCATCTTGTGTATGAGATAGTTGATAATGCAATCGACGAAGCATTAGCAGGTTTTTGTACACATATTGAGGTTATGATCAATAAAGATAACTCTATCACTGTAATCGATAATGGTAGAGGCGTACCTGTTGACATTAATCATAAGACAGGAAGACCTGCCATTGAAGTAGTATATACAGTTCTTCATGCCGGAGGTAAATTTGGTGGTGGAGGATACAAGGTGTCCGGAGGACTTCACGGTGTTGGTGCATCTGTAGTTAATGCTTTGTCTGAATGGCTTGTAGTTCAGGTAAAGAGAAACGGACACATTTATCAGCAGAGATACGAAAGAGGAAAGATATGTTATGACCTTAAGATTGTAGGTGACTGCGATATTGAGGATACAGGAACAAAGGTTACTTTCCTTCCGGATGATGAGATTTTTCAGGAAACAACTGTATTTGAATTCGATATTCTTATGCATAGATTAAGAGAGATGGCATTTCTTACTAAGGGAATCAAAATTACTCTTACAGATTTAAGAGAGGGTCTTGAGCAGGAAAAGGTATTCCATTATGAAGGTGGAATCAAGGAATTCGTCCAGTATCTCAATAAGAGCAAAGAGCCTTTATACAGCCAGATTATTTATTGTGAAGGTGTGAAGGACAATGTTCAGGTTGAAGTAGCATTCCAACATAATGACGGATACAATGAGGTTGTTGATTCATTTGTTAATAATATTAAGACTCCTGAAGGTGGTACACATCTTACAGGTTTCAGAAATTCTTTAACTAAGACTTTCAATGATTATGCAAGAAAGAATAAGATTCTTAAAGACAGTGAACAGGGACTTTCCGGTGATGATATAAGAGAAGGTCTTACAGCTATTGTTTCCGTTAAGATTGAAGACCCTCAGTTTGAAGGACAGACTAAGCAGAAGCTTGGTAATACTGTTGCAAGGGGAGCAGTTGACAGCATTGTAAGTGAACAGCTTACTTACTTCCTTGAGCAGAATCCTGCAGTAGCAAAATCTATCTGTGAGAAGTCCTTACTTGCACAGCGTGCAAGGGAAGCTGCAAGAAAGGCAAGAGATTTAACAAGAAGAAAGACAGCACTTGAAAGTACTTCACTACCAGGTAAGTTAGCAGATTGTTCAGATAAAGATCCTAAGAACTGCGAAATATATATCGTTGAGGGAGATTCAGCCGGCGGTTCAGCAAAGACTGCAAGAAGCCGTGCAACACAGGCTATCCTTCCACTTCGTGGTAAGATTCTTAACGTTGAGAAGGCAAGACTTGACAGAATACTTGGTAATGCAGAGATTAAAGCAATGATTACTGCATTTGGTACAGGTATTCATGAAGATTTTGATATAAGCAAGCTTCGTTATCACAAGATTATTATTATGACAGATGCCGATGTAGATGGTGCGCATATTGCAACACTTCTTCTTACATTCCTGTACAGATTCATGCCTGAGCTTATAAGACAAGGTCATGTATATCTTGCACAGCCACCACTTTATAAGGTTGAGAAGAATAAAAAAGTCTGGTATGCCTATAATGATGATGAGCTTAATGCAATCATGACTGAGATTGGAAGAGACCAGAACAACAAAGTCCAGCGTTATAAAGGACTTGGTGAGATGGACGCAGAGCAGTTATGGGAAACAACAATGGACCCACAGAAGAGAGTATTATTAAGAGTCAACATGAATGAAGATGATGATTCAGAACTTGATGTAACATTCTCAACACTTATGGGTGACAAAGTAGAGCCAAGAAGAGATTTCATAGAAGCAAATGCAAAATTTGTTAAAAACTTGGATATCTAATTGCGTTAATTAATAACTTCACGGAAAGGAATTATAATAATGGATGAACATATCTTTGATAAAGTTCAAGAAGTCGATATGCAGAAAACCATGGAAAATTATTATATAGATTATGCCATGAGCGTTATCGCTTCCAGAGCACTTCCGGATGTAAGAGATGGTCTTAAGCCGGTACAGAGAAGAATTCTATATTCAATGATAGAACTTAATAACGGTCCTGATAAGCCACATAGAAAATGTGCCCGTATCGTTGGTGATACAATGGGTAAATATCACCCACATGGTGATTCATCAATTTATGAGGCATTAGTAAAGCTTGCTCAGGATTTCAATACAAGATATCCACTTGTTGACGGACATGGTAACTTCGGTTCAGTCGATGGTGATGGAGCTGCAGCCATGCGATATACAGAGGCGAGACTCAGCAAGATATCTATGGAGATGACAAGAGATCTTAACAAGAATACTGTAGATTTCATACCTAACTTTGATGAGACAGAAAAAGAGCCTACAGTACTTCCATCAAGATATCCTAACTTGCTGTGTAATGGTACATCAGGTATTGCCGTAGGTATGGCTACTAACATTCCACCTCATAACATAAGAGAAGTTATAGGTGCTGTTGTCAAGATGATTGATAACAAAGTAGAAGAGGACAGAGATACAACAATTGAGGAAATTCTTGATATAGTTAAAGGTCCTGACTTCCCTACAGGTGGAACAATCATAGGAAAGATGGGAATTGAAGAGGCTTACCGTACAGGAAGAGCCAAGTTAAAGGTCAGAGCTGTAACTAATATTGAGCCAATGAATAACGGCAAGAACAGAATTGTTGTTACAGAGCTTCCATACATGGTTAATAAAGCAAAGCTTATCGAGAAGATAGCAGAGCTTGTAAGAGATAAGAAGATTGACGGAATCACAGATTTAAGAGATGAATCTGACAGAGAGGGTATGAGAATTGCCATCGAGTTAAGAAGAGATGTCAATCCTAACATAATACTTAACCAGTTATACAAACATACACAGTTACAGGATACATTTGGCGTAATTATGCTTGCATTGGTAGATAATCAGCCAAAGGTACTTAACCTGTATGACATGTTAAAGTATTACCTTCTTCATCAGGAAGAGGTAGTTACAAGAAGAACACAGTTTGATCTTAACAAGGCAGAGGAAAGAGCCCACATATTAGAGGGCTTAATGATTGCCTTAGATAATATCGACAGAGTTATCTCAATAATCAGAGGTTCTGCAAATGTGCAGATTGCCAAGGAAAGCTTAATGGCTGAATTCGCACTTTCAGAAGCACAGGCTCAGGCTATCGTGGATATGCGTCTTAGAGCTTTGACAGGTTTGGAAAGAAGCAAGCTGGAAGCTGAATTAAAGGAACTTCATGAGAAGATTAAAGAATACAAGGCAATCCTTGCAGACAAGAAGTTACTTCTTGGTGTTATCAAGACTGAGATTTCAGAGATAGCAGACAAATATGGTGACGACAGAAGAACTTCTATCGGATATGACGAATATGATATCTCAATGGAAGACCTTATTCCAGATGAACCATGTGTTATTGCAAGAACTAACTTAGGTTATGTAAAGAGAATGACACCTGATAACTTCAAGAGCCAGCACCGTGGCGGTAAGGGAATAAAGGGAATGCAGACAATAGATGATGATTACATCAAGGATTTATTCATGACAACATCACATCATGTACTTACATTCTTTACTAACACAGGACGAGCTTACAAGTTAAAGGCTTATGAGATTCCTGAAGCTTCAAGAACTTCAAGAGGAACTGCAATAATTAATCTTTTACAGTTAGCACCGGGTGAGACAATCACAGCAGTTGTTCCTGTCAAGATTGATACATTACAGGATACAGATTACCTGTTCATGGCAACTAAAAAGGGTATCGTTAAGAAGACACCTGTCAAAGAATTTGCCAATATAAGAAAGACAGGAATTCAGGCAATTAACTTAAGAGAAGATGATGAACTTATTGAAGTTAAGCTTACAGATGACCAGGCAGAGATTCTTATGGTAACAATGCTTGGACAGTGTATAAGATTCAAGGAAACAGATGTAAGACCAACAGGACGTTCAGCAATGGGTGTTATAGGTATGAGTCTTATGGATGAGGATGAAGTAGTTGGTGTTCAGGTAAGTACCCAGGGAGATACTATGCTTATAGTATCAGAGAATGGTATGGGTAAGAGAACAGACATTAACGAATATACAGTTCAGCATCGTGGTGGTAAAGGTGTCAAATGTTACAAGATAACAGAAAAGACTGGTAATGTCGTAGGTGCTAAGGCAGTTGATGATTCAAGAGAAGTAATGCTTATTACAACAGAGGGAATCATAATCAGACTTCAGTGCTCAGATATATCTAATCTTGGAAGAATAACATCAGGTGTTAAGCTTATCAACCTTGATGATGAAGTCAAAGTAGCAACTATTGCCAAAGTAAGAAAGCAACCAGCCAGTGAAGATAGCAAGGATGCAGAAGACTTTGAAGAAGACACAGATAATACAGCAGTAGATTCCGAAGAATAATATTAAGGGAACTGCCACATTTTTAAATGTGACGGTTCCCTTTTTTACAACAGGAGCAGATATGGATTTAGTTAATATCAATTACGAATCACGAACACTTGGTATGCCTGTTATGATTAATGCAATTATTCCACAAGGCAGAGGTAATTATAAGACATTATATCTTCTTCATGGAATGGGTGGGGATTATACTACATGGATTACGAAATCCAGAGTGGCAGATTATGTAGATAATACTAATATAGCAGTCATAATGATTTCAGGGGATAACAAATGTTACGTTGATAATGTACATGGAAAGAGATATTTCACATTTTTAACAGAAGAATTGATTGATACATGTACGAACTGGTTCGGATTATCATGCGACAGAAAAGACCGTTACATTGCAGGAATGTCGATGGGCGGATATGGCGCAGTACATGCATCACTTGTAAGACCTGAAATATACGGAATGGTTTTCTCATATTCCGGTCTGCTTGATATAGAGAAAAGATTCGACAATCCGCAGGGAATTAATACATATCAGATATTTGGCGACAGAAATCAATTATCAGATAATGGATTTGATGTAATGAATTGTTTAAAAGAGGATAATATCAAGATAAATGTGGAAAATTATCCGAAATTCTATATAAGATGTGGATTACAGGATACAATTCTTGAAATGAGCAGACGGTGGAATGAAATTGCATCGGATGCAGAGCTTGATGTCGATTATTATGAGGCAGCAGGTAATCACGATTTCACATTCTGGGATAAATGTATACATGAAACAGTCAATATAATAAAAGGACAATCGTACAAGATGGAGGACATATATGGCAACAGTAATGAATGTTAATCATTTTTCCATATATCTTAAGAGAAATATGGACTGCACAGTTATTCTTCCATCGGATATTAAGAAAGGTGAGAAGCTTCCTGTGTTATGGTTATATCATGGGAGCAGCGGAGACCATACAGTATGGCTGTATCATTCGCCAATAACGGAGTATGTTGATGATGGAAAATTTGCGGCGGTACTTCCAAATGTACAGAATTCCTGCTTTGTTAATATGAATATAGGTGATAAATATGAATCCTATGTTGGAAAAGAACTATTCAGCATAATTATGAACATGTTTCCATGTCTTTCTGATAAAAGAGAGGATAACTATGTGGCAGGATATTCTAATGGTGGATATGGATGCCTTCACATAGCATTGAAATATCCTGAAAAATACGGATCCGTAGGTGCTTTTTCAGCAGGAGACAAAGCAGATGCTGTGTTTGCTAATGATGGAAGTGCCAAATCATTAAAAAGAATACAGCTTTATGGTGATGGCGATTTACATAAAACAGAATATGGAATTACATATCAGGCTGATAAATTAATAGGTCAGAAAAGCATAAAACCAAGAATATACCATGCATGTGGAGAACTGGATCCGTGGATAGGTATGAATCATATATTAAGAGATTATTTTATAAGCCATAGTGAATATGATTATGTATATGATGAAATTGAAAAAATCGGACATGAATGGAAATTCTGGCGAGAAGAGTTAGAAAGATTTTTAATATATACGGGATTAATTAATAATTAAAATACAAGAAAGGAATTAAGTATGAGAGAGGTTAATGTATCAACAATCACAGATAACATTAAAGAAATGTGCATAGAGGCAAATCATTTTCTCACAGATGATATGAAGAATGTCTTTGAAAATGCAGTTAAGAATGAAGAGTCTGCACTTGGAAAGCAGGTGCTTGGACAGCTTGAAGAAAATTTAAAGATTGCAGGCGAAGATATGATACCTATATGTCAGGATACAGGAATGGCAGTAGTATTCATCAATGTGGGACAGGATGTCCATTTTACAGGTGGTGACATTACAGATGCAATTAATGAGGGTGTAAGAAGAGGATATGTTGACGGATATTTAAGAAAGTCAGTTGTAAAAGATCCTATCTACAGAGAGAATACCAAGGACAACACTCCGGCAGTAATACATTTTAATATAGTTCCAGGTGACAAGGTTGACATAACAGTTGCACCTAAGGGCTTCGGAAGCGAGAACATGAGCAAAGTATTCATGTTAAAGCCGGCAGACGGAATCGAAGGTGTCAAAGATGCAATACTTACAGCAGTTAAGGACGCAGGTCCTAATGCCTGTCCTCCAATGGTAGTTGGTGTCGGAATAGGTGGAACATTTGAAAAATGTGCTTACCTCGCAAAGAAGGCATTAACAAGAGATTTGAATGAAGAATCACCAGTTGAATATGTCCGTGACTTAGAGAAAGAAATGATTGAGAAAATCAATAAGTTAGGAATCGGTCCGGGCGGACTTGGCGGAACACAGACAGCACTTGCAATCAACATAGAGACATATCCTACACATATTGCAGGACTTCCGGTTGCAGTAAATATTTGCTGCCATGTAAACAGACATTCACACAGGGTAATATAATCAGGGGAGGCTAATTATGGATAAATATATTAATGCACCAATAAGTGATGAGGACGCAAAGAGTCTTCATTCAGGAGATTATGTATACATAACAGGAACAATCTATACAGCAAGAGATGCTGCACATAAGAGAATGGCAGAGGCTCTGGCAGCAGGACAGCCTCTTCCAATTGACATGAAGAACAACATAATATATTACATGGGACCATCTCCGGCAAGAGAAGGCAGACCGATAGGTTCAGCAGGACCTACAACAGCAAGCCGTATGGATAAATATGCACCGGACCTTCTTGACCTGGGACTTAAAGGAATGATAGGAAAGGGCAAGCGTTCACAGGCAGTAATAGACAGCATAGTAAGAAACGGTGCAGTGTATTTTGCTGCAGTAGGTGGTGCAGGTGCAATTCTTAGCAAATGTATCAAGAAATCCACAGTTATAGCTTATGATGACTTAGGTACTGAGGCTATAAGAGAACTTGAGGTTGAGAATCTTCCAGTAGTTGTAGTAATAGACAGCGAAGGTAACAACTTGTACGAAACTGCCATAAAAGAATATTGCAGAGTATAAATATGGCATAAATGGTAAATCTTCCTAATATAGATTTTTATCAGGGGCTGTTAATACAGTTCTAGAATTAAAAGGGAGGAAAAGCCATGAAAAAGAAAATGACACGCAGGATAATTGTAGGAGTACTTACAATTATCCTGATAGTGACAGGCATACTACCGTATATGACTAACAAAGCACAGGCAGCGGAGAATGAACTATATGATAAAATAATACTTGTGACAGATAATCAGATATCAGAAACTGCCAAAGAGGGTTATAACAAAATCACATTTGTAATTGATAATGATACCAAAGATATATATGTTAAAAGTGGCAACACAATAACCCTTAAATCATCAGACAAGAATTACGGAGTACTTGTAGGCGGTATTAACAATGGTGATGCTGTAACTAAAGATACAATAATATATGCTAAAGCCTATTCATATGAGGGAACATTGGCTATTGAAAAATCAATCGAAAGTGAAGTTCCTGATGAAAACGGATATTATACGCTTCATTTTTCTGCAAAATCGCAGAATCTTCCATCAATAAAAAGTGAAAATCAGAATGTAATACTTGTATTAGACAGGTCACTCAGCATGGCTTGCTCAGTAGATGAAGGAGCTGATGCTAAGGCAATGGCACCAAGTTACGAAAAAACAAGATGGAGTGTTACAGTAAAAGCAGTACAGAATTTCTTAAATGAGTTTCTGCCTGAAGGAACATCTAATAAAGTATCAGTTGTTTCATACTGTGAATCAGCCAGAATAGAGATAACTGAATCATCCAGCAAAAGTGAAATCATGACTAAATTAAATTCTATATACAACGAGAATTATTATAATCAGGATTATAATGATAAACAAAATGGTTACCAGAAGAGAAAAAATGTTGGATTTATTAACAGAGGACTTGGTGGTTCAACTAATATCCAGCAGGGAATAGACAAAGTATCAGATGTTGTAAGTGATAAAACAGGTGTATCTGTAATACTTTTTACAGATGGCGTTGCCAACAAATATGATGATACACAGATAGGCGGACATTATTATATAAAAAATGATAATCAGAATACAGAATATACTGGTTCGAAAAAGGAACTCAATGGTTCATATTATGCAGGAGAAGCTGGAAAAAAGCTGAAAGAGGCCGGTGCGGATATATATACAATAGTCCTCATGAGTAAAGAATCGGATATTACTAATCTTGTTAAGGTGTCATTAGGTAATAAATCATTACATTATGAAACAGAAAAAGGTGATACCTGCTTTACATTTTCAGATGGAGGATATGCTAAAGAATTCTATACAGCAGCTAGTGCAGAGCAGTTAAACAGCAGATTTAAACAGATAATGACAGAGATGACAGGTCTGCCATTTGAAAGTTCATCGGTAACTGATAGCTTGGATGAACATTTTGAACTAGTTCCTGATCAGGAAAATGTGGTAGTTAATAAAGATGGAACATTTACAATAAAATATCCTGAGAAAATATCAGCAACAGAGCAGGTAGTCTCAGTTAAAATAAAAGTCAAGGATGGATATACAGGATATTCATATACTAATGATGGATGCCAGTTTGAAGGAATAATAGGCGGAATTACCTACACACAGAAGTTTAAAGAAACACCGGCAGCAGTAATCCTGCCGGATGCTGCAGATGACGAGTACACTGTTAATCAGGATGAAGTCCTCGATGCAGGTACAGTTCTTGTCAATGATAATAATGAGATAGTTAATAATCCACAGAAAAAACTTTCATTAAAGACTGTATTGGAAGAAAATGTAAAGAATGGAACAATAAAGTTCAATAAAGACGGAACATTTCAATATATTCCAGACAAAGGCTTTACTGGAAAAGATACATTTGTATATAAAGTAGTTCTTATTGTTGATGGTGAAGAATATACGAAATCAGCAACAGTAACAATCAATGTAAATCCAAAGCAGCCAGAGACACCAACAGAAAAAGAAACACCAACTGAGAAGCAGATACCAACAGAGGAACATACACCAACAGAGATGGAAACTCCTACAGAGGCAGAGACATCATCGCAGATACAGACACCGTCAGAGAACGTCACACCAAGTGAGTTACAGACAAAGGCTCCTGAAATAGCAGCTAACGAAGATAAGGTTGTCGCAAAAACTTCAGTTAAGACAGGCGACAGAAGCAATACAATGTACTATATAATGTTATTATTATCAGTTGCTACAACGATGACAACAACAGTAGTTGTGTATAAGAAGAAAAAGGAATAAATAATATTATTCGAAATATCAGTAAAAATAAAAAGCCCCTTGACAATATCAGGGGGCTTTGTTAGAATAATAAATGCGTTTGACGCAGAATTTCATATTATGAGTTAAACATATATGGTTTAGGGCTCGCATTCATGGAATCTGGAGTAGTACTCAAGAGGCTGAAGAGGCGCCCCTGCTAAGGGTGTAGGTCGGGCAACCGGCG
>CAVAPS010000037.1:0-18582 GCA_963590775.1 Desulfovibrio piger
GTTATATTGTTTCATATCTTTAGTGATATAATAGCATAAAGATGTAGACAAAAGTAAGACAAATCGTTAATCCTTAATGCAGTAAGCTCGTCGTTGTTCCTTATCGGTTGTGTAGTTCCCATTGAATACTCCTTTTAAATGTTTATTGATTTAGATACAAGATAATAGATAACAGGTATTGAGATTTATAAAATATATGCTAAAATAGTATTGGTTAGAAAGAACTAACCAATACTGTTTTTTATTGCTCAGATTATCTGTTAAAGGGGGAAGAATATATGTCGTATTCACAGGAATTAGAAAAATTTTGAATTGATTTAATGATAGAAGGAGACACATTCTATGGAAAATGAAAAGATTAAAACGGTACTTAACGGAACTGCAGAAACAATGCTTCAGTGCTTCTATGCAAGAGCTATGCACAGCAGAAATCCTAAGAATAAATTCCGTGATGAGAAAGCAGAGGAGCTTGTTGATAAGCTGGACTATGATTTCAGTAAAGCAAGCAAAGATACTGCCATGAGCAGTGGTATTGTAGCAAGAAGCGTAGTATTTGATGAGCTTGTAAGTGATTTTATAAGTAAGAATCCTGACTGTACGGTTGTTAATATTGCATGCGGACTTGATACAAGAGCATACAGAATGGATAATGGCAGACTCACATGGTACAACCTTGACCTGCCGGAGACAATAGCAGTAAGGGATTCTGTGTTTAAGGAATCTGGAAGGATATCAACGGTTGCGTGCTCCGTGTTAGATGAGGCATGGGTAAAGCAAATAAAATTAAGAGGAAAAATGCTTTTTATTATTGAAGGTCTTACCATGTATATGACAGCCGATGAAGTAAAGACTATGCTTGGCATTATAAGAGATAATTTTGATAATGCATATGTGTGCATGGAAACTTTATGTCCTATGTTTGTAAAGAAAGAAGGACTTGAGAAGTCAATTAAGGCAACCGGCGCAACATTTACATGGGGAGCGGACAGCTTTGATGATTTAAAGGAAATAGCAGACGGCTTCAGAAAAGTTAAAGATGACAACATTGTAAGAGGTATGCATACTTTAAACCCTGCATATAAGCTCGTAACATGGATTCCACTTGTCAGCAGATTCTCGGAGAAAATACTTGTATTTGAAAAAGCTTAAGTTGGTAATACAGGCATTAAAAAACTGGCTGCACATGCAGCCAGTGAAATGAGGGAGGGGTTGCATAAAGTCTCGAATTTTTTATGCATATCTATGTTAATGCCTTGGGTAAACACAATCGTCAGCTATCGGTCATTCAGCTATCCGGTTTGTTCCTTAAGCTTGTTAATATGATACTGGCAAAATGTGACAAAAGTGTAGCCAATTACGAAATAAAAAGTGAAACAATCTAATGCATTTGTAAAGAAAGCTTAAAACATTTTTCGGATTTAATCTTCTTTACTATTTTGAATGTCCTGATAACTGTACATAGTTGGTCTGGTATCACCAATCTTGTTGACTGGGACATGGACGTTGCGGTCAAAATTCAGACTGAGAAATCCCGGCGTAGAATAATGTCCGGCTGTGTCAATCAAAAATTTTCCCGGTATAATCTGTGATAAATCAATATCAGCATAGGTAATGCCTTCCTTGTCATGTTCAAGGTGGTTACCGATTTCTAATCCATTTGGAGCCAGAATGCAGGTGATGCCATATCCATTTTTCATATAATTCTTCTGATGATCTGTTTCACAGATACGGTCGCGTTGCTCATCTGTCCAGATCTGAGATGATACCAGACAAAATACCTGATTGCTTAATGCATAATATTTGGCAGCATTCAGGCATTGCGCAGGTCCAAACAGATGTCCTTCTACAGGCATACCAATCGGCCATGAGGATACATGAATCTGTTCATTTAAGGAAGCCATAGCAGCAATATTAAGTGGGAGATAGTGTTCCCAGCATTGTAATCCGCCAAGATTACCATATTCTGTTTCAAATACTGGCATCATGCTACCATCGCCATCTCCCCAGATTGTCTTTTCGGCATTGGTTGCCTTTAATTTTCTATGCTTTCCAATCAAATCGCCAGATGGGTTAAACCATAGCTGTGTCAGGTAGAGAGAACCACCGTCTTTTTCTGTAACAGATACACAGAAGTACACTTTGTTTCTTCTGGCAGCTTCACTTAAGTCCCGGACAGTTTTACTTGGAATCTCAACAGCATTTTTATAAAGATCAATGTAATATTTCATACCATAATCGGCATTTCCAAGCCAAATCCACCAAGGATAACCGGGGATGAAGGCTTCGGGAAAAGCAAGATGTTTTTGATACGCTTCAAGTTTTGCTTGAAACAGTTAAGATACAGATGTATATTGAGGAAAAGGATGGTGAGAATGATGGATACTAAGGATATTCAGATGTTTATGTGTTTATATGAGGAACAAAGTATATCGGCAGCAGCAAGAAAGCTATATATTACTCCTCAGGGGCTTAGCTTGAATCTCAAGAAGCTGGAGAAGGAACTTGATGGTAAATTATTTGTGAGAAGTAATCAGGGAATTGTGCCGACTGATACAGCAAGGTATTTTTATGCTCATGCAGGTAATATTATGACACAATTAATGCAGCTTACGAATCACATACAGAAGTCAGAATATCAGGAAAAGTATCACCTGAATGTTGCTCCCACACTAGGGATTTTAGATTATCTGACTGTTCGTTTTTTTAAACAGTATAAGGAGGATCATCCCAATATATATCTTACAGTTGTAGAAAATCCGGATCGTACTGTGAAAGATCGGATGTTAAATGGAGAGGCAGAGGTGGGATTTTTAGCAGGACCGATTGATGGAACTTTATTTCGGGCGATTCCATTTTCAAAGCATCATCATTGTCTGGTAATTCATAAGGATCACCCACTTGCCAAAAAAGAGAAAATTTCATATCAGGATTTAGATCATGAGGCAATTGCATTAGAAGGGCGCGATTTCATGCCGTATCACAATAATATTAACAGGTTCATAAAGGCAGGAGTAGCACCAGATATTGTGATTGAGACTACAGAGATAGACACAACTCATAAGATTGCAGATATGAACGAGGGAATTGGTTTGTCTGTAGATTTTCCAGCATGGCAGGATGTAAGGCCCAATACAGTAATACGACCTTTTGAGGATATGGAATGCATATGGGAGACTTATCTGGTCACGAGGGCAGACAAACCTGTTTCAAGGGAGGCAGAGGAATTTATACGATATGCAAAATGGTGGCTGGCTGTGAATAAGCATCTGCTTTTTCATTGGCCGGAAGAATATGATTATCTGAATGACTGGTATAATACAGAAGAGAAAAGAATGTATCTTGAATGAATTGAGTAAAAAACTGGCTGCAGATACAGCCAGTTTTCCGGGGGTAATTATAATTACATCTTACTTTATCATACCAAGAAATTCTTCATCACTAATCCTTGAATTCGTTACAGCATTCCTGATTGCAGCGGACATGACGCGGGCGGCAAGCGTTCCTGCAAAGTTAATATCAACGCACGGGGCATTAGGATCATTACGCTTTGCGGTGCTTGCAGTGTAGATTGTGTCTCCGTCTGCCATTGTACCGACAGGATTAATACAGCGGGCATATGCATTTCTTGCCATAGACGCAATCTTATTAAGCTCAGCCTTGGTGAATGCAGCATTGGTTATAACTGCACCGATTGTTGTGTTGCCGGTGAAGATATCACGTGGTGCCATGAACTGATAGAGCGCTTCTTCACAGCTTATATACTCTGTTCTGTCAGAATTCTTAAGTCCGGCAAGTTTTTTGCCTGTTTCATAATCTGATATATCGCCAAGTGCATTTACAACAACAATTGCTGTCATTGTAAATGTACCCGCATTCACTGAATATATTCCAAGTCCGGACTTTTCAGCCTGCTTCATTCCCATAATCTTGCCGACAGTCGCACCAGTTCCTGCTCCTATACAGCCCTGAATGTCTGAATTTTTCTCAAGTGCCTGTATGCAGGCCTCATAACCCATAGCACTGTCAGGGCGTATCTTAGAGCTTCCATATCCAAGATCGAATATACATGACTGGCATACAAGCGGAACAAGTGAAACACCAGTATCATATCCTATACCATGTTCTTCAAGACATGTCATGACTCCGTCAGAGGCGGCAAGACCATACGCTGAACCGCCTGAGAGAACGATTGCATTAACAGGATTGTCAGCAGTCATAGGCATAGTAAGAGGTGTCTCTCTTGAAGCCGGACCGCCGCCGCTTATGTCACAGCCTGCTGTCGCACCATTAGGAAAATATATAACAGTTACACCAGTGCCAGCCTCTTTGTTGGAAGCATGGCCTAACCTAAAATCATTAATATCATTAACTGAAATCTCTGTAAACAAAACTAATCCTCCATTGATTAATGTCCGATTTATTCAATCTAAGTGACAGATTAATTCTGGTTAAGCTTAAGTGCAGCGTATAATGCGCGTGAAACCACACTGGCAACGAGGAAGCAGATAACTGCCTCAATAAGTCCCTGAACACCAACAAATAATACTACGAATATAAGTGGATTCTTAGCACCAAGTGCAGTAACGAAAGCCTGTACATAATCTGTATTATAGAAGAATAGAACAAGTGAACTCATGAATAATAAAGTATTAAGTAAAGGACAGCAAAGACTTGCTATATAATAAGAAAATTTCTTAACTCCCTTAATACTGTGAAGTCCCTTGAATATAAGTCCTGTAAGGAAACCCTCAAGAGTTCTTGTTACTACTGTTGTCACAAATGTACCAAAAGGATTGATTCCGAGAAGCACTGTTCCCATTGCACCTCCGACGAAGCATTGATAAAAGCTTGTGAGTCCGAAAGCCAGACCACAGATTAATCCGCCGACAGGTCCTAAGATAATAGCACCTACAGCTACAGGAACGGTTAAAAGAGTGATAGATAGTCCAGGGGTACGGATGTAGCCTAATGGGGTAAGCGACATAACGAGTATGACCGCAACCATAAGTGCCAGCTCCACCATGTACTTAGTGTTGAACTTCGCTGCAGAAGTTCGAGTTGCATTAATAGTATTCATATTGTCTCCTTTGCGAAAAGGTATGCAGCCCTTCCGGCTTGTATAAGATACATCTCCGGTAAACGGATGACGTTCGTGCGTATAATAACATATATACTGTTAAACCTCAAACCTTCTTTATAAATTATTTATAAAAATACATTTGACATTAATTTACTATGATGGAAATCGGTGCTAATATAAGAAACGCTTATTAATTAATGAAAGCATTTTTGAAGATATTTATCAATAAAGATGGGAGAGTGTTTATGAGCAGAATTATTAAAAATGTGCTGCCATACTGGAAGTTAGTTGTACTTGTACTGGCATTGCTTATTGTCCAGGCGGTGTGCGATCTGTCACTTCCTTCGTATACTTCGGATATCATTGATACCGGTATACAGAATGGCGGTATAGAGCATACCGTGCCAGAAAAGATTACTAAGGAAGAATTTGACATGGCAAAGCTTTTCATGACTGATGAGGAGACACAGTTGTGGGAACAGTCTTATTCCTATAATGAAGAGGACAATATCTATGAATTAAGTGTTAAGGGTTCTAAGAATAAAGATGATCTGGATGACACACTTTTTACAGCACTTATAATTAACAATCAGATGTCTTCTGTGACTGAAAGCACGTTCAAGAGCCGTATGGCGGAGCAGATGAAGGTAAGTGAGGAACAGCTTGCCAATGTTTCAGTAGAAGATATTGGAAAGTCTATGGGTGTGGAGCTTACTACATTTACACAGATGATGGAAGATTCAGACGGTAATGAAGTTGAGACTACTTGCGTGGATATGAGACAGATTGTGAAAGCAATGTATAGTGCCGGGGCTATGAGCAAGGACGATATCCTTTCTATGAGAAATGAGTTCCAGAGTACTATTGATACTATGGGTAAGACACTTGTTTCATCTATGGGTGTTGCTTATGCAAAGAGTATGGATGCTAAGGCTGGAATGGATATGGATTCTATCCAGACTAAGTATCTGTGGACAGCAGGTCTTAAGATGGTTGCAATGGCACTTCTTATGGCAGTTACATCTGTATGCGTAGGCTTCCTTGCTTCAAGGGTAGCAGCCGGAGTTGCAAGGGATATGAGAAGAAAGCTGTATTCTAATGTAATGGGCTTTTCTAATGCGGAGATGGATAGATTCTCTACAGCCTCTCTTATCACAAGAACAACTAATGATGTACAGCAGATTCAGATGGTTACGGTAATGCTTCTAAGAATTATTCTGTATGCTCCAATTCTTGGTGTTGGTGGAATTATCAAGGTTATAGGCACGGGAGCCGGTATGGGCTGGGTTATAGTCATGGCTGTGCTGGTTATCATCGCATTTGTAATGCTGCTTATGGTAATTGCGATGCCTAAGTTCAAGCTTATGCAGAAGCTGGTTGATAATGTCAATCTTGTATCAAGAGAGATTCTTACAGGTCTTTCTGTAATCAGAGCCTTCGGAAGAGAGAAGAAGGAAGAGGAAAGATTTGATGAGGCTAATAAGAAGCTCACTAAGACAATGCTTTTTACTAACAGAACAATGACATTCATGATGCCGACAATGATGCTTATTATGAACGGTTTATCAGTTCTTATTGTGTGGGTTGCCGCACACAGAATTGACGCCGGAGTTATGCAGGTAGGTTCAATGACAGCATTTATAACATATTCAATGCTTATCGTTATGTCATTCCTTATGCTTACCATGATGTCAATTATGCTTCCGAGAGCCATGGTTGCGGCTGACCGTATAGATGAAGTTATTAACACACATTCTTCTATAGAAGACCCTGAAAAGCCTGAAACAATTGAGGATGCAAAGGGTGTTGTTGAGTTTAACCATGTCAATTTCATGTATCCGGGTGCTAAGGCAAATGCACTTGAGGATATCACATTTAAAGCAGAGCCAGGCAAGACTACAGCTATCATAGGAAGTACGGGCTGTGGAAAATCAACACTCGTTAATCTTATTCCAAGACTGTATGATGTAACAGAGGGAAGCATCACTATCGACGGTCACGATATAAGAAATATTTCTATGCATGATTTAAGAAGTGAACTTGGTTATGTGCCACAGAAGGGAATGCTTTTCTCTGGTACTATTGCAAGCAACTTAAGGTTCGGTAATCCTGACGCGAGTGATGAAGAGGTAATTAAGGCAGCACAGATTGCACAGGCAACTGAGTTTATTGATAATAAGGCTGAGAAGTACGACAGTCCTATAGCACAGGGAGGTACTAATGTTTCAGGTGGTCAGAAGCAGAGACTTTCGATTGCAAGAGCAATAGCAAAGCACCCGAGAGTGTTTATATTTGATGACAGTTTTTCAGCACTTGATTTAAAGACTGATGCAATTCTTCGTAAGGAGCTTGCTTCAAATGTGTCTGACGCCACTGTTATTATCGTAGCACAGCGTATCAGCACAATTCTTCATGCAGACCAGATTCTTGTTATGGAAGACGGCAAGATTGTCGGCAAAGGAACTCATGAAGAACTTATGAAGACATGTGAAACATATCAGCAGATTGCAAGTTCACAGCTTTCTGCTAAAGAACTTGGAAAGGAGGCCTAGTCAGTATGGAAGATAATAAAGATATCAAAATGCCGCAGAAGAGAAGAATGGGACCTCCGGGAAGAGGAATGGCACCTGTTGAGAAAGCCAAGGATTTCAAAGGCTCAATGGGAAAGCTTATAAGATATATAGGAAGTTATAAGATTGCGATAATATTTGTTGCAATTATGGCTGTATGCTCGACAGTATTCTCTGTTGTAGGGCCTAAGGTTCTTGGTAAGGCAACAACAGCACTGTCAGAAGGTCTTGTAAAGAAGATTGCAGGAACTGGTGGAATTGATTTCGGAAAGATTGGAAAAATTCTTATATTTGTACTTTGTCTGTATGCCGCAAGTGCAGTATTTAACTTTGTACAGGGCTGGATAATGACAGGCATTACGCAGAAGGTCTGCTACAGATTAAGAAAAGAGATAAGTGAGAAGATTAACCGTATGCCTATGAAGTATTTCGAGAGCAGGACATATGGTGAAGTGTTATCAAGAATCACTAACGATGTTGATACACTTGGAATGGGACTTAACCAGAGTATTACAACAATCATTACATCTTTAACTACCATGATTGGTGTTCTAGTCATGATGTTAAGCATTTCGCCTCTCATGACACTTATTGCTATTATAATTCTTCCAATATCAATCGGACTTGTTTCTTTCGTAGTTAAGAAGTCTCAGGGATACTTCAAGACTCAGCAGGAGTATCTTGGACATATTAATGGTCAGATTGAGGAAACTTACGGCGGACACATGATTGTTAAATCCTTTAATAAAGAAAAGGATATGGTTGATTCATTTAACAAGACTAATGATGTCCTTTACGGTTCAGCATGGAAGTCACAGTTCCTTTCAGGAATGATGCAGCCAATTATGACATTTGTAGGTAACTTGGGATATGCATGCGTTGCATTAACCGGTGGCCTGCTTGCTATTAAAAATGTTATAACAATTGGTGATATTCAGGCATTTATCCAGTATGTGAAGAACTTCACACAGCCAATCCAGCAGATTGCACAGGTTATCAATCAGGTACAGTCTATGGCAGCGGCTTCTGAAAGAGTATTTGAATTCCTTAACGAAGAGGAGGAAGACCAGACTGTCAAGAATCCTGTATCTACAGAGGGAATCAAAGGATATGTTGATTTTGAACATGTAAGATTCGGATATAATGAAGACCAGACGATTATTAAGGATTTCAGTGTAAATGTTAAGCCGGGTCAGAAGGTTGCTATTGTTGGACCGACAGGTGCAGGTAAGACTACTATTGTTAAACTGCTTATGAGATTTTATGATGTTAATGATGGTGCAATTCTTGTTGACGGACATAATGTTAAGGATTTCAACAGAAGAGAATTAAGAGATGCATTTGGAATGGTTCTTCAGGATACATGGCTCTACAAGGGTACAATTATGGAGAACATCAGATACGGAAAGCTTGATGCAACTGATGAAGAAGTTATTGCAGCTGCTAAGGCAGCTAACGCTCATCACTTTATCGAGACTCTTCCGGGCGGTTATGATTGTGAGCTTAACGAGGACGCAAGCAATGTTTCACAGGGACAGAAGCAGCTTCTTACAATTGCAAGAGCAATTCTTGCTGATAATCCAATTCTTATCCTTGATGAAGCAACATCTTCTGTTGATACAAGAACAGAGGAGCGAATCCAGAAGGCTATGGATAATCTGATGAAGGGCAGAACAAGCTTTATTATAGCACACAGACTTTCAACTATTAAAGACGCTGATGTAATTCTTGTTATGAAGGACGGCGATATCGTTGAGCAGGGAACTCATGACGAGCTTCTTGCGAAGAATGGTTTCTATGCGGATCTTTATAATTCACAGTTTGAGCAGGCGTCTTAGTGTGATAATATCAATGTGAAATAAGGAATTAATATTGCACGAGTTCTCTTCACAAGATATAATTATACATATTAAGTAGGCTTGTGAAGAGGACAATGCATGAATATATTAATTTGTGATGATGATAAACTTTATATTGATATGATAAGAAAATATGTTGATGAATTCTTTGCTGAACGTAAGATAACGAATTATAAAGTTTACGAATATAACAGTGGTGATGAAGCGGCTAAGAATAATGAAAAGATTGACATAGCATTTCTTGATGTAGAGATGAGTGGCATTAATGGTATAGAAACGGGCAAATATTTAAGAAACTATAATAAGAACATTGTATTATTTATAATAACTTCATATATGGGTTATCTTGATGATGCAATGGATGAGGGTGTTTTCAGGTACATTAATAAACCACTGGAAAAATCCGTAATAATGAGAGGTTTACAGAAGGCATTAATATTGTGTGGTAAAAGCCAAAGTAAGAAAATTAATATTGAATATAAATGTGATAATATAATTATTGAACAGGATTCAATTATATGTATAGAGTCATTGGTTAGAAAAAGGTATGTTAGAACAGAACAAAAGACATATATAAGTTTGAAAAGCCTTTCATATTGGAAGAGTATTCTAGAGGAAGATAGATTTTTTCTTGTCAATAAATCATGTATTGTTAATATTGCCAAGGTTATACGATTTTCTGATAAATATATTGAACTTAAAGGTCTTAAAGAGCCAATAGATTTATCAAGAGAAAAAAGATCTGCATTCAAGCAGAAGATGCTCCTATATCTTGCTGGACAGGAGTAATTGTATATGGAATTAGTTATGCTAGGTAGTAATGCGTTTGCTCATATAGTCGAAGCAATGATATTATGGATAAGTATGTCACAGATGTACGAACCCAAATACAAACAATTATTTACGGGATGCTCAATTTTTCTTGGACATATTGTAA
The DNA here is from genome assembly GCA_963590775.1 of Desulfovibrio piger. Lineage (GTDB taxonomy): Bacteria > Bacillota > Clostridia > Lachnospirales > Lachnospiraceae > Lachnospira. The sequence continues at coordinate 10,447 of CAVAPS010000037.1, forward strand.
TGTTTGCTGTGTTTCTGACAAATAATATATATGCAATAACAGTTATTAATTTGTTGATTTACATATTTCTGATTATGTTCTTGTATGATGTTAATAAAAGGACGGCAGTATTCTGGGGCGTTATATTTATAGTTATGATGGCGTTATCGGAATTAATAATGTTTTTTACTGCAAGATATATAGTTGGAATTAAGAATGCAGGCAAAAATACTCCAGGAGATATAATATTTATGGGATGTCTGTGTAATATATTCTATTTTCTTATAGTACAGGCATTAGTTTTTATTAGGAAAAGAAGTGTAGTATTTGATAGAAATGATATGTCAAAAATACTTTTAATCAGTTCATTAGCAACATCATTGATTGTGTTTATGACATATTATATTATTGGAACGACATGGAATCTGCATAGAAAAGAAACGATATGGATGATGATAAGTTCTGTTGGATTAGTGTGTTCAGATATCCTTATATTGTGGACAAATATAAGAATTGATGAGAGAAATGCAGAAAATGAGCACATTAAGATTCAGTTGGAACAAGAAAAGGCAGATGCAAGATATTATAGATTAGAGAATGAAAAGAATGAAAGTCTGGAAATATTAAGGCATGATATGAATAATCATCTTAATACAATGCTTGATATGCAGGCAGATAATACTTTAAGAGAGTATATTACTTCAATAATGGAACAATACAATATAAAGAAGCGTACTACATTTTCTAACAATAATGTTCTTAATGGACTCATAAGTGAATATACAGAAAAGTGTCATATTGAAAATATAGAATTTATTGTAGATATACGACCAGGTACGATAGATGATATCGTAGCAACGGATATAGTTGCTTTATTTGGAAATATACTTTCTAATGCATATGAAGCTGCAAGAAATTGTGTTAAATCAAATAATAGTAAATATATAGAATTAATTGTTAAAAGGAAGAATGAAACGATATTTATTAAATGCATTAATACGTGCTTTGTTCCACCTAAAATAATAAATGGCAGATATATTTCAATAAAGAAAGATACTGATAAGAAACATGGTTATGGAATGAAAAGCATACAAAATATTGTTGATAAATATAACGGAAGCCATTTTGAGCAGTTTGATGAACAAGAGAATGAATTTACGATATCTATAATGCTTATGAAATAATAGAAAACAGGGAGTTGTATTAGTAATACAACTCCCTGTTTTTCTTTGTCATACATAATATATGTAATAAGGAACAGAATATAATCACAATAGATATACAACTTGATATACGATATAAATGCCATAAGCCAGTTATTACAATTATAATATTGAGAAATAGTAATATAGCAACAAGACATTTGTGATAATATTTCTTTTCTAAATCTGAAACAGCATGATTAACAGACATAATAGGTCCCTTAACGATTAATTCCACATCTGCTATTACGAGAGCAATGATTAAGAATAAAAAAGGCTTAAGAACAGAGGAAAGCCATGCCATCGTAATTAGCACTATGACAGAAAAAATCAGGCATGTCGTAGAAGACTGACAATGATAGCCACCACTATATTTTCTTATGAGCAGAAAAGAAATTACTTCAATTAGACCAATCCAAGTATTATGGGTTACTATACAATATATTGTGAAAATAATTGTCGGATTAATAATCAAAAATAAATATTGTATTGCATATATGTATAGCTCAGTGTCGTCATCTTTAAGTATGCCTGATTTAATAAGCCATAAAGCTATGTGGCGAGATAAGCTCTCTACCATTATCTTGTTTTCTTAAACTTCTTTAATGAAGATGGCTCAACAGGCTGGTGAATAAAGAAGCTTGATGAAGCATTGGCACTAGAAGTTAAAGTACGATTAAGTACAGCTGTTACACCCTTACTTAAAGTTGTTTTAATTTCTTTTTTCATAGTTTTTTTCCTCCTTCTTAAGATAGTTATTATTATATTTTGTTGCAAAATATTTTTAAATACACTATGTCTCAACTGTTATTTTGAATGTCTTAAATGTATTTCGGTCCCTTAATTTAGAATAAATTATAAACTGTGATGAATATTAATCTGCACACTAAGAAAAATAATTAATATGTTAAAATCAAAATATTATCGTTAATCATACATAAACATTTATACTATTCTAATTCGCAATAAACGATATATATGTGCAAAAGATGCGTATACTAAAATTAAATAGTAATCATACTAATGTATAGGGGTTGCTATGGAGTATACGGATTATTACAAAGCATTTTGTAAAAGAATGAGCATAGATAGAAAAATGAAGAATTATGACCAGAGTGCAATGGCTGAAAAAGTTGGCATGACTACGCCTGAATATTCCAATAGAGAATCTGGAAGAAGTATGGTATCGGGAAATGATTTAAAGAAGTTGTGGGATTCAGGAGCTGACATTGATAAATTATTAGTTGATGTTGATGAAAAGCCTTGCAGACATGTGGTTTCTTCTGAGATAGATGCATTTGGAGATGAATACAAGAGGGAATATGTCAGAGGAGTGGTAAGTGAATATGTACTCTATATGTGCGAACAGAAGATAGATGGTTTTTCAGATGAAATTGTAAAATATATCCAGCTACTGAGAGCTATAGATAAGGATTCTACTAAAGAATCAATGTTAAAATGTATAAGAGATGTTAACGGTATAACAGACCAGCAGGTCATATCAGATAATCTTGGAATATCAAGATACAAATACAGTAAGATTGAGAATAACAAAGAGTTTCCAGATGCAATGGTTTTGATAAGACTTTATCAGCAGTATGGATGTTTACCATCAATGTTTCTTAATCTGTACGATGTGAGAGACAGACTTCTTGATTATATATTTGATAGTATGTCAGAGAAAGATCAGGAAATGATATTAAGTTTTATCAATAATTTGAAGAAATTCGTATGAGGAAGTTATGGAAGAACGAATTATTAATATTGGAACAAGACTTAAACAAAGAAGAAAAGAAATGCATATCAAACAGACAGAGATGGCTAAGGAGCTGGGCGTGTCGCAGACATACCTTTCTAATATTGAAGGTGGCAAGACCAACTGCAGTATAACATTGCTGGTTGATATATGTAACTATCTTAATGTTACACCAGATTACCTTATGCTGGGGAATATGAGAGGGAATAAAGCAAGCATAGATATTATTGATGCGTTGAAGATGTGTGACCAGGAAGAGCTGGCCACAATTAGGAAAATAGTAGATGCATTTGTTATGAAAAAGGCGGAACCGTACTAAATTAAGTACGTCCGTCTTTTTTGTTAAAAATATATTGACATTACGAACAAACGTTTTACACATGAATGTATGTTCGAATTGATATCTGATTTAACAACTATGGAAAAGTTACAGATTTCTTATAAGTGGATTCAAAACTGGTTCAGGTATAGCATATATGAGGTTTCATTGCATTTTGCTGACAGAATGCCATCGGAGAACTGGATGATTATTGATGATAACAGAAAGAAAGCAGTAGTCCATCCGGTTAATAATAACACGCAATATTATTAAGAAATGTGTATTTGATGGATTATATATTAGAAGATGTATTTAAAGATGTAAGAGAGAATGACTATGACGCATTTGTGAAACTGGAACAGATATTTCAATTGAATGTATTTTATCCTGTGCATATAGAGGATAATAATGACTGGTCTGTGGCATATCTTATGAATGATGCTGTAGAAAGTTTTCTTACATTCACAGATTCAAGATAGTTACTTTTGAGTGACACACGGAGTAGTTATGATGTATAATAAGCAATATATCTATAATAAGGCTATGATAGTAGGAAGTGAGGATTTATTATGGGGAAAGTAAAGGTTGTTTCCAAGAATAATCAGGTAAGTGTCAAAGTTAAGAGTACTAAAGGTGAACAGCTTAATCAGAGCATGGCTGAATTACTTTCAAAAACAGAAGTTGAAGGATTTCTGCCTTTTTACATAACATCAGATGGAAGCAGTTTCTCTGCTGAATATGGTATAGCTGGATATGAGACAGCTAAGGGATTTTTTAAGAACAGAGTTATTGACCAGCACACATTTTCAGTATTTATGAAAAGCAGTGTTAAGGCGTTATCAGGAATGTCTGCATATAATATGGAATATGGCAATGTGTTAGTTTCTATGGATACTGTTCTTGTTGAATCAACAACAGGAAAAGCTTTGTTCATGTATTATCCAGCGGATGGATACCAGAATGGATTGTTTTTTAATATGTTTCTGGATGATGTCATTAGCATGATGAGCATACCAGCGAATACAGATGTATCATTCATGGTGAAACTTAGAGAACTTCTGAAGCATCCAGAGAATATGACATGGGATATATTAGATGAGTATGCAGATTCTATAGATGTAGCACCTGTAAACAGAGGTGTTATACCACAGCCAGTATATCAGCAGATATCCGTATCACCTGTATCAGTGCAGCCAGCTCCTGCTATGTATGCAACACCAGTATATTCGCAGCCATCAGTTTATTCGGATCCGGTTCAGCCATCTGTTCAGGAACAGAATAATACATATGTGAATAACCAGCCAGAAAAGATATGTCCTGCATGTGGCGCTGATAATAATTCAGATTCATTATTCTGTTCAGAATGTGGAACAAGACTTGATCAGGAAGCAGAACATATTGAAGCAGATGAAGATGTAAAGTCAGAAACTTTGCCAACTATGTTTATAAAGAATGGACATGTAGTAGATCCCGTAACAGGAACTGATGAGGTTATGAATATTATCATCAAAGATAATATTATTGAAGAAGTTGGACATGATATTAGTATTGATGAGACTGATACAGATAATGTTACAGTTATAGATGCAGATGGACTGGTGGTTGCACCTGGACTTATGGATACACATGTTCATTTCAGAGATCCTGGATTTACTTATAAAGAGGATATAATTACGGGTGCGGCAGCAGCAGCAAGAGGTGGTTTTACAAGTGTGGTATGTATGGCTAATACTAAACCTGCTGTAGATAATATAGAGACTCTTGATTATATACAGAAGAAGGGTGAGACTACAGGAATACATGTTATGCAGACAGCTACTGTAACCAGAGAATTAAAAGGAACAGAGCTTGTAGATATGGATGCTCTTGCAGATGCAGGCGCAGTTGGTTTCACAGATGATGGAATTCCAATTATGGATGAGCATATCCTTACTATGGCTATGAAGAAAGCAGTGGAGCTTGATCTTCCTATAAGTCTTCATGAAGAAGATCCAGAGTTTATTATAAGACCGGGTGTTAATCAGGGTAAAGTGGCAGAACAGCTTGGATATGGTGGTGCATCATCAACAGCAGAAGATGTTATGGTTGCAAGGGATTGTATACTTGCATTACACACAGGGGCGTCAGTATGTATACAGCATATAAGCTCAGGTAATTCTGTTGAACTCGTAAGAACTGCTAAGAAGTTAGGTGCAGATGTGCATGCAGAAGCAACACCACATCACTTTACAATTACAGAAGATGCAGTGCTTAAGTATGGAACTAATGCAAGAATGAATCCTCCATTGAGAACAGAAGATGACAGAGCTAAGATAATTGAAGGAATAAAAGATGGCACAATTGATATGATTGTGACAGATCATGCACCACACAGTGAAGAGGAGAAAGCAAAACCATTAGAGAATGCTCCTAGTGGAATAACAGGTCTTGAGACATCTCTGGCTTTGGGAATTAAATCTCTTGTAGAACCGGGACATATATCTCTTATGAAGCTGATAGAATTAATGAGTAAGAATCCGGCAGAGTTCTATAGAATGGTTCCGGGAAGTGTAACAAAAGGAGCACCAGCAGATCTTGTTATTTTTGGAGAAAAAGAAACATGGACAGTAAGAAAAGAAGATTTTGCTTCAAAAGCTTCTAACAGTCCATTTATTGGATGGGAGCTTCCGGGTAAAGTGCATTATACTATATGCTCAGGAAAGATTATTTACCAGGCGTAGACTTTTTGGACCTAATTAGGTATATAGATACCGAATTATTCCATTGAAATATTTTGTATATCATATATAATTGATATATGCATTTTATGAAGATGTTAATTAAATATGAGAGGAGAATATTTACTTGAGGATAAGTGTGGTTAGGAACCAGGAGGGAATTTATTTTGTATACCGTTCAACAAGACTGGTATATAAGGTGAGAATTACAGATATTATGTATTTTGCGAGAAGTGGCAGAAGGGTTACTATGTATTCAAGAGAGTTGGGATCTGTTGAATTATACTGTAGTTTATCTGAGATTTATGAGCTGCTTTATTCAGAAGGGTTTTATTATATTAATAAATCTGTTATTGTCAATTTATTCCATATAACTAATATTAAGAATAACTTTGCAAGAATTGTGGATGGCAATTGCATTGAGATTAGTAGGGCAAGGAGAACATTTATAATGCATAAGTTCTGTGAAACCCTGAAGTGATTTGTCTGGACGCATTCCTGCTAAGTTAAACTGGAGGTATGCGTATGAGATATTACACTGTTTCACAGTGGCTGATTTTTTTCTTTATATATTGTTTCCTTGGCTGGGTATGGGAATGTTGTTATGTTTCTGTCAGAAAAAGAAAATGGGTAAATAGAGGTTTCCTGCATGGTCCATTCCTGCCAATATATGGTTCAGGTGCAATTGTTATATTGCTTAGTACGATTGCAGTGAAAGATGTTGTGCCGTTGGTGTTTCTTTTTGGTATGGTTTCATCTACGATACTTGAATTCTGCACAGGGTGCTGTATGGAAAAGCTTTTCGGAGCAAGATATTGGGATTACAGTAAACTTCCGCTTAATTTTAAGGGGCATATATGTTTCTTTATATCTCTTGCGTGGGGAGCTTTTTCAATTCTGCTTGTATGCGTAATTCATAAACCTATCGCAGCGATTGTACTTATGATACCTAAGACTATTGCAGATATTATTGCTGTAGTTTTGGCAATATACATGGCAGCAGACTTTGCTGTTTCTATTAATGAAGCTATGGACCTCAAGGCTACACTGGAGAAGTTTACTAAAGAGAATGAGCAGCTCCAGATGTATGCAAGACGAATGGAGATTACAGCTACATTTGCAGAAGAAGAGTTTAACAAGAAAAAAGAACAGTTTATAGAAGCTGTTGCTGAAGAAAGAAAACAGCTTTCAGAAAAGGCAGACAGAAGATACAGACATATTACAAGTATCATCAAGAGAAATCCTAATGCTGTTTCAAGAGTACATAGAGAATCTATTAATGAGATTAAAGAGATTATTGCTAACAGAAAGGCAAAGAGGGATAAGTAATGCCGGAAAAGATATTATTGTATAATGTTAAAGAACCACAGGATATTATTAAAGCAGCATCTAATATGAGGATTGTGAGTGGCTTCATATATGAATCAGATACCAATAAAACACTGGCAGAACTTGCATCTGGTGTAAGAGGAGTTTCATTATCTGATATTACAGAATATGAACCAGCACAAGATAAAGAGAGTCTTATTATATTCTGTGATGTTTATGATAAGCATATGGACAAACTTCTTTTTGAGATAAGACAGAAGCAGGTTAATATAACATTCAAGGCAGTATTAACAGATACTAATAAGAAATGGAATATCGGTCAGATGCTTGTAGAGATGAGAAGAGAAAGATTTGAATATATGCGGAGAAATATGAAATAATAATTATTAAAGATAAGGAGAAATATACTATGGAAATTAAGCATGTTAAAGCAAGTGAATTCAATAATGAGGTACTTAAGGCAGACAAGCCTGTACTTGTAGATTTCTGGGCAGACTGGTGTGGTCCATGCAAGATGTTAGGACCTGTTCTTGAGCAGGTGGCAGCCAAAGTTGACGATGTCCAGATTGTTAAGGTTAATGTGGATGAAGAATCATCAGTAGCAGAGAAATATAATATTATGTCTATCCCTACACTTCTTTTATTCAAGAATGGAGAATGTGTTGCAAAGAGTGTTGGATTCATAAGTGAAGGACAGCTAATGGAATTTATAGGTAAATAAGTATCAATATCGCTGGAATAGCGCATGGATACTGGATTATTAAAAGGGGAATATTCAAATGCCAACACCACATAAGGATGTTTTAATGTAATAGCCACGGTGCAACTCAGAAA
>CAVAPS010000038.1:0-18301 GCA_963590775.1 Desulfovibrio piger
GCTTGTTTACTGGTTTTCTGCACACTTGCACTGTAATAAAAAAGTAAAGACCTACTATTATATTCTTATATGTAATTCTAGTAGGTAATAATTCTTGCCATCCTGTGAAAACAGAAGAAAACGACCTACTAAAGCATAACATTAAGATGCTTTAGTAGGTCTTCAGCCCCAAAAGGCATATCTACGCAATTACAGATCAAACAGCGACAACTGGTTGCTGTCTGTCATATCGCCGAGTATTCCAAGCTCTGAAAGCTTATCAATGGTTGACTGTCCTATCTTGGCGCGCTGGCGTAAGTCGTCCTTTGATAGGAACTCGCCATCTCTGGCTGCTATCTCAATTGACTCTCCGGCAACTTCACCAACCTTTGATATAACCTTGAATGATGGCATAATCTTTCCATCTATTATCTGGAAGGTTCTTGCCTTTGCTTTGTATATATTAACTGGTGTAAATTCATAGCCTCTTGCATGCATTTCCTGAACAATACGCATTACACCAAGTTCGTCTTCCTCTGTATTAGAGATTGTGCCTTCTGCTTTCTTGGCTTTGTATTCAGCAATATAGTGTTCAAGCCTTACCGGACTCATAGCCATTTTTTCATAGTCAAATGCTGTGGCTCTTATACTAAAGTAAGCTGTGTAATATGCAAGCGGATAGAACACCTTACAGTATGCAACACGCCATGCCATCATAACATAGGCTGCGGCATGTGCCTTAGGGAACATGTACTTGATTCGCTCACATGACCATATATACCAGTCCGGTACGCCGTGGTCAATCATATCCTGCTTCCACTCCGGCCATTCTTTACATTTGCCGGACGCAACCTTACCCTTTCGGACCATTTCCATTATCTTAAATGATTCCTCTGAATCAAGTCCCTTCTGGATAAGATATATCATGATATCATCTCGTGTACATATGGCTGTTGAAATAGTAGCTTTTCCTTCTTTAATAAGAGTCTGTGCATTACCAAGCCATACATCAGTACCATGAGCAAGTCCTGCGATACGGACAAGGTCTGAGAAATACTGTGGCTTAGTATCCATAAGCATCTGCATAGCAAAATCAGTACCAAACTCCGGTATTCCGAGTGCTCCAAGCTTCGTGCCGCCTATATCTTCAGGCTCGATTCCAAGTGCAGATGTATTCTGGAACAGTGACATAACCTCTTTAGAATCAAGCGGAATCTCAAGTGGGTCAATTCCTGTTAAATCCTGTAACATTCGTATCATTGTAGGGTCAAGATGTCCTAAGATATCCAGCTTTAACAGGTTGTGGTCAATACTATGGTAATCGAAATGTGTTGTCACTATAGATGTTGACATATCATTGGCAGGGTGCTGTACCGGTGTGAATGAATGAATCTCCTCACCGATTGGAAGAACAACTATTCCTCCCGGATGCTGTCCTGTAGTTCTTCTTATATCAATACAGCCTTCTGCTATTCGTTCTATCTCACATTTTCGCTTAACAATAGGAGACTTGCCCTCCAGTGCATTCTTGGCTGACTTCTCCTCGAAATACTTCATAACGAAACCGTACGCAGTCTTTTCTGCGACAGTACCGATAGTTCCGGCTTTGAAAGTCTGTCCTTTTCCGAATATAACCTCTGTGTAGGCATGCGCCTTACTCTGGTATTCGTTGGAGAAGTTAAGGTCGATATCAGGCTCTTTGTTTCCCTTGAAACCAAGGAAAGTCTCGAATGGAATATCGAATCCCATCTTATTAAGCTTTGCACCGCATTTTGGACATATCTTATCAGGCATATCACAGCCTGCGCCTCCGGCAAATGCTTTGACTTCATCTGAATAGAAATCATTATAATAGCATTGGGGGCACAGATAATGTGGGCTTAACGGATTAACCTCAGTGATACCAGCCATTGTTGCCGCTAATGAAGAACCAACCGAACCTCTTGAACCAACCAGATAACCGTCATCATTAGATTTCCATACAAGCTTCTGCGCAATTATGTACATAACGGAATATCCATTGGAAATAATTGAGTTAAGCTCTCGCTCTAATCGCTCAGTTACTATCTGTGGAAGCTCAGGGCCATATATTTCATGTGCTCTGTTTTCACAGATTGTACGCAGCATCTGGTCTGAGTTCTCAATGAATGGAGGGCATTTGTCCGGTCTCACAGGCTCAATCTCCTCACACATATCCATAATCTTATTAGTGTTGGTTACAACAACCTCGTATGCCTTGTCGCTTCCGAGATAATCACACTCATGAAGCATCTCCTCAGTAGTATGAAGGTACAGCGGTGCCTGGTTATCCGCATCATCAAAGCCTTTTCCTGCCATGATAATTCTACGGTACACCTCGTCCTCAGGATTTAAGAAATGCACATCACAGGTTGCCACAACAGGCTTACCGAATTTCTCACCAAGTTCAACGATTCTGCGGTTAAGATTACACAAATCCTCCTCGTTCTGGACATAACAATCTTCCTTTTCAATCATGAACCTGTTATTGCCAATCGGCTGTATCTCAAGATAATCATAGAAATTAACTATTCGTGCTATCTCTGCTTCTGAACGTCCATTGACAAGACTTCTGAAAAGTTCGCCCGCTTCACACGCGCTTCCTATAATAAGACCTTCCCTGTACTGGTTAACCATGCTCTTAGGTATTTTAGGAAATCTGTTAAAGTACTTCAAATGTGATGCAGACACGAGTCTGTACAGATTAATTCGTCCCATCTCATTAGAAGCAAGAATTATACAGTGGTACTGATGAAGCTTCTTTATAGCATTCTCATCCATCTTACCTTCTTCATTAAGTTTATCAACGTCAGGAATATCCCTGTCGTAAAGCATTTTAATCATCTTGACAAATATGTCTGCAGTCGCAGCAGCATCGTCAACCGCCCTGTGGTGGCTTTCAAGAACAACATTAAGATGCTTTGTAAGCGTATCAAGCTTATAATTGTGAAGGTTAGGCATAAGAAACTGTGCAAGAAGTACAGTGTCTATAATGGTAGTATCCACATTTATCCCCATCTTCTCTGCCTTATTGATTATAAAGCTTGTATCGAATTCCGCATTATGTGCAACCATTACAGCACCCTCGCAGAATTCAAGAAACTTTGGCAGAATCTCCTCTATCTTAGGGGCATTCATAACCATCTGGTCATTAATGTGCGTAAGTGTCTCAATTCTGAAAGGAATAGGTATCTCAGGATTGACAAATGTAGAGAATCTGTCTACTATCTCTCCATTGCACACCTTGACTGCGCCTATCTCTATAATCCTGTCAACTTCCGCAGAAAATCCCGTTGTCTCAAGGTCGAATACAACATATGTATCATTGAAGCTCTGTCCTCTTGGATTCGTTACAATCTGCTTGGTATCGTCAACAAGATAAGCCTCGACTCCGTATATAATCTTAAAGTCAAGTTTCTCGCCCTTCTTGGCATAGGAGCCTTTGAGGTCACTCATTGTATGGAACGCATCTGTAAATGCCTGTACAACACCGTGGTCAGTGATTGCAATCGCCTTATGTCCCCATCTGATTGCCTGTTTGATAATATCAGAAACATAAGACACACCATCCATATCACTCATCTTGGTATGGCAGTGCAGCTCAACTCTCTTATGAAGTGCAAGGTCATTACGCACCTGTCTTGTATCAGAGCCTTTTCTTATGCCCCATACATTGGCAATAGATATCTCCTGGTCGTATTTATCAAATGTGGCATTACCCTTAATCTTTAGAAAATTACCTTTCTTGATAACGCCTGAAAGCTCAGGTACCTGCTCATTTTTTGCAAATACTTTTACTGTAATTGTGTCTGTAAAATCTGTGACGTTGAACATAATAATAGTTCTCTCGTTGCGGATTTCACGCATTTCAACATTACGGACCATACCAGAAATAATAACATCTCCGATTGCCGTATCTATCTGTTCTATCGGTGTCACATCACCGTCAAAATCTCTTCCATATAAAACATCTTCGTTAGCAGGCTTTCTGCTATATGTCTTAAGTTCTTCCCTGCCTCTGTTATCACTTGCAAAAAATGCTGCTCTCGCCGCTTTCTGCTTGACTGCTGCCTCAGCCTTCTTTGCCGCCTTCTGTTCAGAAGTAAGCTTCTTATCGTCCTTGCCGTCAGCATTATCCTCTGCTGCCGCAATCATATTATTCTCGATTTCTTTGACACGAAGATTAATCTTGTATGCATTTTCCTTCTCATACTGGCTTTCCTTCTTCTTGGCATACTGATACTCTACATCTATCTCAAATCCGAATCTGTTCAGGAATATCTTCTTGAAATAATCTGTCAATGTATCTGCATATTGATGTGCAAGAAAACTGTCCTCAATCGTGAATACAAGCATATCCTCTTTCTCGAACTCCCACTTGGAATTCTTCAAAAGATTATATTCAAGTGTCCAGTATTTCTCCAGCTCTGCTAAAATACTGTCGTAATATATATCCATTACAGTCTGCGGTGTATACTGTGCAGACAAAACATATCTGTCGATAATTCGGACGTCCATGTTGGATATACGGAATATCTGCTTTTTCAGTGCATCCTCGACCTTGAATATTATTGGTTTTTCTATTACCCTGTCACTCTTTATATAAACGCGTGCCAGAGAATTGGTCGATGTTTTCGAGACTTTGGTCACTTCCACATTCTCAAAATACACCGCCAGATCCTCTGGCAGTTTCAGCGTCTTAAACACTTCAAAAAATTTGTACATATGTATCACTCATTCCAATTATCAAGTTCATACCTGAGTGTATCAAGAAGCTCATCCTCTGGAACCTTCTTAATAATCTCTCCATGTTTAATAAGTACTCCGCAGCCGTCACCGCCTGCAATTCCAAGATCCGCGCCCTTTGCTTCTCCCGGTCCGTTAACTACACAGCCCATTACAGCAAGTTTTAAGTCAAGGTCATACTCTGAAACCATTTTCTCAACCTTTCCTGCAAGGTCTATAAGATTAATTCTTGTTCTTCCGCATGTAGGGCATGACACGACTTCTATTCCACCTTTTCTTAAACCAAGAGTTCTCAGTATAAGTCTAGCAGCCTCTACCTCCCTTACAGGGTCATCTGTAAGCGAAACTCGTATTGTATCACCAATTCCCTGATTAAGTATAAGTCCAAGTCCGATTGATGACTTAATACTTCCTGAGAATATTGTTCCAGACTCGGTAATTCCTACATGAAGCGGATGATTAGTCTGCTTTGCAATAAGCTCATGTGCTTTAACGCACATCATTACATCAGAAGATTTGATACTGACAACAAGATTATCATAACCTAAGTCCTCAATAATCTTAACCTTGTCAAGTGCGCTCTCAACGATTCCCTCTGCTGTTACTCCACCATATTTTTCAATAAGGTCTTTCTCAAGCGAACCGCTGTTGACACCTACCCTGATTGGTATATTTCTTTCCTTAGCAACATCAACAACAGCCTTTATCTTGTCTGTTCCTCCGATATTACCAGGATTAATTCTAATCTTGTCAGCTCCGTTCTCCATTGCCATAATAGCCATCTTGTAGTCAAAATGTATATCAGCAACGAGAGGTATCTCTATCTGCTTCTTAATTTCTTTAATTGCAAGTGCAGCTTCCTTAGTAGGAACTGTACATCTGATGATTTCACAGCCTGCCTTGGTAAGCTCCTTAATCTGTGCCACTGTTGCAGCAACATCTTCTGTATGTGTATTAGTCATTGACTGGATAAGTATAGGATTACCGCCGCCTATAACGCGGTCACCTATCTTAACAACTTTAGTATTATCTCTGTACATAACCCCTGTGTCCTTTCTGTATTAGAACAATGCCATTATATCTTTAAACAATACAACAACCATAAGTATGACAAGAAGTATCATACCTATGAAATTGACAATTCCTTCGTGTTCTCTCTTAACCGGCTTGCCTCTTAATGCCTCAATTATAAGGAATACAAGTCTGCCTCCGTCAAGAGCCGGAATTGGCAGCAGATTCATAACTCCCAAGTTGGCACTGATAAGTGCTGCAAGATTCATAAGATTAAGGAATACATAAAATGCTCCATCAGCCTTACTCTCTTCAACAATCTCACTCATTGTGCTGACAGTTCCAACTGGTCCTAACAATGAATCAAATCCAATCTTTCCTGTAAACAGCATTCCAAGACTCTGGATTACCGTCTTAACACTGTATCCGACTTCTTTCACTGAATACTTGAGTGTGCCAATTGGAGAAACCTTTACTCTGTCTCCATATACAACAAATCCGACATCATAGCTTTCAACTTCAACCATCTTAGGCTCAACCGTTACATCAACATCCTTACCATCTCTTGCAACTGTGAATACAACCTTATTCCCACCGCTTGATGTAATAGCTTCTGTCACATTGGAACTGTTCTCCATTGCAACACCGTCAACCGCTTTGATAACATCATTAGCTTTGAGTCCTGCCTTCTTGGCCGGAGAGTCCTCTGTAACTGAGCTTATCAGGCAATTCGAATTCATCACGATTCCAACTTGATACTTCTGCTGCTTGATATGCTCCGGAGTAACGGTTGTTGTCATCTTTTCGCCGTCTCTTATAAATGTTATGTTAAGAGTCTTATCTGCATTATAAGATCTGTAGAAATAAAAATCTCTGTAAAATGTCACCTTATGGCCATTAACCTTAGTTATGACATCACCTTCCTGAAGCCCTGCTTCTGTGGCTGGTGAATTATCTTTAACAACATCAATGTCACATGGATCATAGCCAAGACTTCCGACAATAACTACTGTGCACACGAATGCAAGAAGAAAATTAAATACCGGACCCGCTGCTATAACAGCAATTCTTGCCCAGACCGATTTGCTTGCAAATGACTTCTCCATGTCATATCCATTCTCGATAGCAAGCTTTCTTTTCTTAGCTTCTTTCTCTTCGTCAGTGAGTTCTTCATCGTCATCATCTTCTGACTGTATAACACTCATCTCAAGGAATTCATCACCAAGCATCGTACACGCACCGCCAAAAGGAAGTGCCTTAAGGCAGTATTCTGTCTCACCTTTTCTGAAATGTATCAGCTTTGGACCGAATCCAATTGAGAATTCAACTACAGTTATTCCATTAGCCTTAGCTATTATAAAATGTCCGAATTCATGGACAATAACAATTATACTAAGTACAAGAATCGCCAGAATTACATTAAGAACCAACTTCTACCACCTGCTTTCTATCATGTCTGTTACTATCTTCTGTGTAGAGAGAATCTCTTCTACTGTTGGATTCTTTATATAATCCACTTCATTCATGGCGTATTCTATAATATCCGGAATATCCAGATATTTTATCTTTCTGTCTAAAAATCTTGCTACGGCTACTTCATTAGCTGCATTAAGTGCTGTCGGAATATTACCTCCGCGCACTGCTGCCTCATAGGCAAGCTTAAGTCCCTTGAAAGTCTCCATGTCCGGCTTTTCAAATGTAATCTTAGCCAGTTCATAGAAATCAAGTCTTTCTGCGTTAAGCTCTCTTCTTTCTGGATAATAAAGAGCATACTGTATAGGAAGCCTCATATCAGGACTTCCAAGCTGTGCCATTACAGCTCCGTCCTTGAATTCAACCATAGAATGAATTATGCTCTGTGGCTGGACTATAACCTGAACCTTCTCGGCTGGTACTCCGAAAAGCCACTGTGCCTCCATTACCTCAAGTCCTTTATTAACCATAGTTGAAGAATCTATTGTTATCTTGCGTCCCATAGACCAGTTAGGGTGCTTAAGTGCATCCTCTAACTGCACATTTTCAAGGTCAGCTCTCTTCTTTCCTCTGAACGGACCACCTGACGCTGTAAGAAGAATCTTCTCTATCTCACCGCGGTTCTCACCATTAAGGCACTGGAATATTGCTGAATGTTCGCTGTCTACCGGATATATATTAACATTACATTCCTTGGCAAGGCTCATGATAATATGACCGGCACACACAAGAGTTTCCTTATTGGCAAGTGCAATGTCCTTATGTGCCCTGATTGCTTCAACTGTAGGTGTAATTCCCATCATACCTACAACCGCTGTGACAACAATCTCTGCACTCTCAATTGTTGCAGCCTCAACAAGTCCTTCGTCACCGCTTACAATCTTAACATCCATATCACCGATAAGAGTCTTTAATTCAGGAACAAGCACCTCTTTGCCTATGCATACAAGCTGTGGCTTGAATTCACGAACCTGTGCTGCAAGGTCAGCAACTCTTGTACCTGCTGCAAGTGCGACTACGTTAATATCAGCATTTCTTCTGATAACATCTAATGTCTGTGTTCCAATTGAACCAGTTGAACCAAGTATCGAAACATTCTTCATTATCAACCTCCAAAGACTTTGTTAATAACCTCTATTGTCCAGTAAACAACAGGTGCAGTGAATATTGCACTGTCGAATCTGTCCATAATTCCACCATGTCCAGGTATTAACTTTCCATAGTCTTTCACATCATGATTTCTCTTAATAGCAGATGCAGCCAGATCTCCGAATATAGACAGGAATGCACCTATAAAGCTTGCTATTGCAAATGTATACACCGGATGTACAAGTACATCTGACATCTTGGAACTTATGGCAAATCCATAACCGAATCCAAGAAGTGTTGCACCGACAACTCCTCCTACTGCACCCTCATAAGTCTTCTTAGGTGAAAGCTGTGGTGTCATCTTGTGCTTTCCAAGGAATACACCTGTAAAATATGCACATGTATCATTGCCCCATGAAGACACGAATATAAGCCATACTATATATATTCCGTCCTGTAACATTCTTACCTGATAGATATAAGAAAGTGTTACTGCTACATATACAATACTGAAGAATACCCACATAACATCTTCTGTCTTATATCTTGGGAACGTAAATACATAAACTGACATCATAAGTATGCATGAAGCTACAAGAAGCAGTAAAATATATGCCGGGTCATTAAGTAAAAGAATAAAATAATAAGTAATTGCAGCTATATATCCTACGACTGCAAGTCCTGTCTTTTCAAGCTTCTTAACTTTAATAAGCTCATACATTCCTACAAGTGAAATAAAAAGACTGAATCCGAATGTAACCCATCCTCCGAAATACAGGCATGTGAAAAGTATGACTATGAGCACAGCTCCACTCATAATTCTTGTACGCATAATCTACTACTCCTCCTTAACTCCGCCGAATCTTCTTTCTGTTTTATTGTATTTCTCAAATGCTTTAATAAGTTCTTCCCTGTCAAAATCAGGCCAATAAACATCTGTGAAATAAAATTCTGTATAAGCAAGCTGCCAACACAGATAATTAGATAATCTCTGTTCTCCGCTTGTTCTGACAAGTAAATCAGGATCTGGTAATTCCCATGTATCAAGATTATTGCTTATCACATCTTCATCTATATCTTCAGGCTTAAGACTTCCTTCTACTACCTTGTCAGCAATCTTTCTTACCGCTCTTGTTATCTCATCTCTTCCACCATAATTAATAGCTATAGTAAAATTAAGCCCTGTATTATTCTTAGTCTTCTCTTCAAGATTATTGATACTGTCAATAATATCCTGGCTGAGTTCATCTTTTCTTCCGATAACCCTGCATCGCACATTATTCTTCATGGATTTCTTAACACAATCTTTAAGATATGTTCTTAAGATTCCCATAAGAGTACTTACTTCTTCTGTTGAACGCTTCCAGTTCTCTGTTGAAAATGCATATACAGTAAAATACTTAACACCAAGCTCATCTACAACATAAAGCATATCTTCAACAACTTTACTTCCCTGCACATGGCCCATTGTTCTTGGGAGGTGTCTTTTCTTAGCCCATCTTCCATTGCCATCAAGAATAACAGCAACATGCCCTGGAATCTTCAATCCAAGACTCTCATTAAATGTATCCATATATGTGATTCCTCTCGCAATTCATTCAATTACAAAAAGGCTGTTGTAAAATATCCAACAGCCCTGATATTTTCTTAAACTGTAAGTATCTCTTTAGTCTTATCATCTATAGCACTATCAATCATAGCAATGTACTTATCAGTAATCTTCTGAATTTCATCCTCTGAATTCTTAGCTTCATCATCAGAGATATCGCCAGCCTTGTTCTCCTTCTTGATTGCATCGTTGGCATCTCTTCTGATATTACGGATAGCAACTTTGGCATTATCGCCCTTCTTCTTGATATCCTTAGCAAGCTCTTTTCTTCTGTCCTCTGTTAATTCAGGGAACACAAGTCTGATTGTTTTACCATCATTGTTAGGTGTAAGTCCTAAATCTGAAACAAGAATAGCCTTCTCAATGTCCTTAATAAGGCTTGCTTCCCAAGGCTGAATCTGAATCATTCTGGCTTCTGGTACAGAAACATTGGCAACCTGCTGGATTGGTGTAGGTGTTCCGTAATAATCAACTCTTAATCTGTCAAGAATATGTGGGTTAGCTCTTCCAGCTCTGATAGTTGTATATTCTTCTTTTAAGTTGTCAACTGACTTCTGCATTCTTCCTTCAATATCTTTAATATTTTCCATAAAATCCTCCATTAATATTATATTAATCAACAGTTACTACTGTTCCATTAAACTTTCCTGATAAGGCATTAACTATGCTGTTCTCTTCTTCGAGTCCGAATACCATAAGAGGCATCTTATTCTCCATACACATAACTGAAGCTGTCATATCAATAACTCCAAGCTTCTTCTCTACAACTTCGTTGATTGAGATTGTATCATACTTCTTAGCCTCAGGATTAATCTTAGGATCACTGTCATATATTCCGTCAATAGCCTTGGCAAGAAGAATAGCATCTGCATCAAGCTCAATAGCTCTTAATACAATACCTGTATCTGTTGAGAAATATGGATGACCTGTTCCTCCTGCAAAGAATACAACCATGCCTTTTTCAAAATACTTATTAGCTCTATCCTTAGAGAAAAGCTTTGTCATGCTTCCACATTCAAATGGTGTAAGAATATTAGTCTTAAGTCCCTGTGAACGGAATATCTCTGAAACATATATACAGTTCATAATTGTTGCAAGCATACCTATCTGGTCAGCCTTAGTTCTGTCGATATTGTCATTAGAACGACCTCTCCAGTAGTTACCACCACCAATAACTACGCCAACATCTGTTCCCTTATCAACTATTGCCTTAACCTGATTAGCAATATTCTCTATAAGTTCATCATTATAGCCCCCCTCTTTCTTAGCAAGAGCCTCACCACTAAGTTTAAGTATTACTCTTTTAATGTTATCCATACGTGCCTCCAGTTATTAATTCATACCCTATAATGTCATATATTGACAATTATAGCATATAACCGTCAAATATAGAAGTGTTACATCTCTGTTTTATTCTAAAAAATCCTCCAGAGTCCAATATCAAACTCCGGAGGATTTTTAATACTCACCGTATATTATAGTTAATTCTAATTATATATTACTTTAACTGAGCTGCAACTTCTGCTGCGAAGTCTTCGTTCTTCTTCTCAAGACCTTCACCAGTCTCAAAACGAACATATCCCTTAACTGTGAAAGCACCGTTAGCCTTAGCAACTTCTGCAAGGTACTTAGCAACTGACTGCTTTCCATCCTCAGCCTTAACGTAAACCTGATCCATAAGGCAGATTTCCTTAAGCTGCTTAGATACACGACCTTCTACTAATCCGTTGAAGATCTTATCTGCTACAATATTAGCTTCATCAGCTAATGCAAGCTCTGCTAACTGTGTAGCTGCTTCCTTTGAAAGGAAGTTGAATAAGTACTGCATGTTGCTCTTATGCTCTTCGTATGTTGCGATATCAGCATCACTCCATACCTTATCGTTAATAGCCTTATCAATTAACTTGTTTAAGATTGGCTTTGGAAGAGTAGCTGGATCATTTAATGCACTCTTCTCTGTGATTTCTCTTAACTTAGCAAGTTCGTCTGCTGACATATCTTCTCTGCTAAGGTACTGTGGGTTCATAGCTGCGATCTGCATTGCTACGTTAGTAAGTGCTTCCTTGATTGCATCGTTAGAAGCACCGTCTGCTGCAACAAGAACACCAATTCTTCCGCCACCGTGAATATATGAAGCTACACAGTCGCCTGTAATCTTCTGGAATCTTCTAAGAGAAAGCTTCTCGCCGATTGTAAGAGTCTTCTCTTCAAGTTCTGACTGCATACCAAGGATAGCACATACATCTTCGCCGTCTCCAGCCTTATCAACTGAAGCTTTAAGTGCCTTATCAGCAACAGCCTGTACAAATTCCTGGAATGTAGCATTCTTAGCTACGAAATCTGTCTCTGAGTTAACTTCTACTACAACTGCTGTATTGCCTTCAGACGCAACCCTTGTAATACCTTCTGCTGCAATTCTTCCTGCCTTCTTCTCAACCTTAGCTGCTCCGCTCTTTCTAAGAACATCAACAGCTGCTTCCATATCACCATTTGTCTCTGTAAGAGCCTTCTTACACTCCATCATACCTGCGCCAGTAGACTCTCTAAGTTCTTTAACCATTGCTGCTGTAACTGCTGCCATTATCATATCCTCCAATAAATAATAATTTTAAAAATGCTTCAACCTGAACTTGCAGGCTGAAGCATACATAAACTTAAGTCGTTACTTAAATATTAAGCTTCCTCAGCTACTTCTTCCTCTACAGCTGGAGCTGCTTCTTCACCCTGATTAGCTTCGATAACTGCATCAGCCATCTTAGATACGATTAACTTAACAGCTCTGATAGCATCATCATTACCAGGGATTACATAATCTAATTCATCTGGATCGCAGTTAGTATCTGCAATACCGATTAACTTGATACCAAGTGCATGTGCTTCCTGAACACAGATTCTTTCCTTCTTAGGATCAACGATGAAGATTGCATCTGGTAGCTTCTTCATTTCCTTGATGCCGCCAAGGTTCTTCTGAAGCTTCTCGAGTTCCTTCTTAAGGTTGATAACTTCCTTCTTAGGAAGAACATCAAATGTTCCATCTTCCTGCATTGTCTCGATTTCCTTAAGCTTTGCAATTCTGCTCTGGATTGTCTTGAAGTTAGTAAGCATACCGCCTAACCATCTCTCGTTAACATAGAACATTCCGCAACGCTCTGCCTCAGTAGCGATAGCATCCTGAGCCTGCTTCTTAGTACCTACAAAAAGGATTGTACCACCTTCAGCTGCGATATCAGAGATTGCCTTGTAAGCCTCGTCAACCTTACCTACAGACTTCTGTAAGTCAATGATATGGATACCATTTCTCTCTGTGTAGATGTACTCAGCCATCTTAGGGTTCCATCTTCTTGTCTGATGTCCGAAGTGAACACCTGCCTCAAGTAACTGTTTCATTGAAATTACGCTCATTTTAATACCTCCATTGGTTAATTGATCTTTTGCAAGTTTCATCTTTTGCGGCCACCGGCGCGTATACCGGCACCAGCCGTAAAATCCACCCGCATGTTTTTTCACACAAAGTGCATTATATCAAAGCATTAATTATATTGCAAGTACTTTTTATTCAATATTATTACAATATTTTCATTGATATCTACATTGCAATATTCTTATGCATTAATATCAGTCATCTGTTTTTCTTAATTCATCAAACACAACTTCATTAAGGACTTTAATCTTAGTTCCCTTCATTCCTGAAGACTTGGTTGATATAACACCGGCACTGTCAAACTTCTTTAATGCATTAACAATAACAGAACGAGTAATTCCTGTATTGTCTGCTATACGGCTTGCAACAAGAATTCCTTCTGTTCCATCCAGCTCTGCAAATACAGCTTTTATTGCCTGAAGTTCTGATGCTGACAATGTCTTTATTGCTGACTTGACAATTTTCTTATTACGCTCATCCTCTGCATTCTCATTACTTACAGAGCTCATCATTTCAAGACCGACCACTGTTGCGCCATATTCGCACAGAATAATATCATCAATATCATAGTCAGCGATACATTTGTACATGAATAATGTACCGAGACGCTCTCCTGCAATATCAACAGGTGCTATCAGAGCCTTGAACTTGCGTTCATTGCCACTTGAGAATCCCAATGTAAGCAGATTAACATTCTCTTTAGTAGATAATACACCAAGAAGTCTTTCATTAAGCATCTTATCCACAAATCCGCCCACATCAGCAGTTATTAATTCTCCAATCTTATCTATGCCACTATATGTAGCTGCCCCAAGAATCTTACCCTTCTGGCTTATTACCAGAATATTAGACTCAAGTATTCCACTTAATACCTCACAGATATCATTAAATTCCACTCTGTCTGAATGATTATTATGGAGCAGCTTGTTGATTTTTCTCGTTTTATCGAGAAGCTGAACACTCATTGTAAATCTCCCATCCTTCTTCTAAAGCAACAATCCCATGTATTATTCATGTATTATTGCTCTTTATCATTCTTAGCTTCTACATAGCCACATGTTTCATCAGCACATACAAGCTTATTACCCTTCTCTACCATATAACCACCACACTTAGGACATTTCTTATCTGATGGTCTCTGCCATGAAACGAAATCACATTCAGGATATCCTTCACATCCGTAGAACATTCTTCCCTTCTTAGTCTTCTTAAGTATAACATCCTTGCCACACTTAGGACATGCAACACCTATCTTCTCAAGATATGGCTTAGTATTATGACATTCCGGGAAACCAGGACATCCTAAGAACTTGCCATGTGGACCATATTTAACAACCATGTTTCTTCCACATTTGTCACAGATAACATCAGTCACTTCATCTTCAATCTTAACATGCTCAAGTTCCTTCTCAGCATCATCAATAGCGACCTTAAGATCCGGATAGAAGTTTCTTATTATCTCTTTCCACTCAACAGTTCCTTCAGCAACGCCATCAAGCAGCGATTCCATATTAGCTGTGAACTTGACATCTACAATAGTAGGAAAAGCTGTTATCATTATATTATTAACAGCATTGCCAAGCTCTGATATATAAAGGTTCTTATTCTCTTTGATAACATAATGTCTTGCAATAATTGTAGATATTGTAGGTGCATAAGTACTTGGTCGTCCAATTCCCTGCTCCTCTAATGCCTTTACTAAAGAAGCTTCCGTAAAATGTGCTGGTGGCTGTGTAAAATGCTGTATTCCATTGACATCTTCAAGTGTAAGCACTGAATTCTCATCTAAGTCTTTGGCAAGAGTATTAGTTGCCTCTGTATCATCTTCATTCTTATATACTGACATAAATCCATCAAACATAACCTTAGAAGCTGCTACTGTGAATATATATTCTCCTGCTGCAATTCTTACAGAAGTTGTCTCATATACAGCCGGTGCCATCTGGCTTGCAACAAATCGCTTCCAAATAAGCTGATATAATCTGAACTGGTCTCTCTGTAAAGATTCCTTTACAACTGCCGGTGAAAGTGACAGGTCAGTTGGTCTTATTGCTTCATGCGCATCCTGAATCTTCTTATCATCCTTCTTAACATTGGCTTCCTGTGGAAGATACTTCTCCCCATAATTCTCGCCGATATATTCTTTAGATGATACTTTCGCCTCATCTGCAACTCTTGTAGAATCAGTTCTTAAATATGTGATAAGACCTACAGTTCCTCTGCCCTTAATATCAACACCTTCATAAAGCTGCTGTGCAATATTCATAGTTCTCTTAGTTGACATATTAAGTGTCTTGGCAGCTTCCTGCTGAAGTGTACTTGTTGTAAATGGCAATGGTGACTTTTTAACCTTCTCGCTCTTCTTAATGCTCTCTATTCCGAAATCACTCTTCTTAACCTTGTCAAGAATCTTCTGCATCTGCTCCTGATTGCTGATGTCTATCTTTCCATTCTTATCACCATAGAACTTGGCAACAAGTGGTTTCTTCTCACCCTTAATATTAAGAGTTGCTTCCATAGACCAGTATTCTTCTGGAATAAATGCATCTATTTCATTCTCTCTGTCACATATCATTCTCAAAGCAACAGACTGAACGCGTCCTGCACTAAGACCTCTTTTAATCTTAGCCCATAAAAGCGGACTTATACCATAACCAACAACACGGTCAAGCACTCTTCTTGCCTGCTGTGCATCAACAAGATTCATATCTATCTTTCTTGCTTCCTTAAGAGAAGCCTTAACAGCGTTCTTAGTAATCTCGTTAAATGTTATTCTGTATATATCTTTATCTTCTAACTTAAGTGCCGCTGCAAGATGCCATGAAATAGCTTCTCCTTCGCGGTCGGGATCGGTTGCAAGATATACTTTATCTGCTTTCTTTGCTTCTTTTCTTAAAGCTGCAAGTATATCACCTTTTCCCCTGATAGTAATATACTTAGGTTCATAATCATGTTCAATATCTACACCCATCTGGCTTTTAGGAAGATCTCTTACATGTCCCTGTGATGCCATTACCTTATAGTTCGCTCCAAGGAATTTACTGATAGTCTTAACCTTGGCAGGTGACTCCACTATAACCAAATACTTATGCATTAATAGCCCTCCAAATCAAATATGCTTCCTTATATAATAATTCTTAGAAACCTCTTCTATAAGTCCATCCAACTCCAATTCAAGCAGAATCCCCTCCGCTTCTACAAGACTCACTCCAGAATTATTAATAATCATCTCCAGACTCACTGGAAACAAATTGATTTGACTATACACCATATTTTTAGGGCTTGCAAGCCCTGATTTTTTAAAATTATCGTCAAATATACTGTTACTATCCAAACTATCCCGTTTGTCATCAGTAATCTGGTGTCTGTTATAATAAATCTCAATCGGCTTTGTCGCCATAATATCCATCGGTGAAGTAATGACCTGAGCCCCTTCTTTTATAAGCTTAAGGCACCCTTCTGACAATGCATCTCCTATGCGTCCGGGGACAACATATACATCCCTGTTCTGCTCTAAAGCCTGATCAGCCGTTATAAGTGAACCGCTTTTCTGTCTTGCTTCAACAACAACCAGTGCATCAGCCATTGCACTTATTATCCTGTTTCTCATGGGAAACAGTCCCGCTCTTGGTGCAGTACCCGGTGGATACTCCGAAATAATTCCTCCACAATCATGCAGATGTGTATATAACTCAATATTAGTCCGCGGATAACATATATCAACTCCACAGCCAAGAACTGCAAGACTATAACCGCCATTCTTAATTGTGCCTTTCTGTGCAGCAGCATCAATTCCAAGCGCCATCCCGCTTATAACCTGCAGCCCCATTCCTGCAAAGCTCTCTCCAAAATGCTGTGCAACCATCCTTCCATATTCTGTACAGTTACGTGCTCCAACAATAGCAACTGACGGCTTATCAGTATCCGGCAGCCTTCCTTTATAATACAGAATATATGGATAATCATATATATCAAGCAGTTTATCCGGATAATTAATATGTCCCGGATATGTGAATCTAATCCCCTGCCTTTCCAGATCAGAATACTGCCTATATATATAATCATCTTTTCTTGATTCTTTAATTGCTATAATATCAGACATCCTGAAATCCTTCACACGTTCCAATAATCTGTCAGAAGCCTTATATATCTCCTCCGGTGTATCAAACACAGCAAACAGATTCCTAAGCTTTGCATTAGATATCCCCACAATATTATTCACCCAATACCAATAATAATCTTCTCTCAATACTTCTCTCCCATTTAATGAATCACAACTTCTGGTATTCCCCTGTAATAAAACGCTTCACTGATATTAGATGCACTAATCCTGTCATTCCCCTCAATATCAGCAATAGTCCTTGCCGTCTTTAATATCTTATGATACCCTCTGGCAGTTATATGTTTCCTTGCAAATATACGTTCTATTAGTTGTTCTTCCTCTTTCCCTAATCTGCAGAATTCTTCAATCTCCTTTCCACCCATCTGTGAATTGTACATGATATTCCTACCATTAAACCTCTTAATCTGAGCAGCTCTTGCTCTGTCAACAGCCTGCTTCATGTATGAAGAATCAAGAGCATCGCAATCATCACGATTCTTATCCCCTAACTGTTCATAACCAATCTCCTCTGTCTTAATACACATATCAAATCTATCCCACAACGGCATGCTTATTCTCCCCATAAATCTCTTAACTTCCTGTTCAGAACAGTTACACCTGTTTCTGTCCGGATAATAACCACATTTGCATGGATTCATAGCGCCTACAAGCATAAAATCCGCCGGATATGTATAAGACCGTCCCATTCTTACAATAGTAATATTCCTGTCTTCAAGCGGCTGTCTTAATCCTTCAAGTATATCCGGCTTGAATTCAGTCATCTCATCCAGAAATAGAACACCGAACTGACACGAACATCCGTATCAATAAAAAGTAATCCAAAAACGAAAAT
>CAVAPS010000039.1:0-16663 GCA_963590775.1 Desulfovibrio piger
TTTGGCAACAAAAAATGCCGTATTTGTGCGGCTTGTGGCGTTTTGCAAACGCCTATAAATCTTATAAAAGAGAGGAAAATACAATGTATATAATAGCGGGACTTGGTAATCCGGGTAAAGAATATATGGGAACAAGACATAATGCAGGATTTTCGGTAATAGACGAGCTTGCAGACAAATATAATATCAGCGTGGACACAGCAAAGCACAAGGGACTTATCGGAAAAGGCGTATTAGCAGGTCAGAAAGTAATACTTGTTAAGCCTATGACATACATGAATAATTCAGGCGAGTGTATAAGAGAAGTTATGGATTATTACAAATGTGATATAGATGATTTTCTTGTTATCTTTGATGATATAAGTCTTGATGTAGGAAAGTTGAGACTCCGTGCAAAGGGAAGTGCCGGTGGACACAATGGAATCAAGAGCATAATAGCACATCTTGGAAGCGACAAATTCAAGAGAATAAAGTTCGGAGTTGGTGACAAGCCTAAGAACTGGGATCTTGCAGACTGGGTGCTTGGAAAGTTTCCTACAGAGGAATATGCAACATTAAGAGAGGCTAACAAGAAAGCCTGTGAAGCTGTAGAATGTATACTTTCAGAAGGCATAGAAAGTGGCATGAATAAATATAACGGATAACTGGTGGTATAATATGAAAGCAATATTTGAGCCGGTGTATAATACAGCCGGAGTGGAACAACTTAATAAAGAGCTTGCTAAAGATGGTGGCAGGACAGTAATGGTAAGTGGCTGTATTGACACGCAGAAGCTGCATTTTTCAAGTGCTATAGCCAGCAATTATAAGTTCCAGCTGGTTATAACCAGTGATGAGGGGAAAGCAAGAGATATGGCAGAGGATGCCAGATTCTTTAACGGCGGTAATGTAATGTATTATCCTGCGAAGGACGTAATATTCTATAACGCAGATGTGCAGGGACGACAGATTGCCGGAGAACGAATCAGATGTATAGCAGCCATAATTGAAAGATTGAAAGAATCGGACATTGAAGAGAAGGCGGATAGGTCTGCCGGAAATGGAGTGGACGCCCTGCTTACGATTGTGACAACTATTGATGGAATATCGGATATGCTTCTTCCAATCGACAGATTTAAGAAGGCGGTCATCAATCTTAAGAATGGCGATATACTTGATGTAGAGGACATGGCAAAGAAGCTGACAGCTATGGGATTCGAGAGATTCGGAATGGTCGAAGCTAAAGGACAGTTTGCCATAAGAGGCGGAATAATAGATATATTCTCATATACAGACGAAGCCCCTGTAAGAATTGAGTTGTGGGACGATGAGATAGATTCAATAAGGACATTTGATGTAGACAGCCAGCGTTCTATTGAGAACTACAAGAGCTATACAGTATTTCCTGCGACAGAGTTCCTTTTTACAGAGGACGAAATAGAGCAGGGGATTGAAAAAATCAGACATGAAAAAGATGAACAGATGAAGCTGTTCGGAATCGATAAAAGAAAGCGCACCAAGGAACAGATAGAGGCGGGCAACCATCTTAACAGAATGTTTGATGATGCGTTAAGGACAGGAGATTACAGCAAATTCATATATACATTTGCAGACAGAGTGAGCAGTCTAGCAGAGTATTTCCCTAAGGGAGATACTCTTATTGTCGTGGACGAACCTGTAAGGCTTAAGGAACACAGCGACATGACTTTCTATGAGTACAGTGAGAGTATGAAGAACAGATTAGAGAGTGGTTATGTGCTTCCAAGCCAGACCCATATGTTTATGGATATGGAGACAGCCGTTCTTTCCATGAACGGACATAAGCAGCTTGTGTTGACAACGCTTGATTACACACCTGAATTCTTCGGGATAGATTATTCAATGCATATTGAGGTAAGAAGCATAAGCTCATATAACAACAGCTTTGAGTATCT
Source organism: Desulfovibrio piger (assembly GCA_963590775.1). GTDB lineage: Bacteria > Bacillota > Clostridia > Lachnospirales > Lachnospiraceae > Lachnospira. Next base: position 1,914 of record CAVAPS010000039.1, read on the forward strand.
TTCTGATGATATAAGAAAGTACAAACGCAACAAATACGCAGTTCTTCTTGTGTGCAGCTCAAGAACCAGAGCCAACAGAATTGTTGACGACCTTGTAAGGCTTGGAATTGAAAGCTTCTATACAGAGGACAGCAACAAGTCGATGGCAGGCGGACTTGTGATGGTTACTTACGGAAGCCTCCACAGGGGATTTGAGTATCCGCTGCAGGGATTTGTGTGCATTGCCGAGAATGACATATTTACAGAGAAGAAGCGCAAGAGAGTCAAGAAGAAGGAGTATGACGGCAAGAATATCGCCGGCTTTAATGAACTTAATATTGGCGACTATGTTGTTCATGAGAATTACGGAATAGGTCAGTACAAAGGTATTGAAAAGATTACTGTTGAAGGCGTTGAGAAGGATTACATCAAGATATCTTACGCAGATAACAGCAACCTCTATGTGCTTGCAACTCAGCTTGACCGTCTGCAGAAATTCGCAGGTTCTGATGTTGAGAAGAAGCCAAAGCTTAACAAGATTGGCGGTTCAGAGTGGGGCAAGACCAAGTCAAAGGTTCACTCAGCAGTTGAGGAAGTTGCTAAAGACCTTGTTGAGCTGTATGCTGCAAGACAGAGAATAGAAGGATACCAGTTTGGAACTGATACAGTATGGCAGCAGGAATTTGAGGAAATGTTTCCTTATGAGGAGACAACAGACCAGTTAAATGCGATAGAAGACACGAAACATGACATGGAAAGCCGCAGGGTAATGGACAGACTTATATGCGGAGATGTTGGATACGGCAAGACAGAGGTTGCGATAAGAGCAGCATTTAAGGCGGTTCAGGAAGGAAAGCAGGTTGCTTATCTTGTACCGACAACAGTACTTGCAAGCCAGCATTTCACCACATTTGAACAGAGAATGAAGGACTTTCCGGTTACAGTAGCCCAGCTGTCGAGCTTCAGAACCTCGGCGCAGAATAAGGAGACTGTCGAGGAGCTTAAGAAGGGCATGGTCGACATTGTAATAGGAACTCACAGGCTTCTGTCTAAAGATGTGGCATTCAAGGACTTAGGACTTCTTATTATTGATGAGGAACAGAGATTTGGCGTTACTCACAAGGAGAAGATTAAGAAGTTAAAGAACAATGTTGATGTGCTTACGCTCAGTGCTACTCCGATTCCTAGAACACTTCACATGAGCCTTGCGGGAATCAGGGATATGAGCGTTCTTGAGGAGCCGCCGGTTGACCGTGTTCCGATACAGACCTTCGTCACTGAGCATAATGACGAGATGATAAGAGAGGCAATCACAAGAGAGCTTGCCAGAAACGGTCAGGTCTATTATGTATACAACCGTGTAAGAAGTATTGATGAGGCGGCTGCACACATTCAGGAGCTTGTTCCTGATGCAAATGTGGCATATGCCCACGGTCAGATGGACAAACGCGAGCTTGAGAAGATTATGTGCGAGTTCGTCAATGGCGAGATAGATGTGTTGGTATCTACAACTATAATCGAAACAGGTATGGATATATCCAACTGTAACACTATGATAATTGAGGATGCAGACCGTTTCGGACTTTCTCAGCTCTACCAGCTGCGAGGAAGGGTTGGCAGAAGCTCAAGGACTGCGTATGCATTTTTACTATACAGAAGAGATAAGGTGCTGACAGAGGTAGCGGAGAAGCGACTCAGCGTAATCAGGGAATTTGCGGATTTCGGTTCGGGCTTTAAGATTGCGATGAAGGATCTGGAAATCCGTGGTGCAGGAAATGTGCTTGGAAACAGCCAGCACGGACACATGGCGGCTGTCGGATACGACCTGTATTGCAAAATGCTTAATCAGGCGGTCAATAATCTTAAAGGAATTAAGAATGAGTATGAGTTCGAGACAACTATAGATGTTGATGTAGACGCTTATATTCCGGCAACATATATTAAGAGCGAGTACCAGAAGCTTGATATATACAAGAGAATTGCTACACTTGAGAATATGGATGAATTGTCTGATATGAAGGATGAGTTGTCAGACAGATACGGAAGTGTGCCATCATGCGCCGACAATCTGCTTATGATTGCACTTATCAAATCCAAAGCGCATAAGCTTGGGCTAGTCGAGATAAAAGGTGGTGTGGTACATCAGGAATCAGGGGCTGCAGTATGGCACACACTGATGAGCGTGTATCCAAAGGCTGAATTAGACCTTGATGCTATCAAGAAGCTGCTTGATGAGTATGGCGGCGCAATCCAGATGAGGGTAGACGCCAATCCAGCATTCATATGGACTGTGACTAAGAAGAAGTTCACTAATGCGAAAGAATACTTAAGGGGGCTTAATGCACTGATGGATGTGTTTATTGAGCGGCTGATGGTGAAGTCGTGAGGTGGTATATTGCTTAGGTGAGCTGGGCGGTTGTGATATGTAGCTGTGCTATGTTCTTGCAATTTGTATGTGTTGGAGGAGAGACCTACTAAACAGACAGAAGGGGTTTGTTTAGTAGGACTTTCATCAAAATCAAAGAAAGCTAAAAATCTCAAATCAACAGTTGACAACCTCAATAGATGTGTTATAATTCAAAACAGTTTAACACTTTAAAGCGTAACGGTTTAAAGCGAAACAATTCAAGACGAGACGGAAACAATTTCGAACAGGGGCAATCCCGAAAGGGATTAATTCCACAAGGAAACTTTTAGGAGGAAACAGGTTATGGCAGAAAACAGAGGTGATTTGACATCTTACAGACCGGATATCAAGGTTATGGACTGTACATTAAGGGATGGAGGGCTTGTGAATAATTTTGAATTCACTGACGAGTTCGTTAAAGATCTTTATGAAGCTAATGTGGCAGCAGGCGTTGATTATATGGAATTCGGATATAAGGCTGATAAAGATATATTTGACGAGAAAGAGTTCGGAAAGTGGAAATTCTGTAAGGAAGAGGATATCAGGGCTATTGTCGGGGAGAATGATACTCCGCTTAAGATATCTGTTATGGCAGATGTCGGAAGAACTAATGTTAAAAGAGATATTCCACCAAAGTCAGAGTCGGTTGTTGATATGATAAGAGTAGCAACTTATATTAATACAATTCCGGCAGCTATTGAGATGGTTAATTACTGTGCGGACTTAGGGTATGAGGTTACAGTTAATATTATGGCAATATCGACAGCAGGGGAGAATGAGTTAGACCTTGCATTAGAGCTTCTTGCATCACAGAGCAAGGTACAGTATATCTATCTTGTAGACAGCTATGGTTCATTATATCCTGAACAGATAAGAAGATTTGCTGATAAATATATTAAGATTTCAGAGAAGTATGGAAAGAGCGTTGGTATTCATGCACATAATAACCAGCAGCTCGCATTTGCTAATACAATAGAGGCATGCTCAATCGGTGTAAGCCTTCTTGATGTGACTGTAAGCGGAATGGGAAGAGGTGCAGGTAACTGCTATTCAGAATTATTATTAGGCTTCTTAAGAAACCCTAAGTTCAATATAGTGCCAGTGCTTAAGTTTATAGAAAAGCATATGGCTCCACTTAAGGCTTTAGGAGTTGTATGGGGCTGTGATGTACAGTATATGCTCACAGGCCAGACAAACCAGCATCCTAGAACTGCCATCGCATTTACTAAGGCAGAAAGAACTGATTATGCAAGGTATTACACAGAAATTACCGGAGATGAGTAATGAAATGTTGACATGGCATTTTTAAGGGCGTAAAATATGCTCAAAATCGTGTAAAACATATTTTTTACAGCGGTATCTTTAGATGAAAGGAAGTAGTAACAATGGAAAAGAAGAATATTGACTGGTCAAGCCTTGGCTTTGGTTATGTTAAGACTGACAAGAGATTTGTAGCCAACTATAAGGATGGCGCATGGGATAACGGAACACTTACAGAGGATGACAAGGTTGTGATTAATGAGTGTGCCGGTGTCCTTCAGTATGCACAGACATGTTTTGAAGGTCTTAAGGCTTATACAACAGAGGACGGTCACATTGTTATGTTTCGCCCAGATCTTAATGCAGCAAGAATGAAGGATTCATGTGAGAGACTTGAGATGCCAGTTTATCCAGAAGATAAGTGGGTAGAGGCAGTGGCTAAGACAGTAGAAGCTAATGCAGCATGGGTACCACCTTTTGGTTCAGGTGCTACACTTTATGTCCGTCCATATATGTTCGGAAGCAACCCGGTTATCGGCGTTAAGCCTGCTGATGAATATCAGTTCAGAGTACTTACAACACCAGTAGGTCCTTACTTCAAGGGCGGTGCTAAGCCTATTACTATCAAGGTTTCAGATTTTGATAGAGCAGCACCACACGGAACAGGACATATCAAGGCTGGACTTAACTACGCAATGAGCTTACATGCAATTATGACAGCACATGAAGAAGGATTTGCAGAGAATATGTACCTTGACCCAGCAACAAGAACTAAGGTTGAGGAGACAGGTGGCGCTAACTTCATCTTCATTACTAAAGATGGTAAGTTCGTAACACCAAAGTCTAATTCAATTCTTCCATCAATCACACGCCGTTCATTAATGGTTGTTGCTAAGGAATATCTTGGATTAGAGGTTGAGGAAAGAGAAGTTCTCTTCGATGAAGTTAAGGATTTTGCAGAATGTGGTCTTTGTGGTACAGCTGCAGTTATCTCACCAGTTGGTAAGATTAACGACCATGGTAAGGAAATCTGCTTCCCAAGCGGAATGGAGAAGATGGGTCCTACAATCCAGAAGCTCTATGATACATTAACAGGTATCCAGATGGGCAAGATTGAAGCTCCTAAGGGATGGATTTACACAATCGCTTAATTCACATTCTTTAAACATTTATTCGGTCTGGACAAGCGTTCAGACCGATTTTTTAATTTTATAAAGTAGATTTTACATTTAAAATGTGGTAACATACTAACATAACAGACGTTAGTAAAGAGGTGCAGCAATATGTCGGGAATCGGAACTAGTGAACGTTTATTGCGTTCTGATGTAACATTAGAAGAAAGCAGAAAGATAGAAAGAGTACTAAGAAGAAATAATATATCATATTTTGAGAAATGGAACTTCCATACGGGTGTATTTAAGTTTCTTAATAACAGTAAGAATTCCAAATGTGATATATATGTTCATATGGATTCTATGGACAAGGCTAAAGAACTACTGGCAGATATGTAATTAAAAGCTAATGTAAGATAAATAAAATCGTCTATGACTGAAGCTCGACTTAAGAGCCGGGTCATAGACGATTTTTTATTGCAAAATATAAATGTGTGAAATGTAAATCACCTTATTCTTCATCCTTAGGCAAAGACTGCATATACTGGTGCATTGACTCTGCCACAATCTTGCTGTGTGCAACAGCTTCTACTACGGTTCTTGCACCGTTGACAACATCACCTGATGCGAAGATACCCGGACGGCTTGTGTGACCTGTCTCGTCTGCGTCAAGAAGTCCCCTTGCAGTAGCCTTAAGACCTGTTGTTGTGTTGACAATACGGTTCTGAGGTCCCTGACTGATAGAGATGATAACACTGTCTGAGTGATGAAGTGTATCAGTGCCTTCTATGTCAGTGAAAGTACCGTCCTCATTCTCAATGATATCCCTGAATATAACACCATCGTCCTTAATCTCAACAGGGCGTTTATTATATTCAAATGTGATTCCCTCAAGCTGTGCGTAGCTGAATTCATATTTGCTTGCAGCAACTTCCTTAGTGATAGAGAAACAGACAACATTGCGTGAGCCTTTTCTCTTGGCAGTTCTTGCAACATCCATAGCGGCATTGCCGGCACCGATAACAATAACAGTTTCACCGAGGTGGTAGCTATCAGGGTTATTGAGATAATTGATACCAAAGTGGACATTGCCAAATGTCTCTCCTTTAATGTGAAGAGAGTTAGGCTTCCATACACCAGTACCGATGAATATAGATTTGTAGCCGTCACGGAACAGGTCATCAATTCCAATTGCACCACCGATAGTTGTGTTAGGGCGAATCTTGATACCCTTTAAGGCAAGATGTCTGTATTCAATGTCATCAAGAACAGTCTTAGGAAGTCTGAATTCCGGAATACCGTATCTTAATACGCCACCAATCTTGTCCTTTCCTTCAAATATAGTAACCTGATATCCGTATCTTGCAAGAATAATTGCAATAGTGATACCGGCAGGACCTGAACCGATGATTGCGACTCTCATGCCGTTAGAAGGCTTAGGACCTTCAGTCATCTGGTTGGCATATGTACTTGAGATATAATTCTCAATAGTAGAAAAATGTACAGGAGCGCCCTTTCTTCCAAGTACGCAGTGACCTTCACACTGGTTCTCATGATTGCAGATAAGACTGCACACGGTAGTAAGCGGGTTGTTCTCGAAAAGCATTTTACCAGCTTCGTTAAGCTTATTCTCTTTAAGTAAACGGATTGCCATAGGAATGTTAGTGTTAATAGGACATCCCTTCTGACACTGAGGCACTTTGCACTGTAAACAGCGGTTGGCCTCGTCCATAACATGTAATGCCATAATATATCCCCCTTTTAAAAACGTTTATAATAATTAAATTATAGCATTTTTTAATATGGAATTAAAGGGGAAGTTTGACGAAAGAGCAGAGAAAGGTTGGGAGTTTCCTAGATTTTTTGAGTGAAATATAGTATTATATAGCTTAATGAAATTGTATGCTGTCGGGGGCAGCAGGGAAGGAATTAATATGCCAGTTACAGAGTACTTAGAGCGCAATGCGAGAGAATATCCAGACGAGGTTGCATTGGTAGAACTCAATCCTGATGAAAAGGATACGAGAAGAATGACATGGAAGGAGTTCGGACTTATTGAGCCTACAACTTACTCACCATATCGAAGAGAGATTACATGGAGCGTATTTAACGAGAAAGCGAACAGATTCGCCAACATGCTTATTAGCAGAGGAATCAAGAAGGGCGATAAGGTGGCAATTATTATGTATAACTGCCTTGAATGGCTTCCTATATATTTCGGAGTGTTAAAGGCAGGTGCTATAGCAGTGCCTTTCAACTTCAGATATGATTCAGATGAAATCTTCTACTGTGCGGAGCTTGCAGAGGTAGATGTTATAGTATTTGGTCCACAGTTTATCGGACGAATAGAAGTCAATGCTGAGAGATTATCAAAGGGCAGACTTCTTATCTATGTTGGAGATAACTGTCCAAGCTTTGCAGAAAGCTATCGTGAGCTGGTTGCTGACTGTTCAAGCAAGGCACCTGATGTGACTATAACAGAAGATGATTATGGCGCAATATATTTTTCATCAGGAACAACAGGATTTCCTAAGGCAATACTCCACAAGCACCAGAGCCTTACACAGGCTGCACAGATGGAACAGAAGCATCATGGAACCGGAAGATATGACACATTTTTATGTATTCCGCCACTTTACCATACAGGTGCCAAGTTTCACTGGATGGGAAGCCTTGTGGCAGGAAGCAAGGCAGTACTTCTTAAAGGAACCAAGCCGGAAACCATTCTTAAGGCTGTATCAGATGAGGAATGTACAATCGTGTGGCTGTTAGTGCCATGGGCACAGGATATATTAGATGCTCTCGACAGAGGAGACATCAAGTTATCAGATTACAGGCTTGACCAGTGGAGACTTATGCATATAGGTGCACAGCCTGTTCCGCCTTCACTTATCAAAAGATGGAAGGAATACTTCCCTAAGCACCAGTATGATACTAACTACGGACTTTCAGAATCAACAGGTCCGGGCTGTGTACATCTTGGCGTTGAGAATATCAATAAGGTTGGTGCTATCGGAATTCCGGGTTACAGATGGGAATGTAAGATAGTTGATGAAGACGGCAATGAAGTTAAGCAGGGAGATGTCGGAGAACTCTGTGTTAAAGGACCGGGTGTCATGACATGTTATTACCGCAACGAGGAAGCTACTAAGGAAGTTCTTAAAGATGGCTGGTTATATACAGGTGATATGGCTATGCAGGACGAGGACGGTTTCTACTTCCTTGTAGACAGAAAGAAAGATGTTATCGTAAGCGGTGGAGAAAACATTTATCCGGTTCAGATAGAAGACTTCATCAGAAGATTTAATAAAGTTAAAGATGTAGCTGTTATTGGACTTCCAGACCACAGACTGGGTGAAAAGACAGCGGCTATCATAGAAGTTAAGGACGGCGTTACATATACTAAGGAAGAGATAGAAGACTTCTGTATGGAACTTCCAAGATACAAGCGTCCGAAAGAGATTATATTTGCAGATATTCCGCGTAATGCTACAGGAAAGATTGAGAAGCCGAAGCTTCGTAAGATGTACGGCGCAGACAGACTTGTAGAACAGGAAAATAAAGGCTGATAAGAATACATAGAATGGAGATTGTTATGAAAGAATTAATGCTAGGCAATAAGGCAGTTGCAAGAGGAATGTATGAAGCAGGCTGTAAGGTAATATCAAGTTATCCGGGAACACCAAGTACAGAGATAACAGAAGAAGCAGCGAAATATGATGAAATATACTGCGAGTGGGCGCCTAATGAAAAGGTTGCATTAGAGGCAGCACACGGAGCAACACTCGGCGGAGTAAGAGCAGCATGTGCAATGAAGCATGTTGGTTTAAATGTGGCAGCAGACCCGTTATTTACAATATCATATCAGGGACTTAACGCAGGACTTGTAATCTGCGTAGCAGATGATCCGGGAATGCACTCATCACAGAACGAACAGGATTCAAGACATTATGCATTTGCAGCCAAAGTACCTATGCTTGAGCCTGCAGATTCAGAAGAATCAAGACTTTTCGTTAAGAAAGCATATGAGATATCAGAGAAATACAATACACCAGTATTTATCAAAATGTGTACAAGAGTTGCACATTCACAGAGTGTTGTATGTCCTGAGGAAAGAGTAGAGCCTGCACAGGTTCCTTATGTAAAAGACCCAACCAAGGTCATGATGACTAAGAATTCAAGAGATGCACATGTAAGAGTTGAGCAGAGAACACTTGACCTTATACAGTACGCAGAGACAAGTGGAATTAACAGAATTGAAGAGCGTGCAGAAGGAAGCCTCGTTAATGGTAGGAAGATAGGTGTTATCACATCTTCAACATCATACCAGTATACTAAGGAAGTATTTGGAGATAAGGTAAGCGTACTTAAGCTTGGTATGGTATATCCGCTTCCAGAGAAGCTTATCAAAGATTTCGCAGAGGACAAGGACGAAATCTATGTAATAGAGGAGCTTGACCCAATTATTGAGAACCACTGCAAGCAGTTAGGAATACAGGTTCATGGTAAAGATACATTTCCAATATGCGGAGAATTCTCACAGAATCTTATTAAGAAATGTATGGGAATGGAAGAACCTGAATACACAACAATTGACGCACAGATTCCGGGCAGACCACCTGTTATGTGTGCCGGCTGTCCACACAGAGGAATATTCTACATTCTTCACAAGAAGAAGATTATGGTATACGGAGATATCGGCTGTTATACATTGGGTGCAGTTGCACCACTTAACGCAATGGACCTTAATGTCTGCATGGGTGCGTCATGCTCAGGACTTCACGGCTTTAACAAGGCTATGGGAGAAGCAGGCGAGAGTAACAGCGTAGGTGTTATCGGAGATTCAACATTTATGCATTCAGGAATGACTGGAATTACAGATATATCTTACAACATGAGTAATTCAACAGTAATTATTCTTGATAACTCAATCACAGGTATGACAGGACATCAGCAGAATCCTACAACTGGTAAGAACTTAAGAGGCGAGCCGGCAGGTAAGGTTGACCTTGAAGCATTATGCAGGGCTTTAGGCTTTAACAGAGTAAGAGTTGTTGACCCATACGACCTTGCAGCAGTTGAGACAGCAGTAACAGAGGAGCTTGCAGCTAAAGAACCATCTATAATCATAAGCAGAAGACCATGTGTAATGATTAAGGGAACTGTCCATAAGCCTGCAATAGCAATTAATCAGGACAAATGTAAAGGCTGTAAGGCATGTATGCAGATTGGCTGTCCTGCTATATCATTCAAGGATAAGAAAGCACATATTGACCCAACATTATGTATCGGATGTGAAGTGTGCAAGCAGATGTGCAGATTCGATGCAATAGGAATGTAAGTATAGACAGGTAACTGAAGGGAGATTCAATATGACAAAGAATATTATGATAGTTGGTGTTGGCGGACAGGGAACACTTCTTGCCAGCAAAATGTTAGGATATGTATTATTAAAGCAGGGATATGATGTTAAGGTTTCCGAGGTACACGGAATGAGCCAGAGAGGTGGTTCAGTTGTAACTTATGTAAGATACGGCGAGAAGGTATATTCACCGGTAATCGATAAAGGTGAGGCTGATGTTATCATCTCATTTGAGCAGTTAGAGGCTGCAAGATGGGTTGAATTCTTAAAGAAGGACGGAGTCATCATCACCAATACACAGAAGATGGAGCCAATGCCTGTAATTACAGGGGCAGCAGAGTATCCGGAAGGACTGATTGAGAAGCTTACAGCAGCAGGCGCTAAGGTAGATGCGAAGGATTTCCTTGCACTCGCTGAGGAGGCAGGTTCTTCTAAGGCTGTTAATATAGCACTTATGGGAAGATTCTCAACATACTTCCCAGATATTACAGATGAGCAGTGGCAGGACGCTATAGAGAAAAATGTTCCTGCTAAATTCCTTGAGCTTAACAGAAAAGCATTTGAACTGGGAAGAAATGCTTAGGAAATACACACAGGGGGAAGGCATTTGACGAGATTTACTATATGTGATGATGAGCCGGGATATGGCGAATTAATAAGTAAATATATAAAGGCTGAATATGCAAAGCATGTTCCAGAGACTGATATAGCGGAAGTTGTGGTATATCAGTCTCCGGAGAAAATGCTTGAGGAAGCGGTAGAAGATACGGATATATACATACTTGATATTGAGTGTGGGAATGTAAGCGGATTAGATATTGCAAAGGAGATACGCAGATTAAAGAAAAATGCAGGAATAGTATTCTGTACATCACATAGCAATTATGTGTATCAGGTATTCGGTCTTACTCCTATTGATTTTATAAGGAAGAATAATAAAGAAAAAGATATTGAACAGACAATGTATAATATCATGGATTTTCTCAGAGAAAAAAAGAAAATACTTGTAATTGAGAAAGGCGATATAATAAGACTTTCAGATATTGTGTCTGTGAATGTAATAAAACATGATCTTATATTCAAAAGTGAGAATGGTGAGAGAAAAATAAGAGCGAACCTAAGTACATATGAAGAGCAATTAAAACAGTTCGGTTTCATTAAGATATCACAGGGCGAGATGGTTAATAAGGATTATATAAAGGAAAGAAAAAGAGATAACCTTATTATGAAGAATGGCACAATCTATCACATAAGCAGGAGCAGAGTCGATGAGATAAGGAGAATGTTTATATGATGGATATAATATTTGAAAATGCCATAAATCTTTTTCAGAGTGTGGTTGTGACAGCATTTCTGCTGGCTGGTCTTGGATGTAAGGATAAGTATAACAAGAAATGCACAGGCATAATCGGAATAGTGATTACATTCATATATCTTACGGTATCTAACCATATTGTATACTTTGAAAGTGTTGGAATATACATATATATGGTGTATTCTCTTATATTCAGCTTCGTAGTATTAGGCGGAACGATTATAGAGAAGATATTCTATAATATTATGATGATATGCTGTCTTGTTGGAAGTTCGTTATTTGGTGGCGGATTGGTATCACTTGTTGTTAAGAAAGATTTTCTTGTTATCATTGAATATGGCACAGTTTACAGGTATGCAGGAGCTGTGCTTAATCAGTTATTATTAGTATTTTTCTTTATATTCCTTATAAAGATAAAGAAATTGTTAATAGCAAAAGATAATAAATATATGTTTATAATGTCAATGATACCGGCAATCTCAGTCATAGTATGTTGTTTTATGGTATATCGTTCAGATAATAGTTACGAGATGAATGTAATATACACATTTATTGCAATGGCAGGTATTATAATAATTAATGTTATAAGTGTATTCCTGCTTATTATGGAACAGAAGTTATATGAACAGAAAATACGGCAGCAGGTTATGCTTGGTGCATATCAGCAGAAGGAAAGGGATATAGAATCAATACTTGATATGCAGAAGCAGAACAGTAAGCAGAGACATGATATTAAGAATGTCTTAATACTTATCAGAGAGCTTATCAATGATGGACAGTATGCCAAAGCAACAGAAATGCTTGATAAATACAGTACAGGACAGAAGAATGTTAATCTTACAGAGATTATAAGTAATAATATCGTACTTAATTATCTGTTAAACAGAAAGATTAATCAGTGTCGTGACTCTGGAATTGACATGGGTGTTATGTGCTGGGAGATATTAGGGGGATTGATGATATGGACCTGTATATACTTCTTGAGAATCTGTGCGATAATGCTATTGAGGCGGCAATGCAGAGCAATAATCCTACAATAAAGCTGCAGATATCAGAAGATAATGGGAATCTGTGTATATATATAGGTAATACAACATCAGGCAATGTATTAAAGAACAATCCAGACATGAATACAACCAAGAAAGATAAGAGTATGCATGGATTTGGAATTATGAATATCAGGGATATTATTGATAAATATAATGGAACTATCAACTATGAACAGCATGGAGATAATTATCTCATGTGCAGATGCAGATTAAAAAAGATTTGTCAATAGTATTTTTGAAAATAAAAATGTGCAGAATGTGCCATATATTGCCGAATATGCCAAACTACTTTTTTCAAAAAATAAATCGGCTATAATCAATGTATGAAAATGAAAGGAATTATGTAAATGATTCATTCAGTTGCATTGGTTATAGCTGATTTTTTTTGTGTCTAAGGATGTGATTACAGAAGAAGAAAAAGAAGTGTGTGCATATGGTATGGAATTAATAATATCAGGAATTATAAATGTATCACTGGTAATTATTATAGGATTGATAACATGCAATATATGGTATGCCATTGTATACAACATAATGATGGTTGTCATAAGAATGTATACGGGTGGATATCATGCGGATACACATCTGGGATGTAATATATGTTATTGTGGAAATTTTCTAATTTCATTGATTATACTTAGAATCCAGATGCTTGTTAAAGGAGATGTTCTGACATGGATTATAGCCGCAGCTGGATATCTGATAATTGTACTTAATGCACCACTAGAACATCATAATAAGAGACTTACTATTGAACAAAAGCACAAATATATGATTATAAGCACTGTGTTAGGAATATCATCTATATATGTTCCTTTTATTATTGCAGCAGAGGCTGTGATTATGACAGTCATATCGTGCATAGTACCTGTTGTGTATCTGCATGGAAAAGGTCTTATCGACCTTATGAAGAAATGAGGTGGCGTGAGGTATGAATATAATAAAGAGAATTATGCATAGTGTATTCAGATACAGACTTACAGCCTGCTTCTTCATAATAGGACAGCTTATAATGTATGTTACGATATTTGGGGCATTGGGAATATATAACAAGGCATACCAGAAGGAAGCGGACAGGCTTGCAGCATTGTATAAGAACCGTATAGAGATGACAGTTGTATCATTGAATAAATCGGACATTATATCGGCATGCCCGGACGGAGTTACAGAAGGTAATATAAGGGCAAAAAAGGTGGGATTATATTATACGGAAAGAAAATCTTCCACTGTTGCACCGGAGATTATACTTGCAACAAATGAAGAACTTCCCTATGTAATGGAGAGCGGAAGGATTCCAGGAACCTCAGAAGAGGATTATGGAAAGAGACTAGTAGCGCTCGGAAGGTCGCAGTACAGGTATGCGTATGAAGAAAACGGAAAGTATTATGTAACCTTTGAGAATGAGACATATGAGGTTACAGGCGTAATCGGCAATGAAGGCTCTGATTATTCTGACAACATGATTGTATTCGATAACAGATGCCTTGGAGATAATGTAAGAAAAGCTGTCAATGAGATGAAGGAATACACGATTATGATTGACAGCAATACAATAGAACTTAATGATACATATGAAAAGGTATATAACAATATATATGGAGCTGATATTAACTGTGCAATTGAGAGTCGTTCAGTTTCAGGAAATGGACAGAGTACAGTTGAAAAAACTCTTCAGAAAGAGAACATCAGGATAAATAAAGTTGTGTATATCTTCTGTATTCTTAACTGTATGCTTATGTCTGAATTCTGGATTATAGAAAGAAATAAAGAATTTGCAATAAAGAGGACTTATGGCTTCGGGCAGTTAAGATTAATCGGAGGAATTGCAAGGGACATTCTTATACTTGGCGCTGCATCACTTGTTATATATGCTCTGGTTCATCTGTTTGCAGCGGGAGTTCTTGGAATAAAGCTGTATACGATAAGCTGGAACTTAAGACTTATAGCGTCTGTGCTGTTTATTAATCTTACGGCACTTGTATGTACAATAATTGTTCCTGTATACAGGATAATGAAGATGAACCCGGCTGTTACATTGGAGGATATGGAATGATAGGATTAGAAAATATTACAAAGATATACAATGAAAAGGTTGATGATACTAAGGCACTTGATGATGTAAGTCTTAAGATAGAGGACGGCGAATTCGTTGCAGTCATGGGAGCGTCAGGAAGCGGAAAGAGTACGCTTCTTAAGATTATAGGCTGCATGGATACACCTACAGCAGGAAAGTATTTCCTTGATGATACTGAGGTGACAGCGGCAA
>CAVAPS010000040.1:0-4252 GCA_963590775.1 Desulfovibrio piger
GTTTTTATGGTGGATAATTTCCGTTGCACCAAAAGTATTGCTGATGTTGCCAATAGACACTTCTGATAATGAAACACTGTTTGAAGATAATCTGATTTTATTCAATAGAATCCTTGAAAAATCGGGTATATCTTATGTTTCTCATGGAGTATGTGATGAGATGTTTTTTATTAATTCAGAAGGGGATGATATAGAGTTATTTTTAAAAAATCTTAATATGTATTTGGATTTTTCGACACTGAATTATGAATTATTAGAATCTGATGAAATTTCTTTTGATTTATCTTGTGTAGATAATTACATCGGATATTTCATAGAAAGTGACATTGATATGAATGAAGATTCATCCTACTTTGATTCATTATACGATTTCATGATAAATGCTCGTTACGGTTATAATGTTACTCCACAGGCTTTTGGATTTACAACAGTTCCTATTTACGGTAATTGGAATAACAAGAAAGGTTATTTATTGTTCAGCATGTGGAACATGCCAATCGAATGGTATAGTGGGAAAGCACCGTTAAGTTCAATTGATCTTTGCGAATTTGGGCGATTATTACTCAGCTTTCCTAAATTGAAGGCAATAGAAGCTGTTCTTTAAAGACAGCTTCTATATTGTTTTATTGCAAAATTTAAAATAATGTTGTATATTAATATTATATTATTTATTTGTTTTTGGAGTGACGTGATGTTCACATCACTTGTTTTTCACAACTTAAGTAGTTGTGATTTGGGATATTTTCAATGAGGTTGATGAATTGTATATAAAGGACTTTGTGACTTTCACAAGGTCCTTTTTTTTAACTCAAAATCAGCTTCATCGTTAATATAAATGTTCCATGTAAGTAAATGGAAACTAAAATAAAGGAGGTGCCAGAATGGCAAATACAATTAACGGTATGGCCGTCAATGAGGTTCGAGATAAGTTAAAAAATCTTGTATCTGCAGAAGATTGGACCATACAGGATAAAACAGGATATCCTTATCTAAAAGGCGCAATGCTGCGCGGGAGACTGACCGATCTTCTTGGTCTTAATCTTTCAATCAATTCTCTCCGGAATGATTGGAGAGTAATGAATGATAACACCATAGTGGCTTTTGCCACGATGGAGCTTGTGATTAAGGATGATATGGGTAACGAGGTATGCCGTTCCTCATCGACAGGAGAGGCAACATCATCGCCTAAAAGAGATTCCGGAGCTATTAATTACGGCTCAGAGATAACATCTGCCGAAACAGATGCTATCAAGGCTGCTCTACAGGCGTGGGTAATCATGGAAAAACCTAAAGGAACTAAAGGATGTACACAGGAGTCCTACCCAGAAGATTTATCGTTTAGGGTAAAGGTTACGCAGACACCTTCTATACTTGGCAGTGGGGTAATTAAATCTGCCTGTATAGTTGGAAAAGAAGAGAGGATGTTAGTATTTTACGAAAGCAATTATTCTTCTTTACTTGGCGGAATGTCTGCAAATGATTTTGCGATGAAGACTTTTAAGCCAGGTACAGAATATGTTGTAACTGGCCGCGAGAATTCATACAAAGGCGAGAAGCAGATTCTGGTTTCTACCTTGAAACCAGTAGCTTCACGCAATTCGACTGCAGCACCGAATTCAGGTGAAAAGTCAAATTCTCAGGCTGTAAATTTCAATTCAGCAAATACCAAAACTTTTAAGGTTACAATAACTGATAAGGGCAAGCTGCTGGATAATGGTATGGTTAATGTGCCTATCTCGCTTGAGGATGAGAGTATAGACATGGTGATATACTCGAAGACTGTTATGGCTATTGTTCAAAAAAACAAGCTGCCAAATCCACAGTCTTATGCGGAATCGTTTGCTTCGCTTATTGGAAAAACAGTCTCCATTAAAGGCTCACTAAAAACCTTTAATGGGAAACGCCAGTTAGTTTATAACAAGTAGGTAAGATAGGAGGCACATTGTGAAATTGTTGGTTGATGAGATTCCGGTACTCACATCAGATTGTCCATTCTTCGATTTAATGAATTGCAAAATAGACAACACCAAGTGTGAACATATGGAATTGCCAAGCAAAGAACGCTGTTATCAGCATGAATGCAAATGGTTAAAAGAATTGGAATAAAGGAGGATATTATGACATTTGAGGAATTAATGTCTAGTATGGTTACTGAGCCGAAAGTTACTGAGGCAAAAAAGACCGTAAGCGCTCCATCAGTCCCTGTTGGAGCAGAAAATAAGAGTGAATATGAAAATACTCTTGATTCTGCAAATTATTTTGCAGAAAAAATCTGTGATGGTGAAGTTGTGAATGAAGCCGTAGCGGTTAATGTTTTTAAATCTCTTGCTGCGCTTTATAAAACAAAATAATTGAAATAAAATGGAAAGGCTACCCTATAGCGGTAGAGAGGTGAACAGTTATGAACAAAGTTATTTTAATGGGAAGACTGACAAGAGAACCAGATATTAGATATTCACAGAATGCTAATGGTTCTATGGCTGTTGCAAGATTTACTCTTGCAGTTGATAGGAGAGTAAAGAGAGAGGAGACAGAACAGAATGCTGATTTTATCAGCTGCGTAAGTTTCGGTAAACCTGCTGAATTTGTGGAGAAGTACCTTCATCAGGGTACTAAGATTGCCATCGTTGGCCGTATTCAAACCGGCTCTTACACAAACAGAGATGGGGTTAGAGTTTACACAACCGATGTTGTCGTAGAATCTGCAGAATTCGCAGAAAGCAAGGCTGCGTCTGAAGGTCACTCTGGTGCTACTCGTCCTACACCGCAGGAAGAACCAGGAGATGGTTTTATGTCTATCCCTGATGGTGTCGATGACGAGGGCTTGCCTTTTAATTAATAGAGGGTGGGTGATATAATGAATGCAGAAAAGAGAAATTTCACTTTCGTTGTCTTACTCGATGAAGATACAGAAGATTTCTATTCATATGATGCGTATTCATTATCTCAAGCATTGTATTTACTGTCTTTGGACGGATTCTCTGAATCTGATGTTGTAGAACTTATTGCATAGTTTATATCAATATCTTACATTAAATTAATGCATTTTGGGCACATAAGAAATTTTTCTTATGTGCCTTTTTTTCATTGGTAACCAGTTCTCTAAAATGTTTTACGATTGCCATATTTTTCATAAAATATTCAGATACTATATAAGATTAGTGGTATCAATAATTGAATTAATGTGGTAATATAATAGTGTAATTACTTTATATTTTTAAACTTAAATAGTTTTGTTTGGCTCAACATATTGGCGGATTAATATTTTCCTCCGCATGGCAATGCTTAAGGCAAATAATTTAATAAGGATAAACAATCCTTGATATTATAAAATTTCAGGGATTGTGATTGTGGCAGACTTTCCCTGTTTATATAGATATAACCTGCATATGCAGGGAAAGAAAAGGGTATTAATTATGGAAAAAAGAATTAAAGAGTATAATGAACTCGATTTCACTGATGATTTTATGTTTTGTATGATAATGGAAAATAATCTTGAGCTGTGTAAAGAGCTTCTTGAACTTATCCTTGATATTAAAATCAAGAAAGTAGAATTAGCGAACAGCCAGAAAAGAATTGATCTCACATATGATGGTAAAGGCGTAAGACTTGATGTATATGTCAATGATTCCGAAAATACTGTATATGATATAGAGATGCAGACTACAAAACAAAAAGAATTGCCTAAAAGAACCAGATATTATCAGGGTATGATTGATTTGAATTTAATTCAGAAAGGTATGGATTACTCTGAACTTAAGAAGACATATGTTATATTTATATGTCTGAAGGATGTCTTTGGTAAGAATCTTCCAGTATACACATTTAACAGTATTTGTGAACAGGATCACTCTATAAGACTTGGTGATGAAGCAACAAAGGTAATTTTAAATGCAGAAGGTTCTAGAGAAGGCTTATCTGAAAACATGTGTAAGTTCTTGGATTATCTAATCGGTAAGAAGGCAACTGATGGTTTTACGCAGAAATTACAGGACGCTGTAGATTCTGCTCTTGCTAAAAAGGAATGGGAGGTGCAGTATATGACATTTGCAATGAAAATTCGAGAAGAAAGAAAAGATGCAAAGATAGAAGGCGCTATTGAGATGGCAAAGCGATTAAATGTTGAACATAGCACAATAATTATGCTACTACAAAATGATTTTAAGCTCACTCCAAAAGAAGCTGAGGAAGCCTTAAATGATTATGAAGCTGAAGAACAGAACGAATGAATAAATATTAATTGATTATCTAT
>CAVAPS010000040.1:4262-16644 GCA_963590775.1 Desulfovibrio piger
ATAGAAAAAAATTCCTTATATAACATTTCTTTTCCATTGGCAGTTATTGACAAAAATACAAATTAATTAACAATTTGTAATTACATATACTTTGAACTATAATTCTATAATAAAGAAAGGAAGGAAATGGCAAATATACTCGAAATAATGCCTAATAGATCATATGAAAAACCCAACAATTAACTTTAAAAAAGTTCTTTCTGTAGCTAATAACAAGCTGGCAACAACTGAAAATGCTGCTAAAAATGACTATACTGTAAAATTTTCAAGAAAAGAGCTGGCAGAATTTATCCCGGATTCACGCATTTCTCAAACAATTGACGAGTTAAGAACTTACACTGTTAAGTCTGGAGATAAAACTACTGATGTATTATTATTTGAGACTGTCATATACGATAATGACGAACTTACACTCACATATAATAATTCTATAAGAAAAGATTTAGATCCATTTTTTAACTCTAATGAACTTAATAAAATGACCAGTTCATATGGTGTCTTTGCGCAATTTGCTGATAATGAAAATGTGACCTATGAAACCGAAGAAGAACGCGTTGCTGCAGAAGCTGCTAAATTAGAACAATTTCATAAATATGAGGCAATGCAAATGGAAAGATATAAGAAAATGCTCAGGAACGTACAAGAAGGCTAACTATGAAAATTTAAGCATAATTTCGTTAAAGTGTAATTTAGCGAAGTGATAAAAATATGTATTTTTACTCACCGCTCACCGCATCACATTGCGTTTTAATTACTATTAAAGCTATCTTGACCGCTGCTGCTTGTTATTTTATAATATACATATCATTAATCATTAACATGAGATGTATTGAAACATGGTTTTTGATGTTTTAATACTGATTAACACTAACATATTGATGTATTGAAACATATTTTCTTATGTGTTCAACACCGTTTAACAGTAACATGTGATGTATTGAAACATGTTTTCTGATGTGTTCAATGTCGATTAACCTTAACATATGATGTTTTGAAACATGTTTTTTGTTGTGTTTAATGAATGATCAACTATAACATATGATGTTTTGAAAGAACCAGATTATCAACAACTTACTGTAATCTGGTTCTTTTATTGTAATAATTCACTATGAACCATTAACTACAGCTCTTAATCTAAACATGTTTTCTTATAAATAACTGTAATATAACTATGTATAAAAAGAGTTGTTTCCTTCACTGTACAGGAAACAACTCTTTTTTAGCGATAGCACTTCATATTCTAATACTTATTCCATAGCGTTTTGGGGGATTTCTTTACTATTAATTATACCTATACACGGACTCTGTCCTGTTGCAGGTAACCCCTCTATTAGTTTTTTATATTCTTCTCCATCATAATCCATAACAGACACCTTATATCCCTCAAATACTGCTTTTTTAGCTTGCAGTGTATCATATTTTCTCATTTCTACTCTCCCTATTATTGTTATAAAGTATCATCCTTTACTATCTCAAATCTTATTCTTATCGCTTCAAGACAATATTCCAATAAATCAGAATCCAAATACTCAAATAATGCTGTTGGTAAATAATTCATAAGCTCTCTGCATTTCTCATCAGAATCATCAATTTCATATGCCGTAGGAGCACCATTGTTGTACAGATTATACGCTAATCTTATGATGCGAATATCCGTACCTGTAATCCAACCGTACTTTTCACCTTTTATCTGCTTTACGCAGCCTGTGTTGAAGTCGTATAAACTATCTATATTATTCTGGCAGTCTTTTGTGAGACCGAGTGTATAAAACAAGGATACATGCCAAACATCATCATTCCCTGCTCTTCTAATACATTCTTTTATGAAATTTTTCTGTTTATCATTTTTATATTTAATCATGTTATCTCCTTTATCTCCACACATTTATTTTAAACAGGTTTTGTCTTAATTACATTAATGCGTTGTCCCTCTGCTATTAGGTCTTTTATAATATTTTCATATTCTCCCTCTTCGTCTACTATGGTTAATTCCTGGCAACGGTTTTCTTCCTGAATTAACCTGTCTATCACTGCTTTTGCATTAAAACTTTTTAAATAATCAATACTTACCAAATTTTCCATACTTTTTCTTTCTTATCTTTCTATTTATCCGTTCTTACTATATATATAATATTACATTGTCCCTGCTCTAATGTAAAGCAATTTACTTATATTTATAAGCACTAAATCTGCCCTCTTCTGGGAAGCAGCTCTTCTTATATCCATAGTTACTTGTAGGCAATATTGATTTGAGGTATGACCTGCTTATTTAACTTCTTTGCAGATTTCTTAATATAATCTATTACTGCATCACTGATATTTTTTGTTAGATGCTGCGGGCATGATATAATCAACTCATTGTCCTTAATCGAAAGTATTCTGATAGAGAATCTAACAAACATATGATTATCATACATTCTTTTTATGACATTCCAATACATTTCTTCCGGATTAATTCCAAATAAAGAGTTTGGATTAGTCGCATATGTGATAATGATATCTTTGCCTACTTTTTCCATATCGTCAGAATCAGAATATGTAAATACAAAGTCTTTATAATTAGTTGTGGTCATGTTCTGCCCTCTTACATCAACCAAATCGGATATGTCAAATGAATATGCCATGAGGTTGTCGCAATACATACACTTCCTGAATGCATCAGAATTAACAATGTCTTCAGAATACCACTTTGTATAACTCTCAATGTACCTGCTCATAAACCTTTTTATTGTATGTTCTGCTGTTTCCGCCGGCTTAACAATCTTGTTAAGTAATATGCGAGAAATGTCTGTGTGAGAAGCTGCATACAGTGCTGTCAGGGAGATAAGATTTGTAGGCTTAATTCCAAAGTTGTTTATGTAATTTAGTACAGCCGGATAGTTTGCTGTTATTTTCAACCTGTCTCTTGTGAAAAGATGCCATAATGTCTCCTTAAAGGTTTCTGAGCCTTCCGTTATAAACCAATATTTATTACTGTCATGTATGTAAACAAGGATTCCATACATATCAAGCTCATCGTCATATGCATATTCTACTGATAGCGGATTTGTTCCCGCTATATCACTTTCACATGTGGCCGCTAAAACCAATTTATCGTTTTCGGAAAGAGACGGACCGTAAGCAGTTTTTAACTCTCCAAAATTCTTATCTTTTACACTGTAAGCTGTGAACAGTTCTTGAGGCGTAATATTCTCAATCACTTTTATCTCTTCTGCAGGAGCTTGTGTTGCAGTGCTTGCAGAACTATCTTCGGCATGTCCTTTGGTATCTGGTTCTACGCGTTCATCAGGAATCTGAGAAGGCTCTTGATAATCTTCCGGATAATCAAAACCTGCAGCATTAATATCGTAATCATCAGTAAATTCTGGTTCAACATCTTCATCAGTATATGTAACGCCTCTGAAAAAATCATCATCATCGTACTTATCTTCTTCCTCGTTAGATGTCGGTAGTATAAATCCACCCATATTTTCCTGATTTATTTCTTCCGGATTATTCTGCTTCTCTGTCCGGGTGCTATCTTCCAACTCTTCACCACCAGATTCTTCCTGATTTAATAATTCAGCTTTACTTTCATTATCCTCTCCTGTTTTTACAACGACATTTGTATTTGCAATTTCACTTTCAGTCTGTTGCTCAATCTGCTGCTCAGTACTTTCTTTTTTTAAATTATCAGCTTCATATATTACTGCTTGAGTTTCCGTTTCCTGCTCTTTTTTATCTATATCTTTCTGCTCTTTAGCTGCTGTTTCTGTCTTTGCTTGTTCTATTTTTTCATCATCGACATTTTCTGTTATTTCCTTCTCTTTCTTTTCTTTGTCAGTATTTATGTCTTCCGGCTTTTCGTTAGCGACATTTGATTTATCATTGACCTGACAAGCGCTATCATTTTCTTCCTGATCTGGAGTATCTGATTTATTTTGTTCAGCTCCGGCAGCCGAGTTTAATCGTTCCATTATACTTGTTAAAGATGTGCTTTCAGTGTTTTCTTCATTTACATTTGACACCTGTTTAGACTTAGTAACTCTAACAGATGTATCAAGTGTATCAAGATTAAGATTAGCGCCCATGTCTGCGAGCAGAGCTCCTAAATCAAGCTGCCCTCTTACATTGGCATTTTTCTTTTTAACTGTCATTTATATTATTCCTTTCCTGATATATCATATATAACTATTAGACTGACGCTGAATGTTCTAAGTCAAGAAATAAATAGTTTTGTATCTTATAAATGCACTTATATATGGTGCATTTTTAAGTGTTTTCATATAGAAATGCAACATAACCTCATGCATTCACCGATAGATTCTTTTTAAACTGGTTTTCATGGATAATTGATTTTAGAAAATATCTTTTAATAAATGCACCTTATCTATGGTGCATTTATTGTTAAGACTCTGAGTTAGATTCGCCATCAATAAAGCTGCATTTTAAATCTAATAAAAATCATGGTGCATTCGGCTAAAAGTTGTGCATTTCCTCATGTTACAGCCCTTTCACAAACTGCAATTAATATAGAGATTTGGCGTAATTGTGGTTTTTCTGAGGTCTGCGAGGGGGGATTGCCTTCCTTTCTCGCTCTCTTTTTTATTTAACTATAAAATAACCATTTTTTAACCATTTTTTAACTATTTTAACTATTGACTTTCTGAATGATAAGTGATATCTTCTTATTAGGAGATAAGCTCTCCTGAAAGATTTTTAGATTCTAAAGAGGCTGGGAGTGGTTGCCCGGCTTCTTTTTCTTTCTCTCTAGGGTGTATACAGTATACATTATGCACATTATTTAATACGACTCCCCCGGAGGACATATTAAGGAGCAGGCTTCGCTCTCGCGGGAAAGGGCGAACATATTTTCGCCCTCATTCTTAACACATTCCCTTTCTTCTATCGGGGAAGCCCTCTCACTCTCATAGGCGAACATATGTTCATTGTCGAGATAATTTTCTCTTGGGGACTTCTTTTCTTCCAATCATGTTCCCTTCCTTTCAAATGAAACTCTCTCAAAATACCAAATATTCTGTTGACAATATCGTACCAGCGACGGCTTAATAATTTTGAGGTAATTTTATAATGACAGAGAATATTTTATACAACAGAATTGAATGTTTATCAGACAGGGAGGAAGATAAACGGGATTATACCCTCTCCCTGATGTGTAAGATTTTACATATGGAACCGAGAAGCTGTTCCGATAAGGATAAGGAAAAGCAGATGGAATATATCATATCCCATGCAGCTAATTTATCCCCGAAGGCACTGCTTGCGTACTGTACATATGTTACAGGTGGAATGTACAGAGAACAGTTTAACTACTTAGGTCTGTATGTAATCCGCGAGAAAATCAATGAGTTAAGTTATACAAGGACAAGGATAAGTCAGGCTAATAATTTATACAGTGCCGCTGTCGGAGGTACTATTATAGATGTTCATAAGAATCCAGAGAATGAATCAACATACTACTACTGTAACGGAAACGCGGCAGCAGCCATAAGCTCTTCTCTTACTCTTGAAGGAAACCTGAACTTTAAGGACATTGCAAGCATAATATCAACACATGATGATAATCTTGAGCACGCATGTGGAGTCAATGATTTCTACGCGTATGTACTTGGCAATCACTACTATCCTACTATGTTCTATATGGAAAATGAGGCTATATGTAATTACGGCCAGAAGTACTTCATTGCAGACGGAGTAGCACTGACAACGCTGCAGTCAAAAGTGTACAATGATAAGGAAAGCACAACGCTGCTTGTCCCTTATGTATACAGAGATTATGTAGAAACGGATACCGGCTCCCAGAGAGCTGATGTCATAGCAGATAAGCTGTCTAATTATACAGAATATCTTATAAATCTGTGTGGAATCGACGAGGATAAGCTTAAGGATTATGGAAAATCCTGTAAGGATACCGATAAACTGTCCGCTATTTCAGATCAGCTTGCTCTTAACAGTCTTATCCTGCTTAACCACCCCAAAAACTTATGTGGAACAGCCAGGGAATACGGCAAGATTGATTCCAATACGGCTAAAGAGAAAGGCAAAAAGAAAAACGATAATATAATGGGAGAGGCATTGTTTATCAGCACATGGGCTTCACTTTTTTCAATGCCTGTGTACAGATTCTTTACAGCATCTATACGCTCTCTCAGTATTGATGAATTTTATGAAAAAGTTAATATGATATTTCCTAATAACTCAAATGAACCTGCAGTAATTGAATGCTATAACGGTATATATGCCAAGCTGCTTACAGCTATTGATGATATAGACACTTATATTAAGGATTATGAATCTGATATCCCTTCCAACTACAGCGTATTTGATTTATATGGATTTTTAAACAATTCCGAAGAAAATAAAACTGCAAGCGCATATGAAAAGAAATACATGCATATGGTATCTAATTACCGCTCCCGCAGGGATATTGTACTAAATAAATCCTTTAAGGCTTTATTCAATAACAAGGACAGGAAAAAGGCAGGAATGCTTAAAAACCTCTGCAGGCTCGGATTTTCAATCTTTAATGTTTTTGGCGGCGACATGTACCGGACCTACCTTGCGGCAAGGCCACAGTTTACTGGAGCATACAGATGGTTAGTTCAGATTCTATCTGACAATCATATTACTGATGAATGTGTCCATAAATTCATTAATCATGATAACCTTAATATAACATATGTTCTCCCATCAAAGCTGTATGCCTTCAATAAGGTAGATAACTTTGTATTGCGAAACTATTTCCCAGCTCATGACTTAGCCGGAAATGCGCTTGATATATTTTTTGAAGATGTCTCTGTTGATTACGGTGCCTGTATCCGATGTGCCACAGCCATCTATGCATCAACAAAGATTAAATTTGACAATAAAACCCTGCTTTTTATTATGGCTGATAATCTTGGAGAAGCTTACAAGTTCATTGTAAAATATATCTCACGGGCTGTTGGCAGGGCTGATGAGATAATGGAGAATAACCTGAGCTATGCATTTATAGTGCGGGACGAATTCGTAAGCTATATTTCCGATATGACCAATGGCATTAAAGGCAATGTTAAGCTATACACCATAAACAGATTCAATTATTATGAAACCAAATACAGTGAATTTACTGAAAATGGTGAAGCTGACCATGACTTTCCTGATTACTTTGCTGATGCCATAGATAAGGAAAAATTTTCTATAACATATGAAAAGGATTTTGACAATATGTTATCTCAATGACTTAAATTAGTGAGGTGTAATTATGAAAACAGTATCAGTATGTGGACAAATCAATAGTGAAGAAGAGATTGAATTCATGCAATTTAGGGACTACCAGCTTTTTAATTCTTCTGATGTAAGATATATCCACGGCTTTAATAATGGAAGAATTTCCCCAAAAGAAGCCTTAAACGACGCAGCTATGCAGCAGAATGAGAAAAACAATAAAGTAATTTACTATCCATTCGGTTAAAACGGTTAAGGCAATTAACACAGCTTATTATCTTTTACCTCCTTTCATATTTTTCAAGAGCACCCATTTCATTATGTATGGGTGCTCTCCTGTTATTAAATCCGCTTTAATACAGCCTGATATGAGGAGGCAAGATTTCTAATAAAATGCTTACGCAGGCAAAAGGAGTATAAATAAATTATGGCAAATCTAATGAAGAAATTTGAGAAATGGATAATGTCTTATACATATCCTGAAAGAAGAACCAAGCAATTATCTATGTTTAATGATGAGCTCAGGCATTATTCAGCAATGGATAAGGATGAGCTTCAATTTGAATATATAAACTGTAAGACGGAGTATGAGCATAAAGCAATTATTTTCACTGTTACAGCAGTTATATCCGCTGTCTTTTTCTCAAAGAGATTATTTACAGCGCTGAATGAATATATCATGTACAATAACAATCCGGGTGTATTATCTCAGGATGCATATGTAGTATATTTTACACTTATAACAGTGATTGCGTTATCGCTTATAATTTGCGTCATAATGGCATTATCTGCTACTCTTAAAGATATGATGCATTTAAAAAGAAAGACCTATCTGATAGAGTATGTAATAAATAATATGGATAATGGTACGTGTGCAGCACAGACAACTGATAACAACAATTAATGTTATCAGGAATCTGCTGCCAGTCACATGTCACATACCCCCCAGCCATTATCTACATACTTTTCAGGCAGCTTCTCCAGGAGGCAGAATTCTGTCACATTCCCTTTTTCTGCCTCTCAATTAGCGAATCCCGCATATGTAATTCATTTTTCATTTCTTATTCTATCAGGCATTATTCTGCTTACTTATGTCTTCTCTCTTCTCTCCTGCAGAACCATGCCCATAAAATCACGCCGATATACTTTTCTGATTTGCTGGTTCAGACATTTCAGGATTCCAGAACGCCTGCTGCCATCTCCGGGGATTTTATCCGGTTATCCATCATCAGCTATCAGCCATCAGCGGTCACATGTGTCACCTGAAGCTCTCCGGGGGACAGGGGGACACCCTTCTTTCCATATTCCCTCTCTATCAGTTGCCTATCCAGTACATATTTACCGCCGCCGGCTTATATTTCATAAATCTACTTCCGGCTTCTTATGTTTAATTATTCAATGTTCGGGGATTATTCAGGGATAGACGCTCCTGCAGCACATGCTGCCTCTCCTGCCTCTCCTGCCTCTCCTGAATATGATCATAAACTCTCCTGACACTTCTTTCCGGAAAGATTAATTAATTTCTCTCGGAGGAAGCACTTCTGCGTATCTATTTCTTTTTTCCCTTTCACTGTCCCTGTAATATACCGGCATTTATGCTTCAACAGGGGAATAATAAGAGGTAATATTCTCTTTGTATCCGGGTTATACAGACATATCTTGAATGATGGCAGCAGTCCTTTGATTTAACGCTGCTTAAATGACTGTCAGAGGGTTTTTCCTCTTTATCCTTAGAAGTAGCCTATAACGCATAAACTCCCGCCACAGCCCTAATATAAAGTCACCGGGGAAGGCAGAAAGCCTGCTGCCCTCCGGGAGCGTAGGAGACATACTCTGCTTATTCTCGCTCTGATTCCCCTCTGGTAAATCTTCCAAAAAATGAAACCATATTGCATCCTTGTCGTTTTCTGTTAATACATATGCCGACTCTTTTTTATATCTTTTTTCCATGATTTTCAGCAGTTTATCAGCAGATTTCCCTACTCTGGCACTATTCATTTCCTTTTCCCCCTCTCTCTATTTTGATTCTGTAACCGTAATATGGGCTTTGCTTAGGCTTATCATTTGATTCAATGATATTCTTATCTAACAGTTCAGTTATAGCCTCTTTCCTTATAGTTTCTCGCGTTCCTGTTTTATAAGAACAGTCGTAATAGGTATTCAGAAAATCAATTATATCCTGAACTCTCATGTAATCATTATCCATGTCTTTAACTGAACCATCTGGAAGAATATGTTTGATTGCAAGATACACCAGTTTTGTGAGCTTATTTTCTGACACATCTGCTTCATACAGTCGATTAGATATATCCTGTGGATCAGCTTTATATCTGGCTGATGATATACAGTCATTAAAATTTGCTCTGTACCCAGTCTTTAAAACAGCATACATGCTGCTGTCTATAACTTCCACATTGTGGCCAGTCCAGACAGATATGCTTTTTTCTCTGATATCTACAATCACACCCTTCCCGAAATATCCTGTTACGATATCACCTGTTGTATATTTCATGCGCTTCTCCTTTCCCGATACAGTTTTTGTATTGCTTCTTCCAAGTTGTTGTAGCGATTCCTTATACATGCATTTTCATTAAAATCATTAAACATATGCAAAATTGCTTTTTCTGCATCAACATATCGTCTTCCTATTGTCTGGTGTGTTCCCTCCTTTTTCCCTGCTAAACTGAACTTAAATGGTTCGTAAATATCTTCTTCTTTTTTTAATGTAAGCATCCATTTACCGTTATTTGTATCGGTGTATGTAAACAACACGCTGTCTCCTGATTTCCAGTTTTTACTGTCGTTAATTATATCTGCCAGTAATGTTCTGTTCATTTCATTTTCATACACACAAGGGAGCTTAAACCAGTCTATTTTCTGCCATGATGCACTAAGTTCTACATTCTTTTTCTCCCAGCTGTTATTTTTTATAAGTCTTATGCAGCCATTCCCATACAAAGTATCGCGCAGACTTTCTAAACTGGCATCGGCTCTTGTAAGCTGCTTATCACCTGCATATGCCAGATACCAAATATCATCACTTTTCACACTAATTTCTATTAATCTATGATTAATTATTTTTCTCCAATGCTCTATTGTTTTCATGTTCTGCTCCTTTTACATTAATTGTCGTTATATTCTGATTGCCTGATACCCACAGGGAATCAGGCACCTTGAAAGGTATTCCGACTCCCTGAAAGTCATTCCAGCTTCTTACGGCATCTGTAACCTCAGTGCTGCGCCTTTAAAAGCCGTATTCTTCTATATGTTCTTTCTCTGCATACTCGTATATATCTTCTACATCACCTGTTGCAATTCCCTCCAATTCACACTGTTTCTTTAATCGCATAAATAACTCCCAGACTGATGCAAAACGCTGTGGCTGCACATGTTCCATGTAATTACGCATGAGTTTGCATGTATCTTCATAATAGATTCTTACATTTTTCATTAAACACCGCCTCCTTTCAATTATTCAGTAGTTGTTCTTCCAGAGCTTTTATTTTCATGTTCTCTGGCAGCAGTAGGTATAACTTATGTCCATTGAAAATATGGCTTTTTAAACATTCACTGTTTAGCATCAATTTTCTCATTTTAAAAAGTTCAGGGTTTTCATCATACTGGCTCGTTTGTATAAATCTTTCATAAGTACCGCTGAATTTAATATCGTCTCCAACAAAGAATGTAATTTCATCAATATCATGTTTGCTCATACAGCCTTTAATTACATTTTTTACTGTTGGAAATTTAGTGGCTGTATCAGCATCCTTAATTATTGAGATGTTGTACATTAACAGGTCGCCAGTTTGACTATATATGTTCCCACATCCATTCATTTTAAAAATTTTCCTTCCTGCTCTTATTTCATTCACAGCAAAGATAAGGCCTCTAATTTCTGCTTCTTCCATTGTAACCTCTTCAAAGGTTGTATCTTTATCCCATCCGTTTAATTGGAATGCATTGGATATTTCATCTGCATTTTTAAAAATTTTCAATGTTATCACCTCTTGTGTGTATTTTATTTCTTTATTTATTACATTATTACTATAGCTCTAATCAAATAGTTTGTCAATACCTCTGTATAAAATTTTTATAATATTCTTAATTTTTACAGATATGTAATTTGGCTGCGTATTTTGGTCATTTAGCGGTTTTTATATAGATAATGCATATTTCCTTATTCTTCTATGAAAAGCTGAAATATAAAGAAAGCAGGGCTTAATAAACCCTGCTTTCTTACACTTACTATATTGATTAACTAATGTGATTTTCTGCATACTTCAGAAACATCATCCAATACATATCCCCTGTCTTGATTTTTCCGCTATTAATAATTGCGTCATATATATCAATAGCTTTCCACGGCCAAATGCCAGAGTATTTTGTATCAAGTATTGCTTCTTCCTTTTCTTTCCAAAGTCTCTTTTTTAATTCCTCAGTGAATTCTCCGTTATCTTCTTGTTTTTTAGCTGTTAGCATAGAATGAACAGAATCCGTATAAACTGGTACATCTCTATATGTTGCTATTAACAAGGTATCATCAGCATACACACGAATAGGTGCATTATCGTCCAGTTCGTAATATGTCCTTATCCTTTGCAATATTTCCTCAGCTATTTTTTGAGCAGCCAGAAACCATGCTTCAATTTCAATATTATACTGTTCTTCTTTCGTTATGTATTCGTCTCTATCCACTTCCTCCCAAATTTCTTCTTCCGGACAGCGCTCCTTAAGCAAAATTTCTTCCATATCGTCTATCATATCTATTAGAATGCTTACAAAATCGTCGTCTGTTAAAGGCTTATCAAATGCAACTATCTGATTCTCCTTCTCTGGTATCTCACATTTACTGTCAACCGCAAATAAATCAAACATTTTTCCTCTATAACTGATAAAGCCTTCTTCCTTTGGTGCTATTATCCAGTTTAGTTTTCTGAAGCTATTGCTATTAATGTTACAGATGTTGTTCACATCCTGAATAAACTCCCTAGATATACTAATTTTACTCTCCATGCTATAATTCTCCTTAAAAATAGTTTATTTTTCTAACTGCTTGACTTTTTCTTCAATGCAGTCAATTACAAATTTGTTAAGGCTCTTATCTTCTGCCTTTGCCAATTTCTTATATTCTTCTGCCTTGTCCTTAGTTACAACAACTTTTATTACATCCTTGTCC
>CAVAPS010000041.1:0-16066 GCA_963590775.1 Desulfovibrio piger
ATATTATATATAACAGTATAGAAAAATTCCCCTATCATAATTCCCATAAAAAAACAGCTATTACACTAATCATTCCTGATACTATTAAATCTAATCCATACGCATATACATCTTTTCTGTCTTCTGATATAACATCACTTTCTATTAAAACTTCTACTATATTTTGTATCAATTTATTTATCATTTTGCCTCTCCATATCTATAGACATCCCCCAATGGCAACTCAACTCTGCACATAATATAGTCTGGTCGACGCATTTCATACGATATTTCCCCATTATATTTATCAACAACATCTTTAATATTCTTCAAACCATATCCATGCTTTCTGCTGTCTTCCTTAGTTGTCTGAGTATCTGTATTTATTTCCTTAATGCCATTCATTACCGAATTGCCTATATTAAAGCTCAATATATCTTCTGTCCTGCATATCATCACATATATCTCCGGCTTGTCTGTTTTCAGGCTTGCTTCCATAGCATTATCAATAAGATTTTCTAATATTACATACATATCTATATCAGCTATTGATTCCTGCACATTTCCTAATACAATACATGTTTTCTCAATTCTAAGTTCTTCACACTGTGATATTTTTCTGTTAAGAAGATAATTAAGTACAACATTTGAAGAACATATTACTTCCTTTTCTACAGACTGCTCACCTGTGTACTTCTGCGTAATATTCTTTATTTTTTGCATTTCCCCCTTATCAGCTAAATCTGAAATAAGACTTAATATGTTCTTTTCATCATGCTTATACTTGCTATATCTTTCCTGAAGTTCAATTATCCCCTGAATATCCTTCTCTTTCTGTCTGTATGCCTCTACAAGAAGCTCTTCCTCCATATTATGTTCGTAGACTTTTCGTTCAATAGACATCAGTACCATATTTATAATATTAACCGTAATTATTCCCACCACAGCAATCAGCGTATATAATGCTCTAATGCTTTCACTTTTATTTTCCTGATATACTATCAGACAGCATATAATTACTGAAACAACCGGAACTATACTTAATACCATCATGTATCTGTTATCCATATGCTCATTCATTGTCTTAAACTTAATTATCATATAGAAAAATATGCATAAAATCACCTGCGTAAGTACAAGTGAAATATACCTGCTTGATTCTCCATATTGTGCTGTCTCTAAGAAATCTACTCCCTTTATTACTCCTACAATTCCGCCTCCTAGCATTGCGGCACATACAATTGCCACCATCATCACGACATTATACATAATCTTCAGGGCAACATTCCCACATAAGAATACTGCGCTAAATGTTAATGATACAACCAGATATATAAGCACTCCCACGCTCTCAAAAAATATAATTCTGTTCATAATCTCAAGATACAGAACTGTTACTATAACTCCCGTTATATATGCACATTTTCTATTCTTCCCCTCTTTCACGCCAAGACATTTTATAAGATAAAATGTTATTGCAAATGCCTGAAAAATATTTACAAACACTTCTACCGCCTCGTACATAATTCGTATTCCATTCTCACATTCTTTCGTCTGCTTCTGCTGATTTTATAAATACTACCATTTATCATGACAGCTTCATCACCGGATATATTTTTTATATATCTTGGATTGAGCATAACTGAGCGAGATATCTTAATAAAACCATACTCTTCAAGTTTCTCTTCATATGTGTGCAACGAACCACTAAGTATCTTTTCTCCATCTTTTAAAGTAATCTTTAATTCATGGTCATACACTTCAAATACAACTATTTCATCTGCTGCCAGCTCATATTTTCTATCTTTTCCTGTAATCTCTACTCTCTGCGCCCTCTTACGAACATGATAAACTGCATCATACACAAACTTTTCAAGGTCACTTTCAAGGCATTTCTTCTGTACAAATCCTATCGGTCTGCCAACAAAAGCATTATATACATTCTCCGAATATCCAGTAATATATATAATTGCCGGGTCGGACTCCCTAAGTGTAAGCTCACGCCCCACCTCATATCCTTTACAGTCACCGAGGTCTATATCAAGCAAAAATATATCTGCACCGTCTTTCTTATAATTATCCAGCAGTTCCTTTCCCGAATGATATCTGACAACCGAATATGTTTCATCTCCCATAGTACATTTATTAAAAATGTCTATTATCCGTTCATCATACTTATCCATAAAATCAATGTCATCATCACATATTGCAATTTTTATCATTATGATTTCTCCGCATACAACATTTTTCTTAATTAAATAGTAACATTTACAATAATATACATCAATATTTCTATAGCATAAAAAAGCTGTGTGCCAGCCCAAAGACCAGCACACAGCTTAATATAACTTTTATTCAATTCACTGCATTAAGCAAGCTTCTCAACAGCAAGTGTAACCTTCTCACCATTGATATCCCATTCTTTCTCAAATCCTGCAGTCTTTCCAGTGATAATATCCTGTGCAAGAACTACAGTCTTAACCTGAGCGGCATTCTTATTAACAATATCAGCAATCTTGTCGTTGCCTGATACATAGAGATCAATCTTATCCATAACCTCGAAACCAGCGTCCTTACGCATAGTCTGAACCTTAGAGATAACCTCTCTTACGAAACCTTCCTCAATAAGCTCTGGTGTAAGGTTAGTATCAAGAACAACTGTGATACCCTTGTCGCTGCTTGCAACAAATCCTTCCTTCTGAGTCATCTCGATAAGAACATCGTCCTTAGAAAGCTCGATAGTCTGACCTTCAACATTTAACTCGAAGCTTCCTGACTCGTTAAGCTTATCCATAGTTGCGTTGCCGTCAACCTCTGTAAGAGCTGTTCTGATTGCATTAAGAAGCTTTCCGTATTTTGGTCCGAGAGTCTTCATCTGTGGCTTGAATGAGTAAGATGTAAATGCTCTGACATCATCTGTGTATTCAACTTCCTTAACATTAAGCTCATCAGCGATAATAGCTGTGTAGAACTCATCAAGCTTCCAGTCTGCCTTAATGAACATCTTGCCGATTGGCTGACGGTTCTTGATATTAGTTGAATTACGGCATGCACGTCCGATAACAACTGCGTCTAATACATCATCCATAGTTTCCTCAAGCTTCTTGTCAATGAACTGCTCATTAACCTTAGGGAAGTCGCATAAATGTATTGAAATAGGCACATTTTTATCAATGCTGCATACAAGATTTCTATAAATGCTTTCTGTCATGAATGGAACCATTGGTGCAGAAATCTTTGCAAGAGTTACAAGTGTTGTGTAAAGAGTCATGTAAGCATTTATCTTATCCTGCTCCATTCCCTTAGCCCAGAATCTCTCACGGCTTCTTCTTACATACCAGTTAGAAAGCTCGTCTGTGAAGTCCTCAAGTGCTCTTGCTGTCTCTGTAATCTTGTAGTTCTCAAGGTTAGTATCAACAACCTTAACTAAAGAATTAAGCTTTGATAATAACCATTTGTCCATAACTGAAAGCTTGTCATATTCAAGCTGATACTTTGTAGCATCAAAATCATCAATATTAGCATACAGTACGAAGAATGCATATGTGTTCCAGAATGTTCCCATGAACTTTCTCTGACCTTCTGAAACCCACTCGTCCTTGAATCTGTTAGGAACCCAAGGAGCTGAATTCTCGTAGAAGTACCAACGGATTGCGTCAGCACCATGCTTCTGTAATGCGTCAAATGGGTCAACAGCATTACCCTTTGACTTACTCATCTTCTGTCCATCTGCATCCTGAACATGTCCGAGAACGATAACATTCTCATATGGAGCTTTGTTAAAGAGCAGTGTTGAGATAGCAAGTAATGAGTAGAACCAGCCTCTTGTCTGGTCAACAGCCTCAGATATGAACTTAGCTGGGAACTGCTGCTCGAATACTTCCTTATTCTCAAATGGATAGTGGTGCTGTGCAAATGGCATTGAACCTGAATCGAACCAGCAGTCGATAACTTCTGGAACTCTCTTCATTGTTCCCTGACACTTAGGACACTTGCATGTAACTGCGTCAATATATGGTCTGTGAAGCTCAATGTTATCAGGACAATTGTCTGACTTCTCCTTGAGTTCTTCAATGCTTCCGATAGACATCATTTCACCACAGTCTTCGCACTGCCAGATATTAAGAGGAGTACCCCAGTATCTGTTTCGTGAAATTCCCCAGTCCTGAACATTTTCAAGCCATGCTCCGAAACGACCAGTACCGATTGTCTCTGGAATCCAGTTGATTGTCTTGTTGTTAGCAATTAAGTTAGCCTTAACTTCCGGGTCTGTCATCTTGATAAACCATGACTCTCTAGCATAGTAGATAAGTGGTGTATCACATCTCCAGCAGTGTGGATATTCATGTTCTACCTTAGGTGCTGAGAATAGGATACCTCTGCTCTCAAGTTCCTTAAGAACCTCAACATCACAGTTGACAGCGCCTGCTTCCATCTCTTTCTTAGTTGGCTTAGCACGCATTCCTGCAAATGGAGTCTCTGGCTTCATAACACCAGCCTCGTCTACCATCTGAACAAATGGAGCGTCATATTTTCTACCAACTCTTGCATCGTCTTCACCAAATGCTGGTGCAATATGAACGATACCAGTACCATCTTCCATAGTTACATAATTATCGCAGTATACGAAAAATGCTTTCTTGTGCTGCTTGTCAGCGCAGTCCTTAGCACACTGGTAAAGTGGCTCATATTCCTTATATTCAAGGTCTTTACCCTTATATTCTTCAATAATCTCATAAGCAGGTGTACCTTCTTCTCTCTCGATTCCACCAAGAACCTTGTCAAGAAGTGCCTTTGCCATGATATATGTGAATCCATCTGCTGCCTTAACTTTTACGTAAGTCTCATCTGGATTAACACAAAGAGCAATATTAGAGCAGAGTGTCCAAGGAGTTGTTGTCCATGCAAGGAAATATGCGTCCTCACCAACAATCTTGAATCTTACAACTGCTGTACGCTCTTTAAGAGTCTTATAGCCCTGTGCAACCTCATGTGAAGAAAGAGGTGTACCACAACGAGGGCAGTAAGGAACAATCTTGAACCCCTTATAAAGAAGCCCCTTGTCCCAGATCTGCTTTAAAGCCCACCATTCAGACTCGATAAAGTTATTGTCATATGTTACATATGGGTTATCCATATCAGCCCAGAATCCAACAGTAGATGAGAAATCCTCCCACATACCCTTGTATTTCCATACTGATTCCTTACAATGCTTGATAAATGGCTCAAGACCATACTCTTCAATCTGTTCCTTGCCATCAAGACCTAACATCTTCTCAACCTCAAGCTCAACTGGAAGACCGTGTGTGTCCCAGCCTGCCTTACGAGGAACCATGTAACCCTTCATTGTTCTGTATCTTGGAATCATATCCTTAATTACTCGTGTAAGCACATGTCCGATATGTGGCTTACCGTTAGCAGTTGGAGGTCCGTCATAGAATGTGTATGTTGGTCCTTCCTTTCTGTTATCAATACTCTTCTGGAAGATATCATTGTCTTTCCAGAACTTTTCAACTTCTTTTTCTCTGTCTACGAACTTCATATCCGCAGAAACTTTCTGATAAATCATTGCAGCTTCCTTTCTTGCCTTCTGGCTTATATTTTCTAGTACATTACAGGCCTTCGTCATAAATCTGTTGTCATACAAGCCAGCCTGGTGGCTGCCTGCAGACTCATTGCTTACGAAAAAGCCCCTCTGTCGTAATACAACAGAGGGGTAACATACTTATCCTAAAATCTGAATGATTACGACATACTATCATATGCGTCCCTGGCTTTAACCTGACGATGGGATTACCGTCCCCGCTTAGTCTCGTAATGATTTCAGCGAAGATGCTCAGAAGTGATATTCAGATGGATAGTACTCGCACCGGCTCTCACCGTCCCGGCTCGCTCATGCTTTTCACTCCAACTTACTGTCTTCGTCAATGCATTTGATTAGATTTTATATAATAAATGTTTAGTTGTCAAGCTGTCATAATCAACATGTGTAAGTTTTTTATGCTAATTATACATATCTTCAATATGAATTAACCTAACATCCAGAGCCTTGGCATTATCCTTTACCCAGTCAGTAAATCCGCTTAATGAATACAGATGATATTCAGCAACCTTGTATCTCTTGTCAATTAAGCCATCTCTGTCCATAAGCTCCTCCAGTTGTTTCTTATCCATTGGTGTATTCCTGAATTTACATTCGCCAAGAATTGCCTTATTCTCTGTCGTATCCAGTCCGACAACATCAATATCTGTCTGCACATTTTCTCAAATATTTCGCCCATATACTCATGAAGCTTTGGTTTTACCTGACTTAAATAATACTGTTTTCCATTATCAATCTCAATTGCTGCAACTGCCCTCGGAATAAACTTATGCCAGAACATAAACATTCCATCTGACAATGAATACATAACTTTCTTCTTATTATTCTCTTCCGTGATTGCATATGTCTTTTCAATAATACGGGTTTCCAGCAAATGTTGAAGAATATTGCGGACAGACGCACTTTCCAGATTAGTTTTACCCTTTATCTCAACGGCTTTATTAGCTCCATTGGCAATTGCTGAAACAACATCATCATACACAGGTGCATTCCTGAACTCCTGGACTAACAGGTTTCTTGGTTCTTCATACATAAATCCTGATGGGTTAAAATACAAATCCGCAATATTATCATCAAGACTTTTGTCCGAATCAAACATAGAGATATATTTGGCAACTCCGCCGGTAATTCCATAACAGATTGCTTTTTCCTCACATGAATAGTCAGGCACAAACAACGCAGTTTCAAGATAATTAAACGGTTTTAAATCTGTCTGCATAGTCCGCCTTCCATATATCGGACTCTTACTGCTAAGCACTTCCTGTTCTATAAAGCTGATAGATGAACCAGATAGAATAAGAAAAATTTTTTTATTAAGCCAGTTCTTATCAATCTCGACCTGCAAAAGCGATAAAAATTCTTTATCTGCCTCTGCAAGATAAAAATCAATTTCTTTACTAAAAAAGTTGCAGCAACCTCAACCGTTACTGCAACTTACATTTACATTATTCTATTATGCTTCTGTCATCTGATTCTTAGCCACAATTCTCATTATCAGATCAACGCTTCCGTCAATTCCATAAGTTGAACTGTTAATTGTGAGATCGTAATTATCTGCATTACCCCACTTCTTGTCTGTATAGAACGCATATCTTCTAAGATGTGCCTTATCCTCTCTCGAAACATACTTCGCTGCCTGCTTATAAGTAAGCCTTTCCATGCTTGTATGGTAAGTTCTCTCTATACGCAGCTTCTTAGGAGCTGTGATAAATATACTTATATGAGGAATATGATTCTTGGTAAGAATATTATCCGCATATCTTCCCATAATAACATAGGATTCTTTCTTGGCTAAATCAACAAGCTGCTTAGATGTATTGAAGAACTGTACATCAGATCTTGAAAGACCATGATACTTCTTGAAATCTCTCCACCACTGAGCCGGTGTTCTTGCAGCTTTATTTTCAAATAAAGCTCTGTCTGTTTCTTCATGTTCTTCGTTACGCTGTAATATCTCATTAACAATAGATACATCGTAATAGCTGATTCTTAACTTATCAGCAAGCTTGAAACCGATATCTGTACCTGCACAGCCATATGAACGACCTATACATATAATAAGATTGTCGTCTTTTCCAAATCTGTTAGCAAGGTTGGACATATTAAGCTCCGCATGTTCCGGATCAATAATATCACTTCCCTCTCTTGCTGCCTGCATAGTCATGGCTTCATCAAATATCTCGCCATACTCCTTCATTATCTCTTTATGAAGATTTTCGTCATCTCTTACCGTTCTTGCCATATTACTGATAAGGGCAAGCTCACTTCTAAGAACTGAAGACTCCGCACTGGATTTAATCAAATCCTTTAAATCGTTAATACATTTATCCTTGTTTCCCTGATATACACGTCCCAGATTAGAACCTGTAGCTTTATATACTTTCTCATCCAGTGCGTATATTCTGTTCGCAAGTTCAGTTATCTTATCATTATCTGCCATAATGCGCACCTCCTAATTATATAAAGAATAACAGTGTGTCAATTAAGAATACCGGTACAAGGCAGCACAACGACCACACAATATAACCGAAGAAACTTGGCATCTTAACACCGTTCTCGTCCGAAATCGACTTAACCATGAAGTTAGGTGCATTACCGATATACGTTATAGCACC
The DNA here is from genome assembly GCA_963590775.1 of Desulfovibrio piger. Classification (GTDB taxonomy): domain Bacteria; phylum Bacillota; class Clostridia; order Lachnospirales; family Lachnospiraceae; genus Lachnospira. The sequence continues at coordinate 8,197 of CAVAPS010000041.1, forward strand.
CATGAATACTGCACCACATGATATAGCTGTAAGCATTTTTGCTGGTACAACTCCAAGAGCCGTTGTAAGTCCTGATACAAATCCCATAGAGCCTGCTGTCGTAAGGAATACAAGATACGTTGGTGTATTATCAAGAAAACTTGAAAGTGCACCTGTTACCCAGAACATCTGTGATGGATGTGTAAGTCCAAGCTCTGCACCTGCACTCTTTAAAATCATAAGAGCAGGCTGCATAGTAATAAATATACCTATGAAAAGTACTGCAACCTCCTGAATAGCTCCCCATGTGAAATGGTTCTTCTTTCTTATCTCTGCATTAGTTGTCTTGAATGATAAAAATGCAGCTAAAAGAATCATAACTACTTCAATAAGTGAAGTAATTGAAAGCTTAACATCTCCAAATATAGGAATTGAGATTACCTCACCGGCAGCATTCTGGAAAAATGGCACATCTGGAAGTACGCCGCTTAAGATAACTGCGGCAACGATAATCACGATAAAAATAACATTGTGTAAGCCTTCAAATCTTATAAGCGGCTCACCTTCCTTAATCTCAGGCATATAACCCTCCGCAATATCCTTCCTGTATGCTCTCTTATCTAGGAAATAAAGCACAGTAAGAAGAATAACCATATTAAGGAGCAGGATTGGGAAAAATCTTAAGCTCCAGAAGAATGGCACACCTCTTGAGAATCCCATAAGAAGTGGTGGATCACCGATAGGTGTAAGGCTTCCTCCCATATTAGATATAAGGAAAATGAAGAACACCATAATGTGAGCCTTATTTCTTCTCCATGAATTCATCTTAATAACAGGTCTTACGAGGAGCATTGACGCACCTGTCGTTCCAATCCAGCTTGAAAGAAGGGTTCCTATTCCAAGAAGAATAACATTTACTCTTGGTGAACCAACAAGACTTCCCTCAACTGTTATGTTACCTGCTACGCAGAACAGACCGAAAAGCAATACGATAAATGTCAGATAATCATTTACAAGACATTCAAGTACAGTCTCTGCCGCTGTTCCAGCGCCGTACTTAACTGCGAACGGAATTATGAAAAGCAGTGACCAGAATATTACAGCAACCGGTCTGTACTTTTCCCACCATTCTCCTTTTACAAGTGGAATTATGGCTATACACAAAAGCAGACATGCAAATGGTATACAAAGCCATAAAGGCACATTCGTCAGCTCGGCTGCCAGTGCAACCATTGGACAAATATTAATACTCATAACTTAAGCCTCCGTAAAAAAACCTGTTCCACACACGGAACAGGTAATCTTAATATTAAATTATCTCTGCACATCGAAAGACGAATTCTTCATAAGTCTCTTAATGTGATCAACACATGTGATATTAGTATCACCTCTGATAGCATGCTTCATTACTGAAGAAGCAACAGCGAAGTTAACAGTATCTTCAGGAGTCATATTGTCCATAAGGGCATAGATAAGTCCTGATGAAAATGCATCGCCGCCACCAACTCGGTCTACTATCTCGAAATTAATTGTCTTACTCTCATAAGTCTCTCCATTAGTATAATAGAAAGCCTTTAAAGAGTTGTTGCTTCCTGAGTGTACATATCTTACAGTTCTTGCAATAGCCTTCATATGATACTGCTCGTCTATTGCCTTAAATACTCTGTCCATGTCCTTGAATGATGGGTCCATTGTAAGACCATCTTTAACATCAGTTCCATCTTCTCTGTATACATGGATAGGTTCGATTCCAATAAGCACATCAACATAAGGAAGGTACTTACTAAGAACATCTCTTGCAGTCTCGAATGACCAGAGCGTACTTCTCCAGTTAGGGTCGAAGCTGACAGTAAGTCCCATCTTCTTAGCTGCCTTAACTGCCATGTCCATCATCTTACGGCAGTTGTAAGAAAGAGCCGGAGTGATACCGCTTATATGGAGCCAGTCATAATCCTTAAGAATCTCCTCGAAATCAACATCCTTATAGTCGTATTCTGCAAATGCAGAATCAGCTCTATCATATATTACCTGTGAAGGTCTGACAGAAACACCTTCTTCCAGATAATAAAGTCCCATTCTTCCTTCTGATCTTATAATGTGCTTGGTATGCACATCATTAGACTTAAGATAATTAATAGTTGACTTTCCAAGGTCTGAGTTAGGTAATACTGTAAAAAATGTTGAATCAACACCAAGGTTAGCAAGGGAAACCGCTACATTTGCCTCTGCTCCGCCATAGTTAACTCTGAAATCATGTGTAGTTACAAGCTTTTCATAGTTAGGTGGTGATAATCTCAACATCAATTCACCAATTGCTATAAATTTCATGTCTTCCTCCAACGTCATAATAGATTAAGGGTATTAAATACCCAGTTTTGCATATTCCAATCACATATTACACCACATTTGTACAAATTGCAAACTTGCATATTAATTTCTATATTATACAAAAAGCGAAGGTTCTTCCGCCCCTCCGCTTTATACATAAATCTCCGTATAAATTATACAATCTGCATAACAATTACGGTAATATTATCCCTGCCTCCAGATTCCAGTGCAAGCTGTACTAATTCTTCCGTCTGATATGAAGCACTTTGTTTTGAGGCAAGTACATTGGCTATTTCTTCATCCCATAACATATCTGTAAGTCCGTCTGAACATATCAGAAAAATATCACCTTTCCTTATATCATATACATCTGAAAAATCTGGTTCTATCACCATCTCTTCTTCATATACGCCAAGATACTTGGTAATCTGATGACGTCCTGGCCATTGTTTAGCCTGTTCTTTCGTCATCAGACCTTCCTGTACCATCCTTGTTGCCATGTTATGGTCAGTAGAAATCTGATTTAAAACTCCATCACGAAAGAAATATACCCGGCTGTCTCCCAGGTTACAGCTTACTGCCCGGCCTTCATCTATATAAAGTGCTGTCAGTGTTGCCCCACTTCTCTTTCCTTCGTTCTGGCTAATCATATCACATATTTTATTATTTGCTCTCCTTACTGCCTCATCTGCTGCCATGTATACATCTTTAAATCTACAGCCCTCCAGAGACTCCACAGCTTTCAGGGAAGCCAGTTCTCCACACGCTTCCCCACCCATGCCGTCACACACAACTGCCAGAAAACATTCTTCAGACACCGTTCCTGACAACTCTGCCTGATTTTCCAACACATCATGTTTATATTGTCCATTAACATAATAATTATCTTCATTATTAGAGCGAACATATCCCTGATGTGTCTTTACTGCATAAACGATTTGATTTGCCATTGTTATCCTTTCAATAGTAATAACGCTTCACATAGAGGTTTCAGATTGAGACAGTCACGATAAATAGGGAACTCTGATATCTGTCCATTCCTCTTAACTATCCTGATTTTTTTGCTGAATCTGCCTGCATCATCCACAATATTTACATCTCTTATTTCATCATATCTTACACAAAAATTTCCACCAAAAGATATATACAATGTTTTATCCGTTACCATCAATCTTGCCGGATTAGTCCAGATACTTCCATACACGATACCTATTATTGTCTCTCCCTGCAATGGAAGTATTCTTTTCTTCACATATTGTAAACCTTTAGCAGAAATGCTGTTTCCTATTTCATAATGTGACACAACAGAACTTGTAACACTTGGCAGATACCTCATCCAGACCTGAAAAGGATTTGTCACTGTTCTTTTGGGGTACTCTGCATTTTCTCTTTTATTAAATGTTGTTGAACTGGTATTATTTTGTGCTTTATTTTCTGTCTTAACCGACTGTGCTTTATTTTCTGTTCTGGCAGACTGCGTTTTATTTCGTGTCTTGCTTTGTGCCCTATTTTGCGTTTTATTTTCTGCTTTATCAGAACCAGCTGACTTTCTTGGATTACCAAATATACCAGTTGTACGCTCCTGCTCATTACCAAAATTCTCTGTTGTGTTTTTCTGCTGTCTATACATATAAGGATCCGGTCCATCCGTAATTGCTTTCAGGTCCTGGAGCATTTTCCCAGCTGTCTGATATCTCATTGCCGGATTATACTGGCATGCCTTTAATACAATTTTACAGAGTCCCTCACTTCCGTGAACAGGCCTTGGAAGGGGTGTTCCTTTCATTCTCTCAATCAGAGCATTTTCCCTGTCTCCCGGTCTGATTGGAATATCTCCTTCTGGATAGAATGGCAGTCTGTTATTATTCAGAAACTTATACAACACCAGTCCCAATGAGTAGATATCTACATTCTGGGCATATGGTTTTCCCATATATACCTCAGGTGCCATATATATTTCTGTTCCCTTTCTTGATTGCACAGATGCAGCCTTTTCAGCTGTTTTGGCAACACCGAAATCTCCTATTTTAAATGAGCCTGCCTCACTTACGAAAATATTTTCCGGCTTGATATCCCTGTGTATAAGACCTTTTCTCTGGCAGAATGTTAATGCTTCTGATATATCTATGGCAAGCTTTCGTATATCCTGTTCTGTTATCTGATGACTCAGCTGATAATCAATTAATCCTGTAAGAAGCTCCATACGTATTAATATATCCCAGCCGATTTCATTCTGATGAACCATTATTTTATGGTCCTCATAAGAAACAATATTAGGATGGCTCTTTAACTGTGCCATGATTGCAATTTCATGTACAATATCATCGACTATTCCCTGAAAATAACTGGTCACTGTCTGGTTATCCATACCTTCACTAAGTGCAGACCGGATATCCGCAGAAGACTGCGGTATCTTAATAACCTTTAAGGCTGAATATGTTGTTACTCCATACTCAGATTTATGAATTTTATAAACAGAACCATATGAACCCTGTCCGATAATTTTATCTATTACCCAGTCATCAAACACGATTGAACCTGCTGTATATTCCATATATAAACCTTTCCCATCATATCAGCACCAAAATATCTCCATTGATTATTCCGCACTGTTCTACCTGTAATGTCTTATTAAGAACAACGTTTTCTCTTTTCAGACATAATAATTCCTCTCCTGAGGACCTGTATTCATAATTCGTTTTTTCTGTAACTGCTTCCACAATCAATTCTGTAACTTCTGAAACATATAACGACTCTGGTATCAGCATATCAAAATTCTGCATGATAGCAGGAACAGATACATTAACTAATGTTTTCATAGTACCTCCGGATTCATAAAATATTTATATCCAAATCATCTAATGCCCGCTTTATCATATCAATATCATGTTCTACGGACTTTCCATCATCTCTGAATTCCCTTATGATTTCTTCCATAAGTTTTAACCTGTTTGTCATACTTCGCTGTATTTGTTCCAAATCATTAACAATACCAGATAATCGCTGATATTCATATGTGTCTTCGGATATATTTCTTTTTTCCTTTGCCCATTCACAAAGCTTTGAAACTTCTTTCTTTTCTTTTTCAATATACTGTTCATGGGCTCTTATTTTTTCATAATCCAAAAACACATACATATCAGCACCTCATTCATCAATCTTTAATATTTAAAGCATCAAGACCAGATTTTATCAAATTCAGTTTATCCAACTGGCCTCCAACTGTATTAATACAAATGCAACTTCATCAGGATGATAATTGACTGCCATTGACAGAATATATGTCAGCAGAAATTCACTTTTACCTGAACCTGTAGTTCCTGCCACCAGACCATGCGGACCCTGATATCGCTGATGTAAATCAAGCATAAACAAAGAACCATCTGTTGCTACACCTATAGGTGTAGCCAGTGACTGTACCGGATTACTGTTTTTCCATCTTTCTTCTATATTAAGATGCTCTATCTTTCCTACCCCGAACATTTGAAGAAATGTCATCATCTTAGGTAAAGAATAGGCCTCTTCTATTACTTTTATTCTTGTATTGGCAATTCTTCTGATAGCCTCTTCTGCTTTATATGCAATAAAATTATCTAATGTAAACCTCTCATTATCACAATCAAGATCTCTTATATGTATTACTTCATTATTATCATCACCGTTCATCTGAAATACCTTTGAACATTCTTTTGGCAGATCTGGAAATGCTGCGACTACAGCAACTCCATGATTTTCTTTCTCCTGAAGAATATTCTTTAAGACTTCCATTGCATCAAAGCATTTTTTATCAAAAGAAATAACAACATAAAATGGTCTTGTTTTCAGTATTTCTTCAATTCCCTTTTCGTTATCACAGCTTTCCATCTCTTTTTGCAGATATTCACCAATACGATAAGCTTCTGACAGATTAGTTCCCAAAAAGCGGAAATTCTGTTCATCATTCCATATATGCGGAATATATCGTATAAACTGAAAATTATTCATTGTCATTTCATCTGCTAAAAAGATAATCTTTACTTCATCATAACTATGTGTTATTGCTAACTGAAGAATAAAATTTCTTATAAATTCAACTCTTTTCCCCTGCTTTCCAGAAACACCGCATACAAAATCCTCTATCAGTGAGGTCTGGATAGGTACATCCTGAAGTTTTACCGGTTTCTCTACCAATATTCTCATAGAATTTTCCAGTTCGTCCTCTTCCATAGAAAGCTGATCCTTCGGATATGTAATCTGTGCCTGCAGATTCCTTTGTCCTGTGCCAATTCTAATATTAAGGAAATCATCGTCAAATTTTTTCCGCTCCCAGAGTCTTTTTCCTGTCTGTGCAATCTCCAGCACACTTTCAAGATCTGGATAATTCCACCGTAATGTTGTCTCTTCCTTTTTTACTTCTTCTTTAATTTCCCGTTCTTTTTTATTCAGATAAGTATAATAAAGAGTTCTTCTCTTATCCTCGTATTCCTGTCTTTCTTTCTCTGTATAATTATTGGTCAGAAGCGATGTAAGAACAGATGTTATTCTGCCCGCCAATAATGCTGTTGTACCCATAACAAGTGAGTTGGCTGAACGCAGAAGAAACGGCATTTTGTTGCTTTTCATGCTCATAGGAGGAGCTTCCACCTGAATAGTATCAAAATTAAGTACCATTCTTTTTCTTGGCAGTCTGTTAAATGACTTATCTTCCTGTTTCTGCACAGCTTTTCCAATTATTTGAGATTCTGTCTTCATATGGTTAAATATAACCGGGTTAAGTATAACCTGATTTCCTGAAACCATATTCATTGCAAGAAAATCATAACCAATAATTATTTTGAAACCTAAAATGTATACAACATCCCCACACATAAGAGTCGTCTTGCTTACTCTTCTACAATTACAAAACGTACCATTTGTACTATTAGAATCTGTAATTACCCATGATTTTCCTTTTTTCTGCAGAATAGCATGATTTCCTGATACCATGCCATTCTGTATACATACGTCATTACTTCTGCTTCTTCCAATCGAAATACTATTTACGCTTTCATCTATTATAAATTTTGAAAATGTCATATTATCGTCTGAATATTTCTGAACCAGAAGTGCATAATTCTGTGTTTTATAATTAATTCTTATGAAACATTCATTCAGAAGTGGCTCATTATAATTACTGTCACCTGCAGCTCCCTCAAGTACCGCTCCATCTTTGCATATGACATACCATGTATCCTTATATGCTCCAATATTAAAACAGTTCACACCATAATTATCAAATGTATATCTTCCCTGTGGTTCACCCTCTGGCAGCCACAACGTATGCATAACACCCTTTTTCTCATCTATAAGTGTAATCTACATTGCCCCTGATTTATAATTATTCTTTTCCATATTTCCAACCACCCATAGCTAAAAAATCATCTTATGTAAACAAAAAAGCAGTAGATACAGACATATTTTCATAATGTCTGTATCTACTGCTTTTATAATTAATTATACTAATGCTATATATCAAAGAAACTAATTCACTGCTGTGCTGTGCTGTGCTGTGCTGTGCTGTGCTGTGCTGTGCTGTGCTGTGCTG
>CAVAPS010000042.1:0-15997 GCA_963590775.1 Desulfovibrio piger
CAACCGTTATCAAATTGTTATCAAAAGACTTTTTGAAGTGCCGCAAACCCGCATAAACGCTGGCTTTTTAAAGCATTTCAAATTATTCAAATTCAATCGTTCCAGGTGGTTTGCTAGTCAAATCATAGAATACTCTATTGACCCCACGCACCTCATTTATAATTCTGCTCATGACTATCTGGAGAACCTCGAAAGGAATCTCAGTGCTCTCTGCTGTCATGAAATCAATTGTATTGACTGCACGAAGTGCAACCGCATAATCGTAAGTTCTTTCGTCACCCATAACACCAACGGAACGCATGTTAGTGAGGGCTGCGAAATACTGGTTTGGCATCCATGCTGGAGCCTTACCGTTAGCCTTCTTGTATTCAGCCGCTGCCTTGTCAACCTCTGAACGGTAGATAAAGTCAGCGTCCTGAACGATACGAACCTTATCTGCTGTTACTTCACCAATAATTCTGATTCCAAGTCCCGGACCTGGGAATGGCTGACGGAATACAAGGTGTTCTGGAATTCCAAGTTCAAGACCAGCCTTACGAACCTCATCCTTGAAAAGGTTGCGGAGCGGTTCAATAATTTCCTTGAAATCAACGAAATCAGGAAGACCGCCTACATTGTGGTGAGACTTGATTACTGCTGATTCACCGCCAAGTCCGCTCTCTACAACATCCGGATATATAGTTCCCTGTGCGAGGAAGTCAACTGCACCAATCTTCTTGGCTTCTTCCTCAAATACACGTATAAACTCTTCACCGATAATCTTTCTCTTAGCTTCTGGCTCAGTAACGTCTGCAAGCTTAGAGTAATATCTTTCCTGTGCATTAACTCTTATAAAGTTAAGGTCAAACTGTCCTTCTGGACCAAATACTCTCTCAACTTCATCGCCTTCATCTTTACGAAGAAGACCGTGGTCTACGAATACGCATGTAAGCTGCTTTCCAATAGCTCTTGAAAGAAGTCCGGCTGCTACAGATGAATCAACACCACCTGAAAGAGCAAGTAAAACCTTGCCATCACCAACCTTCTCGCGGATTTCCTTAATTGTATTCTCAACAAATGCGTCCATCTTCCATGTTCCGGCACAACCACATATTCCACGAACAAAGTTGTGAAGCATCTTAGTTCCTTCCTGAGTATGAAGAACTTCTGGGTGGAACTGTATTGCATAAAGATTCTTCTCTGTGCATTCTGCTGCTGCAACTGGGCAATCTGCTGTATGAGCAACAATCCTGAATCCTGGTGCAACCTGTGAGATATAGTCAAAATGGCTCATCCACACAATAGTCTTCTCTGAAACATCTGAGAATAAAGCACTGCTCTTATCTACAAATGTTTCTGTCTTTCCATACTCTCTTACAGGTGCCTTCTCAACCTTGCCACCAAGCACATGCTGCATAAGCTGTGCACCATAGCAAAGACCAAGTACAGGTACACCAAGCTCAAAAAGTTCTTTAGTACATGTTGGCGCGCTATCTTCATAGCAGCTGTTAGGACCACCTGTAAGGATAATTCCTTTAGGGTTCATGGCCTTAATCTGCGCCAGGTCTGTCTTGTAGGAATAAATTTCACAATATACATTACATTCACGGACACGGCGTGCAACCAACTGGTTGTACTGACCACCGAAGTCAATGACAATAACTTTCTCCTGATCCATGATCAATCTCCAATCTTGTGTATTTATATATACATTATAGTTAAACTTGCCCCTTATGACAAGCCTTAATTCTCATCAGGTAGCGTAAATTTACTGTAGGAATTAAAAAGGTAGAAGTCACCTATAAGATTTTCAGACTTGTTAACTGACCTTATTTTAATTCTTTTTATCTGTTTTTACAAACCCCAGATATGATTTTTTAATGCTGCAATCTTCTTAATCTGTGGATATGGTATGATGTTGCTGCTATGATATATTTATGCATGTGAAACTTATCAAGTACAAATTTAGTCTTTGGCAGCACTTTTGCTCCTGTCTTTATCCATGCCGCTCCGTCTCCATTCAGATTGATACGCTTAATTTTATCCACATCATATGCACTCTATATATTCATAAACCTCTTTCCAGAATCCTTCAACTTCTCCAGTACCATCATATACTCCTCCAAAATATTTTACATTGACAAGCTTTGGACGACCATTCTCCTCAGTATCAATTTTTTGCCCCTCCTTTACGATAATTACTATCTACTGCCTCTTCAAGCATACGGGCAATGGCGTCTTCTGACATTCTTGTATGTGGCTCTATTTCCAGCAGTTTATCAAGAAGATAACAACTGTTACCGGTCTTTGTATTCTTAAACAGGGTTCTGCTATATGTAACATCTCCCAGACTTGTTGTAATGGTTGTTTCATCCCTGCGGACAATGTACCATCCCTTTCGTAAATCTTTTCTTTTTCTCAGAATCTCATCATAAGATTCCCATTCCTCAGCAATCATGGAACATCCTAAATTTGTCACCTCTTTGGTAACTCCATAGACCATCTCTGCCATCTTCGTTAAGTCTTTCCCATATTCCTCAAAAATTTTTAACAATCTTTTTACCCCATCCTGTTGAAAATGTTGTATACTGTTAATCATAGAAGCACCTCTTTCTTTGGATTTTGTCGGTTAACATATCCTAGCATAGAAACAGGTGCTTCTTCTTTATTTTATTTAATTTTCCTACAAAAATTTTACCCTAGCCATTTCAGATTGAAGAAGCATATGATATACTGCAATGACTGTCTTCAATTGATGTACTAATTATGAATGTTTTTGAGATGGAAATAAATCCTCTATTTTATTTAGCGGTTACGATTGGATAGAAGATATTGTTATTTATCAAGTAATTAAATTTATCAATGATGATTCACTTATTGTATTACTAGTGAATAAAATTTTGTCTATTCAAGGCAAAGAAAACCCAATGTTGAAATCACTTAAAAAGCAACTTGCAAAGACCGGCACAGCCATTGAAAATATGCTTAATGCTATTGAGCAAGGTATTATAACTAAATCAACTAAAAAAAGACTTGATGAGCTTGAAAGCACAAAAGAAAATTTAGAAACGGAAATTGCAAAAGAAAACATATCACATCCATTATTAACAAAAGAGTTTTTATATTCGTGGTTTGACGGATTCAAAAACTTTGATGTGAAAAAGCTTAAAAATCGAAAAATGCTTATAGACACATTTGTTAATTCCGTTGTGCTTTATGATGACAGAATAGACTTTTATTTCAACTTCAAAGATAATGCTAAAAACTTGTCATTATCAGAACTTAATACCGTTTCGGATTTATCATCTTCATCTCCAGCTTTCAGCGCACAGGAAAATATACCAGTTAAAGGTGCAGAATGGCTGGTTTGTGGAATCCCAGAAGGTCTTTATTGATACCCGTGTCTGTGCAAATGCTGACACAACCCCAATCAGCTTCAGATACCACATCATCATAATTGCGCAGAACTGCTTGCCATGATTCCATTCTATTCATGGACAGACGACAGAATCAGGCATACAGCCTCAATTCTGACATCAACAATATTGTTAATCTCACTATGAAGAAATACATCGGTTCAGCAATGCTTGTGATGTCCAGATGATGATGACTACTGGAAGACCGAATTTTACTACAATCCTATGACACGCACCTTTTCGTACCAAACAGGCTGTGCTCGACCAACTTCTCGTTTAACTACGCCCGCGCTGGCGCTAATGGATTCTCTGCCTGATGACCATTGTTACAAATATAATGGCGGTGCAACCGAAAGTTACAGCGTTGGTAAATTCAAGGGCAATACTTATGGCAAATGTTATCTCTACATTTTTTATGATGTGTCTCCTGTGCTTATGATAAAGACTGCCGACCAGACAGTGTTCATCAATTCCAAGAAAAATTCTTCTATTCGCGTGACTTGCGCTTCTTCACATCATGCTCCTCATACGCCACACTCACTTTCTTACCGCTGAATGCAACTCCGAACATGCCAATCCCTGACACGCCATGCTTTTCAAGATTGGCTGTATAGCTTTTCTGCTGAATCTGTCTGACTGCGCTGCCAGCCATCTTCTCAAGCTCATCTTCCTTACATGCCATGAATTCTATGATATATCCATGTCCGCCACGGCTCTTCGGCTGCAGCTCTATGTCAAATCGTCCCTCGCCTGACTCCCTGTTAGACGAGATATAATAATTGTCTGACAATACCGCAAGCATTCCAAATACCACCCCATGATAGAAATCCTCATGTGCCGTATCAAACACGCTTGCAGATTGCAAAAGATACTGTTGCAACGTTTCTGTTAATAAATGTGCATTCCCCGTACGGATTGATTCCGCAAAGTTTCTTAGCAGTGCTCCTGTAAATATGCCGTTATATCTGTCAATAATCTCCTTCTGGAACACGCTCTTTATAGTCAGATTCACACAATATACAACCATGCAACATCCGCAACTGTATGACAGCTTCAACTTCTCAGCATATTCACGCGTGCGGCATATTCAACCGCACAACAGCTGCAGCGAAACATTTTAATTAATCATATATCTTATCGAATATTCCGCCATCAGAGAAAAACTTCTGTGTAGCCGCTTCCCAGCCGCCAAAATACCCAATATCTGCCATGTCAATGTCATTGACAATCCATTTGCCGTCAGAAGGGATTTCCTTGATGTTTCTTGAATCACTGAAGGACTCGTATTCCTTCTGGATGTCCTTATTTACAGGGCGGTAGAAATTCTGTGCCTCGAGCCTCTGTGCATCATCAGTGTACAGGAAAGATAGGTAGGCATCTGCCAGTTCTTCAGTTCCATTCATTTGTGTGACCTCGTCAACCTTCGCAACCGTCGGCTGGCACAATACAGATGCAGACGGAACGACAATCTCATACTCACCCGGATATTCCTGTAATGCGAAAAATGCTTCATTTTCCCATGCAATCAGAACATCGCCCTGTCCATTCTCTGCAAATGTGGTAGAAGAACCTCTTGCACCTGAATCAAGCACTGCCACATTCTTGTAAAGCTTGGTAACACTAGCCTGAACCTGTTCCTCAGTCTGTCCCTGCTTCTTAAAATAATACCACGCTGCAAGGAAATTCCATCTTGCTCCACCGGAAGTCTTAGGATTAGGTGTAATAACCTTAACCCCGTCATTAAGAAGGTCGTCCCAGTCCTTAATATTCTTAGGATTGCCCTTTCTTACAAGAAAGACAATCGTAGAAGTGTAAGGAGAACTGTCATCAGAATAATCATTGATATATCCGTCATCAATCAGCCCTTCGTCCCTTATAACATTAACATCGCCCTCAAGAGCAAGAGTAACAACATCAGCACCAAGACCGTTAGCAACCTCAAGTGCCTGCTTCCCAGAACCGCCATGAGACTGGATAACCTCAACCTTCTCACCAGTCTTATCATACCAGTAATCCTCAAAAAGCTTGTTATACTCCTTATAAAACTCTCTGGTAGCATCATAAGAAACATTTACAAGTTCCGTCTTTTTCTGCCCACAACCAGAAAGTCCGGTAAAAGTCAGGCTGAAAATCATACCTAAAGATATTAACTTTTTAAAAAATCCATATTTTTTCATCTCAACCTGACCTCTGTACAATACTTACGCATTCTTCTTAATAAATGCAGCCACATCCACAGTAGTAGCATCAACCTCAGACTCCCAGCCTGCAAGCACTTCTGCGCCGTCAATCTTAATATCTGCTGCCTCTTTAAGAGCAAGAATAACAACAATACCTGCATTTACAAGGTGAGTCACAACATTTGTATAATCCTCGCCCTCTGCTGGAACATACAGATATACATGCTTGCTGTCAAGAAGAAGCTCCTTCTCAACCTTCTTTAAGAAATCAACATTAATCTTGTCTGAAAGAACTGTCTCTACAACAACAGGCTTCTGGTTGTTAAGCTCAGCTCTGAAAGCTGCGTCAACTTCCTTAACATCATCAGCTGCTTCATTAACCTCACGGACAACACCACATGCACTAGTCATATTAGTAACACGGTCTATGAGGATAAGCTCGCCCATAGTCTTGTGAAGGTCAAATTCATCAACAACAATTACGTCAGCAAGAGAAATCTTGCATACTGCGATTTCATTTTTCTTAAGGAGAGTTGCTGGCTTCTCCTCACCTGTATTAACATCAATAGAATTAACAATTTCAGTAACAACGCCAGGAATAAGTCTAGTTCCAAGCTTTACGAAGAAGTTCTTGTTATTAGTAAGAACATCATCGTCCATCCAGAGGATAGTAGCTGTAATCTCAGTTGCAAGCTTTAAGTCAGCACCTGCTGCAAGAACAGAACCTCTTGAAACATCAACCTCACGGTCTAACTGGATAGTAACAGGCTGTCCGATAGATGCTGTCTGGGCTTCCTTGTCACCGACATGAATACTCTTTACATGAACATGTTCCTTAGTTGGAAGAGTGATAATCTCGTCACCAACAGCTACGCTTCCTGCCTCAATCTGTCCCTGGAAACCACGGAATTCATGATTTGGACGGCATACTCTCTGAACAGGCATGTAGAAGCCCTTTTCTTCCTCAGTATCATCAACATCAACCTGCTCAAGATAAGGAAGAAGTGCCTGACCCTTATACCAAGGGATATTCTCAGACTTAGTTGTTACATTGTCACCCTCAGTTGCTGAAACAGGGATAACAACTACATCTGCTAAAGAAAGCTCCTTAGTAAGCTCTGCTATCTGAGCATTTATCTCGTTGAAACGCTCCTCGCTGTAACCAACAAGATCCATCTTATTAACTGCAAATACAAAATGCTTAATTCCCATAAGTGCACAGATTCTAGCGTGTCTCTTAGTCTGGATAAGAACGCCCTGCTTTGCATCTACAAGGATTACTGCAAGGTCTGCAAATGAAGCTCCAACCGCCATGTTTCTTGTATACTCCTCATGTCCAGGAGTATCAGCAACGATAAAGCTTCTGTTGTCAGTTGTAAAATATCTGTAAGCAACATCAATAGTAATTCCCTGCTCTCTCTCAGCCATAAGACCATCAAGAAGGAGTGAATAATCAATCTTACCTTCACGGCTTCCGACCTTAGAATCAAGCTCTAACGCCTTCTCCTGATCGGCATACAATAACTTTGAATCATATAAAATGTGTCCGATAAGTGTAGATTTTCCATCATCAACACTACCACATGTAATAAATTTAAGTAAACCTTTCATTCTAGAAGTACCCCTCTTTCTTTCTTCTTTCCATGCTTCCTGCTTCCTCATGGTCGATAACACGGCTTGTTCTCTCTGACTCAACCGCACTTAAAGTCTCTTCGATAATCTCATCAAGAGTTTCTGCGTCTGACTCAACACCACCTGTAAGTGGATAACAGCCAAGAGTTCTGAATCTTACCTTCTTCATCTGTGGCTTTTCGCCCGGAAGAAGTCTCATTCTGTCATCATCAACCATGATGATATTGCCGTCACGGTATACAACAGGTCTTTCTGCTGCAAAATAAAGAGGTACAATATCTATATTTTCTCTCTTAATGTACTGCCAGATATCCTTCTCAGTCCAGTTAGAGATAGGGAAAACTCTCATGCTCTCGCCCTTGTGAATCTTAGTATTGTAAAGTTTCCACATTTCTGGGCGCTGGTTCTTAGGATCCCATGCCTGTGCTGTATTTCTGAAAGAGAAAATTCTCTCCTTAGCTCTTGATTTCTCCTCATCTCTTCGTCCACCGCCAAATGCTGCTGTAAAGCCGTATTTGTTAAGTGCCTGCTTAAGAGCCTGAGTCTTCATGATATCAGTGTAAGCTGAACCGTGGTCAAATGGATTGATTCCCTGCTTAACACCCTCTTCGTTAGTGTAAGTAAGCATTTCAATTCCAAGCTTCTTGGCTGTCTCATCTCTGAACTTAATCATTTCCTTGAACTTCCATGTTGTATCAATGTGAAGAAATGGAAATGGTGGCTTCTCAGGATAGAATGCTTTCATTGCAAGATGAAGCATAACTGAGCTGTCCTTTCCTATAGAATACAGCATTACCGGCTTTTCGCATTCTGCTGCAACTTCCCTTATAATGTATATCGCCTCTGCTTCGAGTGCGTCCAAATGTGATAAATTACCCATGATATTCCTCCCTAATATTTATTAGATTCCTGTCTGTTGACCTCAATCGTCTTAACTGTTCCGTCCGGCGAAGTCACCGTCCATGTATTGATGCTTCCATTCTGTCTGAATGAAAGAGTACTTCCCTTGCCGCCGACATCAGCACCCAGAAAGAAATTAATTGCCTCAAAACGACATTCTTTAAGACATGATGTACAGCCCCAGCAGTCCTTGACATGCTTTATAAATGCTTTTCCATCAGTATCTTTCTTGATAAGGTTGCCGGGACAGGCTTCAACACACTTCCCGCAGCCAACGCATTTTAACTTATTTATCTGAATGCTCATAGCTGTCGCCTCCCCTCACAAGGTCTCTTATGATTATCTTAATCTCGCCATTCTCCTTGCGGGAGTTGACATATTTTAACCAGTCATCACTCTTATCCGGATAATCCATATTTTCCGCAAAGCTGTGCCAACGGGTTTCTTTTCTTGTCTTCAAATGTGCTATAACACTTCTGCACACCGTAAGTCTCTCTCGGATTTCATAGATTCTAAGCAAGTCGTCCGCATCCTGTGCCGCAAGATTATCAATGCTCTGCTCTAAGAATTTAATCTTCTCATCTGCAAGTTCAAGTCTTGCTTCATTGTACTGGTAATCTGTGCTTATGCCGCCTGCGTACTGGTCCATAATCTTCTGCATTGCTTCCTCAGTCTGCTCGATATCAACCAGTCCCTGCTTATTATTAAGAAATCTCTCGTACTCGCTCTTCTTTGCAAATGCGTTCTCAGAAAGCTCTGAATCTTCCACCTCATTTACAACAAAGCCCTTTCCTGAGCCTTCAAGCCTTTCAGCTATTGCCTGCGCTGCAATCTCGCCCTCTGCAAGAGCGCCTGTTACATATTTCTGAGGACATCCGCCTGCAACATCACCCGCTGCAAAAAGCCCGTGAATTGTAGTCTCGCGGTTGTTATCAACCCAGTAACCACTCGCTGTATGACCTCCGACTATGTATGGCTCAGTTCCTTCTATCTCAACATTTTCTTCAGAAGGACCGCCCGCTGCCTCAAGCCATTTGAGCGTCTGGCTCGGTGCCATGTTAAGATATGCTTTGTAAAGGTCCTCCTCCTGCTCCTTGCTTATTCCCTTAGTTCCAAGATAACAAGGGCCTCTTCCCTCGCGGTTCTCAGTAACTGTTCCGTAAAGTCTCTGTGAAGTTGTAAGACCATATTTGTTCTCATACACTTCTCCATTGGAATTAAGCTGCTTTGCCGGAACGCCCTGTGCAATAGTTCCTGTCGGAGCAATCGTATCTTTACATCTTAAAGCAATGAATCTCATTTCAAATGTGGTCATTTCCGCACCTGCATTGATTCCCATTGCATATCCGGCTCCTGTATTGAAAGGTGGATACCACATTTTATGTCTTGAAAATCCCGGATTGTTAGGTCTGTAAAGACCTGCCGCTCCGCCAGTAGACACAAGAATTGCCTTCGCATTTATCTCATAGAACACTGCATCGTTGACATCAAATCCGTATGCACCCTTTATCTCGTTATTCTCTACTATGAAATCTGTTATATTCAGGTGATTGATTACCGTTACATTGTCCTGCTTCTTAACTGCGTCTGCCAGTATCGGCTTGATATTCTCACCATTTATCTTAATATTGCGGTTTCCTCTCGCAACATAATCTCCATTCTCATCTTTAAGAATTACAAGTCCTAAGTCCTCCATTACCTTAGTGACATGATTAAGTCTTTCCGACATTGAAAGAAGCAGATCCTCTCTTACTATTCCATCTGCGTCCTTCTTACAATAATCAACATAATCCTGTGGAACTCTGCCCTTAGTGATATAAGCATTGATTGCATTAACGCCTGCCGCAAGACAGCCGCTTCGTACAATGTTCGCCTTCTCAACAATCAGTACATCAAGGTCTTTCTTCTTTCCAAGCGTAATACCTGCAAAACACCCTGCCGTTCCGCCACCTATAATAAGTACATCTGTGTCAATAATTCTATTCTTCAACCTTCATGTACCTCCCTGCAAAATCCAATTCCATATAAACATAGTAACTTGGTATGTAAATCATTATATTCTCAATTTCCTATTTGTCAATAGGTTTTTACAGATTTCCAAAAAGCACTTGATTTTCAAACAAAAATATATACATAATAAATCGGAACATACATGACACTTAAACAAATTGTATACACCATAGCAAAATGGTTATTATATATGTAGTGACTGATATGCGGCTGTCATCTACACAACAGCAGATGACAACCGTATATCACCAATCCAAAGGAGGTTTTATGATAATAGATTTCCATACACATACATTTCCGGATGAACTTGCTGACAGAGCAGTTGGTACATTAGCACACAGTGGCGGCATACACAATTATCTTGACGGCAGAGTACATTCTCTTACAGATTCAATGAAAAAAGCAGGTATTGATTACTCCGTACTGCTTCCTGTGGCAACTAAGCCTGGTCAGTGCGACACAATCAATACACTTGCATTAAAGACTAATGAAACAAGTGAGCAGACCGGATTGATTTCATTTGGGGCAATCCACCCGGCTTGTGAGAATTTCAGAGAAATATTGAACTGGCTTTCCAACAACGGTTTTAAAGGAATCAAACTTCACCCAGTTTTCCAGAAAACCAATATAGATGATATGCAGTCATTAAGACTTATCGAATATGCATCATCACTCGGACTTATAATACTTATACATGCCGGCTACGATGTGAGCTTTCCGGGTTGCGATGAATCCTGCGTGGACAGACTTACAGCAATGATTCAGGAAGTAAAACCAGAAAAACTTGTACTTGCACACATGGGTGGCTGGGGACAATGGAACGAAGTTTCTTCCATATTAGAAGCAGATTACATGAAAAATGTATATCTCGATACATCATCATGCATAAAGAAGCTCAATCACAACGCCAGTCTCCCAATAGAAAAATTCAAGAAAATGGTCAATACCCACGGCACAGACCGCATATTATTCGGCTCTGACAGCCCATGGGACGACCAGAAAGACGCAGTGGATTTAATAAAAGAGTGTGGATTTTCAGAAAAAGATACTGACGCAATACTCGGTAAAAATGCGGTTACACTCCTTAATTTATAATCCAGTTAGAAAGTTTTGCGGTTATAACCCGAAAATTTACGGTTCATTTATTTGATAACGCACATATTCACCAAACACAAATCAAGCAGGCTGTCCCACATAACAGCCTGCTTAATTCATCCCCAACAGCTTCAGCCATCACGCGCATCATCCCCAATACTAACGCTGAATCTGCCATCTTACAATTTAATTACCAATAAAATCATCCCTATCACATGCACAACCAGCATAGCAGGAACCGTATACCTAAAGTACCACTTTCTCGTCTTATGCCTGAACATCTGCATACCCATAAAAGCTCCCAGCGAACCGCCAATAAATGCAGTAACAAGCAGAGCAGCCTCCCTTATACGCCATTTGTTGTGTATCGCTTTCCACTTATCAATTCCATACAAAGCAAATGTTACTACATTTATAATCAGCAAATATATTCCTATAATCTTAAGCATTACTTTTCTTTAAACGCATAATCCCATGTCTTCGCACCTTCTGACTTGTTCTGAACAATTGCCATTTGCCATTTGTTATCATCTTTAATTACGTAATATGGCGACTTTCCGCTATCCGACATATAGATTATGACGCTGTCTCCTTTCGCATCTGGTGTATCCATTATACCATAGAATACGTAAGATGCATACGAATACTCAGTGTCAATGCTCTTGCTGCTTATATACTGCGTATTCTCTTGCGGCTTATGCTCATTAACATACATTTCGTGCTTCTCAATCACAATTTCCGGGTACTTAGTCTTAAGAAATTTCTCCGCCTCTTGTGCTGCATTTTCAGTCACCTTTGCCGTGCGGTTCTCCTCAACCTTAGACATTACTGGCTTAATAAGCAGTATGACAGCAATTACTACAACAAGAAATATTGCAAATGCAATAGCAAGAGTTACCCTTTTTCTAACTACATTTTTATCATCCATATCCTCGTCCTCCTTTTCCAATGCTCCTTATTAAAAATGTGTTTTTTTATTTAACTTAATTATACAATACGAAACTTACATCTGACTTACATGCTTCATCATATACATTTTTACTTGCCAACAAGCCGATAATCTGCTAAACTACACAGGCTGTGTTTTAACACAGCAGCTAATCGTGTGTTCGAGACCTTCCACACGTAAAACAAAACTAAAGGAGAATTGAATATGAAGAAAAAAGGAATGAGTGTGAAATTCATCACACAGGCCGCTGTAATTGCAGCAATCTATGTAGTACTTGTAGTAATCTTTAACTACATCAGTTTCGGACCAATCCAGTTTCGAATCGCAGAGGCACTTACAATACTGCCTTACTTTACACCTGCAGCAATCCCTGGATTATTTGTTGCCTGTATAATTGCTAACATCCTTGGTGGTGCAATCGTATGGGATGTAGCATTCGGAAGCATTGCAACACTTATCGGTGCTATAGGAACATACCTGTTAAGAAAGCATAGGTGGCTTGCACCGGTTCCACCAATTGTCGCTAACACAATCATCGTGCCATTTGTACTTAAGTTTGCTTATGGCTCAGAGGGCATGTTTGCCATGTTCTTTGTTACAGTTGGCGCTGGCGAGATAATCGTTTGCGGAATCATCGGAATGATACTTTTATATGCACTTACACCTGTAAGACATTTAATATTTGGTGATATAGAGTAAATTCAAATGCACTCGGCTATAATAATATAAAAACAAGGCAGAAGAAATATTTGTTGGGAACCCCTTCAAATAAATCTTCTGCCTTTTCATATTAAGGCTTGTGATACCCCGCTCATTTACCTTCTTGGGGTATCACACTTCTTTTTTTCCTCCATACCCCTCTTACTTCTACTTCCTGGGGTACCACTTCACAATTTAGCCCGTCATACCCCTCTCATTCATCTTCCCGGGGTATCACTTCCCAATTTAGCCCGGCATACCCCGCTAATTCATCTTCCCGGGGTATCACACTTCTTTTTCTTCCTCCATACCCCGCTCCAACATCTCGCCGGGGTATCACAACACAAAATACACAACAATACCCCCAAAATCCATCTTACTAATATCCATCTCACCAATATCTTCCTTATCAATATCCACCAGATACTATCCTCCACTTGCCGCCATCACTTCGTGCAAGAGTCCAGCCATAATGTATATACTCTTTATCTGCCTCCCAGCCTGTATTCTCAATTTCTGACTCTTTTTTCGGAGTTTGAAAATCTGTCTGGAAATAAATAACCTGTGTAAATGTTTCCGTCCACCCCTGTTTCTTTCCCATTGCATTCACTGTTTGTAAAGTTTTTTCAGAAGTTTCATCTTCAACAAATAGACTTTATGAAGTTCAAAGCCCTTCATACTTCTAAACTTTCTTTTTATCACTTTAACGGCATCGTCCATATCCTTTTGTGTGTAAACAGAGGAATTACCATAATCGACTTCAATTTTTGATGAAACTGCAGCATTTCTTATAATAAAAAGTGCAACAATAATAATGATTCCACCAAGTACCAAAAAAAATACAGTAAGAGGCTTCAGTTTTGATTCATCATCTTCAAAGTCATCAAAATCATCATAGTTCTCATTATTATCATATTTTAACTCAGCCATATCTGCCTCCTTCACCATATACTGACATTCCCCATCACCGCTGCAAGCGCAATCACCGCAGCCATAAGAAGCACAGACACAACCCTGCCGCGCACCTCAGAAAAACGGCTGCACAGCACATATGTAACTGCAAATGTAATGAGCATGGCAATCAGTCTAACAATCAAGCGGATTACCATAAATGTTCCAACAGTAATATGAAGTCCGCAGTCCCTCATAAATGTGAGGCTCATAAGTGGTGCGTCCGTGTACGGCATGCCGTAATAGCTTCGCAAATGTATCATATCAATTCCATACACAAGAACATACAGTACTATGCACAACAGCAGAGAAGCCACAATCCTCTTAGCCTTAACAGTGTTCTTTCCACTTGCAGCATAGACTGAACCGGTGCATTAAGTGAACCTGCTCCGCCGTACAACAGCAGCGATGCTGCAAATGCTGCTAAATACAGACCTGCTGTTATAACCACAGAAGATCCTGCTATAATAAACAGTCTGTTCAAAGCAAGCCGGAGCCTTCCGCTGCCTGCCGAATGTACAATGCACCACATACCATTATCACGCTCACCTGACAGCCCGTATATTATAAACACCATCATAATCAATGCTAAATAAAATGTGTAATAATAATTTACAAAACTGCCGACAGCCTTATTATTAACAAGATAAAGTGATATGTCAGCTGCCTTTTCAAAATCCTTACCTGTCTTAACAATATTGTTATATGTAAAGCTATTCTTATCCGAAAATATAGAAAAAGTCATAAGCTGCTGTGCATTAGTCTGAATCTGCTTCATGTCTTCAGGATACTTCTTTATATATTCCAACTGGCTTTCTATATCCCTTAACACCGTCAGAAACAGAAGCTGTTCGCTCTCAGACAGCGGTTTATATTTTTCCAAAACCACAGATGTATAATTCTCAACTGCTGTCTCAGACTCCACGCCCACTTGCACATAAGATTCCGCCCCGGACTCCACGCTCCGCTGTACATCAGATTCTGCCCCGGATTCCACACCCGGCTGTACATCAGATTCTGCCTCGGACTCCACGCCCGGCTGTACATCAGATTCCGCCTCAGACTTCTCTGCATCCACCTGCTTATCCGCTTTTCTGTATCTTAATATTCCCTGTATATCCGAATTCACCGCATTTATCGCAGTCTCAATATCATAATCACCATAGTAATCAACACACCACTGCCTCTGTGCAGCTTCAAACCTTATTTCTTTAAATCCTGCACCCTTCGTCTGCTGATATACATACAAAGATACATTTATAACCAGTAATGCAATAAATCCAATAACAGCCTTACATAATATCTTACACCCCTGTCCGCTTCAATAAAAATGTCGTGAACGACACCAATTTGTCGTGAACTGCATTTATGATTATAATTATAGAACTTTCAAATATGTATTAAAAGATATATGTAACGAAATGACTTAAATGTGGCATGAAATGCATATCATCGTTAGTAATTACATGCCCTGATATACCTATATACGAATCCTGTTTCAAAAAAGTTGAAAAATACAAAGTAAAACTAATATCCACTCGATATTATTCTCCACTTACCGCCTTCAGTCCTTGCAAGATACCAGCCATAACCTGTTTCCTCATCATCTACATCAAAACCGGTATTTTCCACATCTTTCTCTTTCTTTGACGTATGGAAATCACTTTTGAAATATATAACCTCAGTAAAATCATCTGTCCAGCCATCTCTTTTGGCTAATTCATTTATCCATTTCAAAACACTATCAGAATTGCTGGATTTATCACCTGCATAATAGACTTTATGAAGCTCAAATCCTTTCATATGCCTAATCTTTCTTTTTATCACCTTAATAGCTTCATCCATATCTTTTTGTGTATAGATATCTGAAGTTCCATAGTCTATTTCTACTTTAGGCGTTGTTACTATCTTTGTTATTACAAAGCCTATTACTGCGGCAATGCAAAGAACTGCTATTACTATTATAGTTACTTTTTTCTTTTTTGATTTTTCTTTATCCATATTAACCTCCTTAGCCAGCCACGAACCCCTTTATTTAGCTTTTCACTCACCTTAATACATTATTCTTTACTATCCCCCAACAATCCGACCATCACTGATAGTAATAATCCTGTCTGCCATCTTAGCAATGCCCTCATCATGGGTTACTATGATAACAGTCTTTCCAGACTTGTTAATCTCTTTAA
>CAVAPS010000043.1:0-15570 GCA_963590775.1 Desulfovibrio piger
GATAATGCCTCACTGGCTGTGAGGTGTATTAACCATAAATATATTGTAGTAGGAGAAAATTGTGCATGTGCCGCTTAAGGGCAGCATAATTAAGAATATGTATCCATCGATTGACATGAGAACCATGTCGGATATGGATATTCTTATTAAGCGTGAGGACGCAAAGAAGGTGCATGACATCCTTATCGAGATGGGGGTATACATGTGAGATGTATGATATAAGCCATCAGGATGTGTATTTCAAAGATCCTATATATAATATTGAGATTCATACATGTCTGTTTGATGATGGTGATGGAGTGACTTTCTACCGCGAATATGATAATATTCTGGATAGAACGGTTACTGGGGATAATGAGTACGCACGTCTGATGATGGATGAAGATTTCTATGTATATAATGTTGCACATTTTGCAAAGCATTTTCAGCTCGGCGGCTCAGGAATCCGTTCGGTTATGGATATGTATATTATGAAGAAGTCTCTTACTGGCATGGATATGGGTTATGTTAATGCGGAATTCTCAAAGCTTGGGCTTACTGAGTTCTATGCAAATGCATCGAAGCTGGTTGACTACTGGTTCGGAGACGGCGAACTTACCTCTGATATTAAGGATATGGCAGATTATATTCTTTCGAGTGGAACTTATGGTAATCTGTATAATGCATATACTAATCAGCTTGAGAAAAAGGGCAGATTCAGAATGCTTATGTACAATGTATTTCCACCGCTTAATAAGATGCTATACAGATTTCCGTTTCTGAAGAAAGTACCGTGGCTGTTGCCATTCTGTTGGATAGCAAGGTGGTTCTGTGTGATATTTACTAAGCCGGGTGAGGTTATTACTAAGGTGAAGATGTTCGCCAGGGTTAATAAGGAAGTTTAATAAAAGAGAAAGGGGAACTTTATGAAGTATTCTAATGTTGTGGTTGCCGGAGGCGGAGTGCTGGGAAGTCAGATTGCTTTTCAGGCAGCATATTGTGGATTTAATGTAACTATATGGTTAAGAAGCGAGGGCTCTATCGGAAGAACCCAGCCTAAGATTGACCATCTTAAGCAGACTTATATTGAAGCTATTGAGAAGATGGCGGAGGATAAGAATGCGTGGTGTGCAGGAATTGCGGATGAAGATACATTTGATAAGGATGAGTGCCTTAAGAAGGTCGAGAATGCATATGCTAATCTTAAACTTGAGCTTGATATGGCTAAGGCGGTTGCTGATGCAGACCTTGTGATTGAATCTATGGCTGAGAATGAGAAGGATAAGATTGCTTTCTATGAGAAGCTTGCACCACTCCTTCCAGAAAAGACAGTTGTTGTAACTAATTCGTCAACACTTCTTCCATCAATGTTTGCAAAATATACTGGCAGACCAGACAAATATCTGTCATTACATTTTGCTAATTCTATATGGAAGAATAATACTGCTGAGGTCATGACTCAGGCACAGACTGATGAAAAATATTTTAACGAGGTTATGCAGTTTGCCAACGATATACGAATGATCGGACTTCCTGTAAGAAAGGAAAAGAGCGGATATTTGCTTAATTCTATGCTGGTTCCATTTCTTCTTAGCGGACTTGACCTGTATGCTGCAGGCGTGTCTGACCCTGAAAGCATTGATATTGCATGGACAAGAGGAACAGGCGCACCTAAAGGACCTTTCCAGATATTTGATACAGTCGGACTTAACACTGCATACAATATTGTGCATCAGTACCAGAGCGTTCCTGGAATATTCTCGCCACTCCTTAAGAAGATGATGATGCCATATAATTTCAAGAAGATGGAGGCTATTCTCAAGAAGTATATTGATGAAGGTAAACTTGGAATGTCTACAGGAGAAGGCTTCTACAAATATAATTAAGTATTGCAATTAAGAACTATATTAACAAATGTTATGAAGGGCTGGTAATATGACGACTAGGGAAGAAGCACTTGCATATGGACTATCTTTTCCAGATACTTATCAGGAAGCGCCTTTTCATGATCAGAACTGGCAGCTTGTAAGAGTTAAAGGATGCAAGAAAGCATTTTTATGGACATACGAGCGCAATGGATATATTAACCTTAATGTGAAGGTTTCACCTGAGTGGCGCGACCTATGGCGTAGTATATATTCATCGGTGATTGCAGGCTGGCATCAGAATAAGGAACATTGGAACACTATTATTCTTGATGGAACTATTCCTGATGAAGATATCAGACGTATGATTGCGGAGAGTTATGACCTTGTATCTGACAGTCCGACGAAGAGGATATATGAAGCTGTCAAGAAGATTCCGAGAGGACAGGTTGCAACTTATGGACAGATTGCGCAGCTTGCAGGCGACAGGAAGATGGCGCGCGCTGTTGGCAATGCTCTTCACAAGAATCCAGACCCATCTGGTATTCCATGCTATAGAGTAGTCAATTCCAAAGGGGAACTTGCTGGTGAATTCGCATTTGGCGGAGCCGGAAAGCAGGCGGAGCTGCTTATGGCAGATGGGATTGAGGTTGTTAATGGCAGGGTTGACTTGGATAAGTATGGGATGAAGATATAAGTTAAATAGTTTGGTATCTGACATATATTGAAGATACCAAACTATTTTTATGCAGATTATTTAATTATCAGAACCCTGTCAGTATCATCACCTTCAACTTTAGCAAATTTTTTAGCTATAAATGTATCAGAATTACATTTGCCGATATAGCTCTTAACCCCGGTTACAGGGCTCATCCACCACATGTCTCTTCCGGTGTAATGATTGGTATCAAGGGTGAAATCATTTCCAAAATAATCGTATGCGATGAGGAACGTATCACCGGCAAATACAGCAACACGGTCGTGTTTCTCTTTCTGTCCTGATATAAGTAATGAGTCATTGGCTTTTCCGTTAATATAATCTACAGATTGCATAAGATCTTTAAGAAAATGCATCTGCCCGGAACCTTCGTGATGAATAGCCTCATCCCAGTTGCATACAACACCATAGCTCACACCATCATGACCTCCTGTGTAGAACTGCATAACAGAATTGTCACCATATGTATGACCGCAGGCTCCTGCAAGAACAGACCAGTAAGCATATCTTCGAACATGCTTTGCAGTCCAGTAAGGCTCATTTGGATCATGAAGCCCCTGAATTATCCACTCATATGATGGCTCGGCATCAAGAACTGGTTTATTGCTTATTGACTGGTCGTGCATGACATATTTCCAGTTATCCTCACCGTAATAGGATGGATTGCCGGTATCATCCCATGCTCCAAGATTACACTGGTCGTAGCGTCTGTGACCTGACTGGAACATGTTAAAGTCAATCCAGTCGTCATCAGGAAACCACATTGTTGATGAACATCTTCCAAATGGATGAAATGTTATTAATTTGTCTGGTGTTGCAGACTTAAGATATGTACCTAATTTGCGATAAATGTTCTGGAAAGCGTCTGTTTCGGCTTTAATATCTCCGCCCAGTACCCATATTATATTAGAATAATCCTTATAACGGTTGGCAAGAAATCTGCCATAGTCCAATACATTTTCTTCTGTAATAACATTTGTCTTTAACAGGCTTCCCCAGGATGGGAGAAGTGCCATATAAAGTCCCAAGTTATCAGCCATCTTAATGATACGGTCTACATGTTCCCAATATTCTTTTGTTTTATAGATGCCGGCAGCACCCCAGTGCATTCGGTTTACAGTTTCCATTCCTTCTGTTGAGTATATCAGAACCGCCTGAATTACGTTAAAGCCCTTTTTGGCTCGGTTTCTCAGATATGTATATGCCTCATCTTCGGTTAGATTACCAAATATGAGCCATCCAGTGTCGCCAAGCCAGAAGAAAGGCTTGCCATCCTCTAACAGGTAGTGTTTGTTGTCGCTAATAGTAAGCATATGATATTAACCTCCGAACATTCAAGATGGATATATTATAGCATAATAAGTTGGAAGTATAAAGGGGCAAGTCAGTGTGGCGAAATGGACTTGGAAGCGGTGTGAGACACGGAGGAAGTCCAGATTAAATGAGAAAGTGCAGAAGAATGGAGCTTTAAGCGGAGAAGAAGCAGGCGGAAGTACAAACTGTGGAACAGGTTAATGCAGGGTATAAGAGCCCGGATATGTAAACAATAAGTGGTAATTTAGAATATATTGAAATATATAAAGAAGTAAAGCAATGCTGGTAGCAACATACTGGCATTGCTTTTTAGTGTGCGCCTTGCGGTGCACGTTTTCTAATGGGTGAAAGTCCCTAATCCGTCCTAGTAGTGGGAAGGATACAGCCAAGACCAAGGGTGTCCTATTCATAGATTCACTATGATTAACGTGAGGGGAATCTGAAGGAAGGTGGAGGCAAATCTCTGGTCTGACGAACAGAAATCACATCAGGTTATAGTTAAGGATAATCAATCAATGATTAGCCTCCTACTCGATTTGTGCGTCACAACTGTATAGCATAATTTACCAAAATGTTTTATAATAAAATAATTGCCAGAAACGGAGATTATTATGTAGAAGATAAGTGGCTTATGGACAGAGGTCTTGATGAAGGTTCTGTATGGTCGGAGGATATAGATGAGTAAAATGACAAGAATCATATCAGTAAGTATGATGTTAATTGTATTATCAGCCAATATACTGGCAGGGTGTGGCAACAGACATTCTGATAAAACAGGATTGAATAAATCGGACATTACAGAAACTTTAAGTCAGACATCGGAATCAGAGAAAGATTCACAGATGAATTTTCAAAGTGAAGATAATACTGATACAGAGATAACTGATGCAGAAGCAGAAGATTCTGGAGTTCCGGTATATGAAGATATGGAACACATTTATATGAATACAACATGGGAATATGCGGACCATTCAGCGATAAGTGATGGTTATGCTGTTCTATATAAAGCAGTAGGTGAAAGAAAGAACATTATAGTGAGTACTGGAGGAAGTGCGGCGGCGGGAGCAGCAACAGCAACTGCTGTATCAGGAGGCGTGACATTCTATGATGGAACACCAGAGAGTGAAGTTACATTTAGAATGGTGCAGATTCTAATGGACAGGCTTCTTTCACAGGGGTATGATGTGCTGATGGTAAGGGACGGTGCAGATGTACAGCTTGATAATGTAGCAAGAACTGTGATATGCAACAATGTTGCGGCTTGCCATATATCGTTGCATTGGGATGGAGACGGACTTAGTTATGACAAAGGCTGTTTCTATATTGCGGTTCCGGATGCAATTAAAGATATGGAGCCGGTAGCCACACACTGGCAGCAGCACAATGCACTTGGAGCATCGCTTATTAATGGGATTAGTGATGTGGGCATGAAAATACATGGTTCAGGAAGTATGGCAATAGATCTTACGCAGACGTCATATAGCACAATTCCATCTGTAGATATGGAACTTGGAAATGCAAGCCAAAGTCCCAAAAGAGCCAGCACAGCAAAATGGATGTCAAAGTACCAGTCATCAGCCAGTAAAAGTTAATATGATAACCACAAGGAGAACAATTATGGACAAGAAAACACAGATTATAGCAGTTGCAGGAAAAGGCGGAGTCGGTAAGACTTCTTTAGCGGGAGTTACTGTAAAGCTTCTTGTTGAGGCACATCCGGACAAGAAGATACTTGCGATAGACGCTGACCCAGCTGTTGGACTTTCTACAGTGCTTAATGTTGATGTAGATAAGACTATAGATGATATAAGAAAAGAAGTAATCAAGAATGTTGAAGGCGGAGATACCAAGACTGCTGTGGAATTACTTGGAGAAGCCAAGTATGAGATAATGGACGCAGTTGTTGAGCAGGACGGGTATGCATTTATTGCAATAGGAAGACCTGAGACAGCAGGCTGTTACTGCAAGATTAATTCATATCTTAAGGAAGTTATTACAATGCTTTCAGACAAGTTCGATTATGTTGTAATTGACGGTGAAGCAGGAATTGAGCAGATTAACAGAAGAGTTATGGAGAAGGTTACACATCTGCTGCTTGTTACTGATGCGAGCAAGAAGGGATGCCAGGTTGTACAGACAATCAAGAAGGTTGCAGATGAGCTTGTAATGTATGACAGAATCGGAGTTATTGCTAACAGAATACCGGATATGGAAGTTGCAAAGCTTATGGATATCGGCGGTCTTGAGCTGCTTTCAGTAATACAGAGTGATTCCAAGCTTGCGCAGGCAGATGTTCTTGGCGAAAATGTATTCAATCTCCCTGATGATGCGGTAATAGTTGAGGGTGCAAAGAAAGCACTTGTTAATATCGGAATATTGTAATTCGAGAGTAAGAGAGAATGATTACATATTAATTCGGAGGTAAATGTGAAAGATTTAGCTAATCTTTATTATTTTGAGAAGCTGCTGGAGGAAGTGAATAACGACCTTGTAAGACAGGCACAGGCTAAAGGCGATATTGCAATCGGTGCAGTCTGTTTTCAGATACCTGAGCCGCTTATTAATTTGCCGGGCAGCTTTTCGGTAAGACTGCGTGCGCCCCGTACCGGTTCTATCGAGATGGGTACATATTACATGAGCAGTATGCTCTGCGAGGGATGTCGTGCGATATTGGAGAGAGCAATTGAGGGCGGATTCAACTTCCTCGACTGCATAATAGCGCCGGATGCATGCGCACAGATGAACAGGTGTGTAGAGAATATTGAGAGACAGCACCTTATAGAGAAAGAGAAATTCTTCGTGGAATATTCAGATGTTCCGATGAAGAATGATGAGACAGCTTTAAGACATTATGTTAAGCAGATGAGACTGCATGTGCTTGAGCTGCTTAATAATACATATGGAATAGATATATCAGACGACGCACTTAGAAAGTCAGTAGAACTGCAGAATAAGATAAGCAGGCTTATAAGAAGCATCGGTGATTACAGAAAAGAAGACAATCCAAGAATTACTGGATATGAATTTGCGGTGCTGTGCCTTGCAACCTACTGCTGCCCGAAAGAGGCTCTTATAGAAAAGCTCGAAGAGACTCTTGAGGAGCTTAAGATGCGGGAGCCTGATAAAAAATGTAATTACAGGGCAAGGGTTGTAATGGTTGGTTCAGAGATTGATAACCCTGAGCTTATAAAGCTTGCCGAGGAAGCAGGCGCGCTGGTTGTGGCAGACAGATTCTGTTTTGGTTCACTTCCGGGAAGAGACGAGATTATTCTTAACGATACGGAGGATGTTCTTACACAGATATGCAGACAGTACATGAAGTGGGGACAGTGTCCAAGATTCATGAATACAGAAAAGATTATCGAGAGACAGGAATATGTCGATACAATAGCTAAAGAGTACAAGGCAGACGGTCTTATATATGAGCAGATTAAATTCTGTGATTACTGGGGCTACGAGAGGGCTTCGGCATTCCATGTCATGAAAGAGAAGTATGGCTATCCGGTTCTTTCAATCGACAGACCATATGCTGTAGGAACTTCGGGACAGTTAAGAACAAGAATACAGGCATTTGTCGAGAGCCTTGAGATTAAGCGTATCAATGCAGGAAGGAAATTATAAATATGTCTAAGAATATAGGAAGCGAGCCGCTCGGCAGATTCTATACAGGCAAGAAGCCGAAGAGAAGAAGAGAATGGCGCGGATTGAAGGATACATGGTACGACTATGTAAGGTGGCTTGGATACTGGAAGACTTTAATTACATTTATAATAAAACCTAATAATATGAAGGGGTTCTTCAGATACCGCTGGATGCTTAATTATCTTGCACTGCCTGACTTCATGGACAGACATACAGAGGGCATGAGAGGAACACAGCTTCGCATGGCACATCAGGCGCTTGGACTTATCGTTACTGATATATGCGGCATGCTTGGACAGATATTCAAGGCAGACCCGGCTATCGGCAATGACAAGAAGCTAAACAGCAAGATTGTCCTCTTTGATGAAAATATGATGAGTACCCTGATGGGCGGTTTTCCTAACCTTACATGGCTTTCAGTGGAAGTTCCCGCGGTGTATACAAGTTCAATGATGTCACAGGACGGTGTAAGCTATTATGTTGATGTAACACACCAGTATGGTGTGCCGTCAGATGTATGTCCTATGCCGGCGGCGGAGCTTGGTGTTGCACTGGCTGATGATTTCCCGCTTATAGGCTGCTGTGCGGTGCAGTGCAACACGACATGTGACGGAAGCCTTATGGGTAACGGAATTGAAGCAAGATCATTTAAGATTCCTACATTTCAGCTTGCTGTGCCAATAAGACACAGACAGGAGAGCGTGCAGGAGTATGCGGCAGAAGAGGTTGTCAATGCAATCCATTTCATAGAGGAGCAGACTGGTGAGAAGTTTGACTGGGACGAATTCTTTAAGAGTATGAAGCGATTTAATGCAGAGACAGAGGAGTTCTTAGAGTGGATGGAGATTTCCAAGACAGATTATCCTCAGGTTATGGGTGTAACGCTTGCACTTTACAGATATGGCGTATATCAGGCTGCCGGCGGAAGAAATCAGGCATTCCTTGATATGGATAAGAAGCTTACGAAGATGGCACTTGATGCATATAGGAATAAAGAGATGGCGGCGAAGGAGTACCGTCACAGAGCCATGACATGGGGCGTTCAGGCTGCATATTACACAGCACTTCCAATCTGGCTTCTTAACTGCTGGGGTGTTGTAACTATTGCGGATATGTTGAGTATGGTGTCCACAGAGATGGTCAACACAGAGGATAAGCACCAGGCAATGTTAGATCTTGCATATCTGTATGAGAACATGATTATGCGAAATCGTTCTAATGGTGGTTATGATACAGGCGTTGAGGCACTCTGGCGCTTCTGCGAAATGTTTAATATTGATATTGTAATCATGTATGTGCATATGGGTTGCAAATCAATGTCAGGATATCACGGCATATTTGAGGAAGAAGCAAGAAAACACGGAATACATTTAATATGGGTAACACACAATCTTATGTGTCCGGAGGACGGAACAAGAAGAGATATGAGAACAGAGATTAACAGATATATGAGAACTGTTTTCAGGGAAGAGCCGCTTGACCCGTCACTTGAGGATTTTGATGATTCCAAGAACTGGTAAAATGTAAGAACATAATGCAATGTGTGGCAGGAAAGGATAACAGAATGAAATATTTCGGTGGTTGTGACGCAGGAAGTACATATACCAAATGCGTAATTATAGATGAGAATGGAAAAATCGTAGCTGCGGTTACTAAGAGAAGCAGGATTAATCCTGTGCTTAGTGCGAAGGATGCACTTAATGAGGCTGTAAGTCAGGTTGACGGATTAAACAGCGCAGAGGAGTTTACATATCTGATTGGTACGGGTTACGGAAGAAATAAAGTTCCATTTGCAGATGAGAATATATCAGAGATTAGCTGTCATGCTATGGGCGTCCATGTGACAGACCCATCCGTTAAGGCGATAATTGATATCGGCGGTCAGGACGTCAAAGGAATTGCGATTGACACTGATGGAACTGTGCTTAATTTTGCGATGAATGACAAATGTGCAGCAGGAACGGGAAGATTCTTTGAATCAATGGCAAGAGCATTTGAGATGTCGTTAGATGAATTTTCCAGCCTCTCTCTTACAGCGAAAAATGTAATTCCGATAACAGCGCAGTGTGCAGTATTTGCAGAGAGTGAGGTTATCTCGTTAGTAGGTGAGGGAAAGCCTATGGAGGAGATTGCAGCCGGAATACAGTTATCAGTTGCCAAGAGGTGTTTTGTTATGGCTAAGAAGGCTGGTGCGGTTGACAGCGTTACACTTACAGGCGGCTGTGCCAAGAATGAAGGTTTAAAGAAGGCAATAGAGAAGGTTCTTAAGATAAATGTAGTGGATCTGCCGACAGACCCACAGCTTATGGGAGCATTAGGAGCCGCAGAATATGCAAGACAGAAGGGAAGTAACGAATGATAGTATTAAAAGTGCTGGCTATTATAGCAATCGTGCTTGTTGTGCTTTTTCTTCTCACTTTTGTTATGTATTTCTTTAATCTTGATATGAAATTTGCGGCATCCTTAATCAAGCCGCTTACTGCATATTATAACTGGTCAAAGAACAGGTGTGAGGCAAAGAAGCAGCAGGAAAAGCAGAAAGAGTGACAACAGAGCAGTATCAGAAAGAACGGCAGGCAATATAGAAGCGAAAAGAACGACAGGAAGGGCAGAAACAGCCGATGAATTTATATGATGGTGAGATAAAGAAGCTGACATCAATGCTTGAAAATTATGGAGCAAAGAGACTTCCATTACAGAGTGAGTGGGAGATGACTGATAAAGAGAATCTTATCCTTAAAAGCGAGATGGCTTATGAGCTTGGTGGCGGAAGCAGTCAGGCGGTGAGTGCCATTGCATTTACACAGGATGAAGGGCTTGTGCCGGAAGATGCTGTGTATCTTGTGGGTGATGACCTGTGTGAGATTAAGAAAGATATTTCATATGCAAGAATTACTGTAATCAGGCTGAACAGTGATTACATTAATAAGCATGATGATAATGCACTGTATGCTTCAATAAGGGCAACTGATTATGTAAGATATCATGCATTTCCTAAAGGATATATGATGAGAATATCGGCAGTCAGGGAAAGAGAGCCGGTAAGAGTAAGTCGTGAGGCGGTTTCGCAGGGGATTAACTTTGCGGCTGTAGGATGCGGACTTATTAATGCCTACAGGAAACGCCCTGAGGTTGAGGCTGTATGCATATATTTTGTTACAGAGCAGAATGTTGATTATACATTTTTAAAGAACGAAGCACACAGATGTGAGCAGATAACAGACTCGTTAAACCATATATTTAACGGGCTTACAATGGATTGTTCGACATGTTCAAGCAGGGAATTATGCGATGAAATAGATGGGCTCAGGGAGCTGCACAAGAAGCAGGAGTAGTGATTTGAGACAATCGATGGCGACTGGGAGCCAGTGCCTAAGCAGATAACACTTGATATTATAAGACATCATCATGAAGGATATGATGGCAAGGGTTATCCGGATGGACTGAAAGGCGATGATATTCCTTTATCAGCACAGCTTGTTTCACTTTCGGCAATCCGATAGTTGAATAATTAAGCATTAATAAAGCGGAGAGATTAATAAGTCTCTCCGCTTTTTGTCATTTTATTATAGTTTTGCCATGTGGCAGATGTTTTATTTAAAAAGTGCTTTAACCATATCAGCATTATAAGAGATGCTTGTTGCATGGTCTACCTCAATCAGGTATAAAGCATGGGCAGCGAGGTGTTCAGCAGCCTGTTCAAGATCTCTGATACCTGTAGTATCTTTGCAGTAATCAAGAACTGCTTCAAGTCCGTCATCAAGCACTATGCACTCATCCTCGTGAAGTCCGATTCTTTTAAGAACCTTAGGAAGTGAATACTTAAGGAATATAGTCTTCTTTTCTTCTCTTGTGTAATCAGGAATATCAATTACAGCAAATCTTGAAAGAAGTGGTGCACTTATCATATCCTTGTCATTAGCTGTGGCGATAGGATATACGCCTGAAGTTGGAATCAGGCACTCCATATAATTGTCTGTGAAGCCAAGATTATCAAGGAGTGTGAGAAGCACATCAGCAGGGTTAGCATTACCATTGCTTGAAGTAGCCTTATCAAGCTCGTTGATGATGAATACAAGGTTAGATTCACCAGCCATGCTAAATGATTCCATGATAATACCAGGCTTGGCATTAGAGTATATTCTTGAGCTTCCTGTGAGCTGTTCAGCGTCATTAATAGAACTCATGTCGAGTGTTGTCCAAGGCATTTTAAGAATCTTGGCAACAAGGTAGGCAATCTGTGACTTACCTGTTCCGGCAGGTCCTACAAGAAGGATACCGTATGCAGGAAGTGTATGTGTTCTGTTAATCTGAATAACAGTCTCGATAATTCTCTGCTTAACGCTTTCCATACCAAAAAGCTCTTCGTCAAGAATTCTTCTAGCTTCCACAGGGTCGATTGATTCGAAATAATTGCTCTTCCACTTGATATTAAGCATGATAGAAAGAGCTCTCTGTGCATGTCTTTTCTCCTCAGGAGTTACCTCGCTTGAACGTGCAACAACAAGATTACGTCTTGCCCATAAGCGGATATTCTCAGGAAGTGTGCTTCCGGCACAGTTAAGGAAATCTGAGATGCTTGTAAGGCTTGTAAGCTTCATATCATCAGCAGATTCATCAGGCTCTTCGCTGTTTTCTTCTGCAATAGCGCTGCTTTCTAATAATCTTTCAATCATGAACTGAAGGAAGCCGTCCTCGGCAGATAACTTGTTACCATTGCCAAATGCAACTTCTTGAATCTTGTATACATTATATCCATCAGATGAGTTGGCACCTGTAAGTTTTACCTTAACTCTGTTCTCGCCAAGCCATTTGATAAGGCTTGTAAATCTTGAATCAATCTTTAAGATGTTGCTTGTGAAAGATTCACCATCAATCTGGAAATCAAATGCTGTCTTCTTATAAGGATTAGTGAATAATCCAAATGAAGTCTCATCCCACTGTTTCTCTGTATTATCAAGAATAAGAATAGGACTCTCAGGTGAAGCTACCGGATTGTCAGATTTGAAAGTTGTATAAGTACATTCGAAACCGGCACTGCTGCCAGTGCTGGCATTAGCATCATAAACTAACATATATTCCTCTTTCTGTGCATTAAGCACTTGTAATAATCTATCCTATAATAACATATTCTGGAAAGTTAGCAAGGAGAGGTTGAATGTTTAATTACAAATGTTTACTTAGTTGACAGCCTTTATCTCACCCTCAGTGATAAGCGGATATCTTGAAAGACTGCTGCCGTTGAGGTTTTCTTTATGCATATCAACAGCACATATCTGATGATTGTCATATGCTGTGTAATAATAGATGCCTTTAGTGGCATTGCAGCAGCATGTGTATATTGTTATCTCGTATTTGCCATCATCTAACTGGCAGCAGCCGCGCTGCTGGTCTACGCTTCCGAGTATATGGAAGAACTGGCTTACGCTGGATTTCTCATCATCAGCGGAAACAGAATTCATCTTAGTAAAAGCCACTCTTACGAATCTTGATTGAGATGACAGATCACCCGGAAGTCCCAGTGAGCCCATGCCACGGCTGTATCTGTTGAATTCAAGCCTGTCAGAGAAGTTACTTTCAGGCTGTCTTGCAGACAATCCCATATAATTATTAAGATTGAACATCTGTATATTAAATGGCGGATTGTTGGTAAGCACGCCGACAGGGTTATCATATATATGAAGTCCGTCTGACATGGACTCAACAGTTATGCAGTTATCTTTGTCAGCAATAATCCAGTGAAGATTAGCACATGGAAACATTTCATTAAACTGGGTATTGGTAAGGTTAATGAATTGCAGCCTCTCCTTAGCCTCATCAACTGTTGCACACTGTGATAATATCCACGGAATGAATTCGAATACGGCAACATTTTCAACATTACTTTCTCCGTTAAGACCTCTTGGGTCTGGTTCATTGTAAGCTGCATTGTCAACAAAATTAAGACCTGCCATGCCAAGTCCTTTCTCGTTAAATGCTTCATAATATAAAGGATAATTATCAGCCACATGAGCCATTCCAATCATTGCAAAGTGGTTATTCCTAATGCCCATAAAGCGGAAATTGATAGGGTAATTTCTTGGAGTTACAGTCACCTCATCACCATATGAAAATTCATAGTCAAGTGTCCTTCCCATATAGAAATCTTTAGTTTTATAAGTAGCTGCTGTACACATAAGCCCTCCTGTATGTTCTGAATTATAGTAATATTCTGATTATTTATTAAGAAATAATACATCAAATGTAAAAGAGTGTATATATGAAGACATAATAATTTAGCAAAAGTTCTTTTTTTTACAATACAATTCAATCAAAATCCTGTATTATCCATAGCATAAACTTAATAAATCAAAGGCAAAGGCGTCGTACATTTAATGTGCGGCGCTTTTAATGTTTATTTTGTTAATGATTAATCAAAAAAGGAAGGAGCTGGTTTTATGGAGAGAAAGTTAGGATTAGGAAGCGGCGTGGCAATATGTGTAGGTCTTATCGTAGCCACGAGCTGTCTCGTTTCTTTAGGAACAGGAATGGGTTCAATAGGACGCTGGTTCATCATTCCATTATTCATGGTAATGATACTTAACTGGTTCATTGGAATATCATTTGCAGAACTGAATGGTCTTATGCCAAGAGTTCAAGGAGGTACAGGACAGTATCTTTTAGCTGGTCTTGGACCACTTCCATCACTGATTGGTAATCTGTCAGCATATGTAATTACAGAAATCTTAAGTATGACAGCAGAGATTACACTTTGCGGACTGGTATTAAAGAGCCTGTTTCTGCCACATGTGGACAATAGAATAATATCAATCGCAATAATGGCATTATTCCTTGTAGTCAATCTCTTCGGTGTAGATATATTTTCAAAGGTACAGAACATAGTAGTATTCCTGCTTATCGGTTCAATGATACTTATAGGTCTTATAGGTGTGTTTAAGTTAGGAATCAGTTCAAATGTTGTTGACTACGCAACGAATGCACCAACATTTGCAGAGATAGGCGGAATCAAGGGACTATGTTCATATGCCGCACTTGCATTCTGGCTCTTCATTGGTGTTGAGTTCATCATTCCGGTGGCAAAGGATTTGAAGAATCCTAAGAGAGATGTACTTCTTTCAATGACAATTGGTCTTGCAATGCTGTTTGTTGTGCAGAGCATACTTGGTATAGGAATGACTAACTATGTAAGCCTTGATATTCTTGCAAATGACCCAAACAGCACACCTCATATGACATATGCAACTAATCTTTTAGGTAACGCAGGTCGTATATGGATGGGAATAATAACAATACTTGCAGCAGCTTCAACAATCAACACTGTATATGCCGCAATCTCTAAGATAATGCAGGGCATGGGCGAGGAAGGCATGATGCCATCAGTATTTGCAAAGACAAATAAGAGAGGTGCAGCATGGGTCGGACTTGTAGTGTTATTTGTTCTGGTTGCAGGAATAATTGCTTCAGGACTTGGAGCAACAGAGGGCGTAAGCTTCCTGTTATTATCAGGTTCATGCTTCTGGTTATTAACATACTGCCTTGTCCATGTAACGGTTCTGATACTCAGAAAGAGAAATCCTGAGTATCCAAGAAAGAAGTGGCTCACATTAGGCGGAGTACCTCAGATAATCGGTATTCTTGGAAATGCATACATGATATGGAATATATCGACAGGAGATACAAGAATTAAAATATTTGAACTGTGTGGGACAATATTTGTGGCACTTGTAATCTATTCAGTAATCTGGGTATGCGGAGTCATGAAGGCAAGACCATTCCAGCCGGTACCGGTTGAAGTGATAAATGACGCTTCTGTTAAGTTCGATGAGCTTGTAAAGAAGGAAAATGAATCAAAGGCACTTGCAGGTGCAGAAGGAGAGGTAAACTAAATGGCAGAGAAAAGAGTTAATTATTCATCAGGTGCACCTTTAGAGGAGAAAGTAGGATATAGCAGAATGGTAAAGGTTGGCGACCATATCTATGTCGGTGGAACAACCTCAGTCCAGCCTGATGGTACAGTATACGGAGAAAATGCTTACGAGCAGACAAAATATG
>CAVAPS010000044.1:0-14414 GCA_963590775.1 Desulfovibrio piger
GATATTCAAGCTTTTGCAGGGATTCTTCCAGGTCATACTTGGAATTAACGAATATAATTGCTTTCTCCGGTTTCACAGCTTTAATAATCTTTCTTAAAGTCTCAATTCGTTCCCTTCTGTCAGAAATAACACTTATATGTTTGATTGTTGAAGGAATCTGGCTTGCATTGCCTGAATTGCTGTTAATATCAATGAATATTGGTTTGAAACACAAAGTATTAGTTCTTGTCTTCTTATCAACACTTGCAGAGAATAAAAGAACCTGTGTGAATTTCATTAAAGACTTTCTTATTGCTTCTACCTCCTGAATAAATGTCTTATCAAAGAGCTTATCTGCTTCATCGAGAACAAGTGTCTTAACCTCATGTACTTTGATCTTCTTGTTACTTATAAGCTGATGTATGCGGTTAGGTGTTCCGATGATTATTGCAGGCTTATTAGACTTGATAGAATCAATCTGTCTTGATATATTCACATCTCCTATTAATGCAACAGATGAAAATGTATTGTCCATATGTGCAAATATATCTTTAAGTGTATTATTGACTTGTATGGCAAGCTCTGCTGTTGGAACAAGAACAATGGCCTGGATATTATGAATATCACTCTTTAATCTGTTAATAATCGGAATAAGATAAGCAAGTGTCTTACCTGTCCCGGTTGATGAACATGCTATAATGTCACGGTTATCCATTATATGCTTATATGTCTGACACTGTATTTCTGTCATATCGACGATTTTATTATCTGTAAGGTAATCTGATACACCCTGAGAAATAGTCTCTATATCACTGAATTTCATAGCTAATCTCCTTATGAATAAATTATTAAATATTAAGTTATATTACAGCCATTTCGTTATCAATAAATTTTAACAGAAATGCAGTGAAAAGTCCAATATTAAGTAGCTTTTCACTGCATGTTGGAAATATATATGCAATTAGATATTATCTTACCTCAGTCGAATAATAGTATATTACAAGATTCTTACCTGAATGGATTATGTCAGATGATAAATCATTCATCTGCATTATATTGTTAATATATGAAGCGGTATCTTCATTACCGTTATTATATCTGTCAGCAAGTGACCATAATGTATCGTTATCTTCTACAGATACTGTTGTGTAATACTTATATGTTCGGGTCTTGTTCGAGTCATCAGAAGCCTTGACAATAATGCCTCCAATTGAAACAGCAAATATAAGAATCGAACATATAATAACCATTCTTAATGACTTGATAGTCATCTGTCTGCTTCTTCTGCGTCTGTCGCTTCTCTTCTTAGCTTCTGTTCTTCTATATGTGTATTCTGAATTATTCATATGTAAAACCTCCAATCAAACAAGTGTTCTGTTACTTATGGACTGATTATATAATCAGAACATGCGTTTGTCAATAAAAATCGAACATATTTTCCGAACATTTTTTCAGAAATTATGTTTGCGGATAATGTATAAATGTGGTAAAATTATTTAAAAGAAATTAATGGAGGTTCGTAATATGGCATATGGCAGAATAACTCAGAAGCAGTCTGAGATTCTTGAGTATATTAAATCACAGATTCTTAATAAGGGATATCCACCATCAGTAAGGGATATATGTCAGGCAGTTAATCTTAAGTCAACATCTTCTGTTCATGCACATCTTGAGTCATTAGAGAAGAACGGATACATAAGAAGAGACCCTACCAAGTCCCGTACAATAGAGATAATTGATGATAATTTTAATCTTTCAAGAAGAGAGGTCGTTAATATTCCATTATTAGGTCAGGTAGCTGCAGGACAGCCTCTTCTTGCTGTTGAGAATATAACAGAGTACTTCCCTATCCCATCAGAATACATGCCAGGCGGAGAAGTATTCATGTTAAAGGTTAAGGGCGACAGCATGATTAATATGGGAATCTACGAAGGTGACCAGATAATCGTAAGAAAGCAGAACACAGCATCTAATGGAGAAGTAATTGTTGCTCTCGTAGACGATTCAGCGACAGTTAAGCGTTTTTATAAGGAAAACGGACACATAAGACTCCAGCCAGAAAACGATTTCATGGACCCAATCATAGTAGACGACTGCGAGATACTGGGAAAAGTAATCGGTTTAATAAGATTAGGCATAGACTAATAATAAAGATATATGGTTTAATTCCAATAATTTTAGTTTATATGAGAAAATCCAGCCATAGATAATAAAGAAATCAGCCGAGAGAGCTTTGTGAGCGGCAAAGCTCTCTCGGCGTCCGATTTCACATATATCTATAGCTGGATATATTTTTATTATCCCACAATTAACAACCGGTAATGCACTGAAGCCTCCCGGTGGCATACGAAGCCATTTAGGCAGCAATTACAGGCTGTTAATATCAACCTCTTTGCCATCACGC
Organism: Desulfovibrio piger; assembly: GCA_963590775.1. GTDB lineage: Bacteria > Bacillota > Clostridia > Lachnospirales > Lachnospiraceae > Lachnospira. The sequence continues at coordinate 2,384 of CAVAPS010000044.1, forward strand.
CATATACGTTCAATATTATAGAATGCTCTGTCGTCTTCAGAGAATACATGAACAATAACATCCTTGTAATCAAGAAGAATCCATGAAGCTGTATTATAACCTTCAACCTTAGGATCATCATATCCAGCCTTGAACATTTCTTCTTCTACGTTATCTACCATAGCCTGAATCTGGTTAGTATTGCTACCGCTGGCAATAACGAAATAATCTGCAATAACAGATACATTGCTGATATCAATAACTCTGATATCTTCAGCTTTCTTATCCTGTAAGGCATCTACGATAACCTCTAACATATCCTTAGAATCTGTCATATCTTAATTCTCTCTTTCTTTAATAATCCCTTTGTAGTAATCATAAGTATCAACTGTCTGTGTATCAATGTTACGGCCAGTCCTTCTTATATACAAAAGGGTGTCATCTAATATTACATAAGCCGCCATATCAATATCAGTGAATGCCATATGTCTTATCTCATTAAGACTGGCAGCTTTATTTCTGTAAGGTTCAATATAATCTGCAATGAATACAATCTTTTCTAACAGAGTCATTGCAGGCTTTCCTATTGTATGCCACTGGATGGCAGAACATATTTCTTCATCTTCAACATTGTACTTGTGCTTTGCATAATACGCACCAAGCTTTGAATGAAGCAGATAAGGACTTTCAAGCTCAATATCAGATATAGGAAGTCCGAACTGTCTGCATTCAGCAATCTTTACATCATCAGGAACACATTTGGCACAATCATGCAGAAGTCCCGCAATATAAGCCTTATTCATATCAGCACCATGACACATGGCAAGGCAGGCACTTGTATTGGCAACACCAAGTGTATGCTGGTAACGCATGTTGTCTGTACGGAGTGCGTCTTTTACCTGTGTTCTTAATCGTTCAATATATTTGTTATCCATAATAAAACCTCTTAAACATAAAGTTTTCTGGACTTTATATACTCTTCTACTTCTTCACCGACATCCGCTTTTACCGACAGACCCATTGCAACCTTATTTCGTATATCAGTTGAACTGTAAGGAAGTTCTGGAACATCAATAAAATTAATAACTGCCCCGTATTTATCAGCAAGAAAATGTTTCTGCTCTACAAGTACATCGGCTGAATTATTGTCCCTGTTAGCACATAAAAGATGACAATGGCTGCATATATACTCAGGATGATACCAGTCCTGAATATAAAGAAGCGAGTCTGCACCTATTATAAAATATATTTTCTTATAAGAATCATATATCTGTGCAAGTGTATCGGCTGTGTAGGTATTTCCGGGACGCTCAATTTCAATCGTTGAAAGTGACATATAATCATACGGCTTAATTGCAAGCTTTACCATATTGCAGCGGTCAGCTGCACTTACAATTGGAGAATTATCCTTGTAAGCTGGTGTGCCGGAAGGCATAAATAATATTTCATCCATATCAGACTGCTCATAAGCACATCTGGCAATACCTGTATGCCCTTTGTGAATTGGATTAAATGTCCCGCCCATAATACCTATTATTTTATCTGAATTAATCATGGTAAAATGATTCTCTTGTTGTCCTTAGATTCCTTGTAAAGAACGATTTTCTTTCCAATAACCTGAACAACCTGTGAACGTGTTCTTTCTGCAACCATCTGTGCGATTTCTCTAGGATCATCGGTGCAGTTATTAAGAACACTGATTTTGATAAGTTCTCTTGCCTCAAGAGCTTCTGCAATAGCTGCAGTGTTCTCAGGAGTAAGACTGTTCTTTCCAAACTGGAATATTGGGTCCATTGTCATTGCAAGACCTTTTAAATAAGCTCTCTGTTTGCTTGTCATATATTCTCTCCTATTAAATTATGCTTTATAGTAATCAAACTCAAGGTAGTCACCAACGATAACAGTATCGCCTTCCTCAATTCCAAGCTTCTCAAGTTCATCAAGAACACCTGAACGCTTCATGAATTTCTGGAAGAAATCAAATCCCTTTTCAGATTCGAGGTTAGTATAACCAAGCATTTTATCAATCTTTGGTCCATTGACGGTGTATACACCATCCTCATTAACAGATACCTCCAAGCTGTCGTTAGGATTATCCATAAGCTCGTCGTAATCAAATTCTTTCTCAAATAATACAGGCTCGTCCTTAAAGTTATCAAGCAGCGTTCTGACTGCGTATAACAGCTCTTTAACGCCCTGTCCTGTAACAGCTGATATAGGATATACCTTAATGCCTTCCGGCTCAAATGCATCTCTTATAGCCTGTACAGGGTCACTTCCATCATCATATATGACATCAATCTTGTTAGCTGCTATAACCTGAGGTCTTTCAAGAAGCTTAGGATTATAATTCTCAAGCTCTTTGTTGATAGCTTTGATATCAGCTATAGGGTCACGTCCTTCAGTTGAAGCTGCGTCAACAATGTGAATAATAACCTTGGTTCTTTCAATATGACGTAAGAACTGGTGACCAAGGCCAATACCTTCTGATGCACCCTCGATAAGACCAGGAATATCAGCAATAACGAAACCTTTACCACCATCAAGATCAACAACACCAAGGTTAGGATTAAGTGTTGTGAAATGATAATTGGCAATCTTAGGTCTTGCATTAGTTACTCTTGAAAGAAATGTTGATTTACCAACATTAGGAAATCCTACAAGACCAACATCAGCAATAACTTTAAGTTCGAGACGAACCCATAACTCCTGTGCATCCTGTCCAGGCTGTGCATACTGTGGAGCCTGCATGGTAGATGTAGCATAGTTCATGTTACCCTTTCCACCACGGCCGCCTCTAAGAATAGTTTCCTGAAGGTTATCACCAGACATATCTGCAATAACTTTACCGGATTCATCATCATATATAACAGTTCCTTCAGGTACTTTAATGATGAGATTCTCACCATCTTTACCAGTGCATCTTCTCTTGCCGCCCTCTTCGCCGCTTTCAGCAATATATTTGCTGTTATGTCTGAAATCACCGAGTGTATTAAGTCCTTTATCGACTACAAAAACAATATCTCCGCCATGACCGCCGTTACCGCCGTCAGGACCGCCAGCAGGAACATAAAGCTCTCTACGGAAGCTTACATGACCGTCTCCACCCTTGCCGGATTTAATAAAAATGCGGACTCTGTCTGCAAACATAACCTTTCCTCCATTCTATCTATAAATCAAGTTAACTGTTCAAAGCTGACATTGCTTGGCTCTGAACAATTGAAAATTACGAAAAAAGCTCCAAATCCGAAGACTTGGAGCTAAAAAACAAATTAGTCGTTTGAAACAACAGGATAAACAGAAACCTGCTTCTTATCCTTGCCCTTTCTTTCGAACTTAACAGTTCCATCAACAAGTGCGAATAATGTATCATCGCCACCACGACCAACATTAACACCTGGATGAATCTTTGTTCCACGCTGTCTGTAAAGAATATTACCAGCTAAAACAAACTGTCCGTCAGCTCTCTTAGCACCTAATCTCTTAGACTCTGAATCTCTACCATTCTTTGTAGAACCTACACCCTTTTTATGAGCGAATAACTGAAGATTCATATTTAACATAAGGTTACACCTCCTTAACACTAATTGATAAGTATTTCGGATTATCCTCAGCCACTGAATTAACACCTAATTCATATGACTTAAGTAAAATCGAAGTTTCTGGACTGACAGGCATAGCCATCTTAACAATGACGATTCCCTCATCCTCGTTAACTGACACATCAAACTTATCATCGGTAAAAGCTTCTATCGAATTAATTGTATTGATTGTCAGTACTGAAATAGCAGAACATATAATGTCACTGCCGGATTCAGCATATCCTGCATGACCTGCAGAATAAAAACCTGTAATCTCTTTTTCAGAGTTCTTAAAAAAAGTTATATGAGTCATGAATAACACACCTCACAAACATCCATACAAAAATTAAGCATTAATCTTTTCAATCTTAACTTCTGTGTAAGCCTGTCTATGACCATTCTTCTTGTGATATCCAGTCTTTCTCTTGTACTTGTAAACGATAACCTTCTTTTCCTTGCCTTCGCCTACAACGCTAGCTGTAACTGTAGCTCCGGCAACTGTTGGCTCACCAACCTTAGCCTCGCCGTTGTTTACAAAAAGAACCTGATCAAATGTAACAGTGTCACCAGCATTAACTGCAAGCTTCTCAACTCTGATAGTATCGCCTTCAGAAACTGTGTACTGCTTACCACCTGTTGCTATAATTGCGTACATATGGTATCCTCCTTAATTAAATACTCGCCAGTTTTGGGGAATCCGATATACATCAAATACACTTATACCCTAACTGAGCGGCACACAAAATATATAATATACATTCAGTTACTATTTGTCAAATGTTTTTCGAAAATTTTTCGAAAATTTTCAGATAAGCCATAAACCGGCAATTCCACATAGAATTCCAATGGCAAAACCGGCAATAACATCTCTTACAAAGTGTACTCCTGCAAGCACTCTGCTGGTTGCCATAATAGCCACCAGTATAAGCATTATAATTCCTACAGGAACTGAAACATAAAGCCAGCACATAGCAATAATTGTAATCGAGAAAACATGTCTGCTTGGCATTGATTCCCCTTCGGTATCTTTGATAAATAATGGCTTTATATCATATTTTTCATATGGTCTTTTAGCGTCAATACATTTTCTTATAACAGATACAAGAATAAATGACGTAAAAGGCGTCAGAATCAGCTTTGATGTAAGCAGGATTTTATCAGTTTCAACTACTATACCACTGTTTCTTAACATAATCGGAGTTGCCTCGGAAAAGAACGTTCCACAGAAACTCATTATTATAAGAAGAATGTATGCAAATGCAATTAAATAAGCCATATATTTGTATATGAATTTAAGAACAGCATAAGCTGGCTTATATTTAAGAAACCATTCTGATATCTTCTTATATCTTCTTTCGTATGCAGGAATCTCCTGTGTAATGTCAACTTCAGTATTATCCATAAATCCTCCATGCATTTTCAGACTTTATTAAGACTTTCAGACAGACTTTTTCCTGTTTTCTTTCGCGTAATCTCAACGAGACCAAGTCTAGTGATGTCAACAATTGTAGTGTTAACTATATCCCTTTTTGCAAGAGATTTCAAATGTTCCATAAGAATATCAGAATTTTTCTGATTCATATTAATAAAGTCAACAATTATAATTCCGGAAAGATTCCTTAACTTAATCTGCTGGCATAATGTATCTGCGGCTTCAAGATTAGTCTTTAACGCGGAAGCCTCTATAGCTTCCATGCTCTTAGCCTTAGAAATATTTTTGCCGGAATTAACATCAATGACAGACAACGCTTCAGTCTGCTCAATAATAAGATAGCCGCCTGATTTTAACCAGACCTTCTTAGAAAGTGCGGTATCAATTTCCCTTTCGATTGAATAGAGCTTGTATAAAGGACACAATTCATCCTCATACATGCGGATATTAATTGCACCATCATAAGGAAGAAATGTCTGTAATTCCTTGTATATATCCGGAATATCGGTAATAACCTCAACACTGTCTTTTCCAGACAAATGCACTATTTCTTCAATATATGCAGGTCTGTCCTTATGTACAAGTGTATAGAATTTTGAAAAGACAGCCTTACGAAGCATATCTGTGTATTCGTCGCACAATGCGTTGGCATCTTTAATTATATCATTAATATCGGCATTGGCACAGCCGCTTCTTAGAATGATTCCAAAATTCCTAAGATAATCATAGCCTGTTTTTTCTACAGCCTCATTCTGCTTCTTAATTAGGATATCTGCAACACATTTTTTAATATCAGCGATTGTTTCATCAGCTTTTATCTTCTTTGATACATGAACGCCTTTTACATCGTTGGAAACAACCGAATAATTGCCGGTAAGCTCTATCTTTGAGGATACCTTTGCAGGCTTGGTTTTAAGCGGCTCGGTTATAACCTTGACAAGAACCTTGTCACCCTGACATATGGAAGGATTATTTTTCTCGTTAAAAAATATAGGGGCTTTGTTGTCTGGTATAGAATAATAACATTTCTGCTTATCTGCTATCTCAATGAATGCCGCATTAATATTCCTGACGACATTTTCCACTCTGCCGACATATATGTTACCAACAATACTGCCACTATCTAAAGGTTTAAGATAGTGGCAGGTGTTATCAGAAGTATATATGCAGCAGAAAATTTTATTGTTAATATCTGTGATTATATATTTATATTCCATAAATTATCTGTTCCATGTTTTAATGTTTCTATAAAAGCATGTTCTGTTTCCAGTGTGGCATGCAGCGCCAACCTGACGAACCTTTGCAAGAATAGTATCGTTGTCGCAGTCAATGTCAAGAGAACCAACATACTGGAAATGTCCTGATGTAAGACCCTTAACCCAGAGTTCCTGACGGCTTCTGCTGTAATAAGTCATAATGCCAGTTTCCAGAGTCTTATTGTAGGCTTCCTCATTCATGTAAGCAAGCATGAGAACCTCACCGTTGACATAATCCTGTACAACAACAGGAATAAGACCGTTGGCATCAAGCTTTAAATCTTTAAATGCAATATCAGCCTTAGGCATTGCTGATGCCTTGCTGAAAGATGCTCCTGATTCAAAGAGATTAACAGCTTCCTTAAGGTCAATGCGTTTTTCATATATTGCCTTACCGATTATTGCACCGTGGATTCCTGCGTCATTAATATGTGTGAGGTCGTCCATGCAGCTCATGCCGCCTGACGCAATAATATCAATGCCTGTTTTATCAGAAAGAATCTTAGTCTGTTCAACATTAGGACCGGCAAGCATACCATCCTTAGATATATCTGTATATACAATAGTCTGAACGCCGATATCCTTCATTGCAAGTGAAAGTGAAAGTGCAGTCTTGTCACTGACCTTCTCCCAGCCCTCGATAGCCACAAGACCATCTTTGGCGTCAACACCTACAACAATATGTTCAGCACCGAATCTGTCAATGGCTGCCTTGATAAAATCAGGGTTCTCAACGGCTTTTGTACCGATAATAACTCTGTATACGCCGAGGTCAAGAACTTCCTGAATGTTCTCGAGAGTACGGATTCCTCCGCCCATCTGTACAGGAACATTAACGCTTGAACATATTTTCTTAATAGTTTCAGCATTAACACCGTGTCCCTTTAAAGCACCGTCAAGGTCAACTGTATGTATAAACTGTGCTCCTGCCTCTTCAAAGCCTTTAGCTATCTCGTAAGGTCTTTCAGAATATACAGTAACTTCATTAAAAAGTCCCTTCTTTAAGCGGACACACTGTCCGTCTTTAACATCAATCGCTGGATATAATCGCATAAATGTAACTCCTTAAGTATGTTTAAAGACTTCCCTTAGTTGAGAGAATTGTCTTGATTCTTGTATCTTTAATAGTTGCCTCATCCAATGCCTTTGCAAATGCTTTGAACATGCCTTCAATGATATGATGGTCGTTCTCGCCTGCAATCTTTCTTATATGAAGATTCATGTCTGCACTGTATGATATTGCATAGAAGAATTCCTTAACCATCTGTGTGTCAAAGTATCCAACGCTGTCTGCTGTAAATGCAGACTCAAAGCCAAGATATGGTCTTCCGGAAAGGTCAATTGCACACATAATAAGTGTTTCATCCATTGGAAGAATAATATCACCATATCTTCTGATAGACATCTTGTCTCCTATAGCTTCCTTAATAGCTTCACCAAGTACAATACCAACATCTTCGATAGTATGGTGGCAGTCAACTATTAAGTCGCCAGTTACCTTTAACTTAAGGTCAAAAAGACCATGCTTTGCAAAGCTCTTTAACATATGGTCGAAGAAGCCGATTCCTGTATCGACCTCTGCTTCTCCAGAACCATCAATTCTTAAAAATAAAGCAATATCAGTTTCACTTGTTTTTCTTTTTACAGTTGCCTGTCTGATTTCAGATACAGCCATATAATCCCCGTTTCCGCGCCAGTGCGCTAATTAATTTTCAAATCTTACTTTAATTGAATTAGCATGAGCTGTAAGGTGCTCTGCTGTAGCAAATTTCTCAATATCAGTGTGAATCGCTTCAAGAGCATTTCTTGAGTATGAAATAATGCTTGATTTCTTAATGAAGTCATCAACACTTAAAGGTGAGAAGAACTTAGCTGTTCCGTTAGTAGGAAGAACATGGTTAGGACCTGCAAAGTAATCACCAAGAGGCTCTGAACTGTATTCTCCAAGGAAGATAGCACCAGCGTTCTTAACCTTAGTCATAACATCAAATGGATTCTTAGTAACGATTTCCATATGCTCTGATGCAATCTCGTTAGCAACATCTACAGCCTCATCAATATCCTTGGCAACAAGAATATATCCGTAATTATCAAGAGACTTCTGGATGATTTCCTTTCTTGATAATTCAGCAACGAACTTGTCAACCTCTGCAGATACCTTGTGTGCAAGGTCTTCGCTTGTAGTTATAAGAATTGCAGATGCCATCTCATCATGTTCAGCCTGTGATAAGAGATCTGCTGCAACATAACGCGGATTGGCAGTTTCATCAGCAATTACAAGAATTTCACTAGGACCGGCAACAGAATCAATGCTTACATATCCAAATACTGCCTTCTTAGCAAGGGCAACATAGATATTACCAGGTCCGCATATCTTATCAACCTTAGGAATTGACTTAGTACCGTATGCCATAGCTGCGATAGCCTGAGCTCCGCCAGCCTTATATATAACATCAACACCAGCCTCTTTAGCTGCAACAAGTGTTGTAGGATATACCTTTCCTTCTTTATCAGGAGGTGTACACATGATAATCTGCTCAACGCCTGCAACCTTTGCTGGAAGAACATTCATAAGAACTGATGAAGGATAAGCTGCCTTTCCGCCTGGTACATATACACCAACTCTTGCAAGTGCAGTAACCTTCTGACCTAATATAGTTCCGTCTGGCTTAGAATCAAACCAGCTGTACTGTTTTTGCTTTTCATGGAAAGAACGTATATTAACGATAGCATTTCTTATAACATTAATAAGTTCAGGGTCAACTAAAGAATATGCTTCCTCAATCTCTGCCTCTGTTACAACAATATTGTCAGCATTGATATCAGCTTTATCAAAATTCTTGGTATATTCGAATAAAGCCTCATCACCCTTTGTCTTGATATTAAGAAGAATCTCAGCAACTGCTGATTCGAACTTTCCATAGCTGTTAGGACTTCTCTTTAAAAGATTCTCCAAAATGTTATTCTTACTTTCATCTGTTAATTCAACGATACGCATTATATTCCTCCTTGTTTGCGAAGCAAAATCCGAACCCTTTGGTGAGGAGAGGAATTTGCCTCCTTGTGGCATTATCTGCCTTGTGTTTCTATATATTTCTTAACATCATTGATAAGCTTGTTAATTCGCTCCTGCTCCATCTTCATGCTTACCTGGTTTACAACCATTCTCGCAGAAAGAGGGAACACCTCTTCGAGTACTTCAAGACCATTTTCTCTTAAAGTAGCACCTGTCTCAACGATATCGACGATAACCTCTGCAAGACCTACAATAGGTGCTAACTCTACAGAACCGTTAAGCTTGATAATCTCTACAGTCTGGTGTTTTATATTATTAAAGTAATCCTTTGCAATGTTAGGATACTTAGAAGCAACTCTTATAAGTTCATGATGCTGTAACTTTTCTCTTGCTGATTCAGGACCGCATACACACATTCTGCATTTGCCCATCTGAAGGTCATACACCTCATAAAGGCTTCTTCCTTCCTCAAGAATAGTATCCTTACCTACAATACCGATATCTGCTGCCCCATATTCTACATATGTTGGAACATCTGATGGCTTTGATAAGAAGAAACGAAAACCAAGCTCTTCATTAGTGAAGATAAGCTTTCTTGTCTTTTCATCCTTCATCTCTTCGCAAGGAATACCAATCTGCTCAAATATCTCCATAGCCTTCTTTGCAAGACGGCCTTTTGCTAATGCAATAGTTATATATCTCATTAAAATGTACCTCCTACAAGGCTTTTTACAGCTATTCTTTCATTCTTTCCAGACTCATCAATAACTCTTACTGTTGAATCAGAAGCGTATTCATCATCAATAAATGCAACATTTACTAAAGAAGATTCCTTGACATATTCTATATACTGTGAATCTGTCTTGCTGTCTTTATATTCAATCATGCACACATTAACGCCTGTGCTTCTTAATTCCTTGGAAACGCTTATTGCATCACCAAGCTTGTCTGCATTATATACAAGAAGTGTTCCGTTAGCGTCATGAGGAATATGTATATTCTGTCTGTTAAGTGCAGCTATAAGTCTGTCGATTGTGATAGAGAAACCAATAGATGCCTTGTCACATCCAAACTGGCCAAGTAACTTATCATAACGTCCGCCATTCACAACAGGTTCACCTGTTCCAAATGTATATGCATGGAATATAATTCCTGTATAATATGTATGCTCAGATAAATCTCCCAGGTCAAATGAGATATATTTATCATAGTTATTACATTTGAGAAGCCCATATAACTGTTCAAGTCTGTTAATAGCCTGTATGCACTCTTCATCATCAGTTAATGCCTTGGCTTTTTCAAGAACCTCTGTACCACCGAATAACTGAGGAAGTTCAAGCAATGCCTTGGCAACTGCATCATCAATATTAAGGCTCTCCAGAAGTTCTTCAACACCGAAGTAATTCTTTTCCTTGATAAGTCTTAATAATTCTTCTGCTGAATCACCAATAATTCCGGCTTTATGTAAAAGTCCGTTAAAGAAAGCAACATTGCCAAGCTCAACCTGAAACTCTGTAAGACCTGCTGATAACATGCAGTCAATAACCATAGAGATAATCTCATAATCTGCTGCCAGAGAGTTATCATTGATAAGCTCAGCACCAAGCATTGTATTCTCTTTAAGTCTGCCCTGATAATACTTGCTTACATTGATAAATGTATTGCCAAGATAACAGAGCTTAACTGGAAGGATTCTGTCCTCAAAATACTTTGCTGTTGCTCTTGCAATAGAAGGTGTCATATCTGGTCTTAATACTAAAGTGTTGCCATATCTGTCAAAAAGCTTGAACATTTCATTAGATGGTACACTTCCACGTTCTTTATTGAATACATCAAAGAATTCAATAGAAGGTGTTTGTATGTCGTTATAGCCATATGATGCACAGACATCATGAAGACGATTCTCGATGACCTTCTTTTCTGCACACTCTGTACTGTATATATCCCGTACACCTTCTGGTGTATGTAATAAATCTTTCTTCATAAATTAATGTCCTTTCGTTATATCGAATACTTTAATGCGTTGAAGTGATACTGTGCTAACACACTAAATTTGTTTGAATTATACATAAATATGTAGTTATTGTCAACAAACTATTTATCAGAATCTTCGATTTCACCATGAAGAACTTCTTTGTAGATTATATATCTGTTACCACCTTTGGCATGGGCTATGTCTATGGCACGCTGAAGCTTTGCTTTGGAAATATCCAGATTCTTTCCATTCTCAGGATATCGTACGATACCTATAGAAAAGCTTATGTTATATCTGAAGTCGTCAAGGAAACCAACAACTCCCCTGCCCTCAACAGCATTAAGAATAACGTCTTCTATTACATGAGAGCTACGATGGATGTCATCTTCAGAATGATTCTGTTTATTTCTCAATATCAACAAGAACCCATCGGTATGAGTTATCTATTCTTCGCATGCGGATGCACATACATTTCTTGATGTCAGATCTTAAACTATTGGCAACATCTATAAAATCATCAAAATCAACCTGATGAATAGAATCTATATTAGAATAATGCTTGGACATGCCGAGGAACATATACATAGGTTCATTAGCTGTAACAATAGAAAAGTTACTATCTACAACAGCCTATCCATCAGTAAGTTCATATTCGTCAATGTAATTGCTATCTATGATTATCACTAATCATATGAAAAACCTGCCTTTCTAACGCAATTCAATATCTATCTGTATGGCTTCAAGATAATGAACAGGAATTCCCTGCCTGGCATATATACGGAAATCCTGGTT
>CAVAPS010000045.1:0-13167 GCA_963590775.1 Desulfovibrio piger
TGAAATATTGAATTTTCAAGGTGCGAAGCCCATTTTAGGTATGGGAAGTTTTAGTTATTAAGTATTTTCCTTGCAAGAAATATTTTCAATATTATCAGACCAGAAACTCTACATGTCCGTCCTCAAGATGATACACAGCCCCGATAACCTCAAGACCTTTCTCCTCAAGAAGTTTCATATCTGTATTCTCCTCTATCACCTTGACACTATGCTTTACGTTAAGACATGTTGCAATATATTCGTCCTTCTCTTCCTTAATAGCTTCCCTGATGTCGTCAGTTATATACTTGATATGTCCGTCAGGATCGTGCTTAATTGCCGCCTCAACTGCACCGCAATGGTTATGTCCAAGCACAACCACCAGCTTACAGTCAAGATGGTCTGCTGCATATTCAATACTTCCAAGCTGATGAGAATCGATAACATTTCCTGCTACACGGATAACAAAAAGCTCTCCTATTCCTGCTGAGAATATTGCCTCCGGTATCTGTCTTGAATCAGAGCAGCACAAAACAATCGCATATGGATGCTGACCATTCTTTAAAGTTTCAACTCTCTTCTCTAAAGAAACATCTCCCGGATTGCTTGTAGCATTAATAAATCTTTTATTACCCTCTATTAATCTTGACTTTGCTTCACTTGCTGGTATTGACATATTATCCCGCCTTTCACAACTTACTTATCTACAGTTTAGCAGAATTTGTCCCATATTAAAACCCCGTCTGTCACATACCATATATGATATATAACAAACGGGGCTGATTATTTATTCTAAATCATAGTGTTATTTAAATGCTTTTAGAGAATTTTTTGATTTTGCAGCTGTCATTCCAATTGCCAAACCTGACACTGCCATTAACATAATAAGAATTCGCATATAAGATGCATCTCCTGTTGGAACTACATCGCCTGATTTCTCTGGAACATCTGCACCATTATCTGTATCTTTATTAACATCATCATTACCGTTATTAATGTCATTATTGATATCATTATCTGGTACGTCAACAACTTCTCCTGTTACGCCCTTGTAATCTACGCTTACAGAATGAATAGTAACTCTGTTACCGGACTTTCCTGCACCAGATGTACCTGTGTGCTGGAATCCTATTCCACTGTAACTGTTTACTTCTCCTTCAAATACATGGCTTAAATGTACCTCGTGTGGCAGAATGCTGCTTGCTGAATCCTGAGCTGATGTTGTTGTAACATCTGCTGTGAAAGTATTGCCAGTCACGTCAAGCTTAATTGTGCATCCTGGAAGAAATGCTGTTGATACAACTGAATCCTCAAGTGGAATTGCAACTCCATTCTTATATTCCATCAATGTAAATGTACATGACTTAGCTGCAAAACTGCTAAGTGCCGGATCACTTATAGATGGTACTCTGGCAATTCTTAAGCCATAACCAGTCATTGTTTTTGCATCATATTTGAAATAAATATCCATGAACTGTTTAGCACTACCAAATCCCTGTGCTCCTGTTTTATGAGGAGAGAGAGTCAGTGTCATAGACATATCTTTTCGTGCAGTATCATCAACATATACAAGTCTTGCACCCTGTGTAGTTGTCTGAAGTCCTGTAGTTCCTGCCGCTCCTGATGCACCCTGTGCATATGTATATGGAAGTTCGCCTGATACAGGATTATATGCTTTGTCGCTCCACTCTCCACCTTCTCTGTATTCAGCAGGAAGATAGAATCCTCCATACCAGTTACCGGCTTCAAGTGTATTTTTCCATTCATAGTTATTCTCTGCTGTGTCATTCTCAGCTTCAATATATGCAAGATGTTCAAGATCAACATTATATGACTGTTTCTGATCATCTGCTACATCTGCTGACTTAATAAGTTCAGAGGCTGCAGTAAATACTGAACTGCCTTCAACTGAATTAGAACGCTTTGGTATAACTTCACAGATAATATAATGATTAACATCATCTAAGCGGAGTACATATGAAGAGTATGGCTTAGCATCACTATCAACATATGTTGTCTGTGCAACAAGAACCTTATCTGTTCCTTCCTTGTCTGTAGCACGATACCAGTTAATTATACTTTCATCTGCTGCTTCGCTATTATCTGTAAATGAATATGTTACATTAATTGTTCCATTTTCAGGTGCTGATAAAACAGGTTTTTCTGAAAATACAGGTGCCTCAAATATCTTAGGAGTAACTGTAAAATGTAATACCTTCTTCATTCCGTTGGCTGCTGTTGCAACAAGACAGCCGTTCTTATTGTCTAATGTTGAATTATCGCCTTTTACTATTACAGTACCATCAGCCTGTGGTTCAATAACAAGTGTATCGTCTTCTGTACTCCATGTTACAGTCTTATCATTACCACCAAGAACAACAGGTGTAACCTGAAGTGAATCAGATACATTTCCCTGAACTACCGGAACAACATCCTTAGTAATTCCCGGATAGTCAAACTGAATATTCCATGTACCGGTTGGCATATAATCCTTCTGGTTTAATGGGTCCCATTCGTCATAACCTGCACCATTTAAGAGATTATAAATATTATATTCCCCATTATACTTAAATGCTTTCATCTGTTCTTCATCAGGAGTTACAGATAAATCAGGATAATCAGGGCTGATTGTCAATGGCTGTCCATTAAGAGTATTATTAGAAACAATCTGTCTTATATCATCAGAGAAATTGCTCTGTTTCCATTCCATACCAGTCATGTCACCCTTAAAATCACAGTCAATAAAAGCAAATGGCTTTGTATTCTTACATAATGTAATTGTTTTATTATCTGATAACTGTGTTGTAAATTCGCATCCTAAGAATGCCTGCATATAGAATGATGCACCACCACAAGGAGTATTAGAAAACAGACTAAATGTACAATTTTCAAATATTGTTATATAACCGGTTCCAAGTGAATCATCTGTACATTCAAGATGACAATCTTTTATAAGAGAACGCTTAGGTCTGTCATCTCTTGAGAAAAGATTAAGTCTTGATATAATGTTACAATTTTCAAAGAACCATTCATCCATATCTGTAATACCAGGAGCTTTAGTGACAGCCTGTGCCTGTGTAATAGCTTCCTGTCTCTTAGTATGATTCTTAGAAGTATCTCTTTCATACACAAGATCTACATTACAATAATTTCCGATTGTAAGATCCTTCGCATGAAATCCGTCGCCTACACCAATTGTGTTAAAGTTACCATTAGCTCCTGCATTCTGTCCTCTGTCTGATGCAATTACTACATCATCACGATTACCGGTCATTCCTACAAGTGTTATATAAGACTGTGGGATTATAAGACCTATAAGGTCATCCTTATCACGATCTTCTGTCTTGGTATAATCATCAGTCCAATATACATCCGGTTCAAGGTAAATAACTGTAGGATTCTCCTTTGTACCAGAAACTGCATTAGCTACTGCTTCCTGAAGTGTCTTATATGAATATCCACTTGAAGAAGATAAATTCTGATTTACATATAATGCATGCTCTGAAAGAGTAACAGATTCGCCATTATAATAAATCGTCTGTGTGTCATCGGCCTTCGTAAATGTAAGAGAGCCAATACCAGAACTAGTGAAAATAAGTGCAACAGCCATCAAAAAAGCGATAAACGCTGAAGCACATTTGTTGTGTCTTTGCATATTCTATTCCTCCGTTCATTATGATTATAAACCCATTATATCTGGATTGTACTAATATAAATACAAAAAATCAGTCCAAAACTCTTAATAAAACGAAAAAACAGCATTTTCACATTATTTTTCTAACAGCCACGCAATCTCTTCTTTATAAGGTGGCTCTTTCTTATCAGTTCCTTCAACTGCCACCCATGGAGTCTCAAGTATCTTAGGAACATCTATAAATCTCTCATCATGTACAAGTCTGTGAAGTGTCTCATATCCGATATTTCCCTTGTCAATGTTGGCATGTCTGTCCTTGTGCGCTCCAAGCGGATTCATGCTGTCATTAATATGGAATACTGCTATCTGGTCAAGACCGATTACTCTGTCAAACTCCTCAAATACTTCGTAATAATGATTAACTAAATCATATCCCGCATCATTGACATGGCATGTATCAAAGCACACTCTCAGTCTGTCCTTCTTGTCAACGCCATCATAGATTGCCTTAATCTCTTCAAATGTCCTGCCTATCTCGCTTCCCTTGCCAGCCATTGTCTCAAGTGCAATATACACATCATCGTCGTTCTGGTTAAGCACTGTGTTAAGACCTTTAATAATCTGTGCAATTCCTGCTTCAACCCCTGCATTGACATGGCTTCCCGGGTGAAGCACCATTATATGGCTTCCCATGGCTGCAGTTCTTATAATCTCTTTTTCAAGGAACTCAACTGCAAGCTCATAAGTCTCCGGCTTAACAGTATTGGCAAGATTGATAATATAAGGTGCATGAACAATAATCTCCTCAATTCCATGCTCCCTGGCGTACTTCCAGCCTGCCTCAATATTAAGTTCACTTATCTCTTTTCTTCTTGTATTCTGTGGCGCACCCGTATATAACATGAATACATTCGCACCATAAGAAACTGCTTCCTTCGCGGATGCAAGAAACATTTCCTTGCCTGCCATTCCTACATGACTTCCAAGCTTTATATGTGACATGACCGATTCCTCCAATACTTAACCTTTTTAATGCTCTGCGCTCATTAACTTTAATGGAAGCGTTAACAGCACCGCACCACCAACAATATTACCAAGTGTAACGAATATCTGGCTCTTAATAACTGCCATTGTTCCAATATCCCCAAGCAGCATATAACCTATTGTAAATGTACCCATATTGGCTACACAATGCTCGAAACCTGCAATTACAAATGCTGTGATAATGCAGAACATCATTATCATCTTTCCGCTTTCACTCTTTAATTTCATTCCTGTGTATACAGCAAGACACACAAGGAAATTACACATTACGCCTCTTATGAAAAGTTCCATAGGAGTTGCTGATAACTTAGTATAAATAAAACTTTTATAATAATCAACCAACAGCTGGTGTGACGCATTGCTTAATACAAGTAATGAACCTAATATAAATGAACCTACAAAGTTACCAATATAGCTTACACCCCATGTCTTAAGCATATCAGACACTTTACATGTCTTAGTATATACACCCATAGCCATAACCATATTATTACCTGTAAATAATTCTCCACCAATAAATACAACAAGAATTATTGCAATTGAGAAAAATATTGCACCAAGCAGTTTCCCAAACTGCGGATATGTAGGATACAGAACTGCTGCTGTAACATTTGATAATATAGTTGCAACAACAATGAAAAATCCTGCCATAATTGCTCTTACAAAATATTTTCCAAGGTGATTATTACATATGTCCGTCTTGTTAAAAGCCGCCGTCTTCATTACTTCCAGATCTTTGTCTAGCATTCTTTCTTCCTCTTTTATCTTAGTAGTTTTAATCAATATGCCAAGCATATTTTCAGTCTGGTTAGAAAGCCCAAACGGATTAATTCTAATATTCCAACACATATGTGTCAATGGTTAATATGATAAATTATTGAAATCACGCTTTCACAATCTCAGAAAGGTTATCCTGTATTCCTTTAGCAACCTCCGGCTTATTCATCGAATACACATGAATATGTTTAACACCATTAGCCATGAGATCTATTATCTGGTCTGTTGCATATGCAATTCCCGCCTGCTTCATGGCAGCCTCTGTATCACCAAATCTATCCACAATATTTTTAAATCTTTCCGGTACATTACATCCTGAAAGCTTCACTGCATTCTTCACCTGAACCTGTCTTGTGATAGGCATAATTCCTGGAATTATAGGAACTGTTATTCCTGCTTCACGCACTCTGTACATAAAGTTAAAGAATATATTATTGTCAAAAAACATCTGTGTTGTAAGATACTCACAGCCTGCCTCAACCTTTTTCTTAAGCCCCTCAATATCTGCCTGTTTACTTACCGAATCTGGATGGACCTCAGGATAACATGCTCCACCCACACAAAAATTGCCATTCTCTTTAATTAACTTTACAAGCTCTGATGCATGTGAAAAATCTGTAAATGCGTTTCCATTAAAATCTTTTGGCACATCACCTCTTAATGCAAGAATATTCTCAATCCCAGCCTCCTTCATCTGTGAAAGTGCCTGCTCTATGCTCTCTTTTGTTGCACATACGCATGTAAGATGTGCTATCGTAGGAACATTAAATTTTTTTTGGATATCCCCTGCAAGTCTTATTGTATGTCCCTTAGTGCTCCCCCCCTGCACCATATGTAACACTCATGTAGCTTGGCTGTGACTGTGCTATACCAAATGCAGCCTTCTCCACATTAGCAAAATCCATATCCTTCTTAGGTGGAAACACCTCAAATGACAACGTAGTTTTATCCAATTCTAATAATTCTCTTATCTTCATAACCTGCCCCTGTAAATTTACATTTTCTCATATTATAACATATGCTTCCTGTATGTTATACACACTTTCAATATTTTATTGCGAAAAAATTCTCAAGTGCTTTTATTGTAAATGTGTGATAGAATATATAATTAGCTTTATTATATTAAGTCTAACAACATATACATGGAGATAATTAAGATGAATAATTATAAACAAGGACTACTAGCTGGCATACCTATTGCCCTTGGCTATCTGTCAGTTTCTTTTACATTTGGAATAATGGCCGTATCCTTCGGTCTTAGCTGGTGGCAGGCTGTTCTTATATCTATGACAACTGTAACATCTGCCGGTCAGTTTGCTGGTATTGGAATCATGACTCATCCATGTCAGTACATTCAAATGCTTATATCACAGATTACTATTAATGTAAGATACTCTTTCATGTCTATATCAATAGGTCAGAAAGCTGACAGCCGTTTTCGAGGTATATACCGCTGGCTTCTTGGTTTCTTTATAACTGATGAGATATTTGCGGTTGCAGCTAAGAAAGATGAAATCAAACGCAGCTACTTTGCCGGCCTTTCTACCCTGCCTTATTTGGGCTGGGCACTCGGTACATTTATCGGGGCTATCCTCGGAAATGTTCTTCCAGACCGTCTTATGAGTGCTTTAAGTGTAGCAATCTATGGAATGTTTGTCGCTGTAGTTGTTCCTGAGATGAAGAAGGCACGTCCTGTTCTCATCGTAGTAATTATAGCCATCTTACTCAGCTGCCTATTCTACTATGTACCGCTTCTGTCTAGGATTTCAAGCGGTATCACAATTACAATTGTTGCCATCTCGGCAGCCTTTATCGGTTCAATATTCTTTCCTGTCAAAGATGAAACCGATAATTCTGCCAATTAAACCTTCAGGAGGATATTATGAAAAACTGTACTTTCTTTATATATCTTCTGATACTGGCAGGAACAACCTACCTTATCAGAGTAATACCATTTATTGCAATTAAGGAAAAGATTAATAATCGTTTTATCTGTTCTTTTCTGTATTACATACCATATGCCGTTCTTACGGCTATGACAATCCCAGCTATATTCTATGCAACTAATTGGTGGGTTGCTGCTGTTGCTGGTCTTTTAGTTGCTGTTTTATTTGCATCAAAAGGCAAAGGTCTTACAACCGTTGCAATTGCATCGTGTGTAGCTGTATTTCTTGTTGAACTAATTAAATTTTAAAACAGCTATTGCAATAATATTAAAAGTACATTCTGATATCATATATTCAGAATGCACTTTTATTTACTCTCAATAAATTATTCTCTTGTTCTTTCTTTAACATAGTTCTCCAGAACATTCACAGTCTTATCAACTCCCAAAGGACTACTGTTGATACACATATCATAATATCTTGCATCACCCCATTTGAAATCAGAATACCTGTTATGATACTGTTTTTTGGTTTTATCATGTCTTCTCATTGGAATTGTGCAATAATCTCTTCATAAGAATTAGTATGATTGCCAACTCTTCTTGATAACAGACGATTAGTTGGTTTTTCATCATATTTGTGCAATTCAGCCGCATCTGCATTCATTCCTGCAGCTATCTCATCTAACATTGACCTGTCATAAAACACAAGATCTAACCTTTCAGCAAGCTTCGCTGCAATCTCATGTCCTCCGCTTCCGAATTCACGGCTAATTGACATAACTAACTGTTCTCCCATAAATCCCCCTTTATTAAAGGTTTCACTTGCTGCAACACTGTTTCCACCCGTCTGACTTGCTATAAGTGGTAAAATTTTCATTTTCTCTTTCTTCTGTCATTTTACCTCTAAAGATTGGAGGCAAAAAAATAGCACCAAAAGAATACGATGCATTTCGTTTCTTATGGTGCTGTTCTTCTAAATATTATATTGATGCAATAAATATACTGCACTCATTATTTTATGAGACTTTCCTTAATCTTAACAACTGCCTTATGAATGTTAACTGGTTCATCCATAGTACAATTAGGACGGTGGATATCATTAGTAAAATATACTGTAAATTCACCAGGATGTAATGTAACAAACTGTTCATTCTCTACTGTCTCATAAAAGATATTGTCTTTACCAGCTGGCTCCTCGCCTGTAACGCCTGGAAGAAGTGGTGCATATCCCTGAACTTCCTTTCCTGTGAAAAGATACTGGATATCAATATAATTTCTGTGACTTTCTGCACGCTTATTCTCAACTAGAGCTGTTGTCTGATCCTGAATAAGGACATAAATGTTATCTCCATCAAGTTCATATCTTCCAACTGGAAGCTCAGCTGTCTCTGGCTTTGCAAGAAATTCAAGTGCAGTATTAATAGCTGCTGGATACTGATAATTACCTTTTTTTGCATTAAGTGATGCGTAAATCATTATTATTTACCTCGAATCTTTATAATTTTATATATTAAATATATCATTATCTAAAAAAGTTTCAATAGCTTTCTTAATATTTAATACTTAAATCTACATATAATGTGGCATATATTTTGTATCAGATACATTATACCATTTTCTCTACAGCCTTAACCCATGCGTGGTTAGGATCATCACAAGGTGTAAGCTGTCTTGTATCAGTGCCTGCCATTACCCAGAGATAATATACCTGATATCCAGGTGCTGCTGCTACCGGGTGATAACCATTCTTAATTGCTACGCTGTCACCATTCTTTATTATGTAACTTTCTCTTAATGACATATCATCACTATACATTACCTGAATACCAAAGCCCTGACCCGGATTAACCTTGAAATGATAGATTTCCTCCATATTTACCTCAAATGGCAGATTATCTGTGTCATGCTTATGTGACGGATAGCTTGACCACTGTCCTGGCATGCTGTAAGTCTCGCCAAGTACGATTCTGTCAACCTTTCCCTCGTATTTTGAAGTAATAATATCATTAACATCTCTCTGCCAGTTAAGCTTGCCTCTGTGTTCAGTTGTAACATCATTTGCATCTATTACAAATGCTTCATATTTCTTTCTTGCTTTAACCTTGCACACACCGATTTCAAGCATCATACTGCCAACTGCTGTAACTTCATACTTAGAATCTCTTGGAACATAAACAGTTGTTGGTTTACCATCAAACACACTTCTTCTAGAGCCAAGCTTGTCAAATGTTACATCACCAACCTTAATACTACATGTTCCCTGTAAAATAACTAGACCGATTTCATATTCTCCTGATTCATAAACAGCATTTTCACCCGGCTCAAGTCTTATTAAATCAAAACCTATTAACTCCAGACCAGCTTCTTTATCTACAACTTCCTGATAACCTTTGTTATCATTACCTTCATAAAATCTTCTCATTTTCGTGTCTCCTTATAAATATATTTAATATTATTCTATTATTTCATCTGTGTTGTATCAACAGTTATTTTTTCAAAGTTTTCCAGACTTACGACCAGTCCTCAAATCCTCCATTCACAATGGCATGCATAATCCTGTCTTTTGCTCCCGGATTGTCTCTGTTAGTCTGCTCCATAAGCTGCTTGGCATATTCCCTCTTAGTCGAGCCATCAACCGGACATGTATTCTTAACAACCTTGATTCCCTGACTAACCACATAATTAGCAATACTCTTCTCCGGTACATACATCATTGGCCGTATAACCGTCACACCTGCCTCCGGCAGATATGTCACAGGCGGAAATGCGTAAAACCGCCCTTCATATATAAGTGACATGAATGCGGTCTCTATAAAATCGTCCTTATTGTGTGCATATGCAATTTTATTGATTCCAAGTTCTCAAAGCCAACATTACAGGTGATTGCATGCAATTCGAACTTCTTCGGATAAAATCTGTTAAGTATATTCATTGCATGCAGCAATGTGAGCGAATCCTTGCCGCCGGACACTCCTACAGCAATCTTATCCCCCTCCTGTATCATGTTGTAATCTTCTATTGCCTGTCTTATCAGGCTTAATAATTTCTGTTGCTGCATAAAATATCCTCTGTTGTAAAAACGGCACCGCAAGCCAATTAACTTGCGATGCCGCTTAAATACTATATTACTGACTATCTAAGTCCGTGATTACATTCTGTCGTGGAATGTTCTGCTGATAACATCCATCTGCTGTTCCTTTGTAAGGTCGATGAACTTAACAGCGTATCCAGATACACGGATTGTAAAGTTAGCATACTCTGGCTTTTCTGGATGCTCCATAGCATCAAGAAGCTTATCCTTGCCAAATACATTTACATTAAGGTGATGAGCACCCTGATCAAAGTATCCGTCCATTACATTAACAAGGTTGTTAACTCTCTCTTCATCATTGTGTCCAAGAGCATCTGGGTTCATTGTCTGTGTATTAGAGATACCATCAAGTGCCCACTCATATGGAAGCTTTGTAAGAGAGTTAAGTGAAGCAAGAAGTCCGTTCTGCTCTGCACCATAGCTTGGGTTAGCACCTGGAGCAAGTGGTGTACCAGCCTTACGTCCATCTGGCATGTTACCTGTAAACTTACCATAAACTACATTAGATGTAATTGTAAGGATAGATGTTGTAGGCTCAGAATTTCTGTAAGTATGTCTCTTCTTAATCTTGTCAAGGAATGACTTAAGAAGCCATACAGCGATATCATCAGCTCTGTCATCATCATTACCATACCTAGGGAAATCTCCCTCTGTCTTGAAGTTCATAGCAATACCTGTCTCAGGATCTCTCTCTGATACAGTAACCTTTGCATACTTAATAGCTGAAAGTGAATCTACTACATGTGAGAATCCAGCGATACCTGTTGCAAATGTTCTTTTAACATCTGTATCGATAAGAGCCATCTCAGCAGCTTCATAGTAGTATTTATCATGCATATAGTGGATAAGGTTAAGGATGTTAACATAAAGGTCTGCTAACCAATCCATCATCTTATCAAATTTAGCGATAACTTCATCATATTCAAGAACATCCGAAGTAATTGGCTTATAAGCTGGTCCAACCTGAACCTTAGACTTCATATCTACACCACCATTGATAGCGTAAAGTAAGCACTTAGCAAGGTTAGCTCTAGCTCCGAAGAACTGCATTTCCTTACCTGTCTGTGTAGCAGATACACAGCAGCAGATTGAATAATCATCGCCCCATGTTACCTTCATAACATCATCATTCTCATACTGGATAGAAGATGTTGTAACAGAAATATGAGCAGCATACTTCTTGAAGTTCTCAGGAAGCTTTGAAGAATATAATACTGTAAGGTTTGGCTCTGGTGAAGGTCCCATATTCTCAAGAGTATGAAGGAATCTGTAATCGTTCTTAGTAACCATAGAACGTCCATCGATACCTGTACCACCAACCTCAAGAGTAGCCCATGTAGGATCTCCTGAGAATAATTCGTTGTATGATGTAATTCTAGCGAACTTAACCATTCTGCACTTCATAACGAAATGATCGATAAGCTCCTGTGCCTCAGACTCTGTAATCTTACCAGCTTCAAGATCCTTATTGATATAGATATCAAGGAATGTAGAAACACGACCTACTGACATAGCAGCACCGTTCTGTGTCTTAATAGCAGCAAGATAACCGAAGTATAACCACTGAACAGCTTCCTTAGCTGTTGTAGCTGGCTCAGAAATATCATAACCGTAAGAAGCAGCCATAGCCTTCATTCCCTTAAGAGCGTTGATCTGATCTGAAAGTTCTTCTCTTAACTGGATAACATCGTTAGTCATAACGCCGCATCCGCAGTTAGCCTTATCCTCTTCCTTGCACTTAATGAGGTAATCAATACCATAAAGAGCAACTCTTCTGTAATCGCCTACGATACGACCACGACCGTATGTGTCAGGAAGACCTGTGATGATATGAGATCTTCTTGCAGCTCTCATCTCTGGTGTATAAGCATCAAATACACCCTGATTATGTGTCTTATGATATTCTGTAAAAATCTTGTGTAATTCCGGATCTGGTGTATAACCATAGTTCTCGCAAGATTCCTCAGCCATCTTGATACCACCGTATGGCATAAATGCTCTCTTAAGTGGCTTATCTGTCTGAAGACCAACTACCTGCTCGAGATCCTTCATTGATTCATCTATATAACCTGGACCATAAGCTGTAAGACCTGTAACGACCTTAGTCTCCATGTCTAAAACTCCGCCCTTAGCTCTCTCTTCTTTCTGAAGCTCCTGTAATCTTCCCCAAAGCTTATTAGTTGCTTCTGTTGGACCTGCAAGGAAACTCTCATCTCCATCATAAGGTGTGTAATTGTTCTGAATGAAATCTCTTACATTGATTTCTTCTTTCCAAAGTCTTCCCTTGAATCCAGCCCACTGTGTCTTCTCAACCATTTGAATTGATCCTCCTTAAAATATAATATATTTCAATGTACTTACAAGAAAATGTATTGTATTCTCTTCTGTACACTGTATACAATTTCGGTCAAAATAAAAATTGTCATGCGTTATAAGATACTTATTGTTCCTATAAATATACATTGACAAATCCGTAACAATTCAACCATGATTACTCTAACATGCTTTAGATAATAAATCAATATGTTTGTCAAGAGTATTTAATTTTGTACAATTTAAGGGGAATGCTCTTTGCTAATGCCACATAAGGCAGTAATTAAAAATCAATATATGAAACTTTATAGGGCATAGTAAAGAGGCGATTAAGGCTTTGACTGTAAAAGGTCAGAGCCTTTTTTCTGTGTTTAAAAAATCCGCACATGCAAAGAATGGCTGAAGAAGGAAAGATTTGCAGAATTATTGTAAAAGACCTCT
>CAVAPS010000046.1:0-12821 GCA_963590775.1 Desulfovibrio piger
GAGAGCATCTGCCTTACAAGCAGAGGGTCACAGGTTCGAGCCCTGTAGGCCCCATCAATTTTGCCGACTTGGCTCAATGGCAGAGCAGCTGATTTGTAATCAGCAGGTTGTTGGTTCGACTCCGACAGTCGGCTCTATATCTTTAATGCGAAGACATTATGGATATTAATTTAATAACTGGGTGGATTCCCGAGTGGCCAAAGGGGACAGACTGTAAATCTGCTGGCACTGCCTTCGAAGGTTCGAATCCTTCTCCGCCCATTTTGATGTATAATTTACATCTGATTAACATAATATATAGTGAATGCCGCGGGGTAGAGCAGCTCGGAAGCTCGTCGGGCTCATAACCCGAAGGTCACAGGTTCAAATCCTGTCCCCGCTACTTTGCCTAGATAGCTCAGTCGGTAGAGCAGAGGACTGAAAATCCTCGTGTCACTGGTTCGATTCCGGTTCTAGGCACTTAAAGCTGTTTCGTAATGAAACAGCTTTTTTTGCGTTATTAATGTATAACAAAGATTGATATTAACATTTGGTTATAAAAAGAAAGAACAATGGAGTACATTATGTCAAAAGGAAACATTAATTATAAATATTTAAGAAGGCGAACATCATGGTTCAGGAGAAATCTCCCACTTGTTATTCTTATTGCAGTAGTTGCAGTGGTTATAATTGCAGGGGCAATAACTGCTGGTATTATGTTGTCACATTCTGGAAAAGATAAAAATAATAATCAGGGAAATCAGAATGAGCAGACATATGTCACAGATATCTCAACAGAAGAGACAACTGCAGCAAGGGAAGTTGTATGGATTGATAACAAAGAGCCTGAATCAACAGAAGTAGAGTATGTTGTTCCAGAGGGAGTATATTTACCATATTTTATTAAGGTAAACAGAGCTGCTAACTGTGCAACTGTATATGGAATTGATGAGAATGGAGAATATACTATACCTGTTAAAGCATTTGCAACATCATGCGGAAAAGCAGGCGACGAAACTATTGTGGGCGAGAATTATGTAACATCAGATAAGTACGAATGGGGCTATATGGTTGATGGTACTTATGGACGCTATGCATTCAGAATAAGCGGAGGTTATCTGTTCCATTCAGTACCTTATTATTCAATGGATAAGGGTGATCTGGAAGACGGCCAGTACAATAAGCTTGGAGATTATGCTTCTCTTGGCTGTGTCAGAATGTGCGTCAGGGATGTAAAGTGGATATATGATAACTGCCCTTCAGGAACAGGTGTAACTATATATGATGATGCAGCTAATCCGGGACCACTTGGTAAGCCTGATTCTATAAAGATTCCAGAGGACAGTGTCTATGCCGGATGGGACCCTACAGACCCTGACGAGAATAACCCATGGAATGCATATAGTGCTAAGATAG
Organism: Desulfovibrio piger; assembly: GCA_963590775.1. Classification (GTDB taxonomy): domain Bacteria; phylum Bacillota; class Clostridia; order Lachnospirales; family Lachnospiraceae; genus Lachnospira. The sequence goes on from CAVAPS010000046.1 coordinate 1,396, forward strand.
CCGGTGCAAAGGATATTCAGACTAAGGTTGGTGAGAGTGTAAATGTTATGGCAGGAGTTACTGCAACCGATATATGTGGTAATGATATTACTGCAAATGTTATAACTGTCGGCAGATATACATTTGACCAGGCAGGAACTTATGATATTAAATATGAAGTTACAGATACAATTGGAAGCCATGATGAGGTAACTGTAAAGCTTACGGTTACAGAGTAGAGATAATGGAGAAGGATTGATGGAAAATATGGATATTCTGACAAAACTTGAAGAGTATTCCAGGGCTGGGTATGTGCCGATGCATATGCCAGGAGGAAAGCGCAACACTGAGTATGCAAGTACTTCGGAGCTTGATATTACTGAGATTGACGGTTTTGATAATATGCATAATGCAGAGGGTATTATTAAAAATGCGTCTGACAGGGCTGCAAGATTATACGGGGCAGATAGGACCCTTATGCTTGTAAATGGAAGTACAGCGGGAATATTGTCGGCTGTATGCGGTGCAACAAGAAGAAAAGGAAAGTTTATCGTTGCAAGGAACTGCCATGTGTCAGTGTATAATGCGTTGATTATGGCGCAGCTTGAGCCTGTATATGTTATTCCCGAGGTTGATGAAAGTACCGGAATATACAGAGGACTTACTTTAGAACAGATTAGAAAATGTGTTGAGAGTAATAGGGATGCGCAGGCGGTTATTATTACTTCTCCAACTTATGAAGGAATTGTGTCAGAGGTAAGAGAAATTGCTTCATATCTTCATGCGATGGGAATACCTCTTATAGTAGATGAGGCGCATGGAGCACATTTTAAATTTAGTGAGGAGTTTCCGGAGTCGGCAGTGGAAGCCGGGGCAGACCTTGTAATTAACAGTATTCATAAAACCTTGCCGGTTTTAACACAGACAGCACTTCTACATATTTCTGGCAATTATGTAGATTGCGATAAGGTGGAGAGATTCTGGAATATATATCAGACGACAAGCCCTTCATATATTCTTATGGCCAGTATTGACAGGTGCATGGGAATTATTGAGGAGCAGGGGGATTATATTTTTAAGGAATATATTAAAAGACTTAAGAAATTAAGAGAAAATATTGGAAAACTTAAGAATATAAAACTGCTTGCAAGTGATGATATATCTAAGATTATTCTTATATGTGATGACGGAAAGCATCTGTATGACAGGTTATTAAAGGAATATAAGGTGCAGCTTGAGATGGCTTCATTCAAATATGCTATTGCAATGACTTCGGTTGCTGATAAGCAGGAATATTATGACAGATTTCTTAGTGCATTGCAGGAGATTGATGAGAGCTGGGAAGCCGAAGAAAAGCAAGTGATAGAAGCAAATGAAGATACATCAGGATATGCGATTAACAACAAGCCGGAGGTATGCATGTATCCGGCGGATGCCATTGATAAGATGGATGAAAATGGATACGAAGATTTATCTGTTAATTCACCTGATATATGTGGTAGAATAAGTGTGTCGTCAGTTCTAATATATCCTCCGGGCATGCCGGTTGTTAATGTAGGCGAGAGGATTACTGATGATGTATGCAGAATTATTAATAATGCGATAGATGCAGGACTGGAAGTACCCGGTCTTAAGGAAGGAAAGTTAAGATGCCTGAGATAGCATTTATTATGGGAAAAAGCGCGTCCGGCAAGGACAAGATATATAAAGCACTTATTGAAGATGAGAGTCTGAAGCTGAATACTGTAACCTTGTATACAACCAGACCTATGAGGTCCGGGGAGACCGACGGGGTTGAGTATTTCTTTGTAAATGATGAGACAGCCGTTAAGATGCAGGAGAGCGGTAGGATTGTTGAGCTCAGGGAATATAATACGGTGTATGGAGTATGGAAGTATTTTACGGCGGATGATGGACAGATTGAGCTTGGTAGTGGAAGAAAGTATCTTGTTATAGGTACTTTGGAGGCTTATGACAAATTCTGTGAATTCTATGGAAAAGAACATATTATGCCGGTATATATTGAGGTTGAAGATGGATTGAGACTTACAAGGGCTATCCACAGGGAGCAGAAGCAGGATAATCCGCATTATGAGGAAATGTGCAGAAGATTTCTTGCTGACAGCGATGATTTCTCTGAACAGAATATTGCAAGAGCAGGAATTACAAGAAGATTCAGCAATAATGGGGAATTTGAGGACTGCCTGAATGAAGTAAGAGAAGTTATAGTAACAGGTTTATGTAAGTAAGAGGTTTATCAATATATATTTCAACATAGAAGCATTATGTGTTATAATATAATGTGCGATGAAATTATTAAACAACTGCAATGCAGTTATATGAAAGATGAACATGAAGGAAGAAAAGAGGGATAAGTATGAGTAATTTTTCAGATATATATGGATATGAGACTATTAAAGAGCATTTGCAGAGTGCAATATCTATGGGAAAGGTATCTCATGCTTATGTAATCAGTGGAGGACTTGGTGCAGGAAAGAAGCTTATTGCCAGCACATTTGCACAGACACTGCAATGTGAAGCAGGCGGCGTTGAGCCTTGCGGGGTGTGCCATTCCTGTATACAGGCGGCAAGCAAGAACCAGCCGGATATTATCTGGGTTGGACATGAGAAGCCGGGAAGTATAGGTGTTGATGATATAAGGGACCAGCTTGTATCGGATATGCAGATTAAACCTTACAGCAGACCTTACAAGATATACATTATTGATGAAGCAGACAAGCTTACTGTTGCAGCACAGAATGCAATGCTTAAGACAATTGAAGAGCCACCGGCTTATGGAATTGTTATTCTGCTTGCTAATAATCCGGATGTTTTCTTACAGACTATTCTGTCAAGATGCGTTGTGCTTGATCTTAAGCCACTTAAGGATGATGTGGTTATTAAGTATCTTAAAGACCATTACGATAATATCGGGGATTACGTGTGTAAATTTGCAGCAAGATTCGCAGCAGGACGAATCGGCAGGGCAATGACTATGGTTGAATCTACTGAATTTGCTGAGTTAAGACGTGATGTTATGGACGTTATTAAGAATGCAAGGGATATGGATTCGGCTGATATTATGGCATCTGTTAAGAGAGTTACCAATTATAAGCTGACTATTGATGATTATCTTGACCTGATGCTTATGTGGTACAGGGATGTACTTATGTTTAAGAGTACGAATGATACTAATCTGCTCATATTTAATGACCAGATGGCACTTATAAAGAGTCAGGCACAGACTATGTCATACGAAGGTTTACAGGATATCATTAATTCTATTGACAAAGTTAAGGTCAGACTTAAGGCAAATGTTAATTTTGACCTGGTTATTGAATTGCTTATTATGGCGATTAAGGAAAATTCATAGAATGGAGATGTATAGATGACTAAAGTTGTTGGAGTTAGATTCAGACAGGTTGGAAAGATATATTTCTTTGCACCGGGAAAATATTCAGTTGAGATAGGACAGCATGTTATTGTTGAGACTGCAAGAGGAATTGAATATGGACAGGTTGTTCTTGGTGAAAGAGAAGTTGAAGATACATCAGTTGTCCAGCCACTGAAGGCAATTATAAGGATTGCAACACCTGAGGACGATGAAAGAGAAGCAAGAAACAGAGAAAAGGAAAAAGAAGCATTTAAAATATGTCTTGAGAAGATTGCAAAGCATAAGCTTGAGATGAAGCTTATTAAGGCTGAGTATACATTTGACAATAATAAAGTTCTTTTTTACTTTACTGCTGACGGAAGAATTGATTTCAGAGAGCTTGTTAAGGATCTTGCAGCGGTTTTTAAGACAAGAATTGAGTTAAGACAGATTGGTGTAAGGGATGAGACTAAGATTCTTGGTGGAATAGGTTCATGCGGAAGACCTTTATGCTGTGCTACATTTTTACCAGAATTCAATCCTGTATCTATTAAGATGGCTAAGGAGCAGAATCTGTCGCTTAACCCTACCAAGATTTCGGGTGTATGCGGACGACTTATGTGCTGTTTGAAGAATGAGCAGGATACATATGAGGAGTTAAACAGCCATCTTCCTAATGTAGGGGATACTGTTACTACACCGGAGAAGCTTACTGGTGAGGTTTCAAGTGTTAATGTGTTAAGACAGAGAGTTAAGGTGCTTGTAACTCTTGAGAATGACGAGAAGGAGCTTAAAGAATATCCTGTTGAGGAGCTTCGTTTCAAGAGAAAGAAAAGATACGATAAGGTTCATATCGATGATGATAAGGAACTTAAAGCACTTGAGGAATTAGAGAAAAAAGAAGGAAAAGCCCATATTAGTGATGATTAATGAACGAATTGATGATTTGATGAGAGATGGACTAAAGCTTATACAGAATACGGATATTTTCTGTTTTGGAATGGATGCGGTGCTACTGTCTACCTATGCGAAGGCAGGAAAGAAGGACAGGGTGCTGGATATGGGAACCGGTAACGGAATTATCCCGGTGCTTATGCAGTCCAAGAATCCGGGAAGCACATACAGTGCACTTGAGATTCAGGAGGGCAGCGCCCAGCTTGCCAGAAGAAATGTGGAGCTTAATCATCTTGAGGACAGAATCAGTGTTGTTAAGGGCGATATTAAGGAAGCTTCAACTATATTTGGGGAAGCTTCCTTTAATGTTGTGACGAGCAATCCGCCGTATATGAATGAGAATCACGGTATTGTCAATCCTGAGAGTGCCAAGGCTATTGCAAGACATGAGCTTCTGTGCAGTCTCGATGATGTTATAAGGGAGGCGAGCCGTTGCCTTAAGTCCAAAGGGAAAATGTATATGGTTCACAGACCGAACAGGCTTGTTGATATATTTGACACAATGAGAAAGTACCATCTTGAGCCGAAGAGAATGAGGCTGGTGTATCCTTATGTGAACAAGGCTGCCAATATGGTGCTTATCGAGGCGGTTAAGGGCGGCAATTCCCAGCTTATCGTCGAAGAACCGCTTATTGTATACAATGGGGATGGTACTTACACTGAAGCACTTCTTAAAATGTATGAATAGATTAGAGGTATATTATGGATAACCAGAATGAAGTTAAATTAAAAAAAGACGGGCCGGGTATGCTGTATCTGTGTGCAACACCGATTGGTAATCTTGAAGATATTACTTACAGGGTTCTGCACATGCTTTCAGAGGTTGATCTGATTGCGGCAGAGGATACGAGAAACAGTATCAAGCTTCTTAATCATTTTGAGATAAAGACACCTATGACAAGTTATCATGAATTCAACAAATATGATAAGGCAAGGGTTCTTGTTGATAAAATCTTAGGCGGAATGGACGTTGCTGTAATTACTGATGCGGGAACTCCGGGTATATCTGATCCTGGAGAAGAGCTTGTTAAGCAATGCAGGGCAGCAGGTATCAGGGTTACTTCGCTTCCGGGTCCGGCAGCATGCATAACAGCGCTTACAATGTCAGGACGAGAGACAAGAAGATTCGCATTTGAAGCATTTTTACCAGCGGATAAGAATGAAAGAAAAGAAGTTCTTGCGGAGTTAGCCTGTGAAACAAGGACTATGATTATATATGAAGCACCTCACAGACTTACTAAGACTCTTGAAGAGCTTAAGAACACACTTGGTGGTGACAGACAGCTTACTATATGTAAGGAGTTAACCAAGAGATATGAGAATTCGATGGAATTCTCGTTTGAATCGGCTTGTGAATATTATGAAAATAATGAGCCGAGAGGCGAATATGTTCTTGTGATTGCCGGAAAAAGCCGTGAGCAGTTAAAGGACGAGGCAAGAAAGCAGTGGGAAGCCATGAGTGTGGCTGAACATGTGCAGATGTATATGTCGCAAGGCATGGATAAAAAAGAAGCCATGAAGGTTGCGGCAAAGGACAGAGGTGTGTCAAAGAGAGATATATATCAGGTGCTTGAAGGGAAAGCGTAAGCAGTTACTGTACAGTATGCTCTTTGATGATTGCGCGGACTGTCTTGAAAAGATATGGCTTGATTGTATCTATGTCGGCTGGTTCCTTGTAAAGGATTGCACTGTAGCATGTTGAACTTACAAGCTCGACAATAAGGAAGAGCATGATTTCAGGCTCTTCAAGTGAGATATCTTCTGTGTTAATCATATCATAATACACATCTTTAAAATTAATATCATCAGATGCAACCTTAGTTGTGAGAGCTTCCTTGAAGATTCCCCAACTAAGGTTTTTTGATATAAATGTAAGCAGGGTCTGGTTAGCATTCAGTTCATCTATTATATGATTAATTATAAATATAATTTTTTTTTCAAAATCTAACTGCTTGTCCTTTTCTTTAGAAAATTCTTCCAGATCAGCAACGGCATTCTTAAATAATTTACTTGATTCATGTGATATAAGACGGTTTCTTATATCATACTTATCTTTAAAGTACAGATAAAATGTACCTTTAGCAATACCCGCTTTCTGAGAAATCTCCGCAATAGAAGTCTTCGCAACCCCCTGGGTAGTAAAGAGATTAAATGCTGTATTCAGTAGAGAAGTAAGTTTCTGTTGTTTGTTAGCTTCAAGCTTTCCCATAATTACACCACCTTTATTAGTTACATATATCATACACCAATCCAATTCTAAAATAAATATTAAAAAAATGACTTCTGGTCAATTTTTCTATTGACTATGCAAAATTAGGTGCTATAATGTCAACTGGAATTGAAAAAATGACTAGCGGTCATATTTGTGAAAGACAGGAATACAGGTATGAAGAAGGTCATTTGGATTCGTATTTTACAGAAAGGCGTGGTTATTTATATGAAAAAGTTTGGAAAAGTTGTTGTTAAGTTAAGAATTCCAATTCTGGTTCTTAGCTTCCTGCTGTTGATTCCAGCCGCTCTTGGTTACTTTAATACTGATGTTAATTACGATATCCTGTATTATCTGCCAAGCGACATCGACACTATGCAGGGACAGGACATTTTACTTGATGATTTCGGAAAGGGTGCTTATGCAATGGTTGTCGTTGACGGAATGAATCAGTCAAATGTTTCTAAGTTGGTAAAGAAGGTTGAAGGCGTCGACCATGTTGCATCAGTTATTTCTTACAGCGGAATGGTAGGAGATGATGTTCCTTCAGAAATTCTTCCTGATAAGTTCCGTTCTTATTTTGAAAATGAGAATTCAGGAGCTACATTGTTTGCAATATTCTTTGATGGTACAACATCAAGTGATGACACAATGAAGGCTATTCAGGAAGTAAGAGATGTAACAGATAATCAGTGTTACATAGCTGGTATGTCTGCGGTAGTTACTGATACTAAGACAATGTCAGAGAAAGAGACACCTTTATATGTACTTGTAGCGGTTGTCCTTGTATGTATCGTACTTGCCATATTTATGGATTCATTCCTTGTACCAGTATTCTTTATGATAAGTATTGGTATGGCAATCGTGTATAATCTTGGTTCTAATTATTTCTTAGGTGAGGTTTCATATATAACGAAGGCACTGGCAGCGGTACTTCAGCTTGGTGTTACTTTGGACTATTCAATATTCTTATGGCACAGTTACAAGGAAGCTAAACAGGAAACCCCAGATGACCATAAAGAAGCTATGGCGGTTGCAATCGGAAACACACTTACATCAGTTGTTGGTTCTTCAATAACAACTGTTGCCGGATTCATCGCACTCTGCTTCATGAGCTTTACACTTGGTCTTGACCTTGGTGTAGTTATGGCAAAGGGTGTTATATTTGGCGTTATCGGTTGTGTTACAATACTTCCTTCACTTATTCTTACATTTGATAAGGCTCTTGAGAAGACAATGCATAGAGAGATTATGCCAAACTTCGATAAGCCGGCAAGATGGATTGTTAAACATTCATGGATATTCCTTATAATATTCGTACTGCTTCTTGGTCCAGCTATCTACGGATATAACAATACTAAGGTTTATTATGATTTGTCTAATACACTTCCAGAAGACCTTAACTGTTCGCAGGCTAATAAGATGCTTGCCGACAACTTTGATGGAACTAATTCTATATATATGATTCTTGCAGACAGCAGTCTTTCATCAGAGGATGCCAATGCAATGATGAATGAAGTAAATGATCTGGATGGAATTTCATTTGCATTAAGCATTGATTCAGCACTCGGTGGAGAAATCCCTACGGAAATGCTTCCTGATTCGCTTGTTTCAGAGCTTAAGGGTGATGAATACCAGATTATGATCGTATCAACTAATTACACAATTGCTTCTGATGAAATCAATGACCAGATTAATAAGGTTGATGAAATTGCCAAGAAGTATGATGCCAAATCTATGGTAATTGGTGAAGCTCCTTGTACTAAGGACCTTATCACTATTACTGATAAGGATTTCAAGACAGTTAGTGCAGTTTCAATTGTTGCGATATTCTTTATTATTTTCTTTGTATTGAAGTCAATATCACTTCCAGTTATTCTGGTTGCTGCTATTGAATTTGCTATATTTGTTAATATGGGTATTCCATATTACACAGGAACAACGATACCATTTATATCTTCGGTAGTAATCGGAACTATTCAGCTTGGTGCGACAGTCGATTATGCGATTCTTATGACTACAAGATATAAGAGAGAAAGAGCAGCTGGTAACTCTAAGAAAGAGGCTATATCAATAGCACTTGGAACATCTATTCCATCTATTATTGTCAGTGCACTTGGTTTCTTCGCAGCAACATTTGGCGTAGGTATGATAGCCAGTGTTGATATGATTGCTTCACTTTGTACACTTATGGCACGAGGCGCAATCATCAGTATGTTTGTTGTTATATTTGTTCTTCCATCACTTTTCGTATTGCTTGATAAGGTGATTATTCATACAAGTTTAGGTTTCAAGCCTAAGAAGAACAGTCAGAATTAAGGAGGATATAATCATGGTAAAAAAGAATTTATTCAGATATAGTTCAGTTTTAATGTGTGTAGTTCTTACAGCAGCAAGCCTTGTTGGCTGCGGTTCTAAGACAGCTACAACAACAGGAACAGATACAGCTTATGTAACAGAGATGGCAGCAGGTAGCACTGAGGCTACTATTACACAGGCAATAACTAATGAGCTTGCAGTGTCTAATAAGAGCACACTTGCAACTAACACAAGACAGGAAACTGTATATGTATTTAATGATGCTTCAGGTAACAAGAATCACATCACTGTAAATGAAAAGATTACAGATGCTGACGGCAATGAGACTCTTAACAAGACTGAGTCAAGTGAAAATGCGCCAGTTACAATGAAGGTTACTTACAAGCTTGATGGCAAGGAAATTAAGCCGGAAGATCTGGCTGGAAAGAGCGGAAAGGTTACTATCCGTTTTGATTACACTAATAATCAGAAGAAAACTGTAACAATTAATGGTAAGAAGCAGACTGTATGCGTACCATTTACAATGATTACAGGTATGATGCTTCCAACAGACGTATTCTCAAATGTTGAGGTTACTAATGGTAAGCTTACTAAGGTTGGTGATAATATTGTGGCAATTGGTATGACAATGCCAGGACTTAAGGATACTATGAATCTTAAGTTTAATGATAAGTCACTTGACCTTGATATTCCTGAGTATTTTGAATTAACAGCAGATGTTAAGGACTTCTCACTTGATATGACAATGTCTGTTGCGACATCTAATCTTCTTTCAGATATGAATGCTGATGACATTACATTAGATGATTTAAAGAAAACTGTTGCTTCATTAGATGATGCAGCAACACAGCTTGCAGACGGAACTGTTTCATTGCAGGATGGAACACAGCAGTTAAGTGATGCAATTCCAGCACTTACTGATGGTGTTGACCAGTTAAATACAGGTGCTTCATCTCTTAAGGTTGGTATATATGCATACGCAGATGGCACTGCAAGTGCATATGAGGGTTCAGTTTCACTTAATGACAACATGAAGGCATATGCTGACGGAATCGGAACTCTTTACAATACTCTTAAGGATAATAATCTTGACAGCAGTGTTGCTTCTGCAGCAGATGGTGCAAGCCAGCTGGAAGCAGGTGCTACAGCACTTGATGCAGGTATTGACAGTGCTTTATCTGGTGCTGGACAGCTTGTTACTGGTGCAGATGCATTATCAGGAGGTCTTACAAAGCTTGAAGCTGGTTCTGACCAGTTGGCAGCAGGAACTACTCAGTTAAAGAGCAGTCTTGAAGCTGGAAAGACACAGGCAACAGAAAGCTATAATACAGCTTATGGAAGCTTCTATAAGGTAGCATTTGCAGTAACATGCATGAGTCAGGGAATTGATCCTAACTCAGCAACACCACAGCAGCAGGCAGTAATCGCAGCAGCTATGGCACAGGCTGGAATATCACAGACACCTGATGTAACAAGCGAGACACAGTACGCTCTGGCAACAGGTTATATATTAAAGAATTATACATCTGTTAAGCAGGTAGTTGCAGCTACTGTAAGTGCAGCAGCAGGCGGACAGTTTGATGAATCTACAGTAAATTCTAAGGCAGATGAGCAGATTGTTACAATGACAAGCGGACTTTCACAGGCTTATCAGGCATACAGCAATTGCAATGCAACATTATCATCACTTGAGGATGCCGGATATTTTGATGGTATGACATCACTTAATGATGGAATTAAGTCAGCTAATTCTGGTGCAACACAGCTTAAAGCAGGAATTGACCAGTTAAGCGCAGGTGCAGGACAGTTAAGTTCTGGTTCTAAGCAGCTTAAAGCAGGTCTTGGTACATTAAGCACAGGTCTTAACACACTTAGTACTTCAGTTGGTTCATTCTCAACTTACAAGGAAGGAACTCTCTGCTCAAGCTTATATGCATTAAATCTTAATGCAGCAAAACTTCAGCAGGAGGGAACAGAAGCTCTTCAGAGCGGACTTTCACAGCTCACAGCTAATAATGATACATTAAAGAATGGTGCTTCACAGCTTGCAGACGGAACAGCAACATTAAAGGACAGCTCAGGAACACTTGCAGATGGAGTTACACAGTTAAACGAAGGTGCAATTACATTAAAGGATGGAATGGCACAGTTTAACAGTGAAGCAATCGAGCCTATCACAAAGCTTGTAGACTCAGATGCACAGACAGCCGTTGATACAATCAAGGCAGTAGTTAAGGCAGGTCAGGAATACAATTCATTCTTAGGCAAGTCAGATGACAAGACTGGCAGTGTAACATTTGTATACAAGACAGCAGGTATCACAGCTAATAACTAAGCTTTTTTCTTTCAAACACTTTCATATAAAGATGGAACAGCCACCCGCGGGGAAACCCAAGGGTGGCTGTTTCAATGTGGAAAGTGAAGTTAAAGATTTATATATGAATAAATGGGAATATTACAAGGTATAATCTATATTAACGGGGATTTGAGCAAGAATAGTGTTTACACGAATGGGGATTTGCGTTACATTATATTAAAAACGGCGTATTAAGCAGCGTCTCCGAATCAATAACTTGTAATTTTTCCATGTTA
>CAVAPS010000047.1:0-2517 GCA_963590775.1 Desulfovibrio piger
ATATAAAGGCGGTTATTGGGAGTATTTAAAGGAGCTGTTTTGATAATAGATGATGTTATTTTTATGTAAAAAATTGATAATAAATAAGAAATATGAACAATTTATTGGAAAAGAGAATGGCATTGGTATGCTTAAGGTAGGCATTGTTATGGCTGTGAATAAAAACAAATGGTGTGATGGAATTTATTATAAGTGTTTTTGTGTAAAAATAGGTATTATTTGGATTATAGCAATTATATATAGACATAACATGAGTTATTGGTTGGAAATATGGGAATATACTGAAAGGAGTTATTAAAAAACTGTTGGAGTGTATTATGCCTTTTGTTTGTACAAGGGAGCATTTTATAGGCACAAATGGCATAATCAGACAAATATTGTATGATGTTATGGAGAGTATAAGTAATTTATGGAAGATGCAAAAGAAATGCTTTTAAAGATAAAAGAAATGAAAGAAGAGCTTTGAAGAAGGTGTATGACATATTACACTACTCTAATGTGTAATTATTACATATAATTATACAAAATAAAAAAGAGATTATTAAACCTCTTTCTTATTTTAAACAGATTTTACTGCAAAAAATTCTTCTTCATCATCTAAAGAAAATACTATATTGTCAAATGAAGTATTCAATACAACGTTCATGTGTCTGTATCTTCTTTTCCAACTGCTCTACAACCGCATCCACATCATAAGCTGTATCAAGCTCATCTAATCCGTTAATAATATTATCTTTTTTATATGACATATTAATAGTGTCTTTGTCTCTTTTATAGATGTCCTCTATAAGAGCTTTTGCATCATTCAAGTCCACTAATCTTCCCATAATTTGCCTCCTGTGAATTATCTTGTGATCCCTAAAATTTCTGCGAACTTATCTGCCAGATAGTCATAGTCCGAGCCATATATGATAGCAGCGTTTTCGTCTTCCTGCTCTCTTTCATCATTAGGAATATCATCAGTAGTTATCCCCTTAGAATCAAGCCAGTCTTCAACAGTATCAATAAGTACTCCAAATAATTCACATTTATCTGCTTCCGACATATCATTACTGATAACTTTGTTGTTCTTATAAGAGACATTGATGTTATCTAATGCATACTTACTGAAATCCATCCAGTCCGGAGACTTAATAGTTTTGCCCTGATTAATCTTCAGAAGGTCAGCATCCAGAGCTTCCATGTCGTTATCTGAAAGAAGCATATAGAGAATAATTCCAGTCTCCCTGAAGTCCTTTTCTGTAAGATTTCTTAAATCTGCTTTGTTTTCGTTAAAATGTGCCATTTTAATTTCCTCCTTTTAATGTTTGATATAAAAGATATGACAGAAAAAACTCAGGAAATAAAAAAACAGAGTCGTATAGACTCTGTTTTAAATATTAATTGCGATTATGTTTTTGTTCCTTCCTGAACTTCCTGCTATACTTATTCAGAATTTCTAACACAACATACGTATTAGTCTGTTCTGTTGTTTCCGGTATGTCAGTGTATGGAATATTCAAATACTCTGCGAGAAAATAAAGAGCTGACTGGGCATCCATAGGTGGATGGCACATACCATAGTCTTTCTGCTTATTAAGCCATTCTGTGATTGTATTCATATATTTCTCCTATTGTTTTTAATATGTTTTGCCTGCTATATATAGTCCTGCTTTTTTACCTGCGTATTTTTCCCATAAATTCTTAAATAATTCAACAGCTTCGTCAAACAACTTATTTTCTTCTGTCCCTTCATCATTTTGCGAAAAATCAATAAAATCATCTTCACTTGCACAATCAGGAACAAGATAAATCCATGAAGAATAGGCAGATTCATCATTCATGTTGCATACCATGATATTCATAGCAATAATTGAATTAAGTCTTTCTTTTTCTTTTGGCGAAAAATTGTCTACTATCAACTTTGCTTCTTCATTCCAGTTTTCTAAAATCATCTTTAATTCCTCCTTTAAATACTTGATATAAAAAATATGACAGAAAAAATAAAAACAGCCGGAAGTTTCCGGCTGCTGAGATTATGGTCGTTTGCATTTTCTACAGAAGTATTCAATAACTTCTTCTCCCTGAGATTCATCATCCAGAAGTCTTGAAAGGCTTCTTATTTCGTCCTGATACAAGTCTGCATTCAAAGGATTGGGATCATTTTTATATTCTTCTATCTGATCTATGAGTTGCTGCGGCAGGTCAAAATCAAAGTATTTATTATTTGCCATAATGGTTCCTCCTATATCTATATTATCTTTCAATATCATATTGATTTTTTACTTTGTTATATAGAGATTTTTCTAAAACAGAATCTTGAAGCATATTATTATATTTTTCAAGCCTATTTTTGGAAGGTAATTTATCTTCATCATATTTCATATCTATATCATCTGCTATTTCAGCTTCATAAGCTAAAGTAACAGCTTTACAATATGCACTTTCAAGAATTAATGTTTTTCTTTCTGATAGCATTGTTTTATAGAATTTTTTTCGTATATCAGATATTCCTTCCGCCCCATCTATAAAATCATC
>CAVAPS010000047.1:2575-12583 GCA_963590775.1 Desulfovibrio piger
TGTTCTTGTTTTGATTTAATTATTGGATATACTTTAAGCAAAGCTTCTGTACAATCTTTGTTTTCCAAGGAATTAATAAAATTTCTATATTGTGCTTTTGTTTTGTCTTCCAATTCTAAAGCTGCTTTCGGGAATACATCTATTCTCTGTCTTATGGCTTCTGGATTATTTAATATATCTGGAATTGCTTCGTCTGATATCTGAGGATACAAGCATGAACCACAGTCATAAATTGGTGCTAATTTTGCTTCTCCTGTTTCTGATATCAAATAGCCCCAGTTATTACCATGGCGATCAAAATTACCAAAATAAGCATCAAAAATAAATGTTTCCCAGTATTGTTTCAAAGCTTTTTCTGAAAAATCTTTAGAGAACATCGCATTTTCATCACCTAATAGCTCATATATTTCCGTAATTTTAGGAATACGACCAGGAACATTTTCAGATAAAGCATTCTGCATATGTTTGAACTCCATCAGAGTATAACCTTCTGGAATAAAATTTTCACAGGCTACAGCTGGCATAATCATATCTTTATGCTTCTTTGTATCCATTACCATCTGTCCCAGTATTGTATTCTGTGCATCATAACCACAAATCTGTAGTATATGGCAACACACATATTCAGAATATACACTGTTTGAATATGAATCTTTTAAGGGATTTCTAGTATCTGTTTCTATTCTGTCAGAAACTTTTACCATATATCTCTTTCCATCATATATAATACCTCTTTTTCTGTCAGAGCCACCATAATTACTTCCTTTATAGTCAAATGGCATATTTGTAAAATCTATCATACGAATTCCTTTCTTTTATTTTTATTTGTTAATTATAATCTCCTTTTTGTTTAATTACAAATAATATGACAGAAAAATAGATATAGTTTTAAGAAAATAATGAACTAACTGCAGGGCACAAAAAAATAGCCGGAAATTTCCGGCTATTAAATGTAGCTTAATTATTAATATTGTTATCAGAAAATATTCAGATGTAATTATACTGGTGAGTAATGAGGAAACTTTATCAGTTCTGTTTTAAACTTACTTGCTTCATATCTAGCATTTATTTTCTCTTTAACTGCTTTATCTGTACAGATACCTGTTCTTATGAATTTATCTAAGACATCATACGAAAATCCATATTTAAAATTCCATGTCGTCTTATAATCACTGAACTGATGATATATAGCCTGCCCCATACTAAATTTATACATATCTGTTTCCAATAAACTTTTAATGATCTGTTCCATAATAAAAACCTCCTAAACTACATTAATCTGACACATTTTCATAGTTTCCAAAGCGCTTTTATGACTTTCAGGTGTAACACATGCACAGCACCTGGAATCTACTGTTATCTTAATTTCAGGATTTACAGCTTTGATAGTTATTGCATTACTTATCACGCATATACCTGTACACACACCTATAAGCTCAACATCTGTATACAGCGTATTTTTTGTTGTTATAAGATTATCTTTTACTGATTTTGAAATAGGAATTATACATTTGTTTAAGTCTGTCTTTTGCATTTTTGATTTTGTATTTTCTAATGAGAACACAGCTAAATCAACAAATTTAATTTCACCTAAAAGCATTCCGTCTTTATCAACCACATAGGCATTATTGATTTCCTTGCTGCTCATAGCCATGAACGCTGTATTGCATTAAATTCTGCTTCTGACATTATACTTTCATTTTTAGCGACTACAGCCATATCTATAGCTTTTCGTTCTGCCTGCGACATTGCACTATATTGTTTTTTTCGATTGCCATATTGATCAAAATCACATTCCTGTCTTCCTTTTATCCTTAAATTTTTAAAGAAAATTATAAAAGCAACACCAATTATTCCTACTACTAGAGCGATTAAAAAATTTCCTTTCAGTGCAAAAGATATAATTGCGCCAACTATTAAAAAAATCCCAATTACAGGAAAAACTATTCCTAAAACATACTTAATTACTCCCATATAACCTCCTTGCTTATGTTTTTTTGCAAAATTCATGATAATTTTATACTATATATGACAGACACTTTAGAAAAAGTTGACGTTTCATGTAAAACATTTTGACTTTTTCTGTAGTCCGGCGTATTATCATTTTACAAAAACAAATCACAAAATGCTAAAAATGCTTTTTCTGCTTAATCTGCTAAAAATGTCAAAATAGCACAGTTTGCTTTTCTTTATCATTTCATATGACTATTATTAGTTATTTTATTTTTCTTATATGGCTTAAATATTTTTTTTGTATTTAATTAATATTATGTTATTATCACCATTCAATCAGTATTTATATTTTTATCATTATAAATGCATTATTTCTTTTAAACCATTCCCTTACTATTTATTTTCTTTGTATTTCTCTTATCTTTTTTGTTTTTTTTATTTAATAGCAAATTAATATTACCGATACTTAAATATATGTAAATATTATTTGTGTAGGTTGTTTTAAAGTTGTTTTATACACTTGAATAATTAGATAGTTCTTTTGTAAGAATAGTAATAGATGTGTAAATAGACATGTTTGTTTTTATTGTTATAATTAGATAGTTATTCTTATTTTGATTAGAAAACGAGTAATGTATTAATGTATTTATATTGCAACATTAAAATCAAGTATTAGAAAGCAAATACATGTTTAAATGAATATTGATAAAAAAGAATATTATTTAATTTGAAATTCATAAGAAATTATTAATAAAACTGATATTTAAAAAATATCTTTGAATATCATTAAAAGCCTTATTTATTACACAAATTTTGTTGAAATTACTTACTGTTTATTTTATAATAGACACATTCAATGCCTGATAATAACAGGCATTATTGCAATCGCAGAAAATATATCACACACAAAGAAAGCAGGTAAATTAATGGCTAAAGTAATCAATATTTTTGCACAAAAAGGTGGAGTAGCAAAGACAAGCACTATAATTGAAACAGCTGCCGTTTTAAAGATCCGGGGTTATAAAGTTCTAGTTATAGACCTTGACCAGCAGTGTTCTCTTACCAAAAACGTTGGAGGTAATATTTCAGGACAGACAATATATGAAGTTATGCATGCAGAATGCACAATCAATGATGCAGTTCAGCATCTTGAACTATTTGATCTCATAACAGGTTCAGCGAGTTTATCAAAAGTTGCTGACGAAATAACAGATGATGAAGATTTATACCTCCTTAAAGACATTATTGAACTTGTAGATAATGAATATGATTATGTGTTCATAGACAATAATCCTGGCCGTTCTAATCTTGTTACAATGACATATATTGCATCAGATTATTTTATTATTCCAACTGAATGTGATGAAGGAAGCAAAGATGCTGTCGTTACAACACAGCAGGATATTAACATGTTGAAGACAAAGACTGGCAAGAAAGATAATGCTAGGATATTAGGATACATATTATCCAGATATGAGAATACCACAATGCATCAGCTTGCACTTGAAGATTTACAAAAACTTGCAGCTAAAAGTAAAGTTAAACCAAAACCATTTGTAGCAAAAGTAAGGAAATCCATTAAGGTAAGTGAAGCAAAAACTCTTCATTCATCAGTAGTTACTGAATATAAAGGTCTTCCTTTAGCGGATGACTTTGTAAATATTGCTGATGAAATAATAAAAAGAACTGATAAATAAAAGAAAGGAGAATTTATGTTATGGCAAAGTTAAGCAGAAATAGATTAAGAGAACTGAATGAAGCTAACAGTGCTTTAAGAGGAAATGTTCCTTCACAGAAAACAATATTTAATGACTTTGTTGACAGGAATAACGATCGTGACAAAGAATCTATACAGGTAAATGAAAATGATGCTGAGCCTTTAAAAGAAAGTATAAATGAAAGCACTGAAAATTCTAATATGAATTCATTAAGTGACAATAAAGATAACAGCATAGAAAAAGATGTTGAATTGTTAGAAAATAAAAAAGAAGCAAAAGACTCTGATAAAAAGGCAGTTAAAGAAGTTTCAACAAAAAACAAAACATCTGATAATGGAAGCACTTCTGCATCAACAAAAGAATCCAAGAACAGAACAGCTAAAAAAGCAAATAAAGAAGAAAAGAAGAGTCCTGTAACAAAAAGTTCTGATTTTACCAAGAAGGAATACAATGAAGAACATGTCAATATGACTGTATTTCTTACAACAGAACTTAATGATTATCTTGAGCAAAAAGCATTTATGACAGGAACTACTATTAAAAAAGTATTTAAGGAAATCATGACGAACCAGATGAATCTAGAACCTGAAGAAGAATTGGTATCGTACTATAGAAAGTCGCAGAGATATGAAGCAAGAAGGGTTGTGTCTGTGCCATCAGAATTAAAGGAAGATATCAAACTAGCTGCAATGAAATATAGGATGCGAATGAGTTCTTTTATTATTTATGCATTAGCGGTAGCAAAACGTGACGATAAGGATTTTTAAAAGATCTGACAAAAAATAACAAAAATAATAAATTTTTGGAATTAATTTAAAAATGTCGGATAAAGAAACTTTTTGTATATGTTTTAATTAAAATGCTTGGACTAATTATATCTCCATTCTGCTATATATGTCAGCAATGACAGGTGAAGCATGATGTTCTTTTTTAACAATTTGAGCATTTTAAACATAAAATACATTTTTGACAGTTCACGCAGAAAAAGCAGTTTTGGCAGTTTTGATTTTAAAATAACGCCCCGGAATGTTATTTCTGGGGCGTTATTAAATGACACGCAATCGGATCATCTGCATATTTTGTTTTAATATCTTCAAAAATGTTATCATAATCTTTAAGAATGCTGTCTCTTAACCTGTTATATGGAGTGGTATTAGTTTTAGAACTACTGAATTTTATTTTTCTTCCATAATATTGAATCATTTCAGATACAAGTATATCATGATCAATAAACTTTCCTGGAGCATACATGTTGGAACGTCCATTAGAAAATACTGCATTTTCTAATCCATCCATCTCTTTTAATGAAATATAGATATCCAATCCCTGGCAGTATACTTGGTCTGTTACTTCTGTAGTACAAGCCTCTATTCCACAATAATCATCATACATAAGCTGTAAAGTCTGTTCTTTAAGCTTACCCATAGCGTTTTCGCCTTTTTCGGTAAAACCCTCATCTTTAAGATTTTGCGATGCTTTAAGAAGATGTTCATAATCGTAGTAAATTGATTCACAAAGCGGTTCTATTTTATCAAAACCGATGCTGTATAAACTGTATATCTCTCCAAAGCATTCTGATACTGCATGAGCTTTATCTTGTTCACTCATATTTTTTAGTCTGTCATCCAGCATGAGGAAAAATTCTTCTCTTAAGTCCTGTTCTGCTGATAAATTCTTTAGTTGCTCCAAATCATCAGAATCAATTCTGTTTATTCCATAAGCAGAATCAATATCTTTATACAGCTTATTAAGTTCGATTTCATTTTTTCGTCTGATTGAAAATCTTATCGTAGAAATCTTATTTTTAGGATTTCCATATAAGTCTTTCTTTAATGGCTCATAATCAACAATGATATCAGACTTCTCGTTTATTTCCGCTATAGAGGTTTCAAGAATTTTTCTTCTGAACTGAGCCCATTTAGAATATGTCTCAGGAAGGTTAGTCTCAAACTTTCCTGTTTTCTCATTAAATTCTGTTTTAAGTTTTAACAAGATATCCTTGTCTGAGCCTGTCCCGTATTCAAATGTCCACGTTCCTATGTTCAGGTATGTATGGAGCAGTATGTAAAAAGCTCTGGTGTGTAGTCCTTTCATTCTAGCTACATATTTGAAAGAATACGAATCAATATATGTCTGGGTTCCATTTGCGACCTGTTCAGCGAGCTTAAAGAAGTATGGCGAAACTTCTTCATGGAAGCTGAACTTATATTGAGTGTTGGATTTATTTTCACTTTCTCTTAATTTATTAAAGAACCTTAATCTGACCAGATCACCGTTATCATCACGCAGCCACCATTTAATATCATCCAGTCTGTTAACCAGATTTCTTACAACTACATAATTTTTAGTGGACTTATAGCCGATTGCCTGCATGAATTCCTTACAGTCAAATATGTAAACTTGTGATGGATCATCAGTGGGCTTTATTTTAGATATCATGTAATCTAAAGCACGGCCTTCAAGGGCAGTAAGTGAAAATATACTGTTCTGAACTGATTCCGTGGTTCGAAATATTTTATTATCCAATATAGATAATTCATTTTTCTTATTATTGTTTTCCAATTTGTTTTTCCTCTACTTCAGTACAATTTCCGGCACATTTTATATTACCGGTACAATTTTTGGCACTTTGATTATAATACCCTAATTGTTATAATAAAGCAAGAAGATGTGCCTTATTTTATACCAAAGTGTGCCTGAATTTGTACCAGATGAATGCAAAAACAACTACAAGTACAATTTCTGACACATCTAATGAAGCAATTCCGTATTTTGTGGCAGTTTTTTGCAGGAACTCAAGATATTGAAAAAAGCAGAGTATAAATTTTAGCACCCTGAGTATAATTTCC
Source organism: Desulfovibrio piger (assembly GCA_963590775.1). GTDB lineage: Bacteria > Bacillota > Clostridia > Lachnospirales > Lachnospiraceae > Lachnospira. The sequence continues at coordinate 9,096 of CAVAPS010000047.1, forward strand.
AGCACATTTTAAGCATGTGCGAAAAAATGAATGGAATGTTAGCTGATCTGGCGTAAATTGAGGCATGTTAAAATAGAAAGAAGTATAATTTTCAGCACCTTTGAATGCGAAAGTATAAAATCTAGCACATTATTGTTATAATTTCCGCATTTTGTATAGGATATAAGTATAATTTGGGGCACATTATAATTGCAAAGTATAATTTTCAGCACCTTTCTAAGTTGGCACAGGTATAAAAATAAGCACATTTATGATAATCTAAACACAGATTCTGTAATATGAATAATAAAAATGTGCCGAAATTAGTACTCTTTAAATAAATCTTAAGCAGAAGTGTAAGTACCATCCAACTTCTTGCGAAATTTAACTGGAAAGTACAAAATCCGGCACATTAAGTACAAAAAGAGGAATCCTTAGTATAAAAACAGGAACCCTTAGTATAAATTTAAACACACTTAGTACAAATTGAGGCACTAAAAGTATAAATTCAGGCATACTCAAAATCTCAAGAGGCGCATAAAATAAGGTTTTGTAGGCTGTTTCATACTATAAATAATAATAAATACAATAATATTTATCATAAATAACATAACTACAACTACTATGGTTGTTCGGAGTGGTAGTAATTAATGTCAAATGAAAAAACAAAAAGAAGCCAGAACAAATTAATGTTCCGGCTTCCTTTCTTTGAATCTAAAGAGATTCTTGATCACAGAAATAACATTATCATAAGTACAATATTTTGTCAATCTGAGACTTTTACGAGCCACCAAAAGTTCTTTTTACAGCTTCTAACATTATTAGCAAACCACCGAAGCTTTAACTTCCGAGTGTGTTTACTACTTCCTTTCAGCTGATTTACAGCCTGCTTTAATACTAATTTCTTGTTGATGTTTTTTGCGATAATCTCACGAGTTCATCAAGTTCTGCTTCTGTAAAATCAAGAGCAGCGTCACAGTCTGCGAATTCGCTTTCCTGGATTTCAGTTGTCAGGATACCAAAGAATATACGATTACATGTTCCCATAAGTTTGTTTGCTTTGTTTATCAATTTCTGGTCGTTTCTTAATATTCCCTTTTCTCTTATATAATCAGCTTCCCCGGTAAGAGAGAGGGCTCTCATAGAAATTTCATATTCTTTTTCAGATAGTACATCTTTGCTGAATGCACGGATTCTGTTTTTATTTTCATTGGCAAAGTTAAAAAAGACATCTTCTGTAATCAGATATTCATGAAATGCAGGCTTTCCAGAATCTTCAATATATTCGCGTCCTTTGTAGAAATCCCAGATTTTATCAGTGTAACAATACTGAAGAAACTTCACAGGAATATGTAGGGCATTAAGAAGTTTATCAAGACGTCCAAAATCAATAAAATTTTCTCCATTATTAAATATCCAGACTTCATCACATTCAGCTATCTGGAGCTTTTCAAGCAGCTGGCAGATAATCAGAAAATCTTCATCTGTTTTTCTATTTGGGGTTCTTTTAGGCTGTCTAATATACCCTTGATTGCATTCATGCAAAGTATTAGTCTTGTGTATTTCAAGCTTCTTAATATCTATCATATCATTAACTAGTTCTTTATCCCTGTATTCTGACAAGAAACTATTAACCGCATCAAGCTGTTCTTTGTCATTGATACCATCTGCATATATGGCAACTTTAATAGGGCCTTCAATATCAATAAACATATCTCTTTTTAACATAATTCCATTATACATAATCTAATCTCCTTATTAACTATAATAATTATTAAGCTGCGTTTTGAAAATGGTGGTGAGCGTTCATAATTCATAAGATGATCTCCTTTTTCCTTCTATAATTCGCTGGACAAAAAAATACTTAATGACCGAAGAAATTTGATAGAAATTTTAAAATATTATCCTTCACTATCCTATGGACATATTTTTAAGAAAATGGCGGGAGAAAATCAGCATTTTTTATTATTTTTTGTAACAAATTAAATAGATGGGCAATAGTTATGGATTCAAAAGAGAAGCTTTTCTTAATTATCTTTATTTTGAATTTGAGTTATGTTGAAAGGGGGGGAGATTTTTGTATGTGTTTTAGACATATGTCGTCATTATATGATATGTTTGCCAAAATTAATAAAAGACATAAAAATAGCCTGCCGTATACCATTGATGGTAGTTCAGGCAGACTGTATAGATAATATTATTCTGTTTTCTTTTATATAGTATATTAATTTTTTTCTCTCCAGTTTCTGGTTTTTTTACTTACATTCTCAGCAGCTTTAGCATATATATTTGTTGTATTAAGGGATTTATGATTCATTCGTTCCTGTAGTGCCAGAATATCCTTTTCAGATGAATAGAAACTCATGGCAAATGAACTTCTTAATTTATGAACTGTTATATCATTTCGTCCTGGAAGTGCTGCAGCAACATATTTGTCGAGCATAAGCTCAATTCCCCGGACTGATATTCTGCTTCCTTGAGGGTTAATAAACAATGGGTCAGATGGGAGAGCAGAAAATTTAATATTAGCTTTTCGCTGTTCAAGGTATTCTTTTAAATATCCGGCTTCTTCATCTGAAAAATAGACTTCCCGGTATTCATTTCCTTTTCTCCGGACTCCAGTAGCACAACATCTGTCTAAATCAATATCCCCGATATCAAGTCCCTGAAGTTCAGAAAGTCGGAGACCGGTGTCAAGGAACATAAATATAATAGCCAAATCCCTGCAGCTTTTTTTGTCAACACGCTTAAGCTGATTTGAAGTAAGTCCGGTTCCGTATTTAATAGTGTTAATAAGCGCTTCCTGTTCATCACGGTCAAGATATATGACATAATCCTTATTCTCGATTTTAACCTTAGTAACACCGGTCATAGGATTGTTGTTAATCTGTCTTAATGTATTTGATACATAGTTAAATATTGCTGACAGACTAGCACGCATACGGGCTGCAGTAGATGGAGCATGGGACTCAAGAAACAGCTGAAGAAAACGGTCAATTTCGTCAATGGTGATGAAATCTAAATCAGAACCTTCAAGATCAACAGGCTGTTTATTTTTGAAATGCTTGTTATTGGATGTTATGTGTTTAAAAAAGATATTCAGATCTCTTGCATAACTTAATCGTGTGCTGATTTCTCGTTCAGAAGCGCGATTAAGCAGGAATCCAGAACAGAACTGTGGGAGTGTATCGAGCTGTTCTAAAAGCAATTCGGATTTTGATTTCTTTTCGTATGGCATAAAAACCTCCTTGGACAAAAATTAATTCAGCCGCAAAATCACAGGGAGAGTGAAATCTGGCTGAATTAATTATAAATTAAAAACTTCGCATAATCAATGTTTTACGAAGTTTTTACCATCAAATTACGTGCTTCTCAAACAAAACACTACATGATATACAGCGTAAAACTTAGCTTTCTTTTGATATGTTTTGTGTCTATATTAAATTACACGCTTCTCAAACTCATCTTTATTTATATTTTCACAGTCATAATTTTGTATCCATATTAAA
>CAVAPS010000048.1:0-11193 GCA_963590775.1 Desulfovibrio piger
TACCACAGGCTTATAGCCGCAGAGCAAACCACCAGCTGAGCTGGTGGTCATGATTGTTATAAAAGAAATTAAGCAGCTTCCTTTACTACGTTACCGAAGAAATCTTCATACCATACAAGGAACATGTAGATAGTCCATATCTTACGTGAATTATCTTCTTTGCCTTCTTTGTGGTCGTCAAGATATTTAACAATCTCATCAGTGTTAAAATACTTTTCAGCAGCTTCACTTGTGAAAGCTTTCTTAATCATATTGTAGTACTTCTCATCCTTGAGCCAGATTCTGATAGGAACAGGGAATCCAAGCTTTTTCTTCTCAGCAACCATATCTGGAAGATGTCTGTGAGCAGCCTGTCTCATGGCATACTTGGTATTGCTTTTGTTAACCTTATACTTGGTTGGAATAGTACGGGCAACATTGAACACTTCCTTATCAAGGAATGGAACTCTTACCTCAAGTGAATGAGCCATACTCATCTTATCAGCCTTAAGTAAGATATCACCTATAAGCCAGAAGTTGATATCAATATACTGCATCTTAGTAACATCATCTTTATCAGCAACCTTATCATAGAAAGGCTTTGTAAGTTCCTTATGGTCATATTTGCCAGTAGGATTCTTTAATATCTTGGCACGTTCTTTCTCATTGAACATGAAAGCATTACCGATGAATCTTTCCTCAACTGTCTTGCTTGCTCTGTTTAAGAAGCTCTTTCCCTTGAACTTGAATGGAATAGCATTGGCAACATTGGCGAGTCCTTTTCTTAAGCCTTTAGGAAGCTTCTGGAATTCTGCAAGGTCAAGTGGTTCTCTGTAAATGTTATATCCACCGAAGAACTCATCAGCCCCCTCACCTGACATGGCAACCTTTACATGCTTGGCTGCTGTCTGGCTTACAAAGTAAAGAGCGATGGCAGCAGGGTCAGCTAAAGGCTCGTCCATATGGTACTGGATCTTAGGAATTGCAGCCCAGTATTCTTCACTTGAAACAAGCTTAGAGTAATTATCAATCTTAATCTTGTCAGATAAAGCCTTGGCATAATCAATCTCGTTGTACTTTTCATAATCAAATCCAACAGTAAATGTCTTATCACCGTTAAATGTAGCAGCAACATAGCTTGAATCAACACCGCTTGAAAGGAATGAACCAACCTCAACATCACTGATCTTGTGATGTTCAACTGAATCATGCATAACATTATCAATCTCATCAACGAACTCGTCTAATGACTTATTCTCGTCAGCATCAAATGTTGGCTCCCAGTATCTTTCAATATTAAGCCTACCCTTGTGGAAAGTGAAGCAGTGTCCTGGCATTAACTTGAATATTCCCTTGAAGAATGTCTCATCAAGTACTGAGTACTGGAATGTAAGATAATTCTCAAGTGCAACAGGATTAACCTCTTTCTTATAAGCAGGATGCTCTAAGATACTTTTAATCTCTGAACCGTATATCATATTGCCGTCTGCAATAGTGTAGTAGAAAGGCTTGATTCCGAAGAAATCTCTCGCTCCGAAAAGAGTTTCTTTCTCGCTGTCCCAGATGACAAATGCAAACATTCCACGAAGCTTGTTAAGCATATCCTTGCCATATTCCTCGTAAGAGTGGATAAGAACTTCAGTATCTGAATTATTAGCGAATACATGACCTTTCTCGATAAGGTCTTTTCTTAAATCCTGATAGTTATATATCTCACCATTAAATGTTATTACTATCTTCTTATTCTCGTTAAACATAGGCTGGCTTCCGTTATCAAGGTCAATGATAGAAAGTCTTCGAAAGCCCATGTACGCTTTATCATCAATGTATTTACCAGCACTGTCAGGGCCTCTGTGAATAATTTTGTTCATCATGCGTTCAAGAACAGCATCACCATCAGCCAAGTATCCAGTAAAACCTGCGAATCCACACATGTATCTGTACCTCCATAATTATGACTGCACAATCTGTGCATTGTTAAATGTAGTGTGTAAAATTTACTTATGAATTATAACAAAGTAATGAGACTAATACAAGTCAGTTTCTGTTTACAAAACATTTGAAATAAATTATAATGATTAATCAGGTAAGAAAAAGAAAGAGAGGTTCTTTTATTATGGAAAAAATCAAGATGACAACTCCACTTGTAGAGATGGATGGAGATGAGATGACAAGAGTACTGTGGAAGCTTATCAAGGACGAGCTTCTTACACCTTTTATTGATCTTAACACAGAGTACTATGATTTAGGTCTTGTACATAGAAACGAGACTAATGATCGGGTAACAATAGATTCAGCAGAAGCTACTAAGAAGTATGGCGTTGCAGTCAAGTGTGCAACAATTACTCCTAATGCAGCAAGAATGACAGAATACAACCTTAAGGAGATGTACAAGAGCCCTAACGGAACAATCAGAGCAATGCTTGATGGTACTGTATTCAGAGCACCAATTATTGTTAAGGGTATCGAGCCATACGTTAAGACATGGAAGAAGCCTATCACAATTGCAAGACATGCATATGGTGATGTATATAAGGCTTCTGAGATGAAGGTTTCTGAAGCTGGTAAGGCTGAGCTTGTATTCACTAATGAAGCTGGTGAGGAGACAAGAGAGCTTATCCATAACTTCAAGGGTTCAGGTGTTCTTCAGGGAATGCACAACCTCAATGATTCTATCGAAAGCTTTGCAAGAAGCTGCTTTAACTTCGCACTTGAGACAAAGCAGGATCTCTGGTTTGCAACTAAGGATACAATTTCTAAGAAGTATGACCATACTTTCAAGGATATTTTCCAGGAGATATTTGATGCAGAATATAAGGAAAAGTTTGAAGAAGCCGGTATAACATACTTCTACACACTTATTGATGATGCAGTGGCAAGAGTTATCCGTTCAGAGGGTGGATATATCTGGGCATGCAAGAACTATGATGGAGATGTTATGAGTGATATGGTAGCCACAGCATTTGGCTCACTTTCAATGATGACTTCTGTTCTTGTATCACCTCATGGATATTATGAGTATGAAGCTGCACACGGAACAGTGCAGAGACATTATTATAAGCATCTTAAGGGTGAAGAGACATCTACTAACCCTATTGCAACTATATTCGCATGGACAGGTGCTTTAAGAAAGAGAGGAGAACTTGATAACATTCCTGAACTTGGAAAGTTTGCTGATACTCTTGAGCGTGCATGCATTAAGACTATTGAAGATGGAAAGATGACAAAGGATCTTGCTCTTATTACAACAATGGAGAACCCTGTAACACTTAATACTCAGGATTTCATCAGTGCAATAAGAGAGACTCTTGAGGGACTTCTTTAATCAGAAGTCTCTGGGTTTCCATTTAATGATGGAGGGGCGTTATGTCACATTTATTGGGTATAACATTTAGAAGCATGAATGTAAGCCAGCTTGTTATATGGTTCTTCATATACAGCTTTCTTGGCTGGTGTATGGAATGCGTAGTTATCAGAAAGCAGCTTGGATACTGGGAAAACAGAGGATTTGCCAAGCTTCCTTTCTGTATAATATACGGTTTTGGAACACTGATTGCTTTTAATATTTTTAAACCAATTGAGCATAATTATATTGCACTTTATGTATTCGGATGTATATGTGCTACAGCATTTGAGTACCTTACAGCACAGGTTATGTTAAAGCTGTTTGGTGAAGTGTGGTGGAATTATGATCATCTTAAGTTTAATTACAAAGGCATCATATGCTTACAGTCAACACTCGGCTGGGGTTTTGTTGCCGTATTTATATTCGGATTTTTGAATAAATTTGTGGAGCGTTTTGTATTCTCAATTGATTATAAAATTGCCAGTGTTATGGCAATGATTCTTGTCTTTTCATATACTGCAGATTTTATGCACAGCTTTTCAGAAAGTATTAATATGCAGAATATGGATATTAAAGCTGAGATGAGAAAGTTTATTAAGATGTTTCACAGATAAGCAGCATCTTAATGACAATTGATTCGGGGATAACTATATGATTTATAAAAAGATACGAAACAATTTTAGTCTTTTGATTGACAGCAGCAGGCATGTATGGACATTTGAACTGGCATACAAGCTTGTTGCTTTTGCTGTTATATTCCCGATTGTTTTACTGGCAATTAATTCACTTATGAAGATAGCAGGGGTGAATTATCTTACTAATGAATATATTCAGAGGGCAATGACACACCCTATTGTTATAATTGCGATATTTCTTGCAATATGTGCATTTGTATTCTATTGCACCTACGAGATGACATATCTTTCAGTCTGCTTTGAGACAAAGAGAACATCATGTAATGCGTCTATTGTTGATATATTATATAACTCTTATAAAGTGTTTAAGAGAGTTTTTAAGCCAAGACATATTGGATTAAGTATATTTTATTTCATATCAATTCTGGCTTCTAATGTTACTGTATGGTTCAATGTATTATATAGTGAGACCAATACCAATCTTATCAAGATGTATGTCTTAAGAAACCACTGGTATATTAAGGCAGCGGTTATTCTTGCGTTTGTCATTATATATGCAGTGGTAATTCCTGGAATATATGCGATGATTATATGCATGATGGAAGGGCTGGGATTCCGTGAAGCATACAAGAAAAGCGCCAGAATGGTAAAGAAGCATCCTGTTGGAACAATATCGGCACTTGTTGTGTATAATCTGTTTATACTTGCAATTATCGGTATAACATATGTGCTTATATCAGTATTTCTCGTTGCAGGTGTAAAACTGCTTAATATGGCTTATCTTGGTAATGCTATTTTCCTATCAGCGTTAAGAACTGAACGATTCATTATCAAATGTATTCTTGTATGTGTGGCAATACCGCTGTCATTCTCGGCTATTACGCATATGTATTACAGATATGCTAATCTGGATGACATTACATTTGAATTCATAGATATACAGGAAGGACCGGCGAGAAGAAGAAAGATAGTATATAGTATTGTTATAACAATAGCAGTTATAGCAGATGCATTTTATCTTATAATGACATTTAACAATAATCCATTTGAAAATGTAGCTATCTTCCATGAAACTAAGGTTATGGCTCACAGAGGTGCTTCAACGGATACGCCTGAGAATACGATGGCAGCGTTTCAGAAGGCTATAGATGATATGGCTGATTATATAGAGCTTGACGTACAACTGACGAGTGATGGTGAAGTTATAGTAATGCATGATTCTAATACATATCGAACAACCGGTGTGGATGGAAATGTTGCTAATATGACTTATAGAGAAATCAGAAGACTTGATGCAGGTTCGTGGTATTCAGATGAATATAAAGGCGAGAAAGTACCAGGACTTAGAGAGGTACTAGAACTTGCACAGGGAAAGATAAAGCTTAATATAGAATTAAAACCTGCTGATAATGGTGAACAACTTGCAAGGAAAACAGTTGCTCTCATTGAAAAATATAATATGGAGGATGACTGTGTAATAACATCATTTAGCAGTTCAGCTTTATCAGCAGTAAAAGCGTGCAATGAGAATATTAAAGTAGGATATATATTATCAGCAGCGTATGGTGATTATTATGATATGAAGGATATAGATTTCTTCAGTGTTAATGCAGCATTTTTGTCAAAGAGAACTATAGATGCAATTCATAATTCAGGTAAACAGGTGTATGCATGGACAGTTAATAATAAGGATTCTATCAAGAACCTGACTAACAAAGGTGTTGACGGTGTAATCACAGATAATCCGGTTCTTGCAAGGGAAACTATATATTCAAGAGATACTTCTGAAACAATTATTAATATGATAAGATATGTGTTTAATCAGTAGAATGGGGGCATATGTATGGAAAGAGGAATAGGAACTTCCAGAGGGATAGGCATTGGACATGTGCTTGTTGTGTCTAATAATAATGCTGTTGTAAACAGAGGAACACATTATAATGCAAGTGAAGAGAAGGCAAGGTTCTTTGAGGCAAGGAAAACATTTATGGAGCAGACGGAGAGTCTGTTAGCTGACCTTGAAAAGAAGCTTGGAGAGTCAGATAAGGATGCACTTGTACTCAAGAATCAGATATATCTTGTAAAGGATATCACAACTGAGAGTGAGGTTGTTGCTGCAATTGACAGCAATCATATATGTGCAGAGGCAGCATTTGAAGATGTATGCAATAAGTTTATCCAGTTGTTCTCTTCAATGGACAATCCTGACATGCAGCAGCGTGTTACTGATATTCAGGATATGAAGGAGAGGATGATACAGATACTGCAGGGAGAGAAAGCATTTGACCTTACCAATCTTCCTGATAATACAGTTATTGTGGCGGATGAGATTAAGCCATCCATGACTGCTTCAATGGATATAGCACATGTTGCCGGTATTGTTGCAGAAAAAGGCGGTGATACAGCACATGCTTCTATTCTTGCAAGAGCACTTGAGATTCCGGCAGTGCTTAGTGTAAAAGGGATTCTTGAAAAGGTAAGTAACGGGGATTCCATAATAATAGACGGGGCTTATGGCGAAGTATTTATTAATCCTACACAGCGCACACTTTCTATCTATGAGAAGAAGAAAAAGAAATACGAAGAACATATTGAGGACTTAAAGACATTTATTAATAAAAGCACTGAGACAGCCGATGGCAAGAAGGTTATGCTTGCTGCCAATATCGGAGGAGCTGATGAAGCTGCCAAAGCTGTCAAGGCAGGTGCCGAGGGTGTCGGACTTTTCAGGACTGAATTTCTGTTTCTTAATAAGAGTGTGCTGCCTACAGAAGAGGAGCAGTTTGAGGAATATAAGAAGGCTGCAGTACTTACAAAGGGCATGCCGCTTACAATAAGAACGCTTGATATTGGTGGTGATAAGGATATTCCATACATGGGACTTACGAAAGAAACCAATCCGTTCCTGGGATATCGTGCGATAAGATTCTGCCTTGACAGAGTTGATATATTCACAACACAGCTCCGTGCAATATTAAGAGCAAGTGCATATGGTTCAATAAGAATTATGATACCTATGATTACATCAGTTAATGAAATCAGACAGGTTAAAGAGCTGGTTAAGAAGATATGCAGTAATCTTGACCGCAACGGAATTAATTATGACAGGAATATCCAGATAGGTGTTATGATTGAGACTCCGGCTGCTGCTGTTATGGCAGATGTGATAGCACAGGAGGTTGATTTCTTCTCAATCGGAACTAATGACCTTACACAGTATACTATTGCAGTAGACAGATGCAATGAAAATGTAGCATATCTGTATTCTGCATTCAATCCGGCAGTATTAAGACTTATAAAGAGAATTATAGAGTGCGCCCATAGTGCAGGTATTGAAGCAGGTATGTGTGGTGAGGCGGCTGCAAATGCCATGATGGCACCTATATTGTTATCATTTGGTCTTGATGAATTCTCAGTATCTACAGGAAAGGTATTAGAGACAAGAAAGACTATTGCAGACTGGTCACTTAAAGAAGCCGGACTTGTAACAGACAAGGTTATGTCAATGGCAACTGAGAAGGAAGTAACAGACTATCTTAGTGACTATGTATCAGAAAGAAATAAAAAGTAAAAGGAAATATATATATGGCAGTTTATGAGACAGATGAGATTATTGAGAGAGTTATTCTGGTTGGAGTAGCATTTGACACAGATGACGATACAGAACGCTCCCTTGATGAGCTTGGAGAGCTTGCCAAGACAGCAGGTGCACAGACAGTTGGAAGAATGATACAGACAAGAGAAAACTTCCATCCTGCAACATATATTGGCAAGGGTAAGATTGAAGAATTAAGACTTATGATTGATGAGCTTGATGCTTCAGGAATTATATGTGATGATGAGTTAAGTCCTGCCCAGTTTAAGAATCTTGAGGACGAACTTGGTGTTAAGGTTATGGACAGAACAATGGTTATTCTTGATATATTTGCAGCAAGGGCAACATCAAGTGAGGGTAAGATACAGGTTGAGATGGCACAGTTAAAGTACCGTTCAATAAGACTTGCGGGCTTCGGTACATCGATGTCAAGACTTGGTGGAGGAATAGGTACAAGAGGTCCCGGAGAAAAGAAGATTGAGACAGACAGACGACTTATAAGGGACAGAATATCAAAGCTCTCAGCAGACCTTAAGGATATGAAGGAGCACAGAGATGTCCAAAGAAGCAAAAGAGCCAAGACTTCAACTCCTGTTGCAGCTATAGTCGGATATACCAATGCCGGCAAATCAACGCTTCTTAACAAGCTTACTGATGCAGGCGTATTGTCTGAGGATAAGCTTTTCGCAACACTTGACCCTACAACAAGAAGTATGGAGCTTCCTAATGGAGAGAAAGTGCTTCTTACTGATACAGTAGGATTTATAAGAAAGCTTCCACATAATCTTATTGAGGCTTTCAAGAGTACTCTTGAAGAGGCAAAATACGCAGACATTATAGTGCATGTGGTTGATGTATCTAATCCGGATTATGAACAGCAGATGTCAACTGTATATGCGACTCTTAAGCAGTTAGGTGTTGAAGGTAAGCCGGTTGTCACATTATTTAACAAATGTGATGTCTTACCGGAGAGTCCGGCAGCAAAGGATTTACATGCAGACTACACATACAATATATCTGCAGTAAGAGGTAATGGTCTTGACGCATTTAAAGAGTGTTTACAGAAAATTATCCTTAAGAGCAGAATAAGAATTGAGAGAGTATTTCCTTACAGCGAAGCTGGCAAGATTCAGCTTATAAGACAGTATGGACAACCTGAAAGTGAAGAGTACACAGAGGACGGAATTAAGGTGCTTGCCTATGTTCCTAAGGAGATAGAAGGGAAGTTGTAATTATGAATCTGATAGCAACAGTAGATAAGAACTGGGCAATAGGTAAGCTGGGACATCTTCTTGTTAATATTCCGGAAGATATCAAGCTTTTTAGAATGGAGACAGCAGGAAAGGCTGCGATAATGGGAAGAAAGACCTATGAGCAGATTACAGACAGAACAGCGTTTATAGACAGATATAATGTGGTGCTTACTAATGATTTGTCATATAAGAAGGATGGAGTTGTTGTTGTACATTCAGTAGAAGAGGCACTTGAAAAGGTTTCATCATATAAGTCAGAGGATGTATATGTAATAGGCGGAGAGTCTGTATTTGAACAGTTCCTGCCATATTGTGATGTGGCACATATAACGAGTGTCGATTATAAGTATGATGCAGATGCACATTTTCCGTATCTGGATAAGCTGCCAGAATGGAAGGTTACACAGATGAGTGAGGAACACACATACTTTGACTTGTGCTACGAATTTAAAAAGTACAGTAAAATGTAAATTATGCTTTGAATCGTGCAGAAACAGATATGAAAGAACAGTTTCTGGCATATTTTTTCATTGAAAAGATACATTTTATTTGATATTATAATTAAAAAACAAGAGAGGGGAGAAGAATTATGTTTTGCACAAAATGCGGATATAATGCAGGGACAGCTAAGTTCTGTCCAAAGTGTGGAAATCCTTTGAATCCACAGCCGGTACAGGAGTCGCCGGTACAGAGTGAACCGGATGTACAGCCAGTACAGAGTGCTCCACAGCAGGTGGTACAGCCACAGGTTAATGCAGATTTCCAACAGCCGGGAGCACAGCAGTTCGAAACACAGCCACAGTTTGGGGCAGTTCCACCAGTGAATGGAGATGTACCAAGATATCAGGAAACAGCTCCTATGCAGCCACAGCCTAAGAAGAAAAAGAAGAAGTGGCCAATAGTAGTTGCAATAATAGCAGTTATTGCTGCAGCGGCAGCAGTACTTGGATTCGTAGTACTTCCTAAGGTGTTATTGCCAGATAAGCATGCAATAGTAGCTATCAAGAAGCTTGGAACAGGACTTGAAGATACAGTAACCAGTGCATTTGATAATATGACACTTACATCTGTATCAGACAACAACGAGATTACAGGTACATTAAAGATTGACGCAGCAACAATCGATGGTGAGAAGTATTCAGATTACATCAAGGCAGATACAGTCGTATATGATATCCAGATGGATACATCAACAGAGAAGATGGCAGGCGAGATTAAATTACAGAATGGTTCAACTACAGCACTTACATTTACATTTTATTCAGATGGCAATAATATGTATTTCAAGGTACCTGAGTTATTCCAAGAGTCATTCGTAATCTCACTGGCACAGCTTGAGGATGAGATTGATTCAGGATATTATTATGGCAGCTTGAGTGACCTTTCAAAGTATTTCTCAGCAATAGATACAAGCAATATTGAACTGTACAGAGAACCTGTTAATGCAGCAGTCAAATGCGTAGTTAAGGGTATTAATACATTTGCAGAAGAATGTGAATACAAGAAGGGTGAGAAGCTTACATACAGTTCAGATAACGGAGACATCAAGGTTTCTGAATATAGCATTACAATAACCAAGGAAGCTGTTATTAAGGCATGTGAGACAGTTATTGATGAATTATATGCAAGTAAGGATCTTTCTTCATACATGACAATCCTTTCAATGGCAGGTGTTTCACAGTCAACTATTAAGAGCAGTATTGAAAGCTCATTAAGTGATATGCAGCCGGTTACAATATCAATGTATATTAATAAAGATGATGAGATTGTAAGACTTGCAATTGATGCAGCAGATTATAATACAAGCGAAAAAGGCTTTGTTGCAATTTCATTCCTTGGTAATGACAATGTGTTTGAGTATGTTGTTATAGAAGCTGATGTCGATGACATGAATATGAAGTATACAGTAAAGACACAGGATGACAAGGCGACACTGGCATTAGAGATGACTCAGGATAAAGAGTATATTAAGGCTGGAGCAGAGCTTAGTGTATCAGGAACAACAGTAAAGATTGATAATCTTTATGTGAGCAGTAATATTGATGACAGCAATATTGACATGAAGCTTTCAGGAGAAGCTTCACAGAAAGAATTCAGCAAGTTAAAATATTCTGCATCAGATTATTCAGAAGCTTATAATCTTGCTAATCTTACTGATACACAGAGCACAACACTTGCATTTGAACTTGTGAAGAATTCAAAAGCATTAGCTAATGTTTTTAGTGATCAGTTATATAAACAATTGTTTAATGGAATGAGTACTTCAGGTAATGCAAGATTAGGGTTTTAATTAGAAGTACAGACTGACAATGAAACAGACTGATAATTTAACCTATATTATTCACGGCTGTGCCGTGTGAACTGGCTGAAAGCCATATAATTACT
>CAVAPS010000049.1:0-10013 GCA_963590775.1 Desulfovibrio piger
GATTAAGATGAGCAGATTCTTATCAGAGATTAAGATAAACGTTCCAATCGATTACAATATAGAAGACGCCAAAGCGGGAGATTTCTTTAACGAGAATTCTTATGAGCTTTTTAAGAAATATAATTTCAAGAATATGTTAAAGAAATTCGAGGATACAGATATAACAGCCAAAGACCCTGACTGTTATGAATATTTCAAGAAGATATCTGATTTCTCAGAAATTGAAAATGTATTTAACAAAGCGGCAGATATAGCTGGTGGGATTGAAAAAATCGGACTTTCTATTATAAGTGGACATGAACTTTCAGCTGTAGGAATAACACTTTCAGACACAGAAATCTACTATATTCCGGTATCTGGTTTTGTTACAGAAAGTTATCTGACAGAGCGGCTGTTAGATGTTGTGAGCAAGGCTTCTCACAGGAATATAGCATCTGCCAATATTAAAGATTATCTTGATATATTTGAAAAAGATAAGGCAAGCGGATATCCTCTTGTTTCAGAAAAAGCATTTATTGATACAGCAATTGCTGCATATCTGCTTCATCCAAGCAATGAAAGTTATGATTATGAAACACTTGGAAGAGAATTTTTATCATTAACTTTTCCATCAAGAACAGAGCTTCTTGGCAAATTATCAATAGAAAAAGCAGCGGATGAATCAGAAGATAATCTTATTAAATATGCATGCCTTTCATCATATGCTTATTATAAATGTGCTGATAAAATAACAGAACAGTTAAAGAAAGAGGATATGTATGAGCTTTTTGAAACAATAGAGATGCCTCTTATATTTGTTCTTTTTGAAATGCAGCAGCAGGGTATAAGCGTTGATAAACAGGCGCTTGTTGATTATTCAAAGGTACTTGGTACTAAGATTTCTGTACTAGAAAAAGAGATATATGAAGCCGCAGGCGAAGAGTTTAATATTAATTCGCCAAAGCAGCTAGGTGTAATACTTTTTGAAAAGCTTGGAATGCCTAATGGAAAGAAGACAAAGAGCGGTTATTCAACGGCTGCAGATGTACTTGAAAAGCTTGCACCTGATTATCCGGTTGTAAGTAAGATTCTTGAATACAGACAGTTGGCAAAGTTGAAGTCAACTTATGCTGACGGACTTACACAGTATATAGCAGAAGATGGAAGAATTCATGGTACATTTAACCAGACAATAACTGCTACAGGAAGAATAAGCAGTACGGAGCCTAATCTTCAGAATATTCCTATAAGAATGGAGATGGGTAAGGCTATAAGAAAGGTATTCGTTCCAAAGGACGGATTCGTATTCTTAGATGCCGATTATTCACAGATTGAATTAAGAATTCTTGCACATATGTCAGGTGATGAGAAGCTTATTGAAGCATATAATTCATCAGCAGATATTCATCGTGCAACAGCGGCACAGGTATTTGGCGTTCCGCTTGATGAGGTTACTGATGAGCAGAGAAGAAATGCGAAGGCTGTTAATTTCGGGATTATCTATGGCATGAGTTCATTCGGTTTAAGTCAGGACCTTAGTATCTCAAGAAAAGATGCTAAAGAATATATCGAGAGATATTTTGCAAGCTATCCGACTATCAAGACATTTATAGACGGACTTGTAAGTGATGCCAAAGAAAAAGGTTATTCTCTGACAATGTATAACAGAAGACGAGAAATTCCGGAAATCAAATCATCTAACTTCATGCAGCGTTCTTTTGGAGAAAGAGTTGCCATGAATGCACCTATTCAGGGAACTGCGGCTGATATTATCAAGCTTGCAATGATTAATGTATACAATGCACTTAAAGAGAATAATCTGAAATCAAGACTTATATTACAGGTGCATGATGAACTTCTTGTTGAGACAGCAGAAGATGAAGTTGAAACAGTAAAGCAGATAATGCTTGAAGGAATGAAGAATGCAGTAAGCCTTAAAGTACCGCTTGAGGTAGATTTAAAAGAAGGAAAAGACTGGCTGGAGGCACACTAATGAAAGTTATTGGAATTACAGGTGGTGTGGGAGCAGGGAAATCCTCTGTTCTTGCACTTCTGAAAGAAATGTGTTCCTGTGATATTATACAGGCAGACCTTGTTGCAAGAAATATATACCAATCCGGCAATATAGGATTTGAAAAGGTCGTTGATATATTCGGTGAACAGATTGTAGGAGAGGATGGAGAGATAAACAGACCTCTTCTTGCAGATATTATATTTAAGAATCCTAATAAGAGAATTGTTCTTAACAGCATAATCCATCCGCTTGTAAAGCAGGAGATTATCAACCAGATTAATAATCATAAGATAGCAGGTGATGTTGATTACTGTTTTGTTGAGGCAGCACTGCTTATTGAAGATCACTATGATATATTCATGGATGAAATATGGTACATATATGTTTCTGAAGATGTAAGAAGTATGAGACTTACAGCTTCAAGAGGATATTCTGACGAGAAGATATCCAACATATTTAAAAGCCAGTTATCTGAGGCTGAGTTTAGAAAATATGCTGATAAAGTCATAGATAATGGTGGAAATATAGAAAAAACACGCTCTCAGCTTGAGATTATGCTTGGAATATGATACATTTATAAACGATTTGTATATTTTACAGATAGATTTATATATGGTGAAGTATTAAGTTTCATCAGAAGGAGACTTATAGATGAGAATGATGCCGATTGCCAGTGGAAGCAGTGGAAACTGTATCTATCTTGGCACCGAGGATACACATATTCTTTTTGACGCAGGAGTCAGCAGGAAAAGAATTGAAGAAGGTCTTAATACAGCGGGTTTAAGCCTTAAATATATTGATGCAATATTCGTTACCCACGAACATATTGACCATATTAAAGGACTTGGCGTTATATCAAGAAAAGATGCTATTCCTGTATATTCAACACCAGGAACAATAAGCGGCATCAGTGAGACTTCATCACTTGGCAATATTCCGCAAGGAATACTCAATATGATTAGTGCAGACGAAGATATTGTTATAGGAGATGTTAAGATTCATGCTTTCAGAATATCACATGATGCCAATGAACCGGTTGCGTATACATTTACACAGGAGTGTGCAGGTACAAGCAAAAAGGCATCTGTAGTTACTGACCTTGGATATTATGATGATTATGTAATTGATAATCTTAAAGATTCTGATATTATGCTTGTTGAAGCTAATCATGATATCAATATGTTACAGGTCGGTCCGTATCCTTTTTATCTTAAGAAAAGAATATTGGGCAACAAAGGTCATCTGTCCAATGAAAGTTCAGGACAGCTCGTTAATTCATTGCTGCATGATAATCTTAAGAAAATATATCTTGGACACTTAAGTAAAGAGAACAATTATGACAAGCTGGCTTATGAGACTGTAAAGTTAGAGATTGATATGTCAGATAACTCATTCAAATCTTCGGATTTTGATATAGAGGTTGCAAAGCGTGATGTTTTATCAGGTATTTGCGAAATATAACCGCGCTAAAGAGTGCAGAAAGAGGAATGATATGAAAAAATGTGTAATTACTGTTGTAGGAAAAGATACTGTTGGTATTATCGCCAGAGTATGTACTTATCTTGCTGATACCAAGATTAATATTCTTGATATCTCTCAGACTATTGTTTCTGGATATTTCAATATGATGATGATTGTTGATATGTCAGGCTCTAATAAAGATTTTGACAATGTTAACTCAGACCTTGATAAACTTGGCGAAGATATTGGTGTTGTAATCAAATGCCAGCGTGAAGAAATCTTTGACATGATGCACCGTATCTAAGAAAGCGAGGAGACTTAAATACTATGATTAATATTATGGAAGTTACAGAGACCAATAAGATGGTCGAGCAGGAAAACCTTGATGTAAGAACTATTACTATGGGTATTAACCTTCTTGACTGTGCCGGTCCTGATTTAGCTGAGGTTAATGAGAAGATATATAATAAAATCACAACTCTTGCCAAGGATTTAGTTTCAACAGGAGAAGAGATTGCAAAGGAATTTGGTGTTCCTATTGTTAATAAGAGAATATCAATTACACCTATTTCACTTGTTGGTGCTTCTGCATGTAAGACACCAGAAGATTATGTTACTATAGCAAAGACTCTTGATAAAGCTGCACATACTGTAGGTGTTAATTTTATTGGCGGTTATTCAGCAGTTGTATCTAAGGGTATGACTAAGAGTGATGAACTTTTAATAAGATCAATTCCACAGGCACTCGCACAGACAGAGCTTATCTGCAGCTCTGTTAATGTCGGTTCAACAAAGACAGGTATTAACATGGATGCTGTAAGACTTATGGGTGAGATAGTCAAAGAGACAGCAGAGCTTACTAAGGACAAGGATTCTTTAGGCTGTGCAAAGCTTGTTGTATTATGCAACGCTCCTGACGACAATCCATTCATGGCTGGTGCATTCCACGGTGTAACAGAAGATGATGCTATTATAAATGTTGGTGTCAGCGGTCCTGGTGTTGTTAAATATGCACTTGAGAGCGTAAGAGGAAAGAGCTTTGAAGTTCTTTGCGAAACTATCAAAAAGACAGCATTTAAGATTACAAGAGTTGGACAGCTTGTTGCACAGGAGGCTTCCAAGAGACTCGGTGTACCTTTCGGTATTATCGACCTTTCACTTGCACCAACTCCTGCTGTTGGTGATTCAGTAGCTGAGATTCTTGAAGAAATCGGACTTGAAAGAGCTGGAGCTCCTGGTACTACAGCAGCACTTGCATTGCTTAACGATCAGGTTAAGAAGGGCGGTGTTATGGCATCTTCTTATGTAGGCGGACTTAGTGGTGCATTCATTCCTGTATCAGAGGATCAGGGAATGATTGATGCTGTTAATGAGGGCTCACTTACAATTGAGAAACTTGAAGCAATGACATGTGTATGCTCAGTTGGTCTTGATATGATTGCTATTCCTGGTGATACACCAGCAACAACAATTTCAGGAATCATAGCAGATGAATCTGCTATCGGTATGGTAAACCAGAAGACAACAGCAGTAAGAGTTATTCCTGTTGTAGGAAAGGGTGTTGGCGAAACAGTAGAATTCGGCGGACTCTTAGGTTATGCACCTATTATGCCGGTTAATAAATTTGACTGTTCTGCATTCGTGAACAGACAGGGAAGAATTCCTGCACCAATCCACAGCTTTAAGAACTAATTAAGAATTAAGATAAAAATGCACCGGCTGAATCAGATTAATGGTTCAGCCGGTGCATTTTTATATACGGATTATATTCTGTTGCAGTTCATTCTTCATTACATACCCATACTTTTCATATACAGCCTGTGCATATATATCAGAACAGGCAAGGTCAAATGAAAGTTCATTCTTATAATCAGCAGTCTTGGTAATGAAAGGCACATCAAGTTCTTTCTTGATGTTTCCAAGATACTGCTGACCTGTTTTATTAAATCCCAGTAATCTTATATATGGTATATTATTGTATATATCGGACATTGGTTTTCTAATTTCAAGAATTATATGCATAATACAGCGGCATATTCTTGAATAAACTATATTTTTTGATTTAACTTTCATAGCAAATTCTGTGATGGTATCTCTTCCTGTAAATGCAGTTGCAAATCTGTTTGCTAGGTCAGAAGTTATATCCTCATATTCAGCAAGCTTTTCAGCAAAATCTGTATGATTAATATTGCACTGCTGTTTAAGAAAAAGCATTTTGTGATTAAATATGCTGCTGAAATCATCAAGGAATACAGGGCTGTTCTTGGAATGTCTGATTTCTTCATACATATCAGAAGTGACATATTTTTTTAACTTATCAATTTCATCTGAGACAAGCATTTTTCTTATGCCAAATGCACTGGCATACTCAGCGTTATCTGTATCGTCATTGTAGCCTGCACCTTCACGAAGTACCGGATAATATGCCATGTTAAGATTGTTACCAAGTATTGCTTTTATATATTCAATTGCAAGAATGTTGTTAGAGCCTGCAATTATGTCCTTACATTCAGGCATATATTCCAAAAGTGCAGTCTGTCTTGCAGCAGGGTATGAAAGACCTCCTGCAAGAGCCTTGTTAAGAATTGATTTATATTCAGGCGATTCTGAAATTATAGTACGGCTTATCTTTGCCAGACTGTCTACATTATCAGTTTCAGCACCAAAACATATTGATGAGGCTTTCATCTCATTAAGCGTTAGAACTGCACCCTTTGCAAAATTCTCTGCACTTGATAATGCATAGTATACAGGAAGTTCAACAACAATATCTGCACCAGCCTTTAATGCAGCCCTTGTTCTTGCATACTTATCAATTACTGACGGTTCACCGCGTTGCACGAAATTGCCGCTCATTACAACAATAATGCAGTCAGCCTGCGAAATCTGTCTTGCTTTATTCATCTGGTATACATGTCCTGTATGTAAAGGGTTATATTCTGCAACTATTCCGCATGCTTTCATGTTGATTCTCCTCATTATTTTTTACTATATTTTACTGAAATCGCACATTTATGTCAAAATTATTGCAGAATTTAGTCAATGTATCGTTTTTAAAACATTTTTAAGTGCCTGACGACCTTGTTTTCAGCTAAAAATTGGTATATAATTTTTGTCAGAGTTCAGTATGTTTACTGAAAATTTACTTTTTTATAAGGAGGAGTCATTAATCATGGCATTTATTGACACAATTAAAGAAAGAGCAAAGGCAGACAAGAAGACTATCGTTTTACCAGAGTCTATGGATAAGAGAACTTATGAAGCTGCTGAGAAGATTTTAAAGGAAGGCATTGCTAATTTAGTTATCATTGGTACTCCTGAAGAGATCGAGAAGTATGGTAAGGGCTATGACATTTCTGGCGCCACAATCGTAGATCCATTTAACGATCCTAATAAGCAGAAGTATATTGATAAATTCGTTGAATTAAGAAGCAAGAAGGGTGTTACACCTGAGATGGCTAAGGAACAGATGGAAAAGGATTACATGTACTATGCATGCCTTATGTGTAAGTGTGGAGATGCTGATGGAGCAGTATCTGGTGCATGCCACTCAACAGGTAACACAATCCGTCCAGCTCTTCAGTTATTAAAGACTAAGCCAGGTATCAGCTCAGTTTCAGGTTTCTTCCTTATGGAAGTTCCAGACTGTGAATTCGGTGAGAATGGTCTTTTCGTATTTGCTGACTGCGCTGTAAGCCCAGATTATGATTCAGAGAAGCTTGCTGAGGTTGCTAAGCTTTCTTCAGATTCATTCAAGAGCTTTGTAGGAAAGGACGCTAAGGTTGCTATGCTTAGCTTCTCTTCATACGGAAGTGCTAAGCATGAGAGAGTAACTATGGTTGCTGATGCTGTTAAGATTGCAAAAGAGAAGTACCCAGATATCACTGTTGATGGTGAACTTCAGTTAGATGCTGCTTTAGTTCCAGAAGTTGCTGCACTTAAGGCACCTGAGAGCCCAGTAGCTGGTAAGGCTAATACACTTGTATTCCCTAACCTTGAAGCTGGTAACATCGGTTATAAGCTTGTTCAGAGACTTGCTAAGGCTGGAGCTTATGGTCCTGTTCTTCAGGGACTTTCTATGCCAGTTAACGATCTTTCAAGAGGATGCTTCGCTGATGATATCGTTGGTGTAGTTGCTATGACAGCTGTTCAGGCTCAGAATGCATAATTAACATTTTTAAGGAGAATTTTTGTAATGAATATTTTAGTATTAAACTGTGGAAGCTCATCTCTTAAGTATCAGCTTATTAATATGGATGATGAGAGCGTAATCGCAAAAGGTCTTGTAGAGAGAATAGGTATTGATGGTTCTATTCTTACACACAAGCCAACAGGAAAGGATAAGTATGTTGTTGAGACTCCTATGAAGGATCACAACATTGCAGTTAAGCTTGTTCTTGATGCTCTTCAGGATGCTGAGCACGGCGTAATCAAGTCTACAGACGAGATTGCAGCAGTAGGACACAGAGTACTTCACGCAGGTGAGAAGTATATCGAGTCTTGTCTTGTAACAGAGGATGTTAAGAAGGTTGTAAGAGAGTGCTTCGACCTCGGTCCTTTACATAACCCAGCTAACCTTATCGGTATTGAAGCCGTTGAGGCAGCTATGCCAGGCAAGCCAAATGTAGCTGTATGGGATACAGCATTTGGTGGAACAATGGAGCCAAAGGCTTACCTCTATGCTATTCCTCGTGAATACTATGAGAAGTACGGCGTAAGAAGATATGGTTTCCACGGAACAAGCCACAGCTTCGTATCTAAGGAAACAATCAAGTTTGCTAACCTTGATCCTAAGACAGCTAAGGTTATCGTTTGCCACCTTGGTAACGGTGCTTCAATCTCAGCTTCTGTTGGTGGTAAGTGTGTAGATACTTCTATGGGTCTTACTCCGCTTGAAGGACTTATCATGGGAACACGTTCTGGTGACCTTGATCCAGCTATCTTAGAGTTCTTATGCAACCATGAGAACCTTACAATAAGCGAGATGCTCAATATTCTTAACAAGAAGTCTGGTGTACTTGGTATGTCAGGTGGAATCTCAAGCGATTTCAGAGATCTTAACGCTGCAGCTAACGATGGTAACGAGATTGCTAAGGTTACACTTGAAGCTTATGCTTACAGAGTAGCTAAGTATATCGGTGCTTACACAGCAGCTATGAATGGTGTTGATGCCATTACATTTACAGCAGGTGTTGGTGAGAATGCTGCATGGCTTCGTCCAATGGTAGCTAAGTATCTTGGATACCTTGGTGTTGAACTTGATGAAGCTGCAAGTGAAAAGGCTTGTGGAGTAGAAGGAATTATCTCTACACCAGAGTCTAAGGTTAAGCTTTGTGTAATTCCTACTAATGAAGAACTTGCAATCGCAAGAGAAACATTAGCATTAGTAAAATAATCTGACATATTCATGAAAATTATTGAATTTAATTGAATTTGTTGTTGACAAAGGCAGGGAGCATGCGTATAATTGATAAGGTGTGGATTAGTGCATGCTTTTCCTATGCACAATAGTATGAATTGGAGACAATTATGCTAATTGAATTAAGAGAGCTTTTATCCGGTTCACAGGATGAAAGAATAGAAAAGGTTTCAATTGAATCAGAAAGCTTTGACACTGGAATTGCCAAGTATAATATACTTGAAAAGCCAGAGTTTGAACTTTGCATTACCAGAATTGGTAAGAATAAGCTTGAGATTAAAGCAGAGAGCTTTGTTGTTCTTGATATTCCATGTGACAGATGTTTAGAGTCTGTTCCTACGAAAGTAGAGTACAGCGTTGATGAAATCGTTGATTTCTCAGACAATGTTGCCGGGGAAGAAGCAAAGGAAGAAAAAGACTATATTGGTGGATACGAACTCGACGTGGACAGATTAGTTTTCGGCGAAATACTTATATCCATGCCGGGTAAGACATTATGTACCCCTGATTGCAAGGGGCTATGTTCTATATGCGGACACAACCTGAATATCTCAGAGTGTGGCTGTGACCGAGAGTCCCTGGATCCAAGAATGTCTGTTTTCAAAGATATTTTAAAGAATTTTAAGGAGGTGTAACATATGTCAATTTGTCCAAAGAATAAATCTTCAAAGGCAAGAAGAGATAAGAGAAGAGCAAACTGGAAGATGGCTGCTCCAAATCTTGTAAAGTGCTCAAAGTGTGGCACTTTAATGATGCCTCATAGAGTATGCAAGTCTTGTGGTTCTTACAACAAGAAAGAAATCATCTCTGTTGACTAATTATTAAGATGAATTATGATAGGCTGTCCCGTCTGGGGCAGCTTATTTTATTTTATTAAAAATTATGTTTACTATGCTGGATTTTAATAACAATAAGAGGTGGCTATGATACGGATTGCTATATGCGATGATGAAAAGGAATTTGTCCAACAACTAACACAATATATTTTAAATGCGTCTAAAACATTTAATGAACAATTTGAGATTGACGGTTATACTGATTCAAGAGTCTTAATTGAATCTATGAAGGAAGAAAAATATGATATGATTTTTCTTGATATTCAGATGCCATATATAGATGGGTTAGCAATTGGAAAATATA
>CAVAPS010000050.1:0-9628 GCA_963590775.1 Desulfovibrio piger
TCAGGTTCATGGTACAATTATCAGTTTAGATATCGTTCCATGAATAATTCAGGTTAATCTGTGACTCAACTCCTTCAGCACACCATTCATAAGTGTTGTTAGTAACCTTATTACTTAAATCATCTTCAAAAATATATATTCTGTCAGAACCAATATGTTCCCCGAAGAATCTTATAAATTCATTAATCTGGTCGTCAGGATTCTCATAGTCCATAACGGTCTTCATTGCTTTATTCAAAATAGGCTCGTATTTTCTAGTGTTCATATGCATCTCCAATTCGGTACATTTATAACTATCAACATAGTAACATATATCAACAAAAAACACACCCCTTTCACATGTAAAAATTATGAAAAAATGCGTTCTGATATTATTGTTTAAGCTTATCCTGAATCTCTACCAGACATTCTAAAAGCATTGGATTAAATGAATCGCATTCACTGTTATATTGTACTGTTTCTCAACTTCTTCAAATGCTTCCTTAGTTCCAGCCAGTTCTCCTGCACGAAGAATCTCTGTTATATCTGAACTTACCTTATAAAGATTATCAAATCCAAGATTTAAACATACACCTTTAAGCGTATGTGCTGCCCTACATGCTTCTTCTGCATTTCCAGCAGCTAATGCCTCTTTAAGATTGGCGTAGCTGTTATCATCTAAAAACTTTAATGCAAATTTCTTAACAAGAGCTTCATTTGAAAATCTGTCTAAAACATTCTGATAATCTGCTCCCATTGCATCGTAACATTCTTTAGTTGTCATGTGCTGTACCTGCCTATATATTATTTAATTATAACTACCTGTATAATGTATACATAATATCACGATTAATATAGTATTGTCAAAAAACAGTTTAATCACGAAATACAATCGTCTAATGCCTGCATTGTCTCTTCTATTGGCGTGTCATAGTCGAATCTGTGTATTATGTACAAGTCAAGATAATCTGCCCGCCTTTCTATGTATATTTTCTCTACATATTTACTGTATTCAGTTATCCTTAAGCCACTGTGCAACATCTGAAGGCATGCTGCTTCCACCTGTATAATGAATTGAAAGCGGTGTTCCCTTCTTTGATGAAGGTGCAAGCTTTGCAATCGCTGTAAGGCTCTGTCCTAATCTTCCGCCGCCATGTGAACAGAAAGGTATTATTGTCTTTCCTGACAAATCATAGCTTTCAAGAAATGTTGCAATTGGCATTGCCAGAATATGCTTTAACAGGAACTATCTGAAATATATCAGCTCCTGTCTGCCATTTTCCGACATAATTTCAGATTATAGTTTTACATATCCGCAAATATACTGTATATTAAATACATTGCTGTTTGGCAAAATATATGCGGGGGAATTGTTTTATGAAAAAACGAGATTCTTTTAATAACAAATGGGGATTCATCCTCGCCTGTATCGGCTCTGCTGTTGGTATGGGTAATATCTGGATGTTCCCGACAAGAGTATCAATGTATGGCGGCGGATCATACCTGATACCGTATTTCATATTCGTTGCACTTATCGGTTTTACAGGTGTTATCGGAGAAATGAGTTTTGGTCGTGCTACTAAGTCAGGACCTGTTGATGCATTTGGATATGCATGCGGAACTAAGAATAAGAGAAAGCTTGGTGAGGTTATCGGTTTCATTCCTGTGCTTGGTGCACTCGCAATGGCAATCGGTTACACTGTTGTAATGGGCTGGATTCTTAAATACATGATTGGTGCTTTTACTGGTAAGACCCTTGCACCTGCTGATACAGAAGGTTTTGCTGCTTCATTTGGAAGCATGGCTAGTGCATTTGGCAATAATGTATGGCAGATTGTCGCTCTTGCTGTCGGCATTGCTATTCTTATGTTCGGTGTTGGACGCGGAATTGAAAAGGCCAATAAAATTATGATGCCACTTTTCTTTATACTTTTTGCTGTACTTGGAATATATGTTGCTTTCCAGCCTGGTGCTATAGAAGGCTACAAATACATTTTCAAAGTTGACCCTAAGGCATTTGCAGATCCTAAGACATGGATATTTGCTCTTGGTCAGGCGTTCTTCTCTCTTTCTATTGCCGGTAACGGAACACTTATATATGGTTCTTACCTTTCAGATGACGAAGATATTCCTGCTGCTGCCGGACGTGTTGCTCTGTTTGATACTATAGCAGCCATGCTTGCTGCACTTGTTATTATTCCAGCAATGGCAACAACTGGTGCTCAGCTTAATCAGGGTGGACCTGGTCTTATGTTTATCTTCCTTCCAGCACTTTTCAAGTCAATGCCTGGCGGATACATAGTCGCAATTTTATTCTTCGTTGCTGTATTTATGGCAGGACTTTCTTCTTTAATCAACCTGTATGAAGCACCTATTGCAACTATTCAGGAGAAGCTTCATCTTGGAAGAAAGGCATCTTGTGCAATAATTGCTGCAATAGCACTTGTTGTTTCAATAGGTATTCAGGGAATTGTCTCTGGCTGGATGGACGTACTTTCTATCTATATCTGCCCACTTGGTGCAGGTCTTGCCGGAATAATGTTCTTCTGGATATGTGGCAAGAAATATGTTGAGACTCAGGTTAATACTGGTCACGATAAGAAATTTACTGACAAATTCTATCCTATATGCAAATATATTTTCTGCCCTGTATGCGTCCTCGTTCTTATACTTGGAATAGTTCTTGGTGGAATCGGCTGATTAAGATATTAAAATAAAAGGAATCCTGTGAGCAGGGAGGTGTTGCCTCTGTGCTTATGGGATTCCTTTTTATTAATATTTAATTATGCTATTCCTATCTTTTCTTTTATGTTGCGGACATCTGTTTCTAATATGTTCATTCTGACTGAAAACATTTCCTTACTATTCTCTATCACCATGTAATCATCAAATCTTCTTATAATATCTGTATGTCCCTCTGCAACAATCCTTATATTATTTCTGATTTCATTCTCCAAAGTCATCTCAATTCCTGAAATCTTTGTTTTTGTCTGTTCCATATCATCTTTAAGGTTTGATACGTCTTCTTTTAAGTTTGATACATCTTCTTTAAGAACTGATACATCTTCTTTAAGAACTGATACATCTTCTTTAAGAACAAATACATCTTCTTTAAGAACTAATACATCTTCTTTAAGAACTAATACGTCTTCTTTCAAGTCTGACACATCTTCTTTCAAGTCTGACACATCTTCTTTCAAGTCTGACACATCTTCTTTTAATACCGATACATCGCTCTTTAATTCCGTTACATCTGACTCTAAATTACCAACTCGCACATTTAACTGTGCAACATCTCCTTTTATCTGCTCAACACCGCCATATATGGCTACAAGCATTTCTCTATCTGTCATCTCCACCATTAAATTCCTCCTCTTTGTCATTGTAATCCCCTTTGCGTAATGCAAGTCTATCATATGTTACTGCGTCACGCAACACGAATATAATGATTTATTATTTTTTAATATTTGTTATAATTAGTATTAAGCACAACTCACCTTCTCCAAAAACTTGACCACCACCAGTGACAATCTGTTCCTGTCCTTCACCGCAATTCCAATCTCCCTGTAATAAGGAATTTCAAGGCTTCTGACCTCTATATCATATATATCATCAACCTTCATCTTAAGTTTTTCATAATCATCAATCATCATGCGTACCATAGGCAGTATCTGTTCCCCTGTTGATGTAAGATGAACGCCGCCTCTGTCTCTTTCTAAGAGTGCAGTATTCCACTCTTTTTCAAGGTCTGCAATCATCTTGCTCACATGCAGATTAAATATTAACCTTATACTTTTTGCCATGTGCGGACTAATAAGAGCAAAAGGCAACAGCCGCTATCCGTTCATAGTGCTTACTCTGTCAGGAATAATTAATGTTGTTCTCAATCTTATATCAGTAGTTTTCTGTAACGCATGAGTTGCAGGCGTTGCTCTCGTAACGTGTATAACCAAACAGGGCATTGAGATTGCAAGCTAAACCCTTACAATCCCAATGCCCTGATTTTTCTTTTTATTATAAATTTTATACCATCTTAGGTGTATCCCACAGATTCAGCTTGGTTCCAATGCCCTTTTCAAGAGCATTTCTATATACGCAGGTTCCCCATGCTACATCCTCTGTCGGCATGCCGCCAACTGAATATATAACTATCTCATCATCCTTTCTATGTACAGGAATTCTGCCTAACAGCACATCACCAAGGTCATCTATCTGCTCTGGCTTCATCTTTCCTTCTGCAATAAGATCCTCTACATGGACAGCCGGAATCGGAATTGTGTTGTAAGCATTTGGCTTCATCTCCTCCTCCCATGCCTCATAAAGCATGATGTTATCAGTAACTGTCCTTGCCCTGTTAATTATGAAATCATCATCAAATCTCAAGGCTGCTGTTGATTCAATAATTGCTCCCGGCTTAATCCATTCTTCAGCTATATATGGATAAAGTGAAGGGTCACCTGTAGGCGATGATGTAGAAACTGACACAATATCTGAATCTCTTACAGCTTCCTCAATCGTATCAACTGCATACACATTAATGTCCGGATATTCATTCTTAACATAAGCAACGAATTTTTCAAGAGATGCCTTTCCTCTGCCCTTAACCTTTACGGTCTTAATTGAAGGACGGACTGCTATTGCTGCAGCGAGCGCTGTCTTACTCATAACACCCGGTCCAACTATTCCTATAGTTTCTGCATTTTCTTTAGCAAAATATTTAAAACCAACTCCCGGAACTGCACCTGTCCTGTATGCTGACAATATATTGGCAGACATGAATGCAAGTGGTGCTCCCGTATCTTTATCGTTAAGAATCAGCATAAGAATTGACCGTGGAAGTCCTTTTTCTCTGTTCTTCGCATTAGAACCGTACCACTTCATTCCTGCCATATCAAACTTGCCACCAAGATAAGCCGGCATAGCCATAAATCTTCTATCAGGTCCATCAACCGGCATCTCCGGAAATTCAGATTTCTCCGGGAACATAACCATGCTTCCATGGGAATTGCCGTTAGCACCGCCCATCCGGTAGTTTCCAACCTTCATAAGCTTGAACATTTCTTCCATTGCTTCAACGCAGCCCTTCATATCCTTAACACCTGCTGCCACCATATCATCCTCATTCAGATATAAAAAATCAATCTTTGGGTATTCCATAACTATATTCCTCCATTCATACTTAACTATTCTTTTACATACGCTCTCTTATGTGCCACAAGATATAATGAATTTTCCATTGCCATAACCTCATGCATTGGAACTGGCTTAAACATTGGTCTTTTCAGCTTGTATCTGCACCATAGAACTGCGTACACACATAATATTGCAAATATAATTCCATCAATCATGTATATCTGCAGCCTCGTAGCACTGTCACCTGATATATTCCATATCATGACTACATTTCCAATAATTCCGATTATTGGTATTAACAGCCCGCCCGGAACTTTAAATGTTCTCGGTGCCTTAGGCAGCTTTTTCCGGAATATGATTACATTCATATTCGATATAACATACGAAACCATCCAGAATACAATCGCAACAAGTATCATGAATGACAGTGAGTCGCTGGTTGACAGACCTGTCGCATTGACTATTATCATAATCGCACCTATTCCAAGGATTCCTACATAGTACGCTCCCCGCTTATTCTTCTTTAAGAAAACTGCCGGAAGGAGATTTATTTTAGCCATTCCTGCACACATATATGAAAGAAAACTGATAGCAGAATTAACTGTACTTACAACTGCGAATACCGATACAAGAATCATCCACAAGGAACCAATCTTTCCTAACAGTGCCGAACCATACAGGATGTGCGGCGAAGCACTTACCTCAAGCTCATCCCATGGTGTGTAATGCCCCATTCCGATAACTATAAGTATCTGCATCACACATATAATCACGAGGCTGAGAATCATTCCGAGCGGGATATTTCTTCGTTCATTCTTCACATTTCTCGATATCGGAATAACGAATTCACTTCCTATGAACAAGAAGAATGCAAGTCCAAGCAGTGAAAATGTATCTGATATCCCAGAAGACAGATTCATCTGCTGATGTATTCTTTCACCGGTTCCGATGCCGGCTATTCCTATAATTCCCATAAGCACAAGCGAAATAATCAGTCCATATACAACAAAATTTTGAATCTTTGCAAACATATCAACACCAAGCAGGTTGGCGGTTATAAGAATAACCAGCAGTATTATGCAGAATACACTTGACGGAATTCCTGTATCGAATACTGTATTAATCGCATTTCCAAACATCGCACATTCTACCGAGCCTGCTATCGACTGACATACAAGATATCCTCCAACCATAGTCACTATCGCAGCAAATGGTCCCATGCCTGCAAGTGTGTACTGTGCAAGTCCGCCTGTAAGGTTAGGCATCAGCGCATTTAACTCTGCCATTGATAATGCTGTGCATATATTTATTGCACAGGCAAGAACCATTGGAATTATGAAGCCAACACCAAGCATTCCTGCACCCTGTCCTAACGACATCAGACATGAGGTAGCAACAATAAGACCTACACCTGTGGATATAACGCTCATTAAACCCAGCTTTTTTTCTTCCATAAGCTATCTTCCTTTCTTTCTGGATTACATACTTAAGCACATTTACTTCAAGGCATCCATTCCTTCTTCTCCGGTTCTTACCCTGATAATATTCGATACAGGCGAAATAAATATTTTGCCGTCCCCTATATGACCTGTGTATAATTCTTTCTTAATGGTTTCAACAGCTTTATCAACAAGCTCATCCTCAACAATAGTTATAATCATCTGTTTCGGAAGCAGCTCCATCTGTGAATTCTGTCTGGTTTCATACTCATAAGTTCCTTTCTGCACGCCGCATCCCAAAGCCTGTATAACTGTTATTCCGCTTGCTCCCAGCTTGTTAAGTGCTTCTTTGAGACTTGACAATTTCTCCATGGATGTAATTACTTCAATCTTCGAAAATCCCATATCAGCTTCCTCCTTATTAAAATGCTTATATTAATTACTGCTGACGCAAAAAGGCGCCTGACACTATTCATGTGTCAGACGCCTTCGTCTTATGAAATCAGTATATTCATATGCTGCATTTATAAATTGTACAAATCAGCACAACTTTTTACTCTGTTCCTGTAATTAAATTGTTCAACCATATCCAGATATTTCTTAGGTGTAACACCCGCATACCTGGAAAAATCACGGATAAACTGTGACTGGTCATAATATCCAAGATATACAGCAGCATCCGTCATCTTGTCAGGTGCGCCATAATTAAGAAATTCCAACGCTCTCTGAAACTGGATTATCTTACAGAATGTCTTAGGTGAAAATCCCATCTCCTCTATGAATATCCTGTTGATATAACGCTCTGAATATCCGGTATTACCGCTTATCTCATGAACCTTTATCGTTCCGTCTGAATCGTAGACCATCTGCTTTACCGACTGCACTATCTCCTTCTTGCCATACAGCGGCTCTTTTCTGTTTTCTATTCTTGTATATCCTTCCAGAAATATCCTGATTCTCTGATAGAAATCCGGTTCCTGTCCAAGCTTCTTAAACCACTCTGAATTATCATATCTTACCATATCCTCTAAAGGCAGCTTCTGTTCAAGAACATCCCTCATCGTACATGCAAGAAATTCCGACTGTATTCCGGGCATGAATCTTACCCCGAACACCTCATTTCTGCCACTCCAGTCCTGACAGTGATACTTAAGCCTTGTGCCGCACACATAGCCCTTCATGCCATCATCACCATACTCAAAAAACAGATCAATGCACAACAGGCTCCATGCGGAATGTGATACATGCCGCCAATTACATGTGCAAGTGAATGTCCGACATGTGCACTTGAATTAGCTAACATCCAGCCTCCTAATGATGCTGCCATATGCATCTTTTCTCTTGCCTCCATATCAGCACCATTCTCAACTGCCTTTGGAAGATACTTTACAACATTTTCCATAATTGCCTTTGTAATCATATCTGTCATTGGATTAGCAAGTATTGTTGTATATCCTTCTGCCGCATGTGAAAATACATCAAGTCCGGTCATTATTGTCAGCCCCTTAGGCATTCCGGCTGAAAACTCCGGATCAATAACCGCAAATTCACTCATACCATTAACAACAAGAATTGCAACTTTAATATTCTTTTCTGTGTCTGATATGATAAGTCCATTGGATAATTCTGAACCGGTTCCTGATGTCGTAGGAACACTCATAAGCCCTGACGACTTCTTCATCTCTTTTTCCGGATTGGCATATTCCAATATACTTCCACCATTAACACGGAGAATATTAATACCTTTGGCTGTATCTATGGCACTTCCTCCGCCAATTCCTATTACACAGTCACATCCTTGTTCTCTGCAAAG
The DNA here is from genome assembly GCA_963590775.1 of Desulfovibrio piger. Taxonomy (GTDB): domain Bacteria; phylum Bacillota; class Clostridia; order Lachnospirales; family Lachnospiraceae; genus Lachnospira. The sequence continues at coordinate 8,365 of CAVAPS010000050.1, forward strand.
TTTTCCGCCTTCATCAACCACATTTGCAGGAGGATCTGGAAGCACCTTATCAAATTCTGTATAACTGATTCCAGCTTCATCTAAGCTTTCCAGCACTTTTCCAATAATTCCAGCAGCCTTAACGCCATTGTCATATACAACAAATGCTTTCTTATAACCTGCTTCTTTTAATGCTTCGCCCATATTCTTATGAACACCCTGTCCTGCCATAATTTTTACATTCTGCATACATGTGTAATTAACCATATCCCTGCCTCCAATCTTTTCTCCATCTCATATATCCACCCGATACAATCAATCTTTCCTGCAAAAAAAAGGTGCCGGTGCAATCCACTTTCGTGAATTAACATAGACGCCTTTGTCCTGATCAACTATCATCTTGGTGCATTGATTATTGCTATATGATGATATTAATCAATAAGGTTATTTAAAAATTGTATTTTTCGGAACAAGATGATGTGACTACCGTGTGTCTTGCCTGAATCATGAATGTCAGGAACTTTTGTCTTATCAACCTATGTCAGCTCTCCCTCGTCACATTCAATAAGCTCTCCTGTAAAATCTTCTGCCTTATCCCAGTCAAAACTTACATACACCTTTTTTATCAACATCCCCCTTAAGTTCATCAATAATAATTCCACATCTTGTACGAAGCCCTTTAACCATGCCATGGCACATCCGTAACATTATAAGCATCATAAGGTTTAATCTGACTGAATTGCTTAGAAAATGAACTATACATTTTTAGACTTCCTTTTCTTCGTTTCCAAATGTTCTGGCATAAAGATACTTATGAGTTGCAAATAATCCTGCAATAGCAACTACTCCTGCCAAAGCCTCGAATCCCGATACATGACCTGCAATCATCTGTCTTGAAATTGCAAATATCAGAACTTCAATAACCGTACCCGGAGTATGTGTACAAAGCATTTTTACAAACTCAACTCCAATTGCAAATGTCATAACCTGCTCAAGGAAATACTCAACGGTGGCATTCTCATAACCAACGCCACTCACACTTTCTACAATAAATCTGCCTATAAGAAATATTATTACTATCAGTAAAAATGCAGCTAATACAATCTCCACATATGATGCAGTCTGCTGCATAAATTTTCTTAATTTAGTCTTCATAGGGTAAATTATCCTTTCATCTAAATATTTTATTCTCTGGTATTAACAAAAATAATTATAACTTATCAACATTGATTGTGCAATTCTGTTAACAATAGACCATATTTTACCACAATTTATTCTTTATGGT
>CAVAPS010000051.1:0-9340 GCA_963590775.1 Desulfovibrio piger
GACTCTGGTTGATATTAGGTATCTTGTAAAAATATTGGTGAGACGAACTCCTAAGTCTCAATCCCCAGTTCGACTCTGGGTGGGAACATTATTATTAGAAACAATCTAATTAAGAATAAGTAACAGAGGAAAATGTTTATGAATTATATTGTTATGGATCTTGAGTGGAATCAGAGTGCCAAGGGAAAACAATTTTCTGAGGAACATTTTCCTTTTGAGATTATACAGATAGGTGCGGCAAAAGTTAATGAACAGCTTGATATTGTAGATGAGTGGCAGTGTATTATCAAGCCACAGGTGTATACCAAGCTTCAGAATAATATTAAGAAGATTCTTGGAATTACAGAAAAGGATCTTGCTGATGGAACGGATTTCGTTTCGGGGGTGACTGAATTTCTTGAGTGGTGCGGTGATGAATATACATTTGTAACATGGGGAAGCATGGATATTACTGAATTAAGAAGAAATATGAGGTATTATGATGTGCCGGAGAATTTCCCAAAACCGCTTTTATATCTTGACCTTCAAAAACTTTACAGCATTAATTTTTCAGATGGCAAGACACGCATGAATCTTAAATCTGCAATTGATGAGCAGGGAATCAAGGGTGATGAGCATTATCATTCAGCAATGAGTGACGCAAGATACACAGCCAGGATAATGAAGAAGCTGGATTTTGACAGGGTTAAGAAGTTTTGCAGCATAGATACATTTACAATTCCGGAATCGCGGAAGGACGAGATATATCTCAATTTTGGAACATATGAGAAATACATTTCCAAGGGATTTGCGACAAGGGACAAGGCTGCGAGCGACAGGACTGTCCGTTCATGCAAATGTTTTTTATGCGGCAGGGCTATGGAAAGAACGGTTAAATGGTTTTCCACTAATTCGAAGAGTTATTACGGTTTGTTTACATGTGAAGAACATGGGCTTATAAAGGGAAGATTTAGAGTTAAACAGACCGAAGACGGCAAATATTATGCTGTCAGGATAATGAAGCACACTGATGAGAAGGGTGCACTTAAAATATATGAAAAGCAGATAAAAGAGAGGGAACACAGACGCAGAAGACGTCAGGCAGAGAAACTCTCTGAGCAGGAATAAAGGCATGTCAGAAATTCAACTGACATGCCTTTTATAGAATTCTTATATTACATTATGTTCCAGAAACATTTAGAACATAAGTCCATATATCACAGCCAGACCAAGAATTATCTGGACGATTGTGAATCTGAATACAACCTGTGTATCTGACCAGTCTTTATTCTTTCTCATATGGTCGTGGATTGGTGTACGGAGGTTCTTCATGAGGTTAATGTGAAGGAATCTCATGAATGAAACCTTGATAAGACCAAGTCCGCCATCGAGGATGATTACAAGTGCCATTGGGATGTAAAGCAGTGGTGCGTGAAGCTTGAGGAATGTAAATGCAATGAATATTCCTATTGCACGCGAACCGGCGTCACCCATAAGGAGCTTGCTTGGAGAAGCGTTGAACCATAGATAACCAAGGATACATACAATCATGATAAGAACAGTATGTCTGTAGGCTGCTTCAATATTAAATGACTTGAAAAGTACATACACTGAGGCAAGTGTTACAACTGAAAGTGTACCACATAAGCCGTCAACACCATCTGAACAGTTAGTAACGTTGATACTTACCCAGATAAGTATGATGATAAGTATTGCATAGATGATTGGATTGAGAGTTACTGTCTTTCCAAAGAATGCAAGGTCAAATGTGTTAGGGTTGTAATGCAGGTAAGTAACTGCCGCCATAATTGATATAGCAAGGTCGATAAGACCTTTCTTTAAATTACCCCAAGGTGATGAAGAACTGTCATCAAGATATCCGCTGAGCATCGCTGCAAGCACAAGGATAAGATAAATGATAAGCTCGGCACTTAAGTTTACGAATAAAGCACATGTGATTGTGAATGTAAGAATGAAAATCATGCCGGCGCCTCTTGGTTTTCCGACTGATTTGCTTCCATTGATGGCGTAAGCTCTTCCGGCATCTCTTGGAAGAAGATTCTTGCCAAGAGCAATTGCTGCTATTGTAAATGCAAAGGCAAACAGAATGCTTACAAATGCTATGATGTTGGTATAACTGCTGTTAACAATATAGTATATCATAAGAATTTAATACTCCTTTTCATCTTTCTAACTCATATAATGCATTAATTCCAATGCGACTTACAGTATAACATAATATATGTGAAATGAACATTTTTTTTGCTAATGAAATGTAGTAATTAATTTGCTAATGTGGTAATATACTATTAATTAGTGGGATAATCTGAGGGGTCCCATGAGTGTCGTGTAGGATAATAATAATATAATGGAGGATTTTATGAAGAATATGCAAAAATACGAGCAGCTGGCAATCACAGAACTGGATGCATATCTTTTTGGACAGGGAACTCATTATGAGATATATAACAAAATGGGTGCACATGTAGCTGAGAAAGATGGAAAAGCCGGAGTTTATTTTGCTGTGTGGGCGCCTGCGGCAAGAGAAGTCTATGTTATAGGTGAGTTTAATAACTGGAATGCATATGGATATGATATGAAGAAGATTTCAGATGGTGGAATATATGAATTGTTCATACCTGGTGCTAAAGCTGGGGATATGTATAAGTATCTTATTATATCACAGAGTGGAGAGGCACTTTACAAGGCTGATCCATATGCTAATCAGGCACAGTTAAGACCTGAGACAGCATCAGTTGTTATAGACCTTTCAGGTTATGAGTGGAAGGATTCTGAATGGGTTGAGAAGAAAAAGATAGAGGATCATCTCAAAGCACCTCTTTCTATATATGAATGTCATCTTGGCTCATGGAAGAAGAAAGATGACGGAACAGAGGATGGATTCTATACATACAGAGAACTTGCACCTGAGCTTGCAAAATATGTCAAGGATATGGGATATACTCATATTGAGATTATGGGAATTGCAGAGTATCCGTTTGATGGTTCATGGGGATATCAGGTAACCGGTTATTATGCACCTACTGCAAGATATGGTACACCTAAAGATTTTATGTATTTTGTAGATTACATGCATGAAAAGGGAATCGGTGTAATTCTTGACTGGGTACCGGCACATTTTCCAAAGGATGCACATGGACTTGCCAACTTTGATGGAAGCTGTGTATATGAGTATGCAGACCCTAGAAAGGGAGAGCATCCTGACTGGGGAACCAAGGTATTTGATTATTCCAAGAATGAAGTATCGAACTTCCTTATTGCCAACGGAATGTTCTGGGTGGACAAGTTCCATATTGATGGTTTGAGAGTTGATGCGGTTGCTTCAATGCTTTATCTTGATTATGGAAGAGCTGAAGGCAACTGGGTTCCTAACAAATATGGTGACAACGGTAATCTCGAAGCAATCAGCTTTTTAAAGCATTTTAACAGCATGTTAAAGAAGAGATTCCCTCAGGCAATTACTATAGCCGAGGAATCAACAGCATGGCCTATGGTAAGTGGAGACCCTGACAACGGAGAGTGTCTTGGATTCACATTTAAGTGGAATATGGGATGGATGCATGATTTCCTTGAATATATGAAGCTTGACCCATATTTCAGAAAGTTTAATCATAGCAAGATGACATTTTCACTGATGTATGCTTATAGCGAGAATTTCATTCTTGTGCTTTCACATGATGAGGTTGTACATCTTAAGTGCTCTATGCTTGGCAAGATGCCTGGTGACAGAGAGGACAAGTTCAAGAATCTTAAGTTGGCATATGCATATATGTGTGGACATCCTGGCAAGAAGCTACTGTTCATGGGACAGGAATTCGGTCAGTGGAATGAGTGGAGTGAGAAGCGTGCACTTGACTGGTATCTGTTAGAGGATGAAAGTCATAGTGAGCTTAAGGCTTTCACTAAGAAGTGTCTGCATCTTAATAAGAATTATCCATGTCTGTACGTTACTGATTACAGCAGTGAGGGATTCAGATGGATTAATGCTAACGACAAGGACAACAGCGTATTCTCATTCATAAGAATAAGTCCTGATGGCAAGAAGAATCTGCTATTTGTGCTTAATTTCACACCGGTTGAAAGAGACAGCTTCAGAATTGGTGTTCCATTCAAGACTAAGTACAAGCTTGTTCTTGGTGATGATGAGGCTAACCAGAAAAAGACTCTTACAGCGGTTACAGGCGATTGTGACGGATATCCACAGTCACTGCTTGTTGACTTACATAAGTACGGAATAGCCGTATATGAGTTTAATGGTGATGTTTCTAAGGTTCAGCCATGGAAGATATAATAAAGATATTAAAGTCCCCGTATATTTGCGGGGACTTTTTTTGACTGAATGTAAACTTTTTAGGAACAAGTTTCGTATATAATTATAGATGTGGATAAGAGGATACATTTATATTAAGGATAAAGAATGGGGGATTATTATGAAAAGGAAAGATATTTGCGACATTTATTGTAATTGGATGCCTTTTGTGTGCTGTTGGCTGCAGAAAATCAGATAATAATAACCAGAATATAACATCGTCAGGTAAGAGTGGTAGTCAGAAAAAAACAACCGTACAGGGGAAGGACAGTGATTCAGAAAAGATTGAATCCGGTTCAGTGTATGAGACTGCTGCAATTATAGAGCCGGAATCAGATGGAGTAAAATATGTTGAAGAATCCGGAAAAGTGATGGATATAAAGTATCCGATGATTAATGATGCATTTTCAGGTGAAGAGTTAGTTACCGGATATAAGGTGCTCAGGAATGGCAGTTCAGTACAGAATACTAATGAAACTACCAAGAATTACAAATATGTTGTGGCATACCAGTGGGAGGGGCTTTATAAAGGCGACAATATCAGCACGATAGAATATAACACATATAACAGCAGATGCTGGTTTGTGGATGTAGATTATTATTTAAGTGATTTTCTGAAAGAGAATAAACTGGAATCGCGGGGGATTACAGTTGAGAATAATGATACTGAGAATCTAAAGCTTGCAATGTTCGTAGAACTGCCAACACTTAAAGAATCATGGTATGGTTACAGACAGTCACCACAGACCGAGAATGAAGCAGTATGTGACATACTCAAAAATGTTATTATAACTGCAGATGTAACATACAAAGATGGAACAAGGAAAACAGATTATTACCGTTTGGAGACATTAAACTCGCCCGGTACATTAATGAATATATACAGATTAATACCATAATAAAAACGCGCCACCAGATTACTTTACTGGGGCGCATTCTTTTATAATCTATGCCTTCTTCTGTTGTAGTGTCTTCTCTGGCGCTTTCTTCTTGCACGTTCTTCAATAATATAGATAACAAACAGTATAACTGCTCCGATTCCAACGAGTATCCAGATATTAATCTTAATACATGTCTTAGGTTTATAAGATGATGTCACATCGGTATTAATATATGGGAGCTGGCTGCCTGTATCAGTGCCGGCTGCGGAGATATTAAGTGTTGTAGTTCCTACCGTATTATCATTGTACAGGAACTTAAGATGTGTTGTCATAACACCATTCTCATTAGTCATGTTATAATTATCATCAACCGTCATAGTTACATTTGACAAAGAACTTTTATTAGGTATTGTGATGAATGAAGCATTGAGTCCGAAGTTGAGTGAAAGTGTTGAGAAAACCGCTGAGTTGTAATAGTTGTCGTTGGAGAACATTGCTCCAAGCTGGCTTCCTGTTGTTGTTGACTTCTGGAAATTCGCAAATCCCCAGTCAAAAAGGGTTCTTGTATCAACATATCTTATCTCATCAGTAGCTTCCTTAAATACAACGCATATAAGACGCATACCGTCTTTTTCTGCAAATGTTACAAGAGTATTCTGTGATTCATCAGTGTATCCTGTCTTGCCGCCCTTGCAGTACTCATAATAATAAGCCCTTCCCTTTAACATCTTGTGTCTGTGCTTGATTGTACGCTGTGCAGACATGTTAGTTGCGGGAATTACATAGGCATCGGCAGTTGAATCAATACTTACGAAAGAAGCATTGTTATAGCAGCCTCTTGCAATCATAGCCATATCATATGCTGTTGTGTAGTGGTCTGTATTAAACAATCCGCTTGCGTTGGCAAAATGTGTATTTAAAGCGCCAAGTTCTTTAGCCTTGGCATTCATCATATCGACAAATGCGTCTATAGAACCGGCAACATGCTCGCCGAGTGCATATGCCATCTCGTTGGCTGAATACAGTAAAAGTCCGTGAAGAAGCTGGTTGACAGTGAACTGTTCGCCGGGCTTCGAACTTAAGTTGGCATCTTCATATACATTAATTGAATTAGCCGCTGCCTGTGAAAATGTTACAACATCGTCCATATTACAGTTCTCGATAGTAAGAAGTCCTGTAAGAATCTTGGTTGTGCTGGCTGGATAACATTTTTCATGAGAGTTCCTCTCGAAAAGAATAGAACCTGTATCAGCGTCAATAAGAATACAGCTGCTTGAGTTGACCTCCGGTGCATCCGGCCAGACAGCTTCCGTACTGGTCGTATCAGCCTCGTTGTATACGTTGTCGTATGTCGCAGCCAAAGTATCTGTCGCAAATGTCGAGCACACCAAAACAGTGGCAGATACTGCACTGGTTATCTTTATAAGTAATCCTTTAAGAAAATGCTTTTTCATTATATGGATAATTCCTCCGATTAATAAAATATACGATTACATTTTAGCCTAGGTTTGTCTATAAGTAAACCCCGCTTGGCAAAAAGTGATATTTATGGTAAATAATATATATATAATTCAGACTTGGTAAGTGTCCGTATGTGTGTACAACAAATGCTTTCAGGATGACTCCTGCACAGCTTGTTATATTCAAGAGTATACCGCACATGGACATAGCCGAAATCTGAGCTAATCTATAAGATAGGAGTAACGTATGAGACTTAGAAACGTACCCGGAGCAAGGGAAGTAATGATAGAGAATAAATATGTGTTTACAGAGCCAGAGGGCATGAAAGGCACATGGGCAGAGGTGTTTGGTAACGATAATCCTGTGCGTATCGAGATTGGTATGGGAAAAGGCACATTTATAACAACACTGGCAGCTAATAATCCAGATATTAATTATGTTGGTATCGAGAAGTATTCGAGCGTGCTTTTAAGAGCCGTTGAGAAGCAGGATGAGCTTCAGCTTCCTAATCTGAGATTCATTAGAATGGACGCAGAGGCTATATGTGAGGTATTTGGTGAGAATGAAGTGGACAAAATATATCTTAATTTCTCAGACCCATGGCCAAAGGACAGACATGCCAAGAGAAGACTTACATCAAGACAGTTCATGACAAGATATGACGTAATATTAAAGCCGGACGGACAGGTGGAGTTCAAGACGGATAATAAGGATTTATTCGACTTTTCGTTAGAGGAGATTAAGGAGGCAGGCTGGGAGCTTCCTGTTGTCACATTTGACTTACACAACGATCCTGTACTTAACGAGGGCAATGTAATGACAGAGTATGAGACAAGATTTTCACAGATGGGCAATCCTATATGTAAACTTGTTGCGGTAAGAAATTATTAATAATAAATGCATATATTATATAAAGGCTTTGGGAGAAATGTTGTGAAGAATAAAGCATTTGCAAGAAAAGTATCAGAAGTGATGTATGTGCATAAAGGTGCGAATTATAGAGTGGTAAGGTTTAAGAATTCCCTTGACGATGTCGTGAGAATTCTTAATACCAAGAAATAAACTAAAGATTATAGATTAAAGGTCATCGGGCGAGTCATAAGGCTGCACGGTGACTTTTCTTTTATCCAGAAAATGCTGCACAGTAATATTCAGAAGGTAGCTTAATACGGCAAATACAGGAACTCCGAGGAACATTCCGATTACGCCGAACAGCGCACCGCCAACAGTTATTGAGAATACAACCCATACAGGCTTAAGTCCTGTTGTACTGCCGATAATACGAGGTCCGATAAGCAGACCGTCAACCTGCTGGATGCAGATAATCATAATTACGAATATGATGAGCTTGATAGGGCTTGCGATAACAATAATTACGCCGCCAATTACGCCGCCAATATATGGTCCGAAATACGGAATCATGTTCGTTATGCCGACAATAACGCTTATAAGCACTGCATAAGGCAGCTTGAGAATCATCATTACAATAAAGCAGATAATCATGACGATAATTGAGTCAAATGATTTACCTATAATATAGTTAATAAAAATGCTTGCACAGTTCTTGCAGATAATTCGTGTGTTGTCGGCTGTTTTCTTAGGAAGAACAGCATATAAGAATCTTTTAAAATGATAAAAGATATTCTTATTATCAGAAATCATGTAGACAGACACGATAATTGCAATAACAAGGTTCAATACACCTGAAAGGATTGCCATAGATGTATTGAGAATGTAAGGAACAATATTGCCAAGCGCATCGGTCAGGTAGTCAACAAGCTTAGGAAGTGCATCTTCAATCTTCTGATTGATGAAATTATAATCAATAGAAGAGTTGGCGTGCTTATTCTCAAACTCAGTAAACCAGTTGCGGATATTGTCGTACCACACAGGAGCCTGATTGGCAATCTCAGCGATACTATTATATATCTGAGGTACAACAAAGCCTATTAATACTGCAAATGCACCTACAGCAATCAGGTAAGCAACAAGAATAGAAAGCATTTTGGCAGCCTTCTTAGACTTGATATGGCATACACCCATGAAGAATTTGTTATAAAGTGTCTTGATAAATGGATAAAGAACAAGTGCAATCATGGCACCGATAAGAAATGGCTCCAGTATATGGAATATATTGCCAAATGCCTTAACTGTTGCAGACCAGTTGCCGATGAACTTATATATAAGAATTGCACCAAGCACAAAAATCAGACCGTATATAACGATTGTGAAGTATTTACTGTTAGGCTGGAACACATTCTTGGCAACAGCCTTGTCTGGCTTAGGAGGCTGCTTCTGTTCAGAATCAAGATCAACAGCCTCAATCGGAATATTGTCAACATGTTTTGGCTGAGGTTCAAATTTTTTAAACTTCATATCAACCCTCTTTTCTTAATAAATGTATATTAAATATGAATATTTTCTCTTAAAACTGGGAATATAATAGAATTATAAGGGTTATAAAGGCACATATCAATAAAAAAGCATGGCAAAATCATGAAAAAACAAGAAAAATGTAAAAAAGTGAAATTGTTCTTAAATAAATACAAAAAAGCACTTGCATTTTATTAAACTATGCTATAGAATATCACTTGTGCTTGAGACAACATGAAAGAACAGAACAAAATAAGTTAAGCACCGCTAGCTCAGTTGGTAGAGCACCTGACTCTTAATCAGGGTGTCCAGGGTT
>CAVAPS010000052.1:0-9111 GCA_963590775.1 Desulfovibrio piger
CAATTACCTTGTTTATTTTATCCCAACTTTGCATTTTTATCAATTCAAAATTGGTATCTGATTTCCTCATTTGGGCATTGCTTAGCTTTACCTTAGGAGGTCCCCGTTATATCCACTTAACTATGAGAACAACTTGGCTAAACACCATGAAAAATTTTACCACATTTAAATCTTGTGGTCAATGCTGGCACTCTAATCTGTGAACCTTACATTGCCCTGAAGCCATATCTGACCTTTGAATCTTCTTCCAACGGCAGGCTCACCAAGCAGATGCTGCTTATTAATTGCAGTCGTAATTATGAGGCTGTTACACTCAAGCACCATAATGTATATGGTTTCTTTGGTGTATCTGTTCTCCTCCTCGTAAAGCTCCAGTATCTCGCCTATTACTGAATACTGATCACACTCCACTCCGCATGGCATAAATGTCGAATCTACTATTGTAAATATATCCTCTTTCATAACTCTGTTAGAAAGCTCATTATATGTGTCAATATCCTCTATAGTAAGGCTCTCGATGGCATCCTCATCACCGTTCTTGGCAGCCTGGATAAGTCTCTTTCTTGCCAGCTCTTCCTTCTTATTACGTGCAGTCTTTTTCCCTTTTCTTATAGGAAGCATAATAATTCCGCCAAGAGACAGCCCTGTAAGAGTGACCTTTTTATTCTTAATCGGTAACTTGGCTATATCATTCTTTCTGTCAGGATTGAATTCAGGAGCTTTAAAATCTTTTCCACTATATATATATTCAAGATAATCCATAACATTCTGAAGATAGAATATAAGTGTAACTCCGGTCTTTAATTCATCACATATTACAGCGAAGGATTCTTTGTCCAAATGTCTCTCAATCGTCATCTCTTCATTGTCACTTGCAACTTTTCCAACAACAAACGGGAAATAATATTCATATATAAATGTGTCTCCCTCGTATCTTCCATATATATATAATCCTGTTGAATTGCTGATGCGCACGATAATAACGCCACGATTTAATTTCTCGTGGCGTATAACAAATCCATTGGCAACATTATCTTTTATTCCTAATTTAATAAATTTCTCTTCAGCCTCTGATGTAAGTTTATCAAATCCAAGGGCTCTTATATAGAGGTTCATAAGCCGCTCCATCCTTAATCTAACTAATAATTTCCCCATTTACTAGGTAAAAGATAGCATATTTTAATTAATATTACAATCAATATTGACTTATAATTATATTAGTGTTATATTGATATTGTTAAAATATTATCAATTATTATTACACGAATCAAACCATGGAGGAAATGTTATGTCAAAGAATCTTACTGAGAATTACCCAATTGTTGACACAGTTGAAGCTCTTGAAGAAAGACTCACTGGTGTCCGTGAGGCACAACGCATCTTCGCAACTTACACACAGGAACAGGTAGATAAGATATTTACCGCTGCTGCACTTGCTGCTAATAAAGCAAGAATACCTCTTGCCAAGCTTGCAGTTGAAGAAACCGGTATGGGAATTGTAGAAGATAAGGTTATCAAGAACCATTATGCCTCAGAATACATTTATAATGCTTACAGAGATACTAAGACATGTGGTGTTATTGAAGAAGATAAGTCATACGGAATTAAGAAGATTGCTGAACCAATTGGTGTTGTAGCTGCCGTAATTCCAACAACTAATCCTACTTCAACCGCTATTTTCAAGACTCTTATTTCACTTAAGACAAGAAATGGTATCATCATCAGCCCACATCCACGTGCTAAGAAGTCAACTATAGCAGCAGCTAAGGTTGTTCTTGAAGCCGCTGTTGCAGCAGGCGCACCTGAGGGAATTATCGGCTGGATAGATGTTCCTTCACTTGAACTTACAGATACACTTATGAAGGAAGCAGACATTATCTTAGCTACCGGCGGTCCGGGAATGGTTAAAGCTGCTTACTCTTCTGGTAAACCTGCACTTGGTGTAGGTGCCGGTAATACACCTGCTATCATTGATGAATCAGCAGATGTAATACTTGCAGTTAACTCAATTATTCATTCCAAGACATTTGACAATGGTATGATATGTGCTTCTGAACAGTCTGTTATCGTTGACAAGAAAGTTTACAAGGCTGTTAAAGAGGAATTTGCTTACAGAGGCTGTTACTTCCTTAATAAGAGTGAGACAGAGAAGGTAAGAAAGACAATTATCATCAATGGCGCTCTTAATGCCAAGATTGTAGGTCAGAAGGCCCACACAATCGCAGCTTTGGCAGGTGTTACAGTTCCTGAAGAAACTAAGATTCTTATCGGAGAAGTAACATCAGTAGACCTTTCAGAAGAATTTGCACATGAAAAATTATCACCAGTTCTTGCAATGTACAAGGCAGAGGATTTCGAAGATGCACTTTCTAAGGCTGAACACCTTATTGCTGATGGCGGATTCGGTCATACATCTTCTCTTTATATTAATGTAGAAACACAGGCTGACAAGATTGCTGAATTCTCTGAGAGAATGAAAACATGTCGCTGCCTTATCAATACACCTTCATCTCATGGTGGTATCGGTGACCTTTACAACTTCAAGATGGCTCCTTCCCTTACTCTTGGATGCGGCTCATGGGGCGGAAACTCAGTATCTGAGAATGTTGGAGTAAAACATTTGCTTAATGTAAAGACTGTCGCTGAGAGGAGAGAGAATATGCTTTGGTTTAGAGCACCTGAGAAGGTTTACTTTAAGAAGGGCTGCTTACCTGTTGCCCTTGATGAACTTGGAACTGTAATGGGTAAAAAGAAAGCATTTATCGTTACAGACCAGTTCCTTTATAAGAATGGTTATACCAAATGTGTCACGGATAAGTTAGATTCTTTAGGAATTATGCATACAACTTTCTATAATGTAGCACCTGACCCAACACTTGCATGCGCTAAAGAAGGAACAGCAGCAATGAGACTTTTTGAACCGGATGTAATCATTGCCATCGGCGGCGGTTCTGCAATGGACGCAGCCAAGATTATGTGGGTTATGTACGAACATCCAGAGGCTGACTTCCTTGATATGGCTATGCGTTTCATGGATATCAGAAAGAGAATATATACATTCCCTAAGATGGGCGAGAAGGCTTACTTTGTTGCTATCTCTACATCTTCTGGAACAGGTTCAGAGGTAACTCCATTTGCAGTTATTACTGATGAGACAACAGGACAGAAATATCCACTTGCAGACTACGAATTACTCCCTAAGATGGCTATTATCGATGCTGATATGCATATGGATCAGCCTAAGGGACTTACAGCAGCTTCTGGTATTGATGCACTTACACATGCACTTGAGGCGTACGCTTCTATCATGGCAACAGAATACACAGATGGTCTTGCTTTACAGGCTGTGAAGAATATATTTGAATATCTTCCAGCAGCTTATGAATTAGGCGCACATGATGCGGTTGCAAGAGAAAAGATGGCTACAGCTTCTACTATGGCTGGTATGGCGTTTGCCAATGCTTTCCTTGGAGTATGCCACTCACTTGCACATAAGCTTGGTGCATATCATCACCTTCCACACGGAATTGCTAATGCACTCCTTATCACTGATGTAATGAGATTCAATGCTGCAGAAGTTCCAACCAAGATGGGAACATTCTCACAGTATCAGTATCCACATTGCAAGGCACGTTATGTTGAGTGTGCCAACTTCCTTGGAATTCAGGGTAAAGATGATGATGAGAAATTCGAGAACTTTATCAAGGCTATCGAAGAATTAAAGGCTAAAGTAGGAATTAAGAAAACTATTGCTGATTATGGTGTTAAAGAGGAGGACTTCCTTGCAACTCTTGATGAGATGACAGAAGCCGCATTTGATGACCAGTGTACTGGTGCTAACCCAAGATATCCTCTTATGAGTGAAATGAAATCTATGTACTTAAAGGCTTATTACGGTAAATAATCATCATTATATTAAGAAAGGAAACATGTCCTATGAAGAAATATTTAGCAAAATCCAAGTTAAAATCAGTTTATGTAGAGAACGGCAAAGCAACTAAGGTCTTTGCCAAGACCTACAATAAGTCAGATGTTTTATATGAAGCTCTGAATACTGCAAGGGTTGAGGACGCAGGCGTTAATATTCCAAAGCTTTTAGAAGTCGCTGTTACTGATGGCAAATGGTCTATCACAAGTGAATATGTTGAAGGTCCAACTCTTACACAGTTAATTGAAAAATATCCTGACAAAACAGATAAATACATCAAGAAAATGGTTGAATACCAGGTATCTTTCCAGAAGAAGTCTAATCCGCTTCTTCTGGTATTAAAGGATAAAATGAATCGCCAGATTAACTCTATTGAAGAGCTTGATAACAGTGTTAAGTATGAGCTTCTTACAAGACTTAATTCAATGAAGAATCATACCAAGCTGTGCCACGGTGATTATTGTCCCGACAATATTATTGTAACTGCTGATGCTAAAGGCAACATCAAAGAAATCACAGCAGTTGACTGGGTACATGCGACACAGGGTAATGCATCTGCAGATATTGCGAATACATTTTTACTTCTTAAGTTACAGTTTGGTGACAAGAGTGATATTCCTGAGAAATACATAAATGCTTTTTGTGAATTAACTAACACAAAGCGTTCATATGTTAATGACTGGCTTCCATTAGTTGCAGCAGCAAGACTTACCAAGAAGAAAGATGAAGAAAAAGAACTTCTTGAACAGTGGATAAATGTCGTAGATTTCCAGTAAAAGCTTTCCACAAACCTATAATTATAAGGTTTTCCACAAAGAAATACCTGAATTTAACATTATTTCAGTGGATTCCCCGCAGTCTTAACACACTTATCCACAATTTTTGTGGATAACATTAAAAAAATGTGGATAAAGCATATTCATCTGATATGTTTTATCCACATTTTTAATAGTTTTATATAGTATACATATTACTTAATATTTCTATTACTTAACTGGTACTAATTCTGTCTTACCACCCATGTACATACGAAGAGCTTCTGGAATAAGAACTCTGCCATCTGCCTGAAGGTTGTTCTCAAGGAATGCGATAAGCATTCTTGGAGGTGCAACACATGTGTTGTTAAGAGTATGTGCAAAGTACTTGTTCTTGTCCTTACACTGAACTCTTATCTTAAGTCTTCTTGCCTGAGCATCTCCTAAGTTAGAGCATGAACCAACCTCGAAGTACTTCTTCTGTCTTGGTGACCATGCTTCAACATCAATAGACTTAACCTTAAGGTCAGCTAAATCTCCTGAACAGCACTCAAGTGTTCTTACTGGAATGTCCATTGTTCTAAAGAAATCTACTGTGTTCTGCCATAATTTATCAAACCACATCTTGCTCTCTTCTGCCTTGCAGACAACGATCATTTCCTGCTTCTCGAACTGGTGAATTCTATATACACCTCTCTCCTCGATACCGTGAGCACCCTTCTCTTTTCTGAAACATGGAGAGTAGCTTGTAAGTGTCTTAGGAAGTTCTTCCTCTGGTGTAATTGTGTCGATGAACTTACCAATCATTGAATGTTCGCTTGTTCCAATAAGGTAAAGGTCTTCACCCTCAATCTTATACATCATTGCGTCCATTTCATCAAAGCTCATAACACCTGTAACTACGTTACTTCTAATCATATAAGGAGGAATACAGTATGTGAAACCTCTGTCTATCATGAAATCTCTTGCGTATGAAATAATTGCTGAATGAAGTCTTGCAATATCTCCCATAAGGTAATAGAAACCGTTACCAGCAACTTTACCAGCTGCATCCATATCGATTCCATTGAATCTTTCCATAATATCTGTATGATATGGTACTTCAAAATCAGGAACTACAGGCTCACCAAACTTCTCGATTTCAACATTCTCGCTGTCATCCTTACCGATTGGTACACTAGGATCAATGATATTAGGAATAGTCATCATAATCTTAGTAACCTTGTCGTTAAGTTCCTTCTCAGCTGCCTCTAATTCAGCAAGCTTTGCTGCGTCTGCACTTACCTGTGCCTTAACAGCCTCAGCCTCTTCCTTCTTTCCCTGTGCCATAAGAGTGCCAATCTGCTTAGAAAGCTTGTTTCTGTTGGCTCTCAACTCATCAGCTTCTGTCTGTGTTGCACGAGCCTTAGCATCAAGCTCAATAACTTCATCTACAAGTGGAAGCTTTCTGTCCTGAAATTTATTCTTAATATTCTGTTTAACAATATCCGGGTTTTCTCTGACAAATTTTAAATCTAACATTACTCCTCATTTCTGCGTCTTATAATAATTGACACTATTTTATCAAATTTACCAAATGTTATTATGCACCTTTTTCAGTATATTTTCAATTACATTTTGTCTTTCTGTACTAAATCATTAACTTCTTTGCTTAATTCCTCGTCTCCCATACGACCTGCCAAAGCCTGTTTAACAGCTTTTTCCTCTTCCTTGCCAAGTTCAATGTATGACTTTCCATTAACGATTTCTTTAATGTAAGCAAAACAGCCATCATTGCTGTGCATTACATTTACGACATATCCGTTATCTTTCTTATCAAGCATACATAATGCGAAGCTTAACTTTCCACCCATTTCGTGGAATGCATCATACTTATTAACACCAACCTTCTGGAATGTAAGCTGCATTTTTTCATATATATCCTTAATTGCTTCTGTATTATCTTCACTTGTTTTCTGAAGATTGATGATGTCATCAGTATATTTTCTTACCATCTTTTCCATGCTCTTTCCGTCAGAGCCTTCCATCATCATCTCGTACTTCTTCATCATAGAACCTGCTTTGCTTATGGCTACTATGGCAAGAACAATAGCAGCTATAGTTATTACGAGCATTCCTATGACTACATAAAGTGTGTCCACTTTAAATAATCCAAATACATCTAACATATCTTTTCCTTTCTGTATCTTAGCTTAACTTTATTATCATATAAATGTGATAAATTAAATAAACCATTTCATATTACTATTCAGTTAGTTATATAATACAAATATACTTATATATAATGATTTATTCATTTATCTTTTTTAACATATCATATATTCTTTCAAGCTCTGCCTGCGAATAATACTGGATTTCTATCTTACCTTTGTTATTATTCTTATTCTTGATAACTACCTGTGTACCCATGATTTTCTTTAATTTTTCCTCAAAATCTCTGTATACAAAATCATTTTCCGGCTTTGTCTTTTCCACAGGTTTATCTAATTTATCAATGTTCTTAACAAGTTTTTCTACATCACGAACATTAAGCTTTTCATCAAATATCTTCTGTGCAACTATGTACTGTTTTTCTTTATCTTCAATACTAATAATTGCTCTTGCATGACCACTGCTTAATTTGCCTTCAATTACCATTTCCTGAACTCTCTCGTCAAGCTTTAATAATCTTAATGAGTTAGTAATTGCAGTTCTTGACTTAGCGACCTTTTCTGCAACTTCATCCTGCTTTAATCTGTAATCTTTGATTAGCTGCTGGTAAGCAAGTGCTTCTTCAATAGGATTAAGGTCCTCTCTCTGGATATTCTCAATAAGAGCAATTTCCATAACCTCCTGCGAAGAATAATCTTTGATTATTACAGGTACTTCCTTAACGCCTGCAAGTCTTGCAGCTCTGAATCGTCTTTCACCTGCTATTATCTGATAATTCTTATCCATCTTCTGTACAAGAAGTGGCTGTAATACGCCATACTGCTTTATTGACTCTGAAAGCTCTATAAGTGCATCCTCGTCAAATGCTTTTCTAGGCTGGTTCTTATTAGGCTCAATCTGGGAAATCTTAAGTTTAATCTCTGCCTGAACTGGAACTTCCTTAACAACCTCCTTTACTACTTCTTTAACAACTACTTTCTGATCATTAGCATCTTCTTCCTGAAACAGATTTCCAATGCCTTTTCCCAATCCTCTTGATTTATTTGTTTTAGTACTCTTTGTTGGCATACTATTTACAATCCTCCATTATATTTATTCTTCTCTTCCCATTACTTCTTCTGCTAATAATCTGTAACTTTCTGCACCTGTAGATTTCGGATCATACAGATTTATCGGAAGTCCGTGGCTTGGTGCCTCTGCCAGACGGATATTTCTTGGTATTATTGTCTTATAGATATTCTGTTTAAGATTATCCTTAACATTCTCAACAACCTGTAATGAAAGATTAGTTCTTGAATCATACATTGTGAATACAACACCTTCCATCTCAAGGTCTGGATTAAGCTTCTTCTTAACAAGATTAATTGTATGTATAAGCTGTGTCAATCCCTCCAAAGCATAATATTCACACTGGATTGGAACTAATACAGTATCCGCTGCTGTCATTGCATTAACTGTAAGCATACTAAGTGATGGTGGACAGTCAAGGATTATATAATCATATCTGTCTCTTACCTCTGATATACTCTCTTTTAATGTATATTCTCTATTTTCTACATCGATTAAATCAATCTCTGCACCTGCAAGATTAACATTTGATGGTAAAATATCAAGATTTTCTATAACCTGCTCCTGAATTGCCTCTTTAATATCACATTTTCTTAATAAAACTTCATAAACTGTATTCTCAATATTAGTTTTTGATAATCCAAATCCACTTGTTGTATTACCCTGTGGATCAATATCAATAATAAGTATCTTCTGTCCTGCTTCAGCCAGACATGCAGCAAGATTAATTGCTGTAGTTGTTTTACCAACTCCGCCTTTCTGATTTGCTATTGCTATTATTCTTCCCACATTACCCTCTTTTTCCATATAATATAATGTTTCACGTGAAACACTATCATATCATAATAGTTGTGATTAAATTCACCACATTTTTTATTATATCACATATTATATAAATGTGTGATAATAATTTAGAATTTTTATATATGTTTCACATGAAACATATATAAAAACA
Organism: Desulfovibrio piger; assembly: GCA_963590775.1. Taxonomy (GTDB): domain Bacteria; phylum Bacillota; class Clostridia; order Lachnospirales; family Lachnospiraceae; genus Lachnospira. The sequence goes on from CAVAPS010000052.1 coordinate 8,858, forward strand.
GGCACACCTCATTTGTTATTTTCTAATAAACAATGAAATATGTCTGTCTTCTACATTATTATGTTTAATTATTAGATTCAATTATAGCAATTGATAATATTACTTAATAGTTATAATACCGTTTTTTATTGCAAATACTGCCGCCTGTGTTCTATCAGATACTTCAATTTTCTTAAATATATTAGAGACATGATTCTTTACTGTTCTTTCACTTATATTTAATGTTGAAGCTATCTCTTTATTGAATGCTCCAG
>CAVAPS010000053.1:0-8818 GCA_963590775.1 Desulfovibrio piger
GTTTATGCCTTTTTTATTGGCTGAAATATTGAATTTTCAAGGTTCAACACACCTTTTTGGTGTGGGAAGTTTTAGTTACTTTTTTTAATGTGGATAGTGCTTCCCCTTTTAGTAGGGGGGATTACGTTTTTATAAAGTATTTTATAAAGTATTTAATAAAAATAGTCGAATAATTGAGAAAAATATGTTAATATGGTTTAGTATTTTTTAATAATTATAAAATATGGAGGTCGAAATGGACAAATTGTTCAAACTTAAGGAAAACAACACCAGTGTAAGAACTGAGGTTGTAGCCGGAATTACAACATTCATGACAATGGCTTATATTCTGGCTGTTAATCCATCTATCCTGTCAGCATCAGGAATGGATTCTAATGCAATTCTTATGGCAACTGCAATTGCATCTGCTATAGGTTGTTTTGCAATGGCTTTTCTTGCTAATTACCCTTTTGCACTTGCTCCAGGACTTGGACTTAATGCTTACTTTGCATATACAGTATGTGGAAGTATGGGATATAGCTGGAAGGTAGCACTTTTTGCTGTATTTGTAGAAGGCCTTGTATTTATTGTACTTTCACTTACTAATGTTCGTGAAGCTATATTTAATGCAATCCCTACAACATTAAAGAAAGGTGTATCAGTAGGAATCGGTCTTTTCGTAGCATTTATCGGACTTCAGGGTGCTAATCTTGTTATTGCAAGTGAATCAACAAAGGTTACAGTTGTTAATTTCAGAACTGATTTTAACACAGTAGGAATAGGCGCTTTACTTGCAGTTATCGGTACATTTGTTATTGCAATACTTTATGTAAAGCATGTTAAGGGTTCTATCCTTATCGGTATTGTTGCAACATGGGTGCTTGGTATTATATGTCAGCTTGTAGGTCTTTATAAGGTTGACGCTGTTGCCGGATTCTATTCACTTATTCCATCATGGAGCAGCTTTGATATCACAGCTATCGGAAAGACATTCGGACAGTGCTTTAACCTTAAAGGACTTAATATTAACATATTAGACTTTATTGTTATTATGTTCTCTTTCCTTTTTGTTGATATGTTCGATACACTTGGAACACTTATCGGTGTTGCAAATAAGGCTAAAATGCTTGATGAGGACGGAAGACTTCCTAGAATTAAGCAGGCTCTTTTAGCTGATGCTATCGCAACAAGTGCAGGTGCTATTCTTGGTACTTCTACAACAACAACATTCGTTGAGAGTTCATCAGGTGTTGCTGAAGGTGGCAGGACAGGACTTTCTTCAGTAGTAACAGGTTTCTTATTCCTTATTGCAATTGTATTTGCACCAGTGTTTATCTGCATACCTAAGTTTGCAACAGCTCCAGCTCTTATATTTGTAGGATTCCTTATGGTAAGTGCTGTTGTTGATATTGATTTCAATGATTTAACAGAGAGTATTCCAGCTTACCTCTGTCTTATCTGTATGCCACTTATGTACAGCATTTCAGAAGGTATTGCAGTTGGCGTTATCTCATATGTTGTTATTAACCTTGTTGCTGGAAAGGCAAAGAAGATTACTCCACTTATGTATGTACTTGCTGTATTATTCATATTAAAGTATATTTTTCTTTAAATTTTAGTGCAAATTTAACTTAATAATGATACAATTTTGGAGTCGCTGCTTTGGCAGTGGCTTCTTTTTCAGTTGAAAGATAAGAACAGGGGATTGAATATGAAATATTCTAATACAGCAGGAGTGCTCGAAGAGAGATTAAAGAGTTCAAGAATTAATGCTGATGGTGCTTTTGGTACATATTATGCGAAGATATATGATGCTGGAAGTCTTCCGGAGATGGCTAATGTAACAGCCCCGGACAGAGTACAGGCAATTCATACCGCATATATTGAGGCTGGAGCACAGATTATAAGAACTAATACATTTGCAAGTAATACGGTAAGTCTTGGACAGGATACAGATGACGTCAGGAATAATATCAGATGTGCCGTGAAGATAGCACGCGAGGCAGTGAAAGGGACTGATGTGCTTGTTGCTGCAGACATAGGTCCGATACCGGGAGAGAATATGTTTGACAAAGAACATATTGAGAAAGAGTATGTTGATATCGTTAACACATTTAAGAAACTTGGTGTTGATATATTTGTGTTTGAAACATTTCCTGAGCTTGGTTTTATTAATAAAGCTATTGAGGCAGCAGGCGATAAATGCTTTGTTATTACGCAGTTTGCAATTAACCAGTTTGGATACAGCAGTTCAGGCTACAGTGCGAGGAAACTGATAGATGAGGCGGCAAAGAATCCATGTATAGATGCATGTGGATTTAACTGTGGTGTAGGACCTGGTCATATGAAGAAGCTTGTTCAGAATCTGATAAACAGGAATGACAAGTATTTCGCAGTACTTCCTAATGCAGGTTATCCTCAGGTTGTAAGCGGAAGAATGGTATTTGCGGATAATAACGCAGGTTATTTTGCACAGATTATGAAAGATATGGCAGAAGAAGGCACTGATATTATTGGTGGCTGCTGTGGAACAACTCCTGAGTATATAAGACAGATGACTGCTGTAACAGCAAAAGTTCCTCATGCCCGTGTTGTTAAGCAGGACAATGAAGAGCAGAAAAAGAGTAATTCTATAGATTGTGCATTTTACAAGGGGAAAGAAGGCAGAAAGCTTATTGCTGTAGAACTTGCTCCGCCACTTGGCGTGGATGATGAGAAGATTATGGATGCGGCATTTTTAATGAAGAAAAGTGGTGTTGATGTGCTGACATTTCCTGATTCACCATCAGGGCGAACAAGAGCAGATTCAATTCTTATGGCGGAAAAGGTTTCAAGAGAGACAGGAATGTGTGTTATGCCGCATATATGCTGTCGCGACAAGAATGCCATTGCAATGCGTTCACAGCTTCTTGGAGCTCATATCAACAATATTAATAATTTTCTTGTTATCACAGGAGATCCTATTCCTTCAATGGTAAGATCCAGTGTTAAGAGTGTGTTTAACTTTGATTCAGTCGGACTTATGAATATAATAAGTGATATGAATCAGGACCAGTTTGCAGATAAACCGGTTATATATGGTGGTGCAATCAATCAGGGCAGAGTTAATTTCAAGGTTGAACTTGCCCGTGTGAAGAAGAAAATGGAGGCTGGTGCTACATTTTTCATGACACAGCCGGTATTTTCTGATGAAGATATTGACAGACTCCGTCAGATTAAAGAAGAGACAGGTGCAAGGATTCTTTGCGGAATAATGCCATTTGTAAGCCTCCGTAATGCAACATTTATGAAAAATGAAATGACAGGTATCAATGTTACTGATGAGATACTTTCAAGATACAGTGCAGATATGACTAAAGAACAAGGCGAAGAGACAGGAATACAGATTGCAAAGGAGATAATCGCTAATACATCAGATTTTGTTGATGGATATTATTTTTCATTTCCATTTAACAGAGTGCATATGTTAGAAAAGATTCTTAATGCTTGACGGATTAGAAATGTTTTTGATATAATAACCGAAAGTTTCGATACGGAATAATTGAATAATATGTGAGGTGTGGTATGGACGAGACTCAGGTTAAACATTTTATTATGATGGAACGGAGAAAGGGTACAAGTATTGAAGAATTAATATTCATACTTCATGATAATGGCGTTCCGGACTATGAAATCTCTAACTTTCTGGAGATTTCCATAAAGCACGTAGAAGAAGTTTTGAGTGATTATTAATTAATAAGCCTTGATTTGGAAGTAAACTTGAATACTTTCACTTCAAGGCTTATAATCATTATTAAATGCTAAGAAAGGTAAGGCTTGTTATGAAGATAATTGAATTACCAATAACTATAGAGGAATCAGAGAATTACAGAAAGATTACGAACAGACTTAAGGTACTTGGAGCAGTCGGATGGGTGAAAGCCTACATATGGGCTGTTGTATATGTGGTTATATTCTGTGCTATAGGATTCATGCTTGCCGGAAAGTATGCACTAGGAATTATGGATTATGTCCCTGTGTGGGTATGGCTGGTATTATTCATTGCAGTATGGGTTGTATCTGCTATAAGAAGATCAGGCAATAAGCAGCTTAAAGTGTTGTTACAGAAATATCTTTTTACTGATTTTGCAGATAAGATATTTGCGGGAGAGATGCGTCCAAGCAGGGTTAAGATATTAAAGGACAAGATGATCGTTTATTGTAAAGTATATAATGATTAGAACATAGAGGTTTGTAGCAATATGAAGATAGGAATATTTGACTCAGGTATAGGCGGTCTGTCAGTGCTTCATCAGGCAATGATTACTCTGCCAGAGGCTGATTACATATTTTATGCTGATGTGGATAATGTTCCATATGGGGAGAAAACAAGAGAAGAAGTAAGAAATCTGGTTGATCATGTAGTTGGATTTCTTGTAGATAAGGGGTGTCAGGCAATCGTGCTTGCCTGTAATACAGCGACAAGTGCAGCAATATCGTATCTCAGAGACAAGTATAAGCTGCCGATTATAGGAATTGAGCCTGCCGTTAAGCCTGCGGTTGAGCATACACATGAATCAGGCAGAAGAGTTATGGTTGTATCGACACCAGTAACAGCTAAAGGCGAGAAGTTAAAGCGACTAATAGAGAAGTATGATGATAAGCACGTTGTGGATGTAGTGGCACTGCCAAGACTGGTAAGATTCGCACAGGATGATGACTTTGATTCGTCAGATGTGGTTGATTATTTACAAGGTGAATTTGCACCATACAATCTTGATGATTATTCAGAACTTGTTCTTGGGTGTACACATTTTAACTATTTCAAGGATTCATTTGCAAAGCTGTTTCCGGATGATTTAGAGATGGTTGACGGTAATACAGGAGTATCTAATAATCTTAAGAATACTGTTATTAAGAATGGTATATTTACGGAAGCTGATAATAACAAGAAGGGCAGCGTGGAGTATTACTATTCAGACAGAAAGATGGAAAGTCCGGCTGAGATGGAGCATATAAGAAAGCTTCATGAACGCCTTGAAAGAATGAGACAAATATAGAATTGTCAGAGGAAAGTAATTATGGGAAAATCAGACGATAAGACTAATGTATGCAGAGTGCTTGACCAGAAGAAAGTGCCTTATAAGACACATATGTGTCCTGATGCAGAAGGGTTAAGCGGTGACGAGATAGCTGCCGTTCTTAATGAGAATCCGGCGCAGGCTTTCAAGACACTTGTTACAGTTGGCAGGACAGGTAAGAATTATGTATTTGTTGTGCCTGTTAATAAAGAACTGGATTTAAAGAAAGCAGCTAAGGCTGTCGGAGAGAAATCAATAGAGATGATTAAATCAAAAGAACTGCTGCCACTTACAGGGTATGTGCATGGCGGCTGTTCTCCAATAGGAATGAAGAAGTTCTTTCCTACAACATTCCACGAAACAGCTAAAGATTTCGAGACTATTATGTTTAGTGCAGGCAAAATCGGACATCAGGTAGAAGTTAAACTGTCTGATGTAGATAAAGTTATAAGATATCAGGTTGCTGATATTGTTACAGACTAAGGAGAAGATAAGAATTATGAAACTCAGAGTTCCATTCTATTATGACCAGTTTCACTGTATAACATCAGAATGTAAGGACAACTGTTGTGTTGGCGGCTGGGAAATAGATATTGATGATGATACTTATGATTATTATATGAGCCTTGAAGGAGAGCTTGGCGACAGGATAAGAGCTGCCATTACCAAAAGTGAAGATGGTTCTAACTGTTTTAAGCTTACAGATGGACATTGCGGACTTTTAGATGACTGCGGCTTATGTACAATACATAAAGAGCTTGGTACAGAGCATCTGTCTGTTGTATGTGACCAGTTCCCAAGATACTCTGAATATTATGGCGAGATTAAGGAAAGTGGTATCGGACTGGCCTGCGAAGAGGCTGAGAGAATAATATTTTCCGAGAATAAGACATTTACAACTGTGTTAAAGCCGTGTGATGAGCAGTATCAGGAAGATGATGAGTATGATAGTTCTTATGCAGTGAAGATATTCAAAGCAAGAGATAAGATATTCAAGATACTTGATATAACAGAGATGTCAATTAATGAAAAGCTGGTCGTTATATTAAAATATTGTGCAGCAATGCAGGAATACATTAATGATGATGACTTTTGCGGACTTAAGGAGTACGTTAATACATTTGGAAGAAGTGATGTTGAACATATTCTTATGGAGATGAATGCGGAGTCAGACAGCGGTGAATTCGAGGATATTGACATACAGGACGGCATAAGAAGCATTATGTATTCATATGAGGATATGGAAGTTCTTAACACCAGATGGGAAGATATGTTTTCTGAGATGGTTGACACATTCCATGACAATATGGATAACGAAACATATCAGGAAATAGAAGACGAATTCATGACAGCTATGCTGGAAAGAGAATATGAGTACAGGAATTTCATAACATATCTTGTGTTCAGATATTTTGCTAAGTCAGTGTATGATTATGATGTTGTCGGCAAAGCCAAAATGTTTATAACCAATTATCTTATTCTTCGCCAGGTGGATATGCTGGTGTGGTATAAGAAGCATAAGAAATTCACATTTGAGGACAGAATTGATACGGTTCATATATTCTCAAGACAGGTTGAGTATTCAGAAGATAATATGGAAGCACTTTATGAGTCATTCCTGTTTGATGAGGTGTTTGAAACGAATAACCTTTGTAAGTTGATATGGATTGACAGCATGGCGTTATAGTAATACACTAAAGCTATCATTTAGATATGTTTATAGGAGGCTAAAGTATATGATTAAAGAAGCAATTGCAAAGCTTGTTAAGAAAGAAGATTTAACAGTAGAGCAGATGAACTACGTAATGGAAGAGATTATGACAGGAGAAGCCACTGATGCACAGAAAGCAGCATTTCTTACAGCACTGGCAGCAAAGGGAGAGACTATTGATGAGATTACAGCAGCAGCCAAGGTTTTGAGATCACACTGTGAAAAGTTCTTAAACGATATGGATGTACTTGAAATCGTTGGAACAGGTGGAGACGGTTCTAACTCAATCAATATATCAACTTTAGCTTCTATCGTAGTATCAGCAACAGGAATTCCAGTTGCCAAGCACGGTAACAGAGCAGCTTCAAGCAAATGTGGTACAGCAGACTGCTTAGAGGCACTTGGTGTTAAGATTGATGCGGCACCAGCAAGAATGGCACAGATTCTTAAGGATATTAATATATGTTTCCTTTTCGCACAGAAATATCATCCAGCTATGAGATTCGTAGGAAGCGTAAGAAAGGAAATTGGAATCCGTACATTATTCAACGTACTTGGACCTTTAGCTAACCCTGCCGGAGCCTCTATGCAGCTTTTCGGTGTATATAGTGAAGAACTTGTTGAACCACTTGCACATGTATTACATAACTTAGGATGCAAGAGAGCCATGACAATATATGGAATGGACAGCATAGATGAGATATCATTAAGCGCAGATACCAAGGTATGTGAGTTCAAGGGTGACGAATTCAAGACTTATACTATCAAGCCTGAAGATTTTGGATTTACAAGATGTAAGAAGGAAGATCTTGTTGGTGGCGAGCCAGCAGTTAATGCACAGATTGTAAGAGATATTCTTGATGGTGCAGAGGGACCTAAGACAGATGTTGTTCTTCTTAATGCAGGAGCAGCTATATATCTTGCTTCAGATGGTATTACAATGCAGGAAGGTATTGAGAAAGCAAGAGAAATCATCAAGAGCGGTGCAGCTAAGAAGCAGCTTGAAAGATTTATAGAAGAGACTAATAAGTAATTCTGATTATAAACTAATGAATTGTATGTGAGGGATATATGAGCAAGTATTTAATATATATGGATGTATCTGGAGATATTGATGAAGCTTACGCTAAAGAGAATGATTTAAGATTCGTTCCAATGGAATATTCACTTGGCGAGCAGATGCGTGTAAGTGAAGGTGTTCAGACAGATGATATTATGAAGAAATTCTATGACGGACAGAGAAACGGTGATTTAACCAAGACATCACAGATATCACCTTATATGTATGAAGAATACCTTGATGAAGCGTTTAAAGAAGGATATTCAGTATTATACTTAAGCCTTTCAAGCGGTCTTTCATCTACATATCAGTCAGCACTTATGGCTAAGACCGAACTTAAAGAGAAATACCCTGAACAGGATTTTTATCCTGTAGACAGCCTTGCAGCTACAGGCGGAATGGGAGTTCTTATTGAGAGAGCAATCCGTAATAAGAAAGCAGGCATGAGCATAGAGGATAACTATGAGGACCTTGTTGCCGCTACCCATAAGATAAAGCATTACTTTATGGTTCAGGATCTTATGTATCTTAAGAGAGGTGGAAGAGTAAGTGCTACAACAGCAGTTGTTGGAACTATGCTTAATGTTAAGCCTATCTTAGAGATTAATGAAGAAGGAAAGCTTATTACAATTGCCAAAAAGAGAGGCAATAAGGCAGCAATATCAGGACTTCTCGATTACTTTAAGGAGTATTTTAATGCTTCCTTAAAGGATGATGTTGTCTATGTAATTGATGCTGATATTAAAGAGCTTGGAGATTCCCTTGCTGACACTGTTAAGCAGCTATATCCTGATATCACAGTAAGAAGAAGTACACTTTCACCTATAATCGGTGCACATACAGGTCCCGGAATGGTTGCTGTATGCTTTATGGGAAAGTAATCAGCAGAATCTTAACCGAATAGTTTGGTACATAACAAAACCCCTGTCGCAATTAGCGGCAGGGGTTAATTGTTGTATCGGCAATAAAAATAAACCACCTGCTATGCAGGTGTGTTCCCAGAAAGCT
>CAVAPS010000054.1:0-8350 GCA_963590775.1 Desulfovibrio piger
TTTGGTAACAAAAAATGCCGTATTTATGCGGCTTGTGGCGTTTCGCAAACGCCTAGTAATGATATAAAGAAAGAGGAGAAAACATGATTAAATTTAGTGATGGAGGAGCATATCTTATTAACGGCGTTGATGTTGTTGAAGATAGTGCTTCGGCTGTGAATGAAGTAGCTGCCAAGACAGGATGTTCAGTAACTAAGGAAGAGGCTGCCAAGAATACTATTGCATATGGAATTCTTGAAAGTCATAACACATCTGGAAACATGGAGAAGTTAAAGATTAAGTTTGATAAGATGACTTCACATGATATTACATTTGTTGGAATTATCCAGACAGCAAGAGCTTCAGGTCTTGAGAAATTCCCGATTCCTTATGTACTTACTAACTGTCATAACAGTCTCTGTGCAGTTGGCGGAACTATTAATGAAGATGACCATATGTTTGGACTTACATGTGCAAAGAAATATGGCGGAATATATGTACCACCTCATCAGGCTGTAATCCACCAGTTTGCAAGAGAGATGCTGGCTGAAGGCGGCAAGATGATTCTTGGTTCAGACAGCCATACACGTTACGGTGCTCTTGGAACAATGGCTATGGGCGAAGGCGGACCAGAGCTTGTTAAGCAGCTTCTTAATAAGACTTATGATATTAACAGACCGGGAGTAGTAGCTATCTACATGACAGGAGAACCAGCTAAGGGTGTTGGTCCTCAGGATGTTGCTCTTGCTATTATTGGTGCTGTATTCGGCAACGGTTATGTTAAGAATAAGGTTATGGAGTTCGTTGGACCAGGTGTTTCATCACTCAGTGCTGATTTCAGAATTGGCGTAGATGTTATGACTACAGAGACAACATGTCTTTCATCTATCTGGAGAACAGATGATAAGGTTAAGGAATTCTATGATATTCACGGAAGAAGTGAGAGCTATAAGGAACTTAATCCTGGAAATGTTGCTTATTACGATGGTGTTGTATATGCGGATTTAAGTACAATCAAGCCAATGATTGCTATGCCATTCCATCCAAGCAATACTTACACAATTGAAGAACTTAATGCTAACCTTGAGGATATTCTTCATGATGTAGAGAAGAAGGCTCTTGTAAGTCTTGATGGACAGGTTGAATATAAGCTTACAGATAAGATTAAGAATGGCAAGCTTTATGTTGATCAGGGAATTATTGCCGGATGTGCCGGTGGTGGTTTTGAAAATATATGTGCAGCAGCGGATATCCTTAGAGGGAAGTCTATTGGTGCAGATGAGTTTACACTCAGCGTATATCCTGCAAGTACACCTATTTATGTTGAGCTTGCAAGAAACGGAAGACTTGCAGACCTTATGGAGACAGGTGCAATTGTTAAGACTGCATTCTGTGGTCCATGCTTTGGTGCCGGAGATACACCTGCTAATAATGCATTCTCAATCAGACATTCAACAAGAAACTTCCCTAACAGAGAAGGTTCTAAGTTACAGAATGGCCAGATATCATCTGTTGCACTTATGGATGCACGTTCTATTGCAGCAACAGCAGCTAATAAGGGATACCTTACAGCAGCTACAGATATGGATGTGGAGTTCACAGGACCAGCATACCATTTCGACAGCTCAATCTATGCTAACAGAGTATTTGACAGCAAGGGTGTTGCAGATCCGGATCAGGAAATCCAGTTTGGTCCTAATATCAAGGATTGGCCAGAGATGGTTGCACTTCCAGAGAATCTTATTATTAAGGTTGTATCTGAGATACATGACCCTGTTACAACAACAGATGAACTTATTCCATCAGGAGAGACTTCATCATACAGATCTAATCCTCTTGGTCTTGCTGAATTCGCACTTTCAAGAAAAGATCCTGCATATGTAGGACGAGCAAAGGAAGTCCAGAAGGCAGAGAAAGCAAGAGAAGCAGGTCAGTGCATGGGAGAAGCATTACCAGAGCTTAGAGAAATCATGCATAAGATTAAAGAAACATATGATGTTCATAAATCTAATGTTGGTGTCGGAAGTACTATCTTTGCTGTTAAGCCGGGTGATGGATCAGCTAGAGAGCAGGCTGCTTCATGCCAGAAGGTACTTGGCGGATGGGCTAATATAGCTAATGAGTACGCTACTAAGAGATATCGTTCTAACCTTATTAACTGGGGTATGCTTCCATTCATCATTGATAAGGGAGAGCTTCCATTCGAGAATGGAGATTATATCTTTATTCCAGAGATTCAGGATGCAATTAAGAACAAGGTATCTACAATCAAGGCTTTTGTTGTTAATAAAGATATGAAAGAGTTCGAACTTAAGCTTGGTGAACTTACAGATGATGAAAGACAGATAATTCTTGATGGTTGTCTTATCAATTATTATCGTGAGAACAAATAATAAGATTAAATATTAGTGTATACGGAAGTTGGTGGGTAGATGGCAGAACAGAATATACTAAACGGTAATCAGAAAAAGCTTGAGCAGATTATTGGTGATATCAAGGAACATAATTCAAAGAAAGACAGACTTGAGAAGCTTGCGGAGAGTGTTAAGGATATTTCTAAGGAATTAGATAATACCAGAAAAGAAAAACAGAATGAAACAGACTCCAGAATTAAAGCGAGTACAGATGCAATATGTGACGGATATGATAAGTCAATTAATGCTGACAAGGATAAAATCAAGACTGTTACGGCTGAAAGAGATAAAGCCAAGATGGCAGGCGTTAAAGAAAGAATAAGTGCAGATACAGCGTCTTTAAGAGCACAGAATGAAGACCTTGCAGAGCAGATTAATGAAGCATTTATACATGAGAATATCTCTAAAGTATTTAACAGCCAGTTGTTTATATCAGTATTTAATCCAAAGAAGCTGTTGGATTATGTGATAGATATAGCTGTCATGGCAGGCTTGTTTATTGCTGTTCCGGTGGTATTATTTTTACTGCCAGTGATTCCACAGTGGGTACTTCTTGTATATTGTATAGTTATAGCACTTATATGCACTATTGTTGTAAAGACTATCTTTAGAAAGGTAGTGTTGAAACATTCAGAAACCATAATGGCTGCTCAGGATACAAGAATGCAGATAAGAGATAATAAGAAACGCATTAAGAAGATTGAGAAGAATATCAGAAAAGATAAGAATGAAGATATGTATGGGCTTGAGTCGTTTGATTCTGAAATTAATGCATTGCATGATGATATAGCAAAGATTGAGGACGAGAAGCGTTCAGCCCTGGAGGAGTTTGAAAAGAACACCAAGGCTGATATTATCTCAGAGATTAATGAAAGATATGCAGACAAAATAAGCAACATGGAAACAGAGCTTGAAAAGAAAAAAACTGAGTATGATGAACTTGATGATTTGGTTAAGAAGCAGAGAATATATATATCATCTAATTATGAAGCATATCTTGGTAAAGAGTTTATCAATGTAGATAAACTTTCAGAGCTTAATTCTATTATGAAGTCTGACTCAGCAGATACGATAGCTCAGGCTCTTGCTGTATATAATAATCGTCATTAAATGTTCTTAATGCCAGAACGATAGCGTCAGCTATCTGGAATATAACAGACAAACGGGTTGTCTGAAGTGTGGAGGATTCCATATCACGGGAAGAATTAACAATTCCTGTGATATGGATGTCGCCAACTTCAGGCAATCTTTTATTTACGCCAAGACCTGGCTTTAATGGTCCTTTTCCTAATGTAATCATGCCGATATGGTCTTCTTTTCCCAATGAGGCATCAATTGCAATTATGAAAGGATTGTCAAAAGTCTTTTGAATGGATTTTATGCAGTAGCTGAGATTGGCAGCATGAACAGGCTGGCTGAGGTCTCCAAGAAGATAAAGGCCGGGTGATATAAAGTCTTTGAATTTGTGACCTATTATAGGACCAAGACTATCTCCGGTTGAACGGTCACTTCCTATGCAAAGAATTATAATTTCCTGCTCAGGAAGAATACTGTCAGTGACCATATTTGTAAGAATTCGTCCTATCTGAGCGGGGGCTTTAGGATTATTGGAATCAAAATAATAAAGCATAATTTCCTCCGGAATATTTTACGAGCTAAGACAAGCTCTTTATAATGTGTACGCGTCCGTCCTGATAATTATTCCCAAAAATGTTTTTGATATTTTTGGATTGTTGACAAAATCTGATAAATTTTTCTTTTCGACAGTGTTATTATTCAAGCGAGTAATAGTATAAGGAGGCACCATGATAGAAATAATATGTAATGAAGAGAATTCAGACAAGTCTAAACAAATTACAAGAGGTGCGGCCATTAGAAGACCGAAAAACATTAAACAGATAGGTGATGTGAGTTCTGACAAGAAAATATATATAGAGGATTATGCTTTTACATATATAAACTCAATTGCGTATAACAATCCGTCAGATTCACAGGCAGGCGTACTTCTTGGGGAAAGTCAGACTGATGGTGATGAAAAATGTGTTTTTATTAAGGGAATAATAAAAGCAAAACTGGGGACAGAAGTTGAAGAAAAGGGAGTATACTTCAACGAAAATGTATGGAACGGAATATATTCGGATGTGGAAAAATATTTTCCGGATTTGTCAGTGGTAGGCTGGTTTGCAGCAATTCCTGAAGTGACGCCGGAAAGAATGATGAAATTAAAGAAAATACATCTCGATAATTTCGCAGGTTCAATGAAAACATTTTATCTGATTGATACAGTTGAAAAGGAGGAGAATTTTTATCTGTATGAGAATGGCGAACTCAAGAAACAAAAGGGATATGTCTGCTTTTATGAAAGAAATTATGAGATGCAGGAATATATGCTTGAGCGCCGCGAAAGAAGTTCGTGTGAAGACGGACAGGACAAGGTTATGAAATCCATCCGGAATATAATAAAAGAGAAAGAAGAGATGCATGAACAGAAAAAGAGCGCAAGATTTATGTACGGTGTCAGTGCATTTATGGTAGTTGTAATTCTTGTTATAGGCATTAATCTTATGAATAACTATCAGAAAATGAAGAAATTTGATAAATCAATAAGCAGTCTGATGGTGCAGATGTCTGGAAATGACACTGCAACTGAGGAAAATGTTGTTCCTGTTAATAAACTTGAAGGTGGTGTATATCCAACAGAGGCAGAGACAGACAGTGAACCTGCAAGTGTCAGCGCAACTTCAACAGAAATCGTAACGGTAACTGTGCCACAGCCGACAGAAGAACAGACAGTTGCAGCTACAGTAAGCGAAGTGAGCGTATACACAGTTAAAGCTGGCGATACAATAATGGGAATATGCAAGAGATATTACGGAGATACATCTAAATGCAATGAAGTCATAGCTTATAATAATATCAAAGATGGAAATGTACTTTACATAGGTCAGCAGATAAAACTTCCTTGATTAAATCCCCCAATATTGTATAATTATCTCAGCATAAGTATGCGATAGAAAAGGGGAAATGTATGGCAGATATAATATCTGGCAAGTCCAGATTTAATGGAGACAGGAATGCTCCGGTAAAGAAGATTGTTAATATTAATAAAGAGACAGCAGCATCTAACGAAGCGGATGATGATGTGCTGGATGAAGCTGTAGTCAGAAGAAAGATACGCAGGCACAAAACAAGAGTTGCAATTATAGCAGTTGCAGTGGTTGTGATACTTTTTGTAGCAGCATATATCGTATCGCGTGTAATAGATAACTATGATTATTCATCATATACGATATCAGCTTCGGTTAATAGGGATGACATAGAATCATCGAAATATATAGCATTTGCAGATGGATATGTAAGATATAGCAATGACGGAATTTCATATTATAAGAGTAATGGAAAAGTAATATGGAACCAGACATATTCAATGCAGAATCCGAAAGTAAGTATATGCGGCAATTCAATAGCGGTTGCAGATATTAATGGAAGCAGTGCATATTCATTTAATACAAGTGGACAAGTTGGCAAGGCTGATACTTCCATGCCGATACTTCAGATAGAAGTGTCAGATAGCGGTAAGATGGCAGCAGTGCTTGATGACAATAATGCTAACTACATTAATATGTATGACACTAATGGTGAGAAGATATACAGTGTCAAAACAACATTATCCGGAGATGGATATCCGATTGATGTGAGCATATCACCGGATGCTAAGAAACTGATAGCTTCATTTATTAAAGTAAGTGGAGATGAGATTAAGACAAATGTGGTGTTCTATAACTTCTCAGATGTTGGAAAGAATGAAACAGAACGAGTAGTTGGCGGATTCAATTATGATGATGTCATAGTTGGCGACGTGAAGTTCATCAATGACACAATGGCGGTTGCTGTTGGTGAAAATGTTGTGAGCATATATAAGATAAAAGAGTACCCAAGTCTTGAACACACTATCAAGATAGATAACGAGATAGAAAAAGTGTTTTATAGTGACCAGTATATAGGACTTGTGCTTGATAATTCTGAGTCAGGAGATCCGTACAAATTAGTAGTGTATAATACTTCTGGCAAGCAGGTGTTTGACACAACATTTGGCATACAGTATACCAATGTACAGTTTGATGGAAAGAGCGTAATAATGAGTAACGCATCATCATTTGTACTTATGAATATGCGTGGCAAGCAGCTGACTGATATTAGTTTCGATATGCCGGTTATAGACGTTCTGCCAACAGGAAGCAGAGGCGTATATACGGTGGTTAACTCTAAATACATACAATCAATTAAACTTAAATGATAAGGGGGACGGCGTATGCTGTTGACAGGAGTAATACTGATTCTCGCAATATTTGCGGTGATAGGCTGGCGAAAGGGAGTGATAAGACTTGTATTATCGCTTGTGTCCATGATTGTGACAATATTGGCAGCAGTCATAATAGCACCACTTGCCACAACTGCAATAAAGAATGGAACTAATATTGACGAGAACATGGCACAGTCAATATATACAATACTTTCAGAGAACAAAGAAGTAGACCAGTATTTTTCAAATGAACAGATAATTCCAGATGGGATTGATATAAGTGAGGCGGGAGAACATCTACAGAATATAAGTGAAACTGTAGTGGAAGTTGGAGACAGAATTAATCTTCCAGAAAGTCTTACAGATGCTATCAAGGCTATGCCGGAATCAGAACTTATGACAATTATTAAGGAGCAGGGACAAGCTTCTATTAAAGAGATAAGTTTAAGAATAATTGCAGTAAGATTATCTGATATTGTATTGACAGCTATTATATATATAGTGATAATGGTTGTAGTATTTATAGCATTAAGGATAATCATTGGAGCAACAGGTATAATAAGAAGACTTCCTATTATAAAACAGGCAGATAAGCTGGGCGGTGTAATAGTCGGTCTGATAGAAGGTCTTGTGGTTGTGTGGATATTCTTCACAGTTGTTACAGCCATAAGCGGAACAGAAAATGCAGCTAATATATTATCACAGATACATAAAAATGCATTTTTAGAGGCGTTATATAACAACAATCCGATTACCAGACTGCTATTTAGTACAATAAGATAAAATAGGGAGGATAGAAAGATGATATGTAAATCATGCGGAAGAGCAAACGAACAGGGGGCAAGGTTCTGTAAAAGCTGTGGAGCACCATTGGAGAGCGGTGCAGATATACAGCAGAATAATATGAGCTATCAGCAGAATAATTCAGCTGGATATCAGCAGAGTAACAATATGGGATATCAGAATAATAATATGGGTTACCAGCAGTATGATATGTCTGGAAACATGAATTATGGAACAACAAGAATGACTAAGGAAGAGTTCAACCAGTGTGCCAACATAAAACCAATTATAAAGAACATAACAGCCGCTGCTATAATTGCATATGTTGTCGGAGTTATATCATTAATTACTAATGTTATACTTGGCGGCAATATATTCGGATTATTAGATGTCATTATCGTAATTGGACTTGGGGTAGGAATTCATATTGCTAAGAGCAGAGCCTGTGCAGTTGTTCTTCTGGTATATTCAGTGTTTAATATGATATACATGCTTTTACTTGCAGGCATGCCTGGTGGATGGCTTATATTAGTATGCGGTATATATGCTACTATATATACATTCAAATATCAGAATG
This sequence comes from Desulfovibrio piger, assembly GCA_963590775.1. Classification (GTDB taxonomy): domain Bacteria; phylum Bacillota; class Clostridia; order Lachnospirales; family Lachnospiraceae; genus Lachnospira. The sequence goes on from CAVAPS010000054.1 coordinate 8,057, forward strand.
CATGGCAGAGATATCAGCAGACAGGTCAGTTATAATCCACAACATAATATATAATGTATATACACCTTATCTTGAAAGACTGTTCAGAATCAGATTTTTTAAGATAAGGTGTTTTTATATGTAAAATGTCTTATACTTCTGTAATCAATATATAGTATAAATGCGACTGTTGATGCATATATATTGTAATATTACAAAGCTGTAAAATAAAAATTCAAAAAAACTCAAAAAAATAAAAAAAGTTGTTGACAATGGGTAGACCGGGTGATATTATATACAAGTCGCCGCGGTAAG
>CAVAPS010000055.1:0-7744 GCA_963590775.1 Desulfovibrio piger
AGTCTTGGCACATACAGACTGCTCATATTTAGCCATCTCCCCTGTGCTTACCATCGAGCGTTATTGAACGCACCTCATCATTAATAAGGAAGCCTTTTGGAGCTTTGGTTTCCTTAAAATAAAGAGTTACACTGTCACCTTGTGTAAATGTAGTGCTGTAATAATCTGTATATCCATCTTCACCTGTTGTTAATGTATCAAGCAAATCTGTACAGTCTGCATCAGAATATATAGATATTTCTGCTCCGGCAAGACTGTAGCAGCTATTGCCATCAGATATAGAAGGCATTGCTGACTCTTTATGGAATCTTACGCTTCCCGTAAGTTCTATTGGAGGATTATAAGCTTCTTTATATACAGCAATATTCTGACAATCATGGTCGGGGTCTGATATATATATAACAGTGCAATCCCAATCACCAGTACTGATATTTGCTGCAACATTGAGCAGCTCCATACAAAGCTGATAGCCTATCTTTGAATCATCTCCAAGTGCCATAGCGCCACTATATGTTGTATTCCAGTCATCATTACCCATTGCTAAAGCAACAGTATGATGAGCAATGATTGTTCTGACATCTTCGGAATAGTCTCTTAAAACGCCCCATTCTTCATCATCCCATCCATTACCTAGTGACCAATATATTACTCTTGCAACTGTATCGTTTGTGTATTCTGTTGAATCATAATAGTTAGTACCTGTTCCTGGTGTCGCTTTGTTTGGTGACGCACAAAGTCCCCAATATGTATCGCCACTAGGGTCTGATACAGTAAATATATTAGTTCCCCAATTAGCCATAGCATCATCAATACCGCTAAAGGCTTCCTGATAACTAATTCTATCTGATACCCCCTCAACTGTATATACACCATCTGATGCCTTTGCTGTTACTGGTGACATTCCTGTGATGATTGCTGTTACGGCCATAAATACTGCCAGAATACTTGCTGCTATTCTTCTGGATATCGGTATCTTTTTCCTTTTTACTCTTTCCATTATTTTACCTTTCTGTGACGGAAGCCATCACGCTGACTATGTTTAACTCTTACCCTTTTATCTGTCTGGTGGGTCTCTTACACTTTTCATGCTGCTTCTCCTTCCTGATTTTTCTGCATTAAAAAAGGAAACCCCTACCAGATTTAATCTGATAAAGATTTCCTTTTTTATTATGCAAGTTAAAACCTTGAACTATTAAATTGTATGTGACGGATTCCGTCACATAGAAAAACCGAAGCAGATGTGAGGCTGCTTCGGTCGAGCTGATTACTATTCCGACAATTATCCAACTCGGAAAACAAGAAGCTATTCCTTACACTTCTTGCAAGTATAGAGTACCACATTTAATTAGTCTCATCTAGTCTCATTTAGTCTCATTTTTAACTCATTCTTGACAAATGAACATATGATGTTCTCAGGCTTATTTACTGGGATTGCAGATTTTTGAATTTACTAATAATTTATATATTAAATTTATATTAGTTTAACAAGATTGTATTTTTTTCAATACAATAGTTGACATGCCAGATTTGAGGCATAAAAAAAGAAGGGGAATAAAGCAGATTGCTCTATTCCCCGAAAGATGTAACGGATTTCGTCACAATTATTTAGTTGCTCCGCATGAGCATATATAGCTGGTTACTTTCTCTTCATATGCTGCTGTATCTTCTACCCAACGACTTTCAGTAATGTTCTCTTCGTGTGTCTCTTCTTCATGGTGGATGGTATCAGTCTGTACTTTGTGATATAAAACCTCATAACTACCATGTGACCAATCATCTAAAACATCTTCTTGATAAGTAGCATGTGCATCCCATTCATCCCCTGAATCAAATGTCTGTCCACATCCTTTACATCGTACTGCATAAGCCTTCCATTCATACACAGGTTCATTCCAAGCCGCTTTATCTACCACGGTTTTTGTTCCAACAACAACATCTTCATAATGACCTGTTGCGTTATGGTGTATTGTTGTTGTAACTGGAGTCCATGTATGTGTATGCTCTGGTACAGTTGGTGTAGTTGGCGTTGTATCAGAAGGATTGCTGTTATTTCCATTATCCGGCTTATTATCAGGAGCTGATGTTTCTCCTGTATTTGCACTATTATTCTCTCCTGATGGCTTTGTATCTGGAACATTAGATGCACTCTCATTCTGTCCGGCATTATTTGTTTCCTGTTTATCACCTGCAGTATCATTCTTAACAATCTCTGTTGTTGTATTCTTGATTTCATCAGCAGTGATATCACCAGAACCTTCATTGCTCACTTCTGTTTCCTGGCCGTTATCTGCTACTACCTTTGCTGTTCCCTCAACGGCAGCTTCCTTAACCTTGAAGCCTCCATCTTCAGTTTTTTCTGCAGTTCCGGTAAGTGTAACAACATTTCCTGCAGAATCCTTTCCCTCAAATACCATCTCTCCTGATTCATTAATTGTCGCATCTCCGGTAAGTGTAACAGTATTTCCAGCTGCATCCTTAACCTGCATCTGTATGTCTTTTGCTTTTGCTACAGTTGCACTCTCTGTAGACTGTTCTATATTTCTGGCTGTATTATTACCTGCAGTATCCTTTTTCGAGCCACAGGCTGTCACCGCTGCAAATGATAATACTGTAAGCCCTACTATCATATATTTTCTAATCTTATCCATCTTAATCATAATAACTACTCCTTCCTACCAGGTCTTATCAGATGTGACGGATTCCGTCACAGTCTTGGTCTCCTTTCCAAATCTTCTTCTGATTCTTCATTTTTCTCTTCAATATAATCATCATATTCTGTCTCATATAAGAGATATGGATTATCAAGGATATCCTCATCTACTATTTCCTCAATCTTCTCTTTTAACTTTGGAATATCTTTGCTTATTGACTCTTTTATAATATTATAATCAATTTTACCATATGAATGGACTATCCTGTCTCTCATACCCTTAATCTCATATAATCTTAACTCTTGATTATCAAAAAATGTTCTGTCAATATCTCTTATCTGTGCGCAATGTTCTCCAATCTGCACAAAACACATATTTATTGCATACTGGCTTTTCTTGTCAGTAAAAATCAACGGATAATTATAGTCTGATTCACTGCATATTTCCAATATATCCTCTATATATGAGTGTATATATGATAAGTTAAACATCAATCTGGTTTTGCTATTCATTCCCATATACTTTTACCTTATCCCTTTCTATACTTTTAGGCATTATCTCATATGCCTCTTTCTCGCTTATTACATCAACATTTTTTCCAAATTCTTCCTGAAGGAAATAATACAACCCAAAAAACTCCATTCCAACAGCTCTGTTAAGAACAATCATAAAATCAATATCACTATTTTCTGTTGCTTCTCCTCTTGCATATGAGCCGAACAGATATGCTTCTTTTACAAAATTTTGCTTTTCAAATACCTTCCGGCATTTATCTTTTATTTGTTCTATTGTGTATATCATGTCTGCTCCTTTCTGCAATAGCTGTGATATGTGACGGAATCCGTCACATATTTAATAATGACCTATAAAATACACTCCACCTATAACAATTTTTTAATCTTCATTTTCTTCCTCTGATTTTACATATTCTATTAATTGAATTTTCTTCTTAAGCTGTTTCAGGTCATTAAAAATCGTAGATAATATAATTACAATAACAACTACAAAGGTCAATCCAATTGCTGATGCAATTATTAAGCATATCATAAAAGTGTCTTGAGAATCATTCATATAGTTATCATATTTTATTGCTGTGCTCAAAAACGAAAATAATTTTTCCCATATATTCATAATTAGTGAAACAGCAATTGTTATAATAACCAAAGTAAGAATGTTCTTTTTATGTTCATATTCAGCTATGCAATTAAAATATTCAAAGTTAAGTTCAGCTTTATCCATTGATGAATAATCTTCAAGCTGGTTTCTAAATATTTCTAATTGTTTATTTCTTCTCTCCTGATATGTAAAAGACATTACCCAGTTCTTAAACTTATTCTCTGACTGTCTCATATCAACTCCTTTCCATGTGACGGAATCCGTCACATATCAGGTACAATATCATATTTTCATATATCCATATTTCTAGTGATATTGTACCATATCTTATTGCTGTAAAAATACACTTTTTTAGTTTATTTAAAACAGCTGTGCCATATTATTTATATCTTTAATCATGCCTTTATCTCCTCCGACTGATGTTTTATTCTTCTACATAGCATTATTAATTTCTTAATACCCCAAATAATAATTATAGGGATTGTTGGTGCGAGAATAACTATAAATGATGCATCTATAAGGCTTGTTATAACTACCCATAAAAATGATGGTGTAAACCATAATGATACTATTGCTACTCTAGTGATATTCCTAAAATTTATTCTTTTTCCAATAATTTTTAAAAGAATTAACCCAATCACAATATATATAAAAAATGGGATAACAATATACTCTACAAACAATTCAAGCTGCTGTTCTGGTGTAATTCGTGAGTTCATTTCATTTATCAGTGCCTTTGCAACATCTATTATTGAATTTTTATTAAGATTTTCATACATTGCCTTACTCCTTTCCGAACTAAATTATCCTCTATAAATCTTCAAAGCACCTTCCTTTCCAATGTCACATTAGTACTACATCATGTAAAAAATGCCTACTACAACCAGATAGATAACAACAAGTATCATGATCGGAATCCATACTGCCTTCATACCGGAAAATATATCATCTGCAATACTGCTCATTGCGCCCCTGTATGTTCCTGTAAAATACATTATATCTATTGGTTTATCCTCATTAATTTTCTCATGAAGTTCTTTTAAGTCATGTATATTCCTCATTAGCTTCTTATACCTGCGCTGATGAAGAACCTGTTTATACCTGCTGAATGTATTCATGTCGTAGGCTGCACATTTTAACTGCCATTTAATATGTTTCAAGAGACTTGATTTGATATACTGATATTCTATGTTATCCATAGTGTCATACATATACTCATTCCCACAAACCATATGATTGTACCTGTCCAGGTAATCATAATATTTATTTTTTGTCATTGTCTGCATCCTTTCCGTGACGGATTCCGTCACATTATGTTTAGTGGCTAGCAAGGTCATGATACATTCTGCTTTCCCAGTAAGACGACACAGTTGAATGAGCATTAAATAATGCCTTTGTAAGATAGGCTTTGATGTTCTTAATGTCACTTGTCGTCCTAGTCATCTGTTCATGTACATATTGCAGGTCAATAGCATTAAGCTTCAAAAAGCGCTCTTTAACCATATCTGCAGAATAATCTTCACCAGATATACGGATTGTATCCGTCTGTCGTGTCAGAATTTCAACGATGAGGTTATAATACTCATCGAACCATCCCTTTTTATCCTGGTCCTGCATCATTATGTCGTAATCAATATTTCGCTTAACCAAATCTCTGATATGTGCATATACAGCATTTGCATTTATCCCAGATATTTGTACTTTCCCAGTCTTATCAATCTTATCAATCTCTCTGGTATCACTGATAGATGGATTAGATTGATTGATAGATGGATTATTATATATATATCTATCAATCTTATCTGTCTTAGTAGATTGATTATTAATATTATTATATATATTATTATCATTCTCTTTATGAGGGTGGTGCAAATTTTGAACCAGTTCAGATTTTGAACCGGTGCAATTTTTGAACTGGTTCATTTTTTGAACCGGTTCAGATTTTGAACCACCTCTTAAGGTAGACTCCCCCTTGCAACCTGTATCTTGTATTTTTTTAGTATCATTTCTATCGCTTAAGGCAATTGCTGTATTGAATCCGGGTGGAGCATTATCAAGCTGTCCAGTATCAGTTTTATATGCAACTCCTGATGACTGGCTATCCAGATATAATACATTATCATTCTGTTTGTCATCACTGCTGTATGTATCACCTTGTTTGACTCTCGAATAGTCCATCACATAAATAATGTCTTCCATGCCCTCGTTGGGGAATTTCACTATTAATCCGAATTCCTGCAGCTCTCGCATATATTTAATAACAGAGTTCTTACTGACTCCCATATCCTTTGTTATTGCATTCAAGCTGTATTTTATATATGCCCTATTCTTATCGTCTATCCAGTTACGCTTCCTTGATAAGCTCATTCTGTCGAGCAGAAATCCATATAACAATTTTGACATTGCCGATAATCCGGCAAATCTCTCACATGTAAAAAACATTTTGGGAACACTGTAAAAGCTGTACTGCTCTGACTCTTCGCCATAGTAAAAGTCAAATTTCATCATCTCACCTCTCGTCATTGTGACGGAATTCGCAATTGTAGCAAGATGTTTTCCCAGTACATCTATGTCTGCAAGGTCAAGAAACATAATGTCGTTAGAACCCTTTATAAAATCAAGATTGTTAAATCTGGAATGATATATAGCTTTTCTAATATCAATGCTTTCTCTTATCACCTGTTCGATATCCGGCTTGCTACGCTTATGCTTAGATATATCTGCGTCAAAGAAGGATGTAAGGTTTGCCTGCATGTCAAGGTCTAATACAAGCACCTTCTTATCCTGTGCTGCATATGTTGCAGCTAAATTGAATGTTGTAGTGGTCTTTCCTGTACCACCTTTTAAATTCCATGTTGTAATAATAATCATAGTAATCTGCTCCTTTTTCTATGTGTGACGGATTCCGTCACATATTTACCTGTAACGATTTTCGCCATCATTTAGTACAAGCCCATATAACTCCAAGTTCGACCTTTCACTGTCATACATGGTTTTAATTGCACATATGGCGTCTTTTCTAAATCTTAAGATTGATGCTCGACTTCTATCCAACTCCTTAATAAGAATCTGCATTCCCTCTTTAAATGGTTTCTTGATATACAACTGTTCTAGAACATACTTTTGTTCCTGCTCTAAATTATTAAAACAAGCCATTATTCTATATACAGTCTCCTGTGTTTCAACCACGCTTCTCACATTTGCTAGAATGCTCTTCTCCCATTCCTCATTAAGCTTGGTATACTGCTCAAGCACATTTTGCAAGTCAACGAGGGCATTAGTTGGTGCGCTTCCGTCCGGTTCCTTGCGTGTCATAGAAGCCGACTCTATCATTCCTATCTCATCTTTACTTTTAAATATATTTACAAGTTCAACCTGACAATTAAGGATGAGTTGGTCATGATTCTTAAGAACATTAACTATATAATCCTCACTGATTTTCCGTAACATGTTCTTTCTCCCATTTCTTCCTTCTTGCAATTTTTGCAGCTTTCTTACGCTCTGTATAATTATTTTGTGCCAAAGCAGCGTCGTAATTATACTCTGTCATATCATTCAGCCTCAGCTCTCGATATAAGTTCGTATAAGATACATTAAGTTTAGCTGCAGTTTCTTCTATTCCATATCCTTCCCTAAATAACTCTTCAATCTTTACACGCTTATCTGCGTCAAGAGAAACATATCGCTTCCTCTCAGATACCAACTCTTTCACCACCTTTCTTATGGTGACGGATTTCGTCACATTGCTTTCACCACCATTTTAAGAATGGGGCTTATTCTATTCATTGATGAAGTTCTCCCTTTCCTTTACCCACTTTTTAATGAGATTGATTTCCTCATCCATGTTCGGCTCTTTCTCCGGCTTCCAGTCCATTCTCATGCTTTTCAATTCTTCTTCTTGGCACTTTAAATCATCTTGATAATCCTCTAAAAATTTTCTTTCACTTGCACGATATTCTTCTACACTGTTATAGCAT
>CAVAPS010000056.1:0-7056 GCA_963590775.1 Desulfovibrio piger
ACATTGTATATATACACCCTACAGGAATATTTGTAATCGAGAACAAAAATTATTCAGGCTGGATATTCGGAAGTCAAGACCAAAGATACTGGACACAGACATTTAAGAACGGAAGAAAATACAAATTTTATAATCCAATCATGCAAAACGAAACACACACAAGAATAATTATAAACGAACTAAAGTCTCACAACATAAACACAGATTCTTTTCCTGTGTATTCTGTAGTTGTATTTAACAAAGACAATCTTAGAAACATAAATTTATATAACACAAAAACAATTGTCACAACACAAAGTGACCTGATACAAACAATAAGCGATTTCACCTTTAATATGCCAGAGCGTGTTGATGTATTAAAAATATCAAACATTCTATGGCAATACACAAATGCAGACGAAACAACCAAAATAAATCATATAAGACAAATACAGGAAAGATATCACTAATTGTCACAAAATGGCACTTGTCACAGATGTCACAGAAGTTCTGTGACAGGCTCAAAGCCAGTAATAGAGCGGGCTAGCGGAATTGTCACAGAAGTTGGGGTAATACTATACCCCAACTTCTGCTTTTTTGCTTCCTTTTTTCTTTTTCTGACCGTTTAACATGAGCTGCGCTTCTCAGGTTTTATTCCTGCCGTGTACACATTCTCTCCGGACAGTAAAAAAGCCGTGGAAATATGGAAAACTCAGCAGAATATCATTAATAAGTTGTTCACAGCTTATTGATAACTCTTACGAGTTATCAACAACCTGACAAACCACTTATTAACAATATTCTAAACGCAGAGTTTACCACATTACCACAGCTACGGCGCAAACGGCAACCCATATATATATACATGATTAGTGATGAATTATATTTTCCAACTCATCAAAAGGGGTGAACACGTCAGGAACAAAACCTGAGAAGTACTGCTCACGGCTAAAACGGTATTGGTTAAGTGGAAAAAAGATATCTACATAATCAATACGACGCAAAAAAGCATTATAGCTCTCCTTATCCGTAAGCTGCAGCTCCTGATACTGTCTTTCAAGTTCCCAGTTAGATATAATAAAAATCTTAGTAAAGCAAGCCTGTTTATTAGCATATCGAGCAGGCAACTTAATAGGGTATATGTCAAGATAATTAAGCATACACCCAAGAGGAAGAGAAGAACGAAACTCCTCAAATATTATAACATCTTCACAATCATAAGAATCAAACGGGTGAGCGTAATCCGTAACACGATAGACATTACTATAACCATAAGCGTCCATAACAGAGCGTGTTTTACCTGTACCAGTACGACCGTAGATATAAGTTACTGTAACATCACGCTTATCATCTTTATATTTTGAGTGTAAGAACATGCTCCGGGCGCGCTCCAACTTGTCAACCTGAAGAATATACTGGGGGTTGATATCCAAAATCGTAGGAACATCAAAACCACTTTGAATCATATCATATAAATCATCAAGGTCATTGCGCTTCCCCTGACGCTCAACAGGAAGCTCACCCCACTCAATATGAGTATCAGATAAGTTAGTCGTACCTTTATCAGAATTGCGCCACTTACCCTCTTTAAAAACATAATCACGATTTTGAGCAGCAGAACCCTGACACATTTCAAAGTGTCCACCCTCAAAGTTTTTCTTAATAGTTGAAAACCTGACAGCATTAGCAGCCGCCAAGAATATATGTGTATGATAAGTACCAGCTTCACCAATCTCATCAGACACACAATAATATACAAGGCTTTTCATACCTGACAGAATCTCTACAATCTTATCATGAGAAAAGCCTTTATCAGCAGGATTATTAATCGTAATCTGCCATTTACGAGTTCTACTATCTTTATCCATTTACCACTCCAAAAACAAGAAAGAGACGCGGGAACGGGTTCGATCCCCGTCTCGCGCTCTTTTATTTTCAAGGGAAGCCAGTGAGTAACGGCTTCCTTTTTCATATATTATTACAACTATTCATAATCCTCATTTTTAACATGCAGGAATTTGTCTCACTTTTGTCTGCATCTGTCTGATATAATACTACCAGTTAAACAGATAACACTTTAATAATACAACATAATATCACTCTGGTACATCGCACCAGACAATAAGGAGGACATGCATATGCCACATGAATATGAAGATTACGATGTATATACACCCGAACAGATTAAAGCTAACGATAAAGACAGAAGGGAAGCACTCAAAGCCCGTTTTGAACAATATTGTAGCAAAGATTCTCTGACAATGGCTCAGGAAAAGCAAGAGCTCCACGAGTTATGTATGAACGAATTAAAAGAAAAAGCAAAGAAAAACTCCGTTAAAAGAAAAGCAGAGCTCCAGGTATTATTCACCAATCACTTTAAGAATAATCGTATGAATAATACAGCAGAACGCAATGTATATTTAAAAAAAATGAATGATCTTGCTAATGAAAAGTCAAAATGGGAAGAAAATAATAGCGATGACAATTACAAAGCTAAATTATCCGAAATCAATAATAAGATATCAGAAGCATCTAAAAGAAATAAAAATAAAGAAGTCTCTGTATTAGAAGCCAGGAGGGCTGCACTAAAAAAAGAACAGCTGCAGTTCCAGTCAGATAAGGTATTAATTGACAAAATACAGGATGTAATTGACAAAAAAATCAAACTATTCAGAAAAGCGAGAGCGAATAATGGTGAACTAACGCAGAAAGAATCTGCAGAATATCGTGAGTATGAGAAAGTATTACCGGTTATGAAGTCTGATTTCAAGAACACATTAAGCCCGGGGTTATATAAAAAATATGTAAAAGAATATGAAACCATTCAAAATGGATATTACGACAGGCTTAGTAAAGACACTCTTATGAATCCAGGTAAAGATCCTGATTCTGTAATTAATGACAAGTCTGAGCTCGTTGCCGATGACATAAAAAAAATGAGCAAAGATATAGAAGAGATTAATACAAAATATGAAGAAATATACAACAATTATAAAGTAATAGCAGCTCAAAACCAGATTGAAGGATGTAAATTCTATGATGAATTACATAATAAAAAACAGAATGCCGTCAAAATCAGACTTGATCAGGGAATTCTGATTTACAAAATGATTGACGAACTGCAATCTTCTCATAAAATGCTTAATAAAGCAGACTCGCCGGAATTTCAGAATATGATTAAGCAACTCAGGGCGTGTGCTAATATAATAACCAATCCTGAAGTCCAGGGTAAAAAATATGAAGACACATTTAATACAGATAAGGAAATTGAGAACAGCTGTAATCTTGCTGTTGAAGCGTGCAAAAATTATCTAAATTTAAAGCGTGACAGATTTAAGCTGAGAGGTTTTTCAAATGATGCGAAGAACAGAATATACAGAACAGAAATAATCCTTAACAGCTTATACACGTACTATCCAGAAACAAGACCGGAAGGATTCACCGAAAAAGATGTTAAAGCCAACCTTGTAAGATACAACAATGAATTCAGAAATCTTAATGGTGAGCTTCTGCCTGAAGGCATTGAAGTAATGAAGCATTATAGAGCTCCAGCAGCCAATAAGAATCAGCAGCGTATTGTTGTTGACCAGAAGACTGACATAATCAACAAAAATACAGTTGTAAAACCTGCTGCAAAGAAGCAGAGGGTTCCTGGAAAGCACTAATCCCGTTTTTTGATTTTTATGGTGGTCGTTAAATCGACCACCATTTTTACGAGCTTCAATCAAGGGTGTCACTTCACATAGACAGCCACCTTGTCCGATACATTTTCTGAAAGGTCACTGTCATCAACCGCCTTAAAGCCTATATTAACAACCTCTGCTGTTTCGTCCCCATATGTCACTGTTATACTTATATTAAGCCCCTCATACATGCTCTTAACCATATCGTTATACGCCTGACGATTCTGATACAAGTTACCAGCTTCAAGTTCTTTTGAAAACTTCACTATCTGTATTCCCTCATTCTGACTGCTGTCACTCTCCTCATACTCTTCCCCGATATCCTCAATGATATAATAAGCATATCCAGCATCCGTCTGTTTCCTGAATTTATAGGCAGAAGACTGATATTCAGGACTTTCCTTATCAACCTCTCTCATTATAGCAAGCTTACATGTCACATCTGAATCCTCTCCCATCACAGAGTACTTAATATTTAAGATATTATCACCTGTCACATTAATGCCTGCCATAATCATGCCCATAACAGACGAATCTCCCACCTGACTCGAGATTCCAGCTACAACTCCTGAAACATCAGCATTTTTCTCACCTCCAGAAAAAATGCATTCAGACACATCATCAAGACCTGCCGCATACACATTCATCACATGCGCCATTTTAATTTCCGGCTGCTGTTCAGTGACTATCTGATTATCACTTCCCACCTTAATCCTTTTTAATTCACCGGCTCCCGATACTAACGCTGCAGCAGCCGCTGCCACAAGACCTGCTGCCACTATTTTCTTCACATTACTGCCCTTCCTGCTTCTTAAATGTGCGCTATCCTTTTTCTGATAACTTCCGGCTTCTTCAATCAGTTCCGGTTTAATACCATTAAATCCTTCATACAAATCCATACTCTCTAGTTTTTTCATAGATATAAGCCCTCACTTTCCAGATATTTCCTCAGTTCTTTTCTCGTCCTGTGCAGAGAAACCTTTACCGCAGACTCACTCATCTGCATCCTTTCTGATATATCTTTAATTGAATCCGAGTACCAGTACCGCCTGAGAAATATAATTCTTTTATTTTCATCAAATGACTCAAGAAAATGTGATAACATCTCTCCAATATCTTCTTTGTCCAGATGTGTCTGCAATCCTCCATCACCTATGCACTCTTCCAGTTCTTTTGTCAGCTCAACCATTTTCGCCTGCCTCTTGCCCGCATTGCTTTTCCTTATCATATCAATAGCAATATGTCTTGCAGATGCCGCCAGAAATGCAAATAAATATTCAGGTCTTGCAGGCGGTATGCTGTTCCATGCCTTCATATATGTATCATTAACACACTCCAGCCCGTCTTCTCTTGATTGCAGCATATTGGCTGCCAATGCATTCAACCTGGTACCATATTTGTCATCAACTTCCTTGATTGCATCTTCATTCCTTTGAAAAAATAAATTAATTATCTGTTTATCATCCATTACTGTCTGTACTCCCTGTTTTTTAAAAGCGTTAACCCTTTCATTATTAGAGACGTATTTTTCCGGCAATAGTTACATTTATATCATAAAAGAATTCTGGAAGACAATTACAATTATCTCCCAGAATTCATTTAACAATCACATTTTAAAACCACTTTTAGTTCTGTACAGTATAATACTCGCCATTAATTTCAATGCTTTCAACATTTTCAATATCTACTATCCTGTTTAGTATAAAGCATGTCTCATCACCCATTCCGCAAGCATAGAAATTGTTCTCCACAACATCCCTTTTGGAAACTTCATATATACTTCCATCTTTGTATATTACACTTAATGATTTAATTTTATATGGATCTGTCGAACCATTAGTTACCTTTTTTGTATATGTTGAGATTGAAATCGGTGACATTCTTACATATGCTTCACCGTCTTTTGCTCCTTCTACGCTGGCAATTTCCGTCACTCCATTTATCTCTTTAATATTACTTACCTTACTTGGTCTGTTACTTTCCATAGGACCTTTGTAAGAGTCAAGCTCTATTGTATAAGGATCCTCGCCATCAAGTACTATATATTCCGTCATATAAACACAGGTATCTGTACTTTTTTCTGTATCCATATATTTCTTACCTGTTGTTCCCATAATATACCAGTAAACAGATGACTTAGACACGTCAACACGATAGCCTTTTCCTACTACAAGATTACTGTCATGTAATGCAAAAATATCTACACCATCAGGATTCTCAATCTTATAATATGCAATTGCACTGCCCGAATCCTTTATTAAACTAAGTAGTGTAAATGTGTAGCCATTAGCCTCTAATACAACCGGCTCATCATAAACATGGTCATTCAGATACTTAGCAGCCACAACTCCGTCATACTCATATACATCCGTTCTTGGAATATCTGACTGATAAGTATTTCCTTCCTTTTCATATGTCTCAGTATATCCCTCTTCTGCATGTGAGTAATTACTGCTATACATTGCAGCAACATTTGCACTTGGATTATTGATAGCATATACCGTACCCCCTGCTGCACCAATAACACCAACACCACACGCTGCATAAATCAATGCCTTTTTCCACACATTATTAATATTCATTTTCATATTGCACCCCCTGAGTAATTTCTCCTTGCGGCTGCTGTATTTTTCTGAAAAAATGTGTACTCTGTCATTGCTTTCAAACGCATCTTTAACTATTTTTTCAAATTCATCATTATCAACAATGCCCATAACAGACCTCCTTAATCTTTTTCCTTAAACGCTCTGTTCGTTTTCTTGCTGCGGATTCCGTAATATCATAATCTGAAGCTATTTCCTTATAGTTTTTCTCCTGAATAAATCTTAAATCAAATAATTTCTGCTCTTCCCGTGTAAAACCGCTGTTTACTACCTCTTTTACCTCAGATAATAATTCGCCTCCATTATTTACTTGTTTTTCAAAAGATAAACTCTCCTCTGCCATTGCATCCGATTCATAGTCCGAATCCGTATTCTGAAATCTTTCATCAAATGCAATAACTCTCTGATTTTCTTTACTATTTTTCCGATACTGGTCTATCGCTGCATTTTTTATTATGGAAATAACATATCTTTTGGTCTTCTCCGATTTGGGATTACCTATTTTACTGATATTCACAATAATCTTCTCGAAAGAATCCGATACCGCATCCTCTGCCTGCCACTCATTTTTCAGAATAGCATACGCAATTCTGTACATAGGCTGTTCATAAATGGTATATAACTGTTCAATTTTTTTAATATCTTTCATAAATCAGCCTCTCTCAATAATATTTGTAATTATGATGCATCATTTAATCACAATAATAATAACGAATCTGAAACCAAAATGTGACATAATCATGACCACCAGCTCAGCTGGTGGTTTGCTCTGCGGCTATAAGCCTGTGGTA
>CAVAPS010000057.1:0-6731 GCA_963590775.1 Desulfovibrio piger
GTATAAAATTTTCAATGTTCTTTCAATTTAGCCTTGACTTTTTATTTGCAGGCTTCTTTTTGTCAAGGTCATTAGCTATAAGGTCTACTGAAACAAGTGCAGATACACCCTTCTCCTGCATTGTTATACCATACAGTCTGTCGGCTGCAGCCATTGTTCCTCGTCTGTGAGTGATAACAATAAACTGTGTGTGCTTTGTAAGCTTGTGAAGATAATTAGCATATCTTCCTACATTAGAATCATCAAGTGCGGCTTCAATTTCATCGAGCAGACAGAATGGAGAAGGCTTAAGATTCTGGATTGCAAAAAGAAGTGCAATTGCAGTAAGTGCCTTTTCACCACCGGATAACTGCATCATGTTCTGGAGCTTCTTTCCTGGCGGCTGTGAAATAATAACAATTCCTGCTTCAAGAATATCTTCGCCCTCGACAAGTTCTATTGTGCCTCGTCCGCCACCGAACAATTCCTTGAATACCTTATCAAATTCAACCCTGATTTCTTCGAATTTTTCCTTAAACTGGACTCTCATTCCGTTATCAAGTTCATCAATAACCTGGACAAGAGCTTCTTCAGCTTTAATCATATCATCATGCTGTGTCTTTAGGAAGTTGTATCTTTCGCTTACTTCCTTATATTCTTCAATAGCATTGACATTAACAACACCAAGCTTTTTAATATTGGCTTTCAGAATGTTAATCTGCTTCTTAATATCAGATATATCAGTAAGCTCTTCACTTCTTAACTCAGCAGCATAGCTGTATGTAAGCTCATATTCATTCCACATGTAATCAACAATAGAGTCATTCTCCTCTTCTAACTTCTCCTGTTGATTATGCAGACGCATGCTTTCTTTTTCAAGAAGAACAATCTGTTCATTAATTTTTTCACGTTTATCAAAGAATGTCTTATGACTCGCATTGATAATATCTCTGTCCTTGCGGAGAGCCTCTATCTTGGTATTGCAGTCAGCTATCTGATTCTTGGATTTATGAATATCACTTCTTAACTTTTCAATCTGTGCATTTTTATCATCAACATCTGATGATAAAGACTCTTTTCGCTGTCTTATATCAGCTTCTTCTGATTCAAGAGCCTCTATTTCAGAATTAATTCTTGTAATATTCTCCTGAATAAATGTTGATTTCTGCTCTACAGAACTGAATCTTATCTTAAGATTCTCAATTTCATCGTTAGCCTTATCAAGTTCAGCTTTCTTGGTTTCAAGCTGTTTATTAAGATTCTCAATTTCTTTTCTAGAGCTTTCATTCTGAATATCAAGAGCACTTAAGCTTCCGCTGACCTGATTCTTATTAGCATCAATCTCTTTAATCTGTCTGTCGATTTCAGTGGTTTCAGCTTTGTCTTTATCGTATACAATTCTGATTTCAGATAACTTCTGCTTTGCCTGATTAAGATTCATCTGCTCTGTATTAACAGCTAAAGATGCCTCTCTGTTATCCTTGTTATCTGCATCAATAAGCTCTCTTATAGATGCTATCTTAGCTCTGTTATCTGCAATCTTAGTTTTAAGCTCAGTTGATGATTTGCTGAGCTCTGATACAGATTTCTTAAGCTCTTCAATCTCTCTTCTCCTACCAAGAAGATTACTTGAATTCTTAAATGCACCACCTGTCATTGAACCGCCCGGATTAAGCTGTTCGCCCTCAAGAGTTACAATCCTTAAGCTGTACTTGTATTTCTTGGCAATAAGGAGCGCATTGTCAATATTATCAACAACAAGAATTCTTCCAAGAAGATATTTGGCTAAGTTCTCATATTCGAAAGAAACTCTTACAAGGTTGCTTGCAATTCCGATAACACCATTTTCCTTAATGCATGGCTCTTTTTCAAGAGTATTTCTTCCTGATATAGCATTAAGAGGTAAAAATGTAGCTCGTCCAAGCTTATTCTGCTTAAGATATGCAATCAGTTCCTTGGCAGTAGATTCTTTATCAGTAACAATATTCTGTATTGTTCCGCCTAGGGCTGTCTCAATTGCTGTTTCATACTTTTTCTCAACCTTGACAATATCTGCAATAACACCAAGAATTCCAGGATTGCTGTCCTTTAATTCCATAATCTTACGGATACTGTTACCATAACCGTCATATCTTTCAGTAATGTTAACGAGAGATTCCAGTCTTGACTTCTCTCTGTGATAATTCTGTACAATCTTATCATGCTGTGCATTAAGGTCAGCATTCTCATTCTTGATAGCTGTAACTTCATCATTGTTAGCTGCAATTCTTTCAGCTATTTCCAAAGCATTTTTCTGTGCTGCTTCAAGTCTTGCACTGATATCATTAATCTTAATGTTCTGCTCTGCTTCATCACTCTTATCTTTAATAAGATGACTGTTAAGTTCAGCCTTTCTTATATTAAGCTGTTCAAGCATGGTTGCAAACTTCTGATTCTCAGCGTTAATAGATGATTTTGCATTAAGTCTGTCATATATATCGTTCTGACGGCTTTCAATCTGGTCTGATACTCCGTCAATATCATGTTTAATAACATCAGCAGCATCCTGCTTCGCTTTAAGGTTGTTCTCAAATTCATCTACAGACGTAGAAAGTTCTTCAAGCTGTTTCTCAAAATCAGCTACATTGGCCTGTTTTGCAGCTTTATCTTTATCAATAGCTGTAATTCTGTCGCTGAAATGCTTTTCATTATCAGTGAATCTGTTAATCTGCTCAGTGATAACATTAATCTCACCGTTAAGTCTCTGGCTTTCAAGCTCAGTGTTTGATAAAAGTGAATTAACATTCTCAATGTCAGAATTAACCTTAGATAACTGTTCCTCTGCCTCCTCATATTCAGACTTGGTACTTTCATACTCAGCTCTTGAATTAGCAAGGTCATTATCAGCAATGCCAATCTTTCCTGTCAGTTCTTCGAGGTCTTTGCTTATTCTGTCTGACTCTAAAAGAAATGCATTAACATCATATTTCTTTAAATCAGCTTTATAATCAAGATATTCTTTGGCTTTCTCAGACTGGACCTGTAATGGACCAACCTGTTTTTCAAGTTCTGACAATATATCATTAACTCGTACCAGATTAGCACGTTCATTCTCCAGCTTCTTAATAGCTGTTGCTTTTCTTCTCTTGAATTTAACGATTCCGGCAGCTTCGTCAAAAAGCTCTCGTCTTTCATCAGGCTTTCCGGAAAGAATCTTATCAATCTGACCCTGTCCGATAATAGAATATCCTTCTTTACCGATACCGGTATCATAAAACATTTCTGTTACATCTTTTAATCGGCATGAATTACCGTTGATAAGATACTCACTCTCACCTGAACGGTATACTCTTCTTGAAACCGTAACTTCATCATAATCAATCGGAAGTGCATGGTCGCTGTTATCAAGTGTTATTGATACAAATGCGAAACCAACCGGTTTTCTGTTCTCCGTTCCTGCAAATATAACATCTTCCATCTTGGAACCACGAAGCTGCTTGGCACTCTGCTCACCTAAAACCCAGCGCACAGCATCGGCGACATTACTTTTACCGGAACCATTAGGTCCTACAATACCTGTAATACCATTGTGAAAGTCAAATACTATCTTGTTAGCAAATGACTTAAATCCCTGTACTTCTATACTTTTTAAATACATAACCCCTCACTTATTATTTCTTATCAGAGTTGATATCGTAGCCTTTATTCTTAAGCTCGATAAGTGCAGCATATGCTGCATTCTGAGATGCTGATTTCTTAGTGTGGCCTGTTCCTTTAATATTAAAAAGTCCATCAACTACAGCAGCTACAACGAATTGTTTGTTATGTTCAGGGCCTTCTTCGCCGATGAATTCATAATCAACTTCTTTTCCAAGTCCCTGAATAACTTCCTGTAATATAGTCTTGCTATCAAAAAAGAGTTTCTTATTGTCAAGGTCATTTAGAATGAACTTATTAACAAATTCTTTCGCATTAGCAAAACCACCATCAAGATAGATGGCTCCTATAACAGCTTCGCAGGCATCTGATACTATTGAATCCCTGCTTCTTCCACCAGTAAGTTCCTCGCCCTTACCAAGTCTTATAAATGTATCAAGCTTAATAGCTCTTGCACATAAAGCAAGTGTAGGCTCACATACAATGCTGGCACGAAGTCTTGTCATCTTTCCTTCAGCCATCTCAGAGTGATTCTTATATATATAATCACTTGATGAAAGCTCAAGAACAGCATCACCTAAGAATTCCATTCTTTCATTATCACTGCACTGTCCCTTTTTCTGCTCATTGGCATAAGAACTGTGAGTAAGAGCAACTTCAAGCAGACTTATATCCTTGAATTCATAACCAATAGTCTGCATAAATACAGACAAATCTTTATTATGCATTAATACACCTTTCTGCGAACTTTTGAAAATAAGAGCATAAGGAACAAACTATGCAAGCATATTTTTGCTCCTTATGCTCTTGGTTTCATCGCTATACGTACAACTTATTTATTAGTTGCGTTCTGAATCTGAACTACTGCATCATTAACAGTTACGATTGATTCTGCAGCATCATCAGGAATCTGGATATCGAATTCATCCTCAATTCCCATGATAATCTGAAATACATCTAATGAATCAGCTCCGAGGTCATCAACAAATGTTGTCTCTGGAGTAATCTTTGATTTATCAATGTTAAGTACATCTGCAATAATATTCTGTAACTTCTCGAATTCCATAATATCTATCCTTTCAAATATTAATTGTGCTGCTCAGGTATTTGACCGAGCGCCTCAATGATTTTATCATTTATATTCATTTTTGTAAATGTTACACACTGAATTAATGAATTCTTAACTTCTTTAGCCTTGGCATTTCCGTGAGTCTTGACAACAAGACCGTTAAGACCGATAAGAGGAGCACCACCGTGTTCTGAGGCATCCATTGACTTAAGCTGTGTCTTTAATGACTTCTTGATAAGAAGTGCACCAATCTTAGTCTTTAATGATGACATCATAACACCCTTAATTTTGCCAAGTATCATCTTGGCTTCACCTTCGTAAAGCTTTAAGATACAGTTTCCAACAAATGCATCGCATACAATGATGTCTGCATAGCTGTTAGGAATCTCTCTTGCCTCAATGCTTCCAATAAAGTTGATATTAGGACACTCTTTAAGCATTGGATATGTCTCTTTTACAAGTGCATTACCTTTTTCTTCTTCAAGTCCGACATTGACAATCGCAACTCTTGGATTCTTAACACCAACAACATTCTCCATGTATATAGAACCCATAACAGCCCACTGTACAAGCATTGTTGCTCTTGCATCTACATTAGCACCGCTGTCGACAAGCAGTGATACACCATCCTTAGTAGGGATAAGTGCTGCCATTGGTGGTCTGTCAACACCGCGGAGTCTTCCGACGATAGTCTGACCGCCAACAAGGATTGCTCCTGAGCTTCCGGCAGAAACGAATGCATCAGCTTCTTTATTCTTAACCATATACATTGCTTTAACCAGAGATGACTCTTTCTTTCTTCTTATAGCCATAACAGGAGGTTCACCTGTTTCAATTACATCATCTGCATTAACAATCTCTATTCTTGATGAATCATACTGCTGTCCGTTAAGACATTCTTTAATCTTATCTTCTTTACCTACAAGATATACAAAGCAGTCCTTATCAGCAGCAACAGCCTGCACTGCTCCTTTAACAATCTCTGCTGGTGCGTTATCTCCGCCCATAGCATCAAGTGCGATTTTAACCATAAATTAAACTCCATTTCGCAATTATAGTTTTGAGTCATATTTGACTATCAAAGAATATACTACGAAATGGGGTTTTAATCAAGTTGTCTTGTTTTTTCTTAATTGTTTAAATAATCTGTTTTTGAATTGATCATAATAGTCAGAATAACAGTTATTATAAGAATCATAAGGATTATTATAATATAGATACATGGATTCCAGCCAGTATCATTAAACATACGGCTTCTCTGCAGCATGCAGGCATTTCCTATGAATAACATATTATTAGAAAAAAATAGATGATATATATATAACGAGTGCTGCAAGTAATCCGGCTATATATGAAAATGCAAGTGAAATACATATCTGTATAACAGAAATCGTATAAGCACCCAATATGAATAACAACATAAGCAAAATAAAATCCTTCATACTGCCATTATATTGTTTTATATACATAATTTTTTTCAGTATACTTTCGTTATAACCGTCAGAACCTTTGCCATAAAATATACTAATAAGCACTCCAGAAAATAAAACTATGAATAATATTATAAAATCACATATAAGTTTAGATATTATCCATTCTGTTCTTGTCCTTGAATAATGTATAGAAATTCTGCATATGTCACTTGTAAGGTATCGTGAAGTTATACAACAGCATATAATCATAAGTGAAATGTACATAACCGGTATTTCAGTTTTATTGGAATTGGTTATGTTACTTTTTGATATACATGGTGTGCCACGGTACAAAAATAACAAATAATCAGGTACATGTAATTCATCAGAAATATAATTTTCATCACCTTGTACATAACCACGCATTGAATTAATCTGATGTGAATATGTCTTTGACTGATTCATAATAAATAAAGCTGCCATGATAAATAAAACAATGCAGCCTGTAATCAGCCATTTGTTACATCTCAATGAATTCCTGATATCAAATTTAAATGTTTATATAAATGTATTTTTACTAATCCTATATTATTCACGGCTGTGCCGTGTGAACTGGCTGAAAGCCATATAATTAC
>CAVAPS010000058.1:0-5230 GCA_963590775.1 Desulfovibrio piger
GGCATCGTCAACATCCCCACGGAGGAGGAAATGGCGGCATTTGCCGCAAGGCATAAAACGCCGAAAACCGCCTGAAACACAGGCAAAACGGCAGGAAATCTCTCTCCTGCCGTGTTACATACGAGGTTTGTCCCTATCGAGGGTAATACATAGATTATTGAATTACATAATTATCTCTGAACTTCATTACCAGCATCAGAAAAAGCAAGCTTCATAACCTCGTCAACTGTAACAAGGTTGTAGTCTCCGCTTACTGTGTGCTTTAAGCAGCTTGCAGCATTAGAGAATTCAACTGCCTTCTGCGGGTCGAAGTTATTGATAAGGCTATAGATAAGACCAGCACAGTAAGCATCTCCGGCACCGATGTAGTCAAGGATATGCATGAAGAATTCCTTGCTGTAGTAAGCCTTGCCTTCTGTGTAAATCATTGACTGAAGCTTAAATGTTGTGATAGATGTTTCTGTTCTCCATACTGACGCAACCATCTTGAATGGGAACTTCTTCATAAGTTCCCTGGCAATGTAAGCATTTTTCTCCTCGCCAGCAGCGTCGGCAGGATTCATAGAGAAGATACCGATAGCATCATCCTCGTTGGCAATACATACATCAACATATTGGCAGATGCGTGTCATTGCCTCACATGCCTTTTTGCTTGACCAGAGCTTGCTTCTGTAGTTTAAGTCGCAGCTTACAGTCATGCCCTTTTCCTTAGCCTTCTGACAGGCAGTGATACAGATGTCAGTCATCTCATCAGAGATTGCAGGTGTGATTCCTGAGAAATGGAACCATGTTGCACCATCAAATATCTCGTCCCAGTCAAAGTCATCAGCAGTAGCAAGTGCAAATGCAGAACCTGCTCTGTTATAGATAACATTAGTTGGACGCTGACTTGTCTTCTTCTCAAGGAAGTAGATACCAATCTGGTCGCCACCGCGCACGATATGGTCAATGCCTACACCATACTGACGAAGTGAGTTGATTGCAGCCTGTCCGATTATATGTTTTGGAAGCTTTGTTACATAATTAGCATCAACATCAAAGTTAGCAAGGGACACAGCTGTATTCGCCTCGCCACCTCCATAAACAGCCTCAAATGCATTGCACTGTGTAAATCTTGAGTTGTTCTCAGGAGACAGACGAAGCATAATTTCACCAAATGTAACAATCTTATTTTTCATTTTCTTAATCCTTTCTCATTGTCAGTTTTCTTAAAGTGTAATTGTTCAGAGCACATAATTTATAAAATAACAAGCCTGATCTGTATCATGGTCAGACCAGTTATATATGAAACGATGTACAAGAACATATTCTAGCACACATCAGAAAAAATTTGGAGTAAAATTAAAAATAGTTTCCTAAATTAAGTCATCTGTATTATAATTGTTTAGAATCTTTGTATCTGCTCAACATCAGCCTCCAGAATGCTTTACATTTTGTCTGGCTCAGAACAGACACATATCTTTACTCAGGAAGGGTGTAGATGAATGTTAAGGAATGTTTCATTAGAAGATATATCAGATGGCAGGCTATACACGGAGAATGACCTTGTGCGTGTTGATACCAACTCGTGTAAGGGCTGTCAGACGGTATGCTGCCAGAATATGGGCAGTACGATTGTGCTTGACCCGTATGACTGCTATAGGCTGACAACCGGATTAGGGAAAACATTTGAACAGCTTACGACGGCTGAGCTTGAATTAAATGTGGTGGACGGGCTTATTATGCCTAACTTAAAAATGCAGAAATCCGACGGAAGATGTGCATTTCTTCGTGAAGATAATCTGTGTAATATACATACGATACGACCGGGAATATGCAGAATGTTCCCGCTTGGAAGATACTGGGAGGATGAGACACATTTTAAATATATTGTGCAGAAGGGTGAGTGCAACAAGGATAATCTCTCGAAGATTAAGCTTAAGAAATGGCTTGGAATTGAGGGGCTTGCGGAGTATGACGCTTATATTGTAAAGTGGCATGAGTATGTGAAGCGGCTGCAGGCGGCACTGCCGGGGCTGTCAGAGGATAATGTGAGGATTCTTAATACATTTAACTTAAGATTGTTCTACATGACGGCATATGCCGGATGCACTGATGATAAGGCATTTTATAAAGAGTTCGGCAGACGGCTTGCGATGGCACGGGAGAAGCTGGGATTAGTGTGAAAAATCTATTCGAAGAATCAGTTTTGCTCATGTGGTTACTTCGTCGTATATAATTACTATTCTGCTTGAATGCAGAATGTGTGCTTGCACACAAACCTGAGATGCCTTGAAATTCAGGCAGGAATGGAGGATTGTTATGAAGACTGATTTATTTCATATAGGAAAGTTTGTGGTTCATGGTTATGGACTGATGATTGGCATAGGTTTTGTATTGGCGCTGCTTGTCGGCGGGTACAGGGCTAAGAAGATGGGACTGAAGGAGGAGGCTCTTATTGATATCGCAATAATTGCAGGTGTTTCAGGATTTCTTGGAGCAAAGCTGTTGTACATAATAGTAAGCTTTAAGGACTTTATTAAGAATCCTATGGATGTGCTGGGCTCGTCCGGTTTCGTTGTTTATGGTGGACTTATTGCAGGTGTTCTGTGCAATCTTATATATGTAAAGGTAAAGAAGCTGTCATTCCTTGAGTATTTTGATCTGGTAATGCCGGAGATAGCACTGGCACAGGGATTTGGGCGAATCGGCTGTTTCCTTGCAGGCTGCTGCTACGGAAGACAGACAGATGCAGCATGGGGAGTTGTTTTCCCGGCTGACTCACTTGCTCCATCGGGTGTTAAGCTTATTCCTACACAGCTTATATCATCAGGCGCAGATTTCTTTAATATGGCGTTTCTTATGATAATAGCTGCTAAATTTTCTTATACTGCTGTTATGAAGCGAAAGGCTGACGGGAAGGAAACTACCGGAAAGCATATGGCAGCAGGTAATATTGGATTCTTATATTGCATAACTTACGGACTTGGAAGATTTGCAATTGAGTTCTTGAGAAATGATTACAGAGGTGAGGTCGGAATATTCTCTACATCACAGTTTATCTCTCTTTTCATCGTGTTACTTGGTGTAGCTGCGATGATTGTTAATCATAAGTTGAAAAATGCGGACAGATAACATCTGTAAATGATTATGTCATCTTGTTTGATAAAAATAGGTCAACGCAATTGCTGCGTTGACCTATGACTTTTATGGACTATTTTCCATTCTTTCTTATATTATCATTTTTCTTAATATTGGGATCTTTGTTAGGCTTATTCTTTTTTTCTGCCAATTCCTTTGCTGTTATCTTTCCTGTTTGAGCAATTTCTAATTCTCTGGAATATAGGTTGTGAAGTACATTGCGCACTTGAGCCGGGGTGATTGTTACTCCATTGTCATTAGCATCTATCAGAGCTTTAAGACTTTTGGTGAAAGCCTCTGGATCTTCTTTAGCTTCTGGTTTATTTCGTTGATTTAGCTCTTTCATAGCTTTTGGGTTATCTTTATACCTTTTAAAAAGTTTTTCCATATATTCCTGAGCGTTGCTATTTTTATTATCTACAATTTTTCTAATTGCATTTGTTTTGTCTAATGCTTCTTCGTATGCAAGAATATTTTTTAGGTCTTCAATAATTTGCTTCATAACAGGCTCATCAATTTTCTTATCTGCTAAATTAGGCGATACTATATCATTTTGCACCTTAATTAGAGAGGATAATTCTCTGGCATGCTGTTCATCTGACATACCTTCCTTTATTTTAGGTGTCTTAACAGATATAAAAGAATTATTAACTGAATTCATACTGTAGTTCCAGAGGCGCTCTAGAGAAACAGCAACCTTAACACCTTTTTCATGGACTATATGCCCTGGTGGAGCTATATTAATATTGTCCAAGAGAGTGAACTTCATAGAAGCCAAAATCTGATTAAGAGCATTATTAGTCTTTTTGAGATCTTCACCAGGAGTATAACTATTCTTTTCAATATACTCTGATTTCTCTTTTGTATAGTTGTCATATATCTTCTGACTTTCTTTTTCGCTACTAAGGAAGTCTTTTAAATCTCTGGCAGAATCTATACGATTCTGTGTATTACCCCGGACATGACGCGGTCTGTTAAGATAATTGATGATCTTCGAGTTAAGTATTTCCCTGTCAGCGGACATGTCCTTATAGCACTGTGCAAGTTTCATCTCTTTCATAAAGCTTTTGCTTTTAGATTTATAATCCTTAGCTTCATCAGCATTGTCCTTGATATCTTCCCTTAATATCAGCTTAAGCTCTGAATATCTGTTGATATATTTATCAAGTGCCTGATACATTTCTTTGAATTCTTCACTTCGTTTATTAAGAGCATTTCCTCCATTAATGAACAAAGTGTGTCTGATTTCACTAAGTCTTTTAGATTCTTCTTTATGATAAGTCAAAAGAGCTTCATAATCAGGAATTGGAGCTGCGGATTTAGGAATAATGACCGCTTTCTTGGGTTTTTGTTTATTATATATTATTGGTTTATCGGCTTTGTTACCTCCAAAGAACTCGAGTTTATAATACGGGTTTGTAAATGTCTTATTGTAAATGTCAAGTAAACTGAAAATATTAATATTATCGATAGTGGTTTTATCTTTGAGTGTACGCCTTTCCTTACCTGTGGGTATCAATTTGTTAGCATTCAGCTCTTTCCATTCTTCAGGTTTTACAATATGAATTGACATATCATCATTGATAAGCCTGCCTTCATTATCGAATTGCATATTAGTGTTTTTTCTTCCATTTTTAATCAATTTCTGAAGAAGTTCCAATCGGGTTTCGGCAGCCTCCTCCTGCTCTCTCCTTAGCGGATATGGTTTAAGAATCATATAAAGATTATATTTGGAAAGCTTCTCTACTGCATCTGCCATCTCTGGTGTAATGATTTTCAGGTTGTCATGATACGCCAGCTTCATCTTACCACCATCTGTGATTGCACCAAATGATGTATCATTATCAATACCCTGGATTCCGAGTAATTTAGGATTCTTTGGATCTGACAAATCCTGTTTCCAGAAGAAATTACCCATATGACGATCGGTATTGCCACATAGGAAATCCAAAATTTGAAGATTGGCGAAGGAACTTAAAATTTCAGGAGAGTCCATCTGTTCATGTATTTCTTTCAATAAAAAAGGATCCTTGAGTGTTATACGTGACGGATCCCTCATATCAGGAGCAGCTCCCTCCATCATGACTCCATCTATAGTTTTGTCTCCAAT
>CAVAPS010000059.1:0-1702 GCA_963590775.1 Desulfovibrio piger
CAATAATACTGATCAGACTGTTGAAATTATAAAAACACCAAAAACTGGTGATTCATTACATGTATATAAATATATGAACATTATGCTTGCAGCACTTACAATAATGTCAGTATGTTATACAATCAGAAAGAGAAAAATTGAAAAATAAATAATTGCTTATTTTGCAGGAGTTACAGGAATGTGGCTCCTGCATTTCTTTTACACAAAAGTATACTCTCTATTTTTTTTGCTGTCATATATATAACAGACTGATGAAATTGATAGTCAGTCGGACGTACAAATGCATGAATGGGTGTGTACATGCATGGAAATACGGAATACTTATTTTTTTTATAATTAGGAGGAAAAATATGCATGATTTTTTAAAAGAATGGGGACCAGCAGTAGTGACAGCGCTGGTAATACTCATACTCATAGCCATGATTAAGGCTGTAGCTCCAATGATTAAATCAGGAGTATTAGGAACTTTGACAAAGTGGAGTGGAATTGTAGACTCTATGACGAACAACAATGGGGAATTCCCGGAAGAGAAGGAATATGGAGAAGATATAACATTTGGTACTTACATTTCTTATTATGTTCAATTAATGATTAATCCTGAGATTAAAACTTCTGGAGACATCACAATTCCAGGTGAAGTTAAACTTGCTGAAGATAACAGATGGTCAGAATATGATGGAAAATGGCATAAAATAACTAAAATAGGCAATGGACCTTTTTATGATAATATTTATCATGATATAACCTCTGTAACTATAGAAGATGGAATAGAAGAAATTGGATTTAATGCATTTAATAATTCTCGGATATTTAGTAGTCTTAAATCTGTAACAATGGCTGATAGTGTAAAAAAGATTGGAGATACTGCTTTTAGCTTAACTAGTGATTCATATTCAAAACTTGCATCTGTAAAATTATCGAATAATCTTGAATATATTGGAAGTCAGGCTTTTTCACATGCTGGATTAAAGACTATAACTATTCCTGCAAGTGTAAAGACAATGGATAGCCAGACTTTTTATGCATCAGCCTTAGAAAATGTTGTTTTTGAAGGAGCAACAAATGTTCCTTATGGATGCTTTGATTACTGCAGAAATTTAAAATCTGTAACACTTGGAGAAGGTACCGTTGAAATAGGAGATTATGCATTTAATCAATGTACAAACCTTGAAACTATAAATATACCAAATAGTATAACAAGCATAAAATCTAACGCTTTTGATGGCACGGCTATACAGTCTTTCTTATATCCTGATAATATAACAAATCCAAATGTTGCTTTTTCTGGTTGTGATAAATTAACATATATTAAACTTCCTGATAATATGGAAGTGTTTTCAAATATCCTTTATTGTAATAATCTTTCTTCAATTGAATATAAGGGCGTAGTATATACAACCAATTCAGAACTTAGAAATGCATTGGAAAGTAATGGAGTAACAATAAATATTAATCCTACTGAAAAGTTGATTTATTATATGGCTGATTAATTAATTATTGATTTAGCAGAACTTAGAAAAATCTAGGTTCTGCTATTTTAATTATGAAAACCACAAAAAAAAGACTTCCTTTCGGAAGCCTTAATCTCTGCACCACGCAGAAGCAAATGCAATTTCGGGTAATACCCTTATTTGAACTCGCATGTAATTTAATATATTGTTATTATACGTCATCACATTTGATTTGTCAAATATCTTTAAAT
>CAVAPS010000059.1:1747-4549 GCA_963590775.1 Desulfovibrio piger
GTCATATATAAAATAGAATTAATACATAAAAATATAAGTAACCATATTTGCAAGAGATTAAGCGAAAAATCTCGCGCTGTCTCAGCGTAAAAAGTAATCAATACAAGGAGGATATTTCATGGTTAATAAGCCGTATTATATAGGTCTAACAGTAGGTCCAGAATATGCAGCTTATGCTGTTACAAACGAATCCTATAATCTTGAACGATTCAAAGGTCAGGATATGTGGGGTATATATAAATTCAAAGAAGCAGAGACATCTACAGATAGAACGGCATTCAGATCTTCAAAAAAGAATATCAAAAAGGAAAAGAATAGAATTGGACTTTTAAGGACATATTTCTATGATGAAATTATGAAAGTCGATAAGAATTTTTTCATTCGACTGGATAACAGTACTTTTTATCCTGAAGACAAAGAAAAAGTTCTTAATGGCAGTCGGAATATTCTTTTTAATGATGATAATTATAAGGACGCAGATTACTATAATCAGTTCCCTACAATATATCATCTAAGATCATTTCTTGCAAACAATAAGAAAAAAGCAGATATAAGGCTTGTATACCTTGCCATTTCCAATATTATGAAACACAGAGGAAATTTCTATACAAAGAATCTTGAAGATACCAGCAATTCTGTTAAAGATATATACCTGAATATCTGTCAGCTTGCCAGCCAGTCGGATATCCATTTTGACGAAAAAGCTGATACAGATAAACTTATGGAAATTCTGCTTAATCCTGTAATAAATAATAAAACAAAAGCAAGTCTTGCAGCGCAGCTTATTGGCGCATTAACAAAGCAGGAGACCGCATTAATTAAACTTATGTGCGGGCTTAAGGTTAAACTCGTAGACATGTTTCCGGAGCTGGCAGACTCGCTAGAAGAATCAGAGAAAAGAACAAGTATCTCTTTTTCTGATAATAACTATATGGACGATCTTGATAACAATGAGAAGCTTATGGGTGAGAATAATACTGAGCTGGTAGCAGCAGTAAAGGAATTGTATGATGCAGTAATAATACAGAATATTATTCAGGGACATAAGTTTATTTCAGATGCTAAAATAGCATCTTATGAAAAGCATATGAATGACCTGAAGTTGCTTAAATCTGTATTAAGAAACAATGTAACATCTAAAGAATTTAACAAATTCTTTAGGTTGGAAGAACCTGGTACATATGCTGCTTATGTAAAATCAAACAATTCTGATGGAAAGCGTACAAGAAGAGGTTCGGATAAAGGCAGGACACAGGATGATTTATATTCATCTATAAAGAAGCTGCTTTCTAAAGCAGATGAAAATGATAGTGATGCTGAATATATCTTTGATGAAATCAGTAAGGGAACATTTCTGCCTAAGCAGCGTATTACAGACAACAGACTTATACCTAACCAGTTATATGCGACAGAATTAAAAGCTATTCTTGATAATGCAGCACAGTATTATGATTTCCTTAATGAAAAGGATGAATCAGGGCTGACTGTTTCAGAAAGGATCTTAAGTGTATTTACATTTACCATGCCATATTTTGTAGGCCCGACATCTGAATATAACAGCAGGGGATGGGCTGTAAGAAAAGAAGCTGGTACAGTAATGCCATGGAATCTTGAAGCAAAGGTTAATATAAAGGAAAGTGTTAAGAATTTCATAGAAAACATGGTCGGAAAGTGTACATACCTGTCAGGAGAGCGTGTACTTCCAAAGGCTTCTCTTTTATATGAGAAGTATGCAGTTTTAAATGAAGTGAATAATATCCGTATAGACGGTGAGAAGCTTCCCGTTGAGGTAAAGCAGGAGATTATAAATGGAAAGCTTATGGCTGGAAAAAAGCTTACAAAGAAACAGATACATTCATTCCTCGTTAAAAAGGGACTTGCAGATATGGACTCCTTTATTACAGGAGTAGATGAGAAACTTAATAATACTATGTCAAGTCATAAATTCTTTACAGAAGTCTTTGGTACACTTGATAAAGATACAGAAATAATGACAGAGGATATTATTCTCTGGAGCACAATATATGGAACATCAAAAACATATGTAAAAGAGCAGATTGAGAATAAGTACCCAGGAAAACTTAATGCAGAACAGATGAAGAAAGTTCTTAATTTTAAGTCTGATGACTGGGGAAGATTATCTGCACAGTTCCTTAATATGAAAGGAACTAATAAAGAGACAGAAGAAAAAATCAGTGTCATTGATTTGATGTGGAGCGAAAACATCAACCTTTCCGAGCTTATCAATGATGAAAGATATGATTTTATGTCTGTCATTAAAGAGAAGTCAAAGAAAGAGGTTAAAAGCATATTTACATTTGAATATGATGACCTTAATGAACTTTATGCAACTGCTGCTCAGAAGAGATCAATATGGGCTGCCGTGAAGATTGTAAGGGAAATTATAAAGATAAAAGGGTATGCCCCTGAATCAATCTTCCTTGATACAAAGAAAATGCGTCCAAAAGATAAAAAGGATAACAGAAAGAGTAGGCTTATTGATTTATACAAAAGGCTTAAGGATGTATCCAAGGAATGGAAACAAACAATGATTAATCGCATAAATGAATGCGATAGAGATGGCTCTTTAAAGAGCAAGAAGGTTTATCTTTACTTCCTGCAAATGGGTAAGGATATGTACACATGGGAAGATATTAATTTCAATATTGTAAAGACAACAGGAGATAACGTATATAACATTGACCATATATACCCAAAGCATTTTGTCAAGGATGAAAGCCTTGATAATATTGTTCTTACCAATTCAGAATTCAATGGTGAAGAAAAGAAAGATATTTACCC
>CAVAPS010000060.1:0-3634 GCA_963590775.1 Desulfovibrio piger
ATATCCATAATGCTTTATTAAAGTACGCCTAATTTGAAACACATTTGCATTTCATCCTAGAATTCGTGCAAAGCACGAATTCTGCCGTGTTTTTAATCAAGATTGCGAACGAGCATCGCGAGTTTCGCAATTACCTAAGTAATATTAATATGTCTTATTAAGGTAGTTTTCGCGGAGGTGTTCCTCCATCGCAGCTATCTCTTTCTCGAACTCTCTGGCAGATATAAGCAGACACCCCTGTCCTCTTATAATAACCTGCTCAACCCCGTCCGAGGTTGCCACCGTCACATTATATTTCTTTCCATTCTCATGTGCAAATTTTTCTATATAATGGTCAGCAGTTTCCGCTGTCTTCGTAAACACGACATGAATATTGTGGAAATCTATAAATTCCTCATCATGTCCCGGAACCCGGTATGCGTCAAATACCGCAATCAGTTCACAGCTCTTCATCGCCTGATAATTACACAGTATATCAAGCAGCCTGCCTCTCGCACTGTCAAGATTAACCTGTGCAAGCTCTGAAAGCTCCTTAAATGCATGAATTATATTATATCCGTCAACAAGAAGGAAGCTCTTCTTAGCCGGATTGTACTTAGGTGCTTTCGGTGGATTCCTGACATTTGCATTACCACCTGTAATATATCTTCCCTCTGCAGAGTCAGCTTTTCTCTTTGATAACTTTCTTCTCTCGTTATCACCCCTGCTGTTAGAAAAATATGTTTCATTTAATATTCTGTCTACCTCGTCTGTTCCAATCCACTCGTCAGACACTGTTCTTGAAGCTTGCTTTGCAGTCAGTTTGACCTCTCTGCCAGACGGTCCTCCGGCAATACCAGAATCCGTCACGGCTATCTCGACATGTGCATGCTCTCTTACTTCATTCCACGGCACAACATATCCCGAACCACCTGCACAGAATACTGAATCTACCGGATTTCTTGTATCACGATCAGGCTCATAGCCGAATTTTTCAATAACCTCTTCTGTATTATGACAAGGTCTGTAACCTGCCATCTTAAGTACAAGTCTGCCTGTCCCTTTGGTATAGGCATTAACCTCTGCCTGATAATTGCCAATGACTGAAACCGGACCTTCACCTGTGATAACAACATTGTCACCATCAGCCTCCTGCATGTTAAATGCCGCTCCCATTCTCTCAAAGTCCGTCATTACCCTTCCGACATAGTCTCTCTTTACTTCAAGTGAAAATGCATAAAATGGCTCTAACAATACTGATTCTGCCTGCATAAGTCCCTGTCTTACCGCCCTGTAGGTTGCCTGCCTGAAGTCTCCGCCTTCCGTATGCTTCGGATTCGCTCTTCCCGCAACAAGCGTAATCTTCATGTCCGTGAGTTCAGAACCTGTAAGCACTCCTCTATGCATTTTCTCACACAAATGTGTATACACAAGTCTCTGCCAGTTCTTATCAAGAATATCCTCACTACAATAACATTCGTATCTCATACCGCTTCCTAGCTCACCAGGTTCAAGCAGCAGATGCACCTCTGCATAATGTCTTAACGGCTCAAAATGTCCGATACCGTACGCCTTATTCTTAATTGTCTCTTTATATACAATGCTTCCTTCACCAAATGTTACATCTACACCAAATCTTGTCTTGATAATATTAGTAAGTACCTCGATAAGCACTGGTCCCATTACGCTTACATGTATTTCTTTGAAGTTCTCGTCCCACTCAACATGAAGCTCAGGTTCTTCCTCCTCAAGTGTACGAAGTTTTGAAAGAAGTGACACCGGATCTGCCCCTGCCGGAAGATTAAGCTTATAATTAAGTACAGGCTCAAGCACAGGTATATTATCCTCGCCTCCTGCTCCAATAAACTGTCCTGCCTTAGTTTCTGAAAGTCCTGTCACAGCACACACCGTTCCGGCAGCTGCCTCATTAATGCTTGTAAACTTATCTCCTGCATAGACTCTTATCTGGTTTACCTTTTCATTGCCTATAAGCATTTTTGATTTTAAAGAACCACCGCACACCTTAAGATGTGTCAGTCGTTCTCCCCTGTCATCTCTTGTAATCTTATATACCTTTGCCGAGAACTCCTCGCCATAATCAGGACAGCTTACATATGTATCAATTCCACTTATAAGCTCTTCAACACCGTTCATTCTAAGTGCTGAACCAAAATATACAGGAAACATTTTTCTTTCCATAATCATGCGGCTCATAAGGGCATCATCTACATTTGCAGATTCAAGGAACTGCTCAAGTGCCTCTTCATGACACATTGCCACTTCTTCATAATCTATACTATTAAAGTTCACGCATGACTCTGACAGCCTGTTCTTTAGCTGTTCCATAATTCTTGCCCTGTCAGTTCCCTGCTGGTCCATCTTATTGACAAATATAAATACTGGAATTCCAAGTCTTTTTAGCAGGCTCCACAGTGTCTCTGTATGCCCCTGCACTCCATCCATTCCGCTTATTACAAGAACCGCCGCATCAAGCACCCACAGCGTTCTCTCTGTCTCAGCCGAGAAATCAACATGCCCCGGTGTATCAAGTAGCGTATAAGAACTTCTATTGTAATTATAGGTCGCCTGCTTTGAGAATATGGTAATTCCTCTTGCTCTCTCCATATCCCCTGTATCAAGAAATGTGTCCTGATTATCAACTCTTCCTAGCTTTCTTATGCTTCCCGCACTATATAGTATCGCCTCTGACAGCGTAGTTTTCCCCGCATCAACATGTGCCAGCATGCCGATTGTAACTGGATTCTTATGTGACATAGTTCCTCCTTCCTTAAGTAAACGTAAAAATCCCTCTCTACGAAATTATACATGCTAGTATAATAACATAGAGAGGGGCATTTGGCTAATTGTGCTTTATTAAGTTTTTATTATATTCTACAGATTAAACTCCGAATCATATATGTAACCACATTCACACGCTATTGTTGTTCTTTCACCTTGAGGAGTACTCATAATCTGTGGTCTCTTGCCACATTCCGGACAGATTACTGTCGAACTGCCATTCTTCAGCATTTCCAGCTTGAATTTTCTTACTAATGTGCGGGCTTCTTCTGTTATTGGTGATGGTTGTCTTTTTTCTGGATTGGTAGTCATTGGTACCTCCTTTTTTATGGCAAATTATAATGTGTTTTGAATGATATAATAGATGGGTTTATTTAAGGTTATTCAAACTCTTTCCAGCTCCGTATCCATTCCAAATCTACAAAGTAGAAATTATTTAAGGTTATTCAAACAGATTATGACAAGGATACAGGACTTTCATCTACAAAGTAGAAATTATTTAAGGTTATTCAAACATTAAAGCAAGCATTTAAAGAACAATCATCTACAAAGTAGAAATTATTTAAGGTTATTCAAACTTCGGATTTCTCCGAATTCTGAATTGCTATCTACAAAGTAGAAATTATTTAAGGTTATTCAAACTCCCTATTCAACCTACAAGCGACTACAATCTACAAAGTAGAAATTATTTAAGGTTATTCAAACGACTTGATAGTCAAAAAAGGGATATTATCTACAAAGTAGAAATTATTTAAGGTTATTCAAACATTTTGTGCAACAACTCTTTATTTACCATCTACAAAGTAGAAATTATTTAAGGTTATTCAAACGTGCAGATGAGCACACACCTGTAATT
>CAVAPS010000061.1:0-3182 GCA_963590775.1 Desulfovibrio piger
CGAAAATAAGGCACTACACTAATTCAAAATGTCCTTGACAAGGGGTACAGTTTACAGTTTTCTCAATGACAATCTTACCGACTGCCTGCTCATCCTTCATGGATACTTTCTGGATTTCTGCTGTCTCCTTTACTTCAAAGGTTACATCACTTGCCACCTTATATCCATATGGTGCAGATTCCTCTCTGAGTGTGTACTTTCCAACAGGAAGTCTCTCAATCATATAAGTCTTTCCTGCTTCTGATGTCCAGCTCTCAACAAGCTTTCCATCAGCATCAATAACTGAAAGCTTTGCTCCAGGTAATTCTTTCTCGCCTGTGATATCAGTCTTTGAAATTTCTACCTTGATCGGTGCATTTTCAAATGCTGCCTCAAACTCGATAACCTTTACCTTATCTCCCTGATATGAAGCATCCACATCAAAAATCTTATCAGACTTTACATATCCCTTTGGTGCCTCAATCTCTTTGACATAATACTGTCCAAGTGGAAGGTCAGAGGTAAATGCTGCCTTTCCGTCCTTGCCTGTTACTGTTCTCTCAATCTGTGTATCAGCTTTTACGATTACCTTTCCATCTTTATTCACAATGTCTTCTTTCGCAAATAAACCGAATACTGCTCCTTCAAGTGCTTCCTTAGTCTCTGAATCAGTCTTGGTTACAGTGATCTGCACTTTCTGACGCTCATTTGTCACATCCATTCCTGCAAATACAACCTTTGTGTTCTGGTCAATATAGGAAAGGTCTGCCTCAATCGGTGTATCATCTAATACAAATCCATCAATGGTCTTTGTCTCAACAAGATAATATCTGCCAAGTGGAAGGTCATCAATTCTTGCGATACCCTTATCATTTGTCACGATGGTTGCCACCTTGTCTCCTGCCTTATGATATACAGTGTCAAGTCCGTCAGCACTTACGATATCCTCTTTTGCATATACATCAAAAGTTACTCCTGCAAGGCTGTCCTTGAAGAAATTGAAGATAAAGTCGTACCAGTAACCCTTCATAAGAGTGGTATCAGTTACAAATTCGCCGTCCTTATTGATAACAATGGAACCTGTAGGAACTTCATCCTTCATCTCTACATGCTGCACTTTGCCTGTGTCCTCTACTGTAAACTGGATATCTGTTGCTTTAAGGTATCCGTAAGGAGCAAATTCTTCACGAAGAGTGTAAGTTTCTCCAACTACAAGTCTCTTGATCACATGTGCTTCCTTAGCATCAGATGTCCATGTTTCTACCACATTTCCATCCTTATCAAGTACAGTAAGTGTTGCACCTGTAAGCTCTGCACCGCTTGTGATATCTGTCTTTGTAAACTCAAAGGTTGTAGGCGTGTTCTTATACTCGCTGTTGTATACAGCAGTCTTAACATCCTGTCCCTGATATTTTGTATCAAAGCTTACTACTTCCTCATTTGTCACATATCCGGCAGGCTTTACAAGCTCTTTTGCAACATACTTAGCAAATGGATAATCCTTTACAAAAGCAATCTTTCCATTCTCATCAGAAGTTGCTTTCTCAAGAAGTGTACCTTTCTCGATAATAACCTTGCCATCAACATTCTTGATATCCTCATCTGCATAAAGACCAAATACTGCACCTGCAATCGGTGTGTTATCTTCTGCATCAAGCTTTGTTACCGACATATCAAGTTTCTGTCTGTCATCTGAGAAAGTAAGACTTTCCTTGATAACAGGTGTCTTATCATCCACATATGTGAATGTTACTTTCTGCTCATTCGGATTTAATACATATCCGTATGGCGCTTCCACTTCCACAACTCTGTACTGTCCAAGAGGAAGATTCTTAGCTGTTGCCTTTCCATCCTTACCAGTTGTAAGAGTTGTCACAAGGTCGCCCTTGCTGTAATACTTAATGCGGTTTCCGTCTGCATCCTTCTGGTTGTCTGCTGTGTAAATATCCTCGGCAGCATAAACTTTGAATTTTGCTCCGGCAAGTGAGCCTTCCTTATAAACAAACTCTTTCTCATATGAGCTTGCAAGAAGTCCTCCCTTGAATCCGTTAAGTACCTCTCCCCTCTTTTCTACAGTCAGCTCTCCAACTGCAGGGGCATCGG
Organism: Desulfovibrio piger; assembly: GCA_963590775.1. Lineage (GTDB taxonomy): Bacteria > Bacillota > Clostridia > Lachnospirales > Lachnospiraceae > Lachnospira. The sequence goes on from CAVAPS010000061.1 coordinate 2,083, forward strand.
AATATTCCACAGTAATGATTGCATCATTTGTATCACCATCTGTCTCAAATGCTGTGTCAGTATCAACAGAGATGTTGACATACTTATCATTTACAACATATCCAAATGGTGCAGATACTTCCTCAATGCGGTAGTTACCGATTTTAAGTGCTTCCGGTAAGATTAAATCTCCATCATCGTCAGTAAAGAATGAAGTATGCTCTACCTTTGACGGATAAGTTGTGTACTGCTTCACATATTCGTTCTTATCAATATTGAAGATCTTAAACTCTGCATTTGGTACAAGTACTGTCTGCTTTGTATCGGAATCCTTCTTGATTACACGAAGCTTTGCAGTAAACTCCCTGTCAAGGAATACTCTCCATGTCTGAGGCTTGTCTGGATGGTTCTCGCTGATTTTTACCTCAAATGGCTTGATCGTCTTCATGTTATGCGGAGTCTTTGACTCAACTACCACATAAGTTCCATAAGGAATTGCAATGGAAACTGCATGTCCCTTGTCATCTGATGTGATTGTTGTTGCTCCGTTTTCTCCGATTACTACTGGAGCAGCCTTGTCAAAGTCATAACTTCCATCTGCCTTTACGGATAAAGAAGATTTTAAGTATGCTGTAAACTCTGCTCCTGCAAGAAGTCCAGCTTCAGTATCATCACCATTGTCAGATACCTTGATAAGCTGGAATGGCTGCTTGATGACCTGCTCTGCTGAGGTTGTGCTTCTTGATACCTCTGCTACAAGGTCTCCCTCATAGTCGCATACTACATCGTGCTCCTCTTCGTCTAAGAGATACCCCTCTGATGGAGTGATTTCCTTTACATAATAGTTTCCAAGGTAAAGGTTATTGACCTCTGCTTCGCCATTCTTATCTGTTGTAAGCGTTGCTACAAGGTCACCTGCTTTGAATACGACTCCTGTTGCTCCGTCCGGATGCACGATATCGTTTCTCGCATAAAGACCATAAACTGCACCTTCAAGGCTTGCATCTCCCTGGGCTGCTGCCTTGCCTGATTCCTTGTCTACCTTGTAGATATGAATCTTTGCTGTAGTTCTGTCATTAGAAAATGTGTGGCTGAATGATGTCTTTGCCTGTGTTTCAGGT
>CAVAPS010000061.1:3192-3360 GCA_963590775.1 Desulfovibrio piger
TGAGACATAATATCCGTTAGAGATTGGCAGATCCACGCTGTATCTTGCACTTCCGTCCTCGCCTGTAGTTACTGTCTCAAGAGCTGTGCCCTTTGTCACAATAACCTGTCCGGCATAGTTCTTAATGTCATTTCCGGCATAAAGTGTGTACTTGCCGCCATCAAGAGG
>CAVAPS010000062.1:0-3340 GCA_963590775.1 Desulfovibrio piger
CTAATAGGTCGAGGGCTTAACCAAAAGAAAAGGTTAAGACGGTTTGGATAGAACAGAGGAAGTTATTCTAGGATAATAACTACTGAAAGTAGTAATCGGATGAAAGAATTTTAATATGCAGTTTTGAAAGAACAATATAATATTGATAATTATATGAATTCAGGCAGGTCGTATGACCTGTTTTTTTAAATTTCATGTCAGATTAGATTTCATATAAGATTATGATTTCACACTAAATGTGGGTTTGAAAAGAGTAATAACAGATGATACAATTAGCATAGCTTTAAGTTGAGCGAGTACATATGAGGGGAGAGAATATATGTATCAGTGTCCTAATTGTGGCGGACGGTTAATTTTCGATATACCATCACAGTCGATGCTATGTGAGCATTGCAATACGCATTATAATCCGTATAATGTTGGCGAAGGAAGTTCGGCTGAAGAAAGTACGGAATATGATGTTACTGTATTCAAGTGCCCGCAGTGCGGAGGAGAAATTATGAGTACCGATAATACGATTGCTAATTTCTGCAGCTTCTGTGGTGCATCTACAGTTCTGGAGAGCAGAATATCCAAAGAACTCAGACCGGGATATATTATTCCATTCAGTAAAACCAAGCAGGATTGTAAGAATGAATATAAAAAGATGATGAGACACGCCTGGTTTGCACCGAAGGAATTAAAAAACGAGAAATATATTGATGGCTTCAGAGGAATCTATATGCCATACTGGGCGTATCATGTAACACAGAAAGGTCCTGTTGTCCTAAATGGAGAGAAGAGTAAGAGACGTGGAGATTATATTTATACTGACCACTTTGATATTAATGGTGACATGGACTGCCAGTATAAGGGAATATCGTTTGATGCGTCATCTTCATTCGATGATAATATAAGTGAGGCGATTGCACCGTACAATGTTAAGAATATGGCGGGATTCACTCCGGCATTCTTAAGTGGATTCTATGCAGATACGGCAGATGTCGGATGCGACATCTATATGAATGATGCACTGGATATGGCTGGTGAGGAGACATATGACTATGTCAAGCATAACATTCTGCTTGGCGGGGTGTCGCTTCATGAATCAGAGAGTACAATTAATTCCAAATGTAATGCGAAAATTGAGTCTATCGACAGGACATTGTATCCAGTGTGGTTTCTGTCATATAGAAACAGGGACAGAGTTGCATATGCAACGGTGAATGGACAGACAGGAAAAGTATCGGCAGATTTACCCGTATCTATTGGTAAATATTTTGCAGGTTCAGCACTACTGGCGGTTCCAATATTTATATTGCTTAATATGTTCTTTACATTAAGACCGAAGGTAACACTTACAATTGCAGCGATAATAGCATTGATTACGATTATATTGTATATGTTTGAACTTGGAAAGATTAAGAGACGCGACCAGAAGCTTGATGACAGAGGCTCATGGAAAGAATCAAAGCTTTCTAACCGCAAATATGGTGCTGATGCCAGGGCAGATAATGATAATCTTGCAAAACAGATGGCTGATGGAAGAAACAGGGCAATTACTGACAGAATCAATAAAGCAAATAAGGATAAGAATTCATCATTGTTGAAAGCTGTAATTATATTTGCAATATGTATTGTTGCGATTCCTAATTTTATGTTTGTATTTTCAATATTTGGTGCAATATTTTCTGGAGACGGTTCTTTTTTTGTAAGCGCAGTATGCTTTGTTGTAGGTGTTGTTGTAACGATTGTTAATAACAATACATTTAAACAAGTATCAGGCGGAAGGTCTGTTCCAGGAAGTATAGGTGCACTTGTTGCATTAGCTGTTTCAAATCTGATTCTGATTATTAATCCTGTATCAGACCTGTATTATTATGGTGCGGTTATATTGGTGCTTATTGCATTGATGTTCACACTGGTTGAGCTGATTAAATATTACAATGTGCTTGCAACAAGAAGACTGCCACAGTTTGATAATTACAAGGGAGGTAATGATAATGCGTAAAAAGATAATATTTTTATTGACCTTTCTTGTAGTGCTGGTAAGTATCGTATTGACTGGCGAGCGCAGTGTATATGCGGACAGTAATAATTATGATACTGATTATTCTTATTCCGATATGCGTTATGTTAATCCGGAGACCGGATATGAGGCGGTGATTGTTGATGATGCGTATCTTCTGCTGGAATCAGAAAAGAGCATGCTTTTAGAGGGAATGAAGCTTATCACAACATATGGTAATGTCATGTTTAATTCTATAAGTTATAACAGTACTTCAACAGAGAGCTATATTAAGTCTTTGTACAGAGAAAAATACGGTTCTGCGAGTGGAACGATATTCGTTATTGATATGGATAACAGAAATATCTGGATACACAGTAATGGTGCTATTAACAGGACAATCAATAAGTCATACGCAGAGACAATTACTGATAATGTGTATACATATGCGTCGGACGCTGATTATTATACATGTGCATTAAAGGTGTATGAGCAGGAATATGCACTTCTTCAGGGAAGAAGAATCTCACAGCCTATGAAGTATATAAGTAATGCTTTGCTAGCTATTGTTATTGCGGTTGTTGTTAATTATATAATTGTGCGTGTGTACTCATCAAAGAAGAAGGCGTCAACGAAGAGCCTTATGGATGGACTGTTTGAGTACAGGGCATTTAATAACTGTAATGTTGTATTTACACATCAGACAAAGACATATTCTCCACGGGAATCAAGTTCTGGTGGTTCGTCAGGCGGCGGTGGTGGAGGCGGATCATCCGGCGGTGGTGGAGGAAGTGGCGGCGGCCATAGCTTCTAACAGGATGCGGACTCGAAAACAGCTTATATTTATAAAAAGCCAGAGAAAACTTTTTGTGTTTTCTCTGGCTTTTTGTATCGGCAATAAAAATAAACCACCTGCTATGCCGAGGTTTTATAAGGCAGTATGACAAAACTTAATAAGACTAAGGCATTGCAATGTCTGACTAAGGCTTTGACTGTAAAAGGTCAGAGCCTTTTTCTGCGTTTAGAAAATCCATACATTCGCAATTTGAAAGCCAGCCGAGTAGAATATAGTCAAGGAGGGATTCACGATGAGAAATATCAAATACCACCTTGCACTTACCGATAACGAATACAGCTTAATCATCAACGCACTGAATGACCTGAGAAACGAGCTTATAGCACAGGACAGATATACTGATGCGGTCGATGATGTGCTTGTGAAGTTTATCGGAGCAAAGAAAAAGAAGTTCAAAATAATCTATCAGGAGGGCTGACTATGAATGTGAAGTATGAAAAGCAAGGAGATTATCTTATCCCTTGCGTAAGAACCAAGGAACAGAAAGAAATACATTT
>CAVAPS010000063.1:0-2684 GCA_963590775.1 Desulfovibrio piger
GATAATCTTCCTGGTAAAGCCATTTACAAAATGCTTTTACAGGGCGGTAATTAGTTGCAATAGAAGTATTCTTCATTGTAAACCTAAGAGATAATATATAACTTCTTAAAGTCTGCTTATTAAGCTGTTTGAAATCATCATTATCAAGCCACTTTGTAAAACGACCGAGATAGAAAACATAAGATTGTACAGTAACATCTTCACAATATACTTTTCTATCCTGGATAAACAGGTTTATATAATCACTTATAAGCTGCATCAAAATCACCCTCCCAGTCTTTTTTATTCAGACGGGTTTTAACCTTACTGCGGTATCTTTCAGCTCGTTTTACATCATTATCATTAAGCAGACATAAAGAATCAGCAACAGTCTCTTGAATGTCCTTATCATAATCTAAACCATGTGCATATATACTTAATGTAACCGCCTTATTAACAAAACTATTCTTCATAAGTTCAATGTTATGCTCTCTTGAATAATCCCTATGTAATGGAGCAATGTTCTTATTTTTCTTTCTAACATCAATCATCTTTGTACGCTTTATAGACTGCCAAAAAGCAGTATCCTGACAATCAGATTTCTTAAGAGCTGTTGACCTGTCAACCAGACGAAGAACAGAAGTCAATAAATAATCTGTTATAAGCTCATGATTCTCAAGATACATATTGATTCTATGATCCACTTTATGAGATGGGTGCAAATCTATAAGACAAAAAGATTTAGACATCTTTCGCATAACCTGAAATGCTTGAAGCTCAGATATCTGATATGGAAGATAAGCTTAATATCGGAAGTGCCAATCTGGATCAGGACGGTTCACGGAAACATAAGAATACAGGCTTTTTTTCAAAGCTATTTAGCAAAAAGAAAGATGAGAATGCAGCTTATGTATATGATTCTTTTGTAAAAGAGATAGCATCTGATAAGCGTTTTTCAGCCGAACAGAAAGACTTCCTTATGCACTGTATGGAAGATGGCTTTGCATACGAAGAAATAAGAAGAATAGCAAGACCAGAGCTGGATGTGGCAATGATGGAGCGTCTGGCAAATTACTATAAGAAAAAGGTTAAATAAGATACAAAAAGATTTCAAATTCCTTGTGTGAAATCCATTAATGGGATACAATAAATATATAAAAGACTATGCTGGGAGGTGTATTGTATGACAGCTTTACGACAGGATGCAATTAGAGAGTTAGAAAAACTACCGGAAGAAAATATAAGTATAGTTTTAAGGATAATGAAAGATATGAATGAACTATACGATTACAAGAAGAATGAAAAAGAGGTTGCATTGGAAGAATTGCTCCAAATGACTCATGAAGGAAATATAACGGATTACGATAAAGAATTGTCATCATATAGGGAAGAAAAATATGCAAAATAGAATTTTAATTGATACAAATATTTTATTGGATTTTTTGCAAAGAAGGAAGCCATTTTATGAAGACGCATGTAGTATATTCAGATTATGTGCTAATAAGGAATATGATGCATGTATAGCAGCACATAGTATTCCTAATTTATATTATATTCTAAGAAAAGAATATCCATCTGATGAAAGAAGGCAGATGATTATAAAATTATGCAAAATATTTTATGTAGTGGGAATAGACCGGGAAAAGCTTATAAATGGATTGGAAAATAAGGATTTTTCCGACTTTGAAGATTGCCTTCAAATGGAGTGCGCAAAGGAGTTTGGTGCAGAATATATTGTAACTAGAAATGTTTCTGATTATGTTAATTCTACGATTAAAGCGGTAACACCAGAAGAGTATTTAAAATTAACTAATAAAACAATAAATGAGCGTGAAAACAAAGTGTATAATGATGCGCAAGAAGCACTTAATGAGACTGGTCAGCTTTTAAAAGAATGGCATGGTAATATCAAAATGTGACAGACAAGTTGTACCAAACTGGACTAGATTGGACTAATTAGATATGCTACTCTATACTTGCAACAAGTGTAAGGAACATAGCAAAATGATACTAAATGAGACTGGATGAGACTAATTAGTTGTGTTACCCTATAATTGCAATAAGTATAAAAAGAGGATTTAAAACAGGTGTGAATCTGCTGCGGCAGGTTCGCACCTTTGTTTTAAGTCCTTTTTTATGCAGAAAAATGTGACGGATTCCGTCACAGTCAGATGAAAGGAAGAGAGAATATGACAAAACAGGAAGTAATTGAATTGGTAAAGAGTGGTAGATTAAGAGGGTTTTTAACTCCAGAAGCTACAAGATATGCAATTAATATTGAGAAAATGGGGACATATACAGGAATCGTCCTTGTTAATCCTGATATGAAAGAGGCTGCATATCCGGTTTTTAATCTTGACAGGGCAATGGAAAGACTGCAGTATATCGATACTCCGGAAGAGACAGCAGAGATACTTGCAGGAACAATTAACAGATTTCTGCAGACTGCTCCAAAGAGCAGCGACATTAATATTGATGGCTTGAGGGAAAAGCTTTCTAATTATAATGTAGCAAAGCCATATATATTTATGGACGCAGTCTCACATAAATACAATAATGACAGAGCCGTTGTTCATGAGATAAATGGAATGAAATTCGTTCCCAAGATTATGATTTCTGATGAAGAGAGAATGCGTGCAGTATCACCAGTACCTAAAGACTGGCTTATTGAGCAGGGGATAAGTGAAGACAGACTCATTGAAGAT